>NZ_VHKO01000044.1 GCF_015223435.1 Vibrio hibernica
CAATCGTGTTCCTTCCTAGTTATGATTCGCTTTGATTAAAAAGATCAAAACGCGCCAGAATTTGTCATTTTATGCGCCAACTTTCGTCAGCGCAATAAATTCATTACTTAATCAGTCAATTGCTTCTTTACCAAAATGGTCAATAAACAATCGGTATCATCAAGCCATAGCTTAATAAAGTTATTAACCACGTTCTGCAATGATTGCATCAGCTACATTTTTCGGTACTTCTGCATATTCAGAAAATTCCATTGAATATGAAGCTCGACCTTGAGTTGCAGAACGTAAGTCAGTTGCGTAACCAAACATAACAGACAGAGGAATTTGAGCTCGAATAATTTTCAAACCAGCATTGCCTTCATCCATTCCTTCAATGATGCCGCGGCGACGATTAATATCACCAACCACATCCCCCATCCAATCTTCTGGGGTAGTTACTTCAACTTTCATCATTGGTTCTAAAAGCACAGGTTGCGCTTGCAGAGCACCGTTCTTGAAAGCCATTGAGCCGGCAATTTTAAACGCCATTTCATTTGAGTCTACATCATGATATGAACCATCGAATAACGTCGCCTTGACATCCATAACAGGATAACCGGCAAGCACGCCATTATTCATTTGCTCTTCAATACCTTTTGCTACTGAAGTGATGTATTCATGAGGAACTACACCACCTACTATTTCGTCTACAAAAACAAAGCCTTCACCCGGCTCAGATGGTTCTAACTTTAACCATACATGGCCATATTGACCGCGGCCACCTGATTGACGAATGAATTTACCTTCAACTTCTGTTTTACCACGGATAGTTTCACGATAAGCCACTTGAGGCAGACCGACATTACAGTTAACACTGAATTCGCGTTTCATGCGGTCAACAATAATATCTAAGTGTAGCTCACCCATACCAGAAATCAGAGTTTGTCCCGTCTCATGATCAGTTTCAACACGGAATGATGGATCCTCAGCTGCTAATTTCCCTAGAGCGATGGCCATTTTATCTTGATCCGCTTGTGAACGAGGTTCAACAACGATCTGAATGACGGGTTGAGGGAATTCCATACGCTCTAAAATAACCTTATGGTTTTGATCACAAAGCGTGTCACCTGTTGTCACATCTTTAAGACCGATAGCCGCTGCTATATCTCCCGCTAAAACTTGCTTCACTTCTTCGCGCTTATTTGAATGCATTTGAACAATACGCCCCAAACGCTCACGTTTTTGCTTCACAGAGTTATAAACGCTATCCCCCGTATTCACGACACCCGAGTACACTCGTATAAAAGTAAGTGTCCCTACGAATGGGTCCGTAGCAATTTTAAATGCTAAAGCAGCGAAAGGTTCTTTATCATCGGCATGACGTTCAACTTCATTTTCATTCTCATCAATTCCTTTTATTGCAGGAACATCAATTGGGGATGGTAAGTAGTCAACCACTGCATCTAAAACCGCTTGTACACCTTTATTTTTGAAAGCTGATCCACAAGTTGCAAGGACAATCTCATTATTCAATGTTCGAGTTCGAAGACCTTGCTTGATTTCAGCTTCAGTTAACTCTTCGCCTTCAAGGTATTTATCCATTAACTCTTCGGATGCTTCTGCTGCCGCTTCAATTAAATTACTACGCCACTCTTCAGCTAATTCTTGCATGTCAGCAGGGATATCTTCATAACTAAAAGTCATGCCTTGATCTGCATCATTCCAATTAATTGCCTTCATTTTAATAAGATCGACAATGCCTCGAAACTCTTCTTCTGCGCCAATATTTAACTGAATAGGAACTGGAGTCGCTCCTAGACGATTTTCAATCTGCTTAATGACACGTAAAAAATCAGCGCCTGTCCGATCCATTTTATTCACGAATACAATACGTGGCACATGATATTTATCTGCTTGACGCCATACAGTTTCTGACTGGGGTTCTACACCCGATGAGCCACAAAAAACAACGACAGCACCATCGAGAACTCGTAATGAACGCTCAACTTCAATAGTAAAATCTACGTGCCCAGGAGTATCGATAATATTGATGCGATGGTCATCAAATTGAGCATTCATACCACGCCAGAAAGTTGTTGTTGCAGCAGATGTGATAGTAATTCCACGCTCTTGCTCTTGTTCCATCCAGTCCATGGTTGCAGCACCATCGTGTACTTCACCAATTTTATGTGAAAGACCAGTATAGAATAGAATACGTTCAGTTGTGGTTGTTTTACCTGCATCTACGTGCGCACAAATACCAATATTACGGTAACGCTCTATAGGAGTTTTACGAGCCACAGTTGTATCCTCTTAGCTAATACCAATTTCTATAAATCACTGATTTAAGATCGATAATATTTTATAGAAATTAGAATTTAGGGTGCATTGCCTTTACAAGCACAATTCAAAGTAATTTTTGGTCACTTAATATAGTAAAAAGTGCTGCGAGAAAACTCGCAGCACAGAAGGTCGAACTAACGCGGCCTCTTTGCAAGCAAAGAGTTTATTACCAGCGGTAGTGTGCGAACGCTTTGTTCGCATCTGCCATGCGGTGAACGTCTTCACGTTTCTTAACAGCAGTACCTTTGTTTTCTGACGCATCTAGCATTTCAGCAGCTAGGCGCATTGCCATAGATTTTTCACCACGCTTACGCGCAGCTTCAACCATCCAGCGCATAGCAAGAGCGTTACGGCGAACCGGACGAACTTCTACAGGCACTTGGTAAGTTGAACCACCCACACGGCGAGATTTAACTTCCACCGTTGGACGAATATTTTCAAGAGCTTCTTCGAATACAGCTAAGTGATCTTTACCAGATTTCTCAGCCATTGTATCTAATGCAGTGTAAACGATTTTCTCTGCAGTTGATTTTTTACCATCAACCATAAGGATGTTTACAAATTTTGCCAGCAATTCAGATTTGAATTTAGGATCTGGAAGGATCTTACGCTGGCCTATTACGCGACGACGTGGCATGGATGTTTCTCCGTTGTCTTCTTCAGGTTATCCAAAACTTTTCAGTTTTTTCAACAAAATATATTATTTTAGTGTTTGGCCTTACTTAACGCTTTCTTGTCTATAAAGAAAGATTAAGACTTAGGACGTTTAACACCATACTTAGAACGGCTTTGTTTACGGCCGTTTACGCCAGCACAGTCAAGCGCGCCGCGGACGGTGTGATAACGCACACCTGGTAAATCTTTAACACGACCACCACGGATAAGAACAACACTGTGCTCTTGAAGGTTATGACCTTCACCGCCGATGTATGAAGTAACTTCAAAGCCGTTAGTTAGACGAACACGACAAACTTTACGTAATGCTGAGTTCGGTTTTTTTGGAGTAGTAGTATATACGCGAGTACATACACCACGTTTTTGTGGACACGCTTCTAGCGCAGGCACGTTGCTTTTAACAACTTGCTTTACACGTGGCTTGCGTACCAACTGGTTAATAGTTGCCATTAAATAGCTCCTGATTTACGAAAATAAGCTTGTGAAAAATCTACCCCTAACTTCTCGCTATAATTCTTATAGTAAGAAATAGGGACGCAAAATTTTATGCATCAAAGGTCTGTGTGTCAAGAAATATACAATTTTGTGAGGAGTATTTTTTTTATTCAGAAGCAATTAAACCGTTATCCAGGGTTTTTATTCCCACGTTAACGATTGTTCATGCTTTTCCGTTAGAGCAACAAACTCATTATAATCAATTGATTGAGCGCCAATATTCACTAGATTAGATAAACCTCTCGCTTTAATATCTTCCTTAAGATAAAGATAATGATCTTCTGGATCTTTTTTCGCTTCTTGGCTGTTTATTTGTTCAATTCCGATATAAACCGCATCTTCAATCAGTAAAATGGCATCGCCAGATAAGAAAAACAGACGAGCTTGCTCTAAGGCGGGTTTATTTTTCACGATATGAAGCATCTTTTTACCTATCGATTTAATGGTTTTTAAGATCAAAAACTAAGAAGTTTATTGCATTGATGTATCTTATTATTTAAATCCCGTGAATCCAGCGGAATAACTGGGACCATCAGTGCTGAAGGCGTTATTTTATAATGATCTAGTGACAACTCACAAACATAGATATTTTCAATATCATACAATTCTAACAATTTAAAAGCAGCGGTATAATCTCTGGATAATACTTGCTCTGGATCTTGGTTCGATAGCAATTGAGTGACGCCTGCCCCGATAAAGAACACATCAATATTTTCACTGTATACTGACGTTGCTAGTAATGCATCCAGTCCTTCACGACCTTTCGCAGTGGAATGAGGAAATGATCGAAATACAAAGCCTAGTTTCATTAAAATTGCACCACTCTATTTTGAGTTAGCATAGCCTCAGCTAAACCACCGAGCCCTGCCAGTTCAAATTCTTGGGAAACATTTGAAGCCAATAATTGATGAGTAGTCGCCTCATGATTATCAACGATGCCACGACGTAAAGATGCTGCCACACAGGACTCTAGACGTACATTATGTTGCGTAGCGATGGTTTTCCAAGCTTTGTGTAAATCAAATTCATCATTCGCCGGCAGCGTCAAGTTGGACGCATTATAGACACCGTCTTGATAAAAAAATACGCTCACCAATGTATGCCCTTTTTCTATTAACGCACAAGCAAAACGATATGCATGACGAGCTGACTGACTACCATAAACTGAGCCATTAACGAGCAAAGAGTAAGTTAAAGGCTGAAAACTCATTTCTCTCCATCCTCAATCTTACGTTGGCGAATATAAAGATAAACCGTATGTTTTGAGATGTTCAATCGGTCGGCAACACGGTTAATTGCATCTTTAATATCAAAGATACCTTTATCGTAGAGATCCATCACAATTTGCCTATTTTTTGTATTGTTAGACACTGATTTATCGGTGTTAATTTCTTCAATAGTACGTTCAACCGTTTGATCCACCAGCTCTTCAACATCACTGGCAAAGTTGACTGACAATGCAGCTTCTTCTGCCTCAGCGGTTGGCATAAAAGCATGTAGCACGTCAGAAAAAGGCGCATCTAAATTAATATTGATACATAAAAGCCCTATCACTCGCAGCTCACCATTTCGAATTGCGATGGTAATCGATTTCATCAACACGCCACCTTTGGCGCGAGTAAAATAAGAACGCGAAAAATTACGTTCTGACCCTTCAATATCTTTTAGCATTTTCAATGCAAGAACCGTAATAGGAGAGCCGACTTTTCGACCTGTATTCTCCCCATTGGCTATTTTAATCGCAGAAGTATTTAAATCTTCTAACGAGTGCAACACTATCTCACAATAGCTACCAATCAAACTGGCAAGGCCATCTACGACCGCTTCATAAGAACTTAAAATGATCTTATCGTATTCCGAAAATGGTTTTGCATGGACCGATTCAATTTCTAGTAACGCTTCAGAATGGACTGCTTCAGAGTTCTCCACACACACCTCAATCAAATTTTATAAATTAAACAAATTGGCGTAAGTTTATCAGAAAATTTTAATTTGGCATTATTGGCTGTTCGATATGATGATTTAAAGCAAGTTTACTCGCAACTAATCACAAAAATCAGATAAAAAAAGACCTATCGCAATAGGTCTTTTTTGTACTATCAATAATATTTATCGCTTTCCCAAGAATGGGTTAGAGATTAAATTACATTATTTTTGTACTGGCGCTTGTGGCGCAGCATCCGCTTTCACTGACATTAATTCAATTTCAAAGACTAAGGTAGAGTTAGCAGGGATCGTTGGTGTATCTTGCTCACCGTATGCTAGCTCAGGTGGAATGACAACTTGGTATTTAGACCCAACTTTCATCAATTGAACCGCTTCAGTCCAACCAGGAATGACACGATTTAATGGGAAAGTAGCAGGCTCTTTACGATCGTATGAACTATCGAATTTAGTACCATCGATAAGTTTACCTTCGTAATTAACAACAACAGTGTCTGTTGCTTTTGGAGTGATACCCGTACCTTCTTTCTCTACTTTATAAAGAATACCGGACTCTGTTGATTGTACGCCGTCTTCTTTGGCAAATTTAGCGCGGAAATCAGAGCCTTCTTTTTGCGCTGCAGCTGATTTCTCTTTTGCTTTTTCTTGCATCTTTTCTTGTACACGCTTGTCTAGGTTTTGCAGTACCGCTTTAGTATCTTCTTCTGTCATACCCGATTTTTTAGCAAACGAATCTTCGATACCTTTCAGGACGATATCTTTATCTAATTTAATACCGATTTCAGCTGGCTTTTCAATACTTGTACTTAGATAGTTAGCGAAAGAAGTACCAATGGCATAAGCTGCTTTTTCATCGTCAGTTTTGTATTGATCCATTGCAGGAGAAGCCGAAGATTGTGCTTGTTCGACTTTTGGTGCAGTTTCTGATGCATCTTTAGCATCGTCTTTTTGGCAACCTACAGCGAGTAATACAGTTGCTGCTAGCAGTGATACTTTAAAAATCGGTTTCATTAAATTCTCCAGCGTGATGGAAGCCCATCATCATTATCATTTAAAAATTAATTATAAATTGTAACCACATACTCTGAGATGAACACGACACCACAGGTTATATTTTTACTTATTTTTTAATGGCCTCTGTTAGCAGACCATCTTTTCTGATGAAAGTTCATCAATGTACTGCAATTTATCTTAATCAGATTAATCAAGACATTAAACAGTCATAATTACAACACAATCCTGACAAATAGATGATCAAAGCTCACCCATTATTAGAGGACACTCGCAGAGACAAAGCTATAATCTCACAACAATAAGATCATGATTATCAGTTAATGTATGTATAATCGAATGACTGTCTGTTTCACCTTGTATAGGAATATCATGACCTCACATACGACTGACCATCAACTAAAGCAACGCATTGACGATTTAGAGTGCCAACTCGCCTTCCAAGAACAAACGATTAACGAACTCAACGATGCCCTCAGTCAACAACAGCTGTTGATCACTCGCATGCAAGATCAAATGAAATATGTTGTTGGTAAGGTAAAAAACTTAGATACCTCTAATCTCGCCGATCCATCAGAGGAAACACCGCCACCTCATTACTAATCAGTCATTACAAAAAAGCGCTAGACCAATTGGTTAGCGCTTTTTGATTATCTATTGAAAATTAGTGAGAGCAGCCACAACCGCCATTACTATCACAACCTTCTTTTTTTTCTTCTTCATGATCATGACCACAACAGTCACCATCATGATCATGGTCGTGGCCAGCTTGATGCACATGGCCATGTGAGATTTCTTCTTCTGATGCAGCGCGCAATGCGATAACTTCAACATCAAACGTCAGAGTTTGACCCGCAAGCATGTGGTTTCCATCAACCACCACTTCATCACCATCCACTTCAGTAATCTCTACTGGTATTTGACCTTGATCGGTATCGGCTAAAAAGCGCATACCAACTTCAATTTCATCCACACCATGAAAAACATTCGCAGGAACACGTTGAACTAAACCTTCATTGTGTTCGCCATAAGCATCGTCAGGAGCGATAACAATATTAAATTTGTCACCTTGAACTTTGCCATCCAAAGCATTCTCTAGACCAGAAATTAGGTTGTTATTACCATGCAGATAATCTAATGGCGCTTCAACTGTTGATTGATCAACAACAACACCATCTTCTGTTGTTACTTTGTAAGCAAGGCTAACAACAACGTTTTTTTCAATATTCATATTCACTCCAGGCTTAGATTAGGTATAAAAATAAATGGGCACCTAACCGTTATGAGACAAATAATGGGGATAATGCTGGCAAATTTCAATCATTCAGGCTTAAAAATTCCAATCATTTGTTCCGAAGGGTAAGCCGATTGCTCCACCGCCTCTGATGTTTGTTGTTCTAAATAGTCACATTCAACACATTCGACCATTTCAATATTGTTTTCTTCCCATACTCGTAAGCTATCGGACTCTTTACATGTTGGGCATTTCGCACCAGCAATAAATCTTTTTTTACTTGTCATTGTTATTCCTAAATATAATTTAATCCCAATGATTTTGAGTTTTACGGTCGCTTTCCATCTCTCGATCAAAGATTTCTTCCAGTTCTTTACGCGCCTCTTTGGCCCGTAAGCCGATGTCTTTATCTTCACTATGCTGAGGTAATAACTCTTTCAACATGGTGGTATCCAATTTTTTAAAATGCGCTTCTGCTCGTTTCGCTTGATAAGGATGCATACCAAGCTCAGTAAGCACTTGCCGCCCTAAATCCAGAGCACCAAGGAAAGTTTCACGCGAAAATAACGTTACGCCAATATTCAGTAATTGATAGGCTTCTGTCCTACTTCGAGCTCGAGCCAATACTTTTAAATTAGGAAAGTGCTGCTTACACAACTCAGCGACTTTAAGCACTTCGTCGGGTGAGTCAGTACAAATCGCAATCGCTTCAGCGTCCTCAGCTCCAGCCGCGCGCAACAAGTCCAGCTGAGTGGCATCGCCATAATACACTTTATAACCAAACTTACGTAACACTTGGATCTGACTAGGATCGTTTTCCAGCACCGTTAAACGTATTTTATTCGCATACAGTAAACGCCCGACGACTTGCCCAAAACGTCCAAACCCAGCCACGATAACTCTAGGCTCTTCATTCACTACATCCGATGGCATATCTTCATTTAAATTAATAGTGCGGGTAAACCATTTTTGTTGGGCTAATAAAATCAACGGCGTTGTCATCATAGAGAGGCTCACCACCACCAATAAAAATGAGCTTAACTCTGGCCCTAATAAGCCTTGACCTTGCGCGGCAGTAAAGAGAACAAAGGCGAACTCACCACCTTGGCTAAGAATAGCAGCCATTCTGCTACGCGCTTTGGCTCGAGTACCCATTAAACGTGCCAAGCCATAAATCAATAATGCTTTGATACTCACCAAAGCCACAACTGCCAGCACAATTTTTATCGGATAAAGCCCTAATAAATCTAAATTGACGGCCATGCCAACCGACATAAAAAACAAACCTAACAATAAGCCTTTAAAGGGCTCAATGGCACTTTCTAACTCATGGCGATATTCACTTTCGGCCAATAAGACTCCAGCCAAAAAGGTGCCGAGCGCCATTGATAAACCCAATTTCTCCATGATGACAGAAATACCGATTACCAGTAGCAATGCAGCAACAGTGAATAACTCTCTCACTCGGGTCATCACCACAAATCGAAATATCGGACGTAATAGATAATGCCCACCGACTAATAAACCGACTACACCACCAATCATCCATACCGCATCGAGCCAATCACCACCGACATTACCAGCCAACAAAGGCAGCATCGCCAACATAGGGATCACAGCAATATCTTGAAAAAGTAAAATCGCGAAGCCAGATTGCCCCGTTTCAGTACCACCTAAGTCTTGCTCATCAATCACCCGCAATGCAATCGCAGTAGAAGAGAGCGCAAGCCCCATCCCTATCACCAAGCTATTTTGCCAACTGATACTAAGTTGATGAGCGATGACCGATAATACTAACGTTGTTACCAGTACTTGTGCGCCCCCTAAACCTAGGATGGGAGTACGCATTTGCCATAACTTTTTAGGATTAAGCTCTAGGCCAATTAAAAATAACAAGAGCACTACGCCAAATTCAGAAAAATGCATCACGCTATCAACATCACTAATCAGCCCTAATCCCCACGGACCAATCGCAATGCCCGCGATTAAATAGCCGAGTACCGACCCTAAACCAAAGCGTTGAGCTAAAGGCACAGCAATAACCGCAGCCGATAAAAAAACCACACTGCCTTCTAATAAATCAAAGGTCGATGATGCCATTGATACTCCTTATTAATCCTCAACTCATCAAATTGGATTCATGAGCCATTGGCGGTACATTTGTGCATACTGCAATCGAGTTGCATGATCCACATTCCTTGCCCAATACAATACAAAAGGCTCAAGCCAATTCATTTGACATAATTTTGCGGTTAATTCAAAAGGTTGCAGTATTTGCTCTAATGGGTATTGGTTATAACCTCTAGCGGAGAAGGCTTCTTTGGAGCCACCGGTAGTAATAATACTTCGCCAAGATTTCCCCGCTAATGCCCGTCCTTCACCAAAAGCAAATCCTTTACCAAGCACCGAATCCATCCACTCTTTCATTAATGCAGGACAAGAGTACATAAACAGAGGATGCTGAAATACGATCACATCATGCTCAAGCAATAAACGATGTTCAGCCGCAATATCAATAAAAAAGTCAGGGTAGCGTGCATACAAATCATGCACTCGAACATGGGGAATATCTTGAATTGCTTTGAGTAATATCTGATTGGCAACAGAGTCATCGGGATCGGGATGGGCAAAAATAACTAAAACCCGAGGAAGACTCGGTTGATTTGACTCTTGCTCGGGTTCGCAAGATGTAGATTGAAGCGGTGTAGATTGAAAACAATCCGTAGTGTCAGTCATCCATCACTCCCTTTATATACTCGCCGATTTTTTAACCGCAAGTGAAATAAGTATAACGGTTTATATTGGCGCTTATCATATTATCTTAAATAATCTAAACTCCGAATAAAAAAATTCACAAGTGATTAATGTAAAGTCCATTTTCATAATCGACAAAACAACGTTGGAACTTTAGCTATATAACGAGTCAAAATTATGACGCAATAGCGAATCTGTTGCGTAAATTTTAACGAAGTTAAGTGCTAAAAGAATGAAGTAGCTTAGTTAAAAGCATTCCAAGGACCGGTTAATAGTATAATTATCGACATCTAATCATGAAACGCCTACTATTCTCTGCGGTTTCATTTCGTTTATGCATTCAATTATCTAGAGTAAAAGTCAGACCACAATCCTATGATTATATTTTCAGACATTCAATTGCTGCGCGGCGGCAAACCATTATTAGACCAAGCGTCTGCGACTATTCATCCCGGCGATAAAGTCGGTTTAGTGGGTAAAAATGGCTGTGGTAAATCAACGCTGTTTGCTCTGCTTAAAGATGAACTCTCCATTGATGCTGGTAATTTTCAGATGCCCGCTCACTGGGAACTCGTTTGGGTAGCACAAGAAACGCCAGCATTAGATCGAGCGGCAATCGACTATGTCATTGATGGCGATAAAGAGTTTCGACATTTAGAACAACAATTAGTGAAAGCAGAACAAGCCGACAACGGCACATTAGTTGCAGAATTACATAGTAAAATCGATATTGTGGGTGGCTATACCATTAATGCTCGAGCGGCTGAACTACTGAATGGTTTAGGCTTTAGCCAAGAGCAAATGCAATGGAGCCTAACTCAATTTTCCGGTGGTTGGCGCATGCGTTTAAACCTTGCCCAAGCCCTACTATGTCGTTCTGATTTACTTTTACTTGATGAGCCAACCAACCACTTAGATTTAGATGCCGTATTGTGGCTTGAAAAATGGCTACAGAATTATCCTGGCACCTTGATTTTGATCTCGCATGATCGGGACTTTTTAGATCCGATTGTCGGTCGAATCATCCATGTTGAAAATCAAGCTCTAAATGAATACACCGGTAACTATTCTTCCTTTGAAACCCAGCGCGCTCAAAAGTTGATGCAGCAACAAGCCATGTACTCCAAACAGCAAAAACAAATGTCGCACATGCAAAGCTACATCGACCGTTTTCGCTATAAAGCCTCTAAAGCTCGTCAGGCACAAAGCCGCATTAAAGCGTTAGAGAAAATGGAAAAAGTTCTGCCCGCGCAATTTGATAATCCGTTTAATTTTGAATTTCGTGAGCCGGCCGCTCTACCCAATCCGATCATGATGATGGACGATGTTTCTGCTGGATATGGCGACCGTTTGATCCTAGATAAAATCCGTTTAAATCTAGTCCCTGGCAGCCGCATTGGCTTGCTCGGACGTAACGGTGCAGGTAAATCGACTTTGATCAAATTACTGTCAGGTGAGCTCAATCCACAAGGCGGTGACCTCACCTATTCTCAAGGTGTAAAAATTGGTTATTTTGCTCAGCACCAACTAGAAACGCTGCATCCAGAAGAAACCCCACTGCAGCATCTAATGCAAATTGCCACCAATCAAACCGAACAACAATTGCGAGATTACCTTGGCAGCTTCGGTTTCCAAGGAGAAAAAGCATTAGATAAAGTCGCGCCCTTCTCTGGCGGTGAAAAAGCGCGTTTAGTATTAGCCTTGTTAGTGTGGCAAAAACCGAACCTATTATTACTCGATGAGCCAACCAACCACCTTGATTTAGACATGCGTCAAGCGCTGACCATGGCGCTACAAACCTTTGAAGGTGCAATGGTCATTGTCAGTCACGACCGTTATTTATTACGTGCGACTACCGATGATCTTTACCTGGTTGATGCGCAGCAAGTGGTACCATTTGATGGTGACCTTGGTGATTACTATAAATGGCTCACTGACCAGCAAAAACAAGATAAAAAAGAGGCACAAGGTGAAAGTAACGAGAGCCCAAGTACCAATAGCGCCGCCAATCGAAAAGAACAAAAACGCCTTGAAGCAGAGCGTCGTAAACAAACCGCGCCATTACGCAAGAAGGTCACCCAACTTGAAAGCCAAATGGACACGCTGAGCCAAGATCTTGCCCAAGCTGAGGAGCAATTAGGGGATGTATCCCTCTATCAAGACGAAAATAAGGCTAAACTTACCCAAGTACTCAACCAACAAGCGACGAGTAAATCTCAGCTTGAAAATGTTGAAATGGAATGGATGGCACTGCAAGAAGAGCTTGAGGAGTTAACCGATTAGATGCCTACGCCTTCTTTGTTTCCCCTCACCCGTGAACGGTTGTGGCAATTTAGTTTGCAGCACTACCACACGCAAGGCGTAAAAGAGGCATGCTTACAATTACAAAATAACCACCAAGGTAATGTAAATCTTATCTTGTTGCTTATTTTGTTAGACGAATACCAAATCACGTTAGCATCGGCTGATCAGCATCAATTACAACAAGCATTACAATGCAGTGAGGTTTTATTGACTCAATTTCGCGATCTACGCCGACAATATAAATCTCACTTGCCAGATACACTGTACCGAGATAGCTTAAAGTTTGAATTACAACTTGAACATCAACAACAAGGTGATCTGGTTAAATGCATCAATTCTCTTATCGTTAGGCCTCGAACTGAGCAAGACTCGCCATTAAGTCATCAGTATTGCCAACAGCTTAAAGCTGAACATTTATGCACCCTCTTTTTTCAAAATAACAATTAATCTCAGCACACGTAAACCATCACAGATAATAAGTAGTAAAAATATTATGATCATTCCTTGGCAACAAATTGATCCAGAAACGCTGGAAAACCTGATCAAAGAATTTATTCTTCGTGAAGGAACCGATTATGGCGAACAAGATTATTCACTTGAGCAAAAAATAACTCAAGTACAGCGTCAATTAAAATCAGGAAAAGTCGCGATTGTCTTTTCAGAATTGCATGAAAGTGTAGACATCAAAGCTATTGATTCATTAAAACAGCCATCGAATCATTAAATTAGCTCCCTAACATCTATTTCCGCAGGCGCATTTCTAGACTTCTTGAGGGTTTAGAAAAAAATGGCGTGTTCATTACGTTATAAAATAAAGGATTATTATGTCGGCAAAACACCCAATTATCGCAGTCACCGGCTCTTCCGGTGCAGGAACTACGACTACCTCTGAAACCTTTCGTAAAATGTTCAACATGATGAACATCAAAGCGTCTTGGGTTGAAGGTGATAGCTTCCATCGTTACACTCGCCCAGAAATGGATGTGGCAATTCGTAAAGCACGCGAACAAGGCAAACATATTAGTTACTTCGGCCCAGAAGCGAATAACTTCCCAGCACTGGCCAAATTCTTCAAACAGTATGGTCAAGACGGCACAGGGAAAATTCGCCGTTATCTACACAGTTTTGATGAGGCTGTTCCCTACAATCAAATGCCAGGAACCTTTACTCCTTGGCAAGATTTAGCAGATAACACCGATGTGCTGTTTTATGAAGGATTGCATGGCGGCGTGGTCGATGATGCCATCAACGCCTCGCAACATGTTGATTTCTTGATTGGTATGGTGCCGATCGTGAACTTAGAATGGATTCAAAAATTTGTGCGAGACACTCGCGATCGCGGCCATTCGCGAGAGGCCGTAATGGATTCAATTGTTCGGTCAATGGATGATTACCTCAATTACATCACACCACAATTTTCTCGAACTCACATCAATTTCCAGCGCGTACCAACAGTAGATACCTCCAACCCACTCAACGCCAAAGGCATTCCAAGTCTCGATGAAAGTTTTGTGGTGATCCGATTAAGGGGAATTAAAAATGTCGACTTCCCTTATCTACTTGCCATGATAGAAGGCTCATTTATGTCTCGCCATAACACGCTGGTTGTTCCTGGTGGAAAAATGAGTTTTGCGATGGAATTGATCATCCAACCGCTTCTGCAGCAATTAATAGAAACGGGGAAAATTGGCTAAAACAGTGATCTATTTCACCTTACTGTTAAGTCTGTGACTTTGGGCACGTTTTACCCGAGTAATTCAGCCTCTAGTCCGATCAAAATCAAGAAGTTTCTGATAGAAAGAGGTAGTATTTGCATTCGAGACTGCAAGAGCACTTGCAGCGAAAAAGATTAACACCTATTCTATTTGACCAGTTTAGCCGGTCTCAGGATTAATGACTCAAAACTGAGCAAGCCTTGCAGAGGAAGTAACAAATTATGGTTCTAGGTAAACCTCAAACTGACCCAACCTTAGAGTGGTTTCTATCGCATTGTCATATTCATAAGTACCCTTCAAAAAGTACTTTGATCCATGCAGGCGAAAAAGCAGAAACTTTATACTACATCGTAAAAGGGTCTGTAGCCGTATTAATCAAGGATGAAGAAGGCAAGGAAATGATCCTGTCTTATTTGAACCAAGGTGATTTTATTGGTGAATTAGGTCTATTCGAAGAAGATCAAGAGCGTACCGCTTGGGTTCGTGCTAAATCTCCTTGTGAAGTGGCTGAAATTTCATTCAAGAAGTTCCGTCAACTTATCCAAGTTAACCCAGATATTTTGATGCGTCTTTCCGCTCAAATGGCAACTCGTCTACAAATCACCAGCCAAAAAGTAGGTGACTTAGCATTCCTAGACGTAACAGGTCGTATCGCACAAACGCTACTAAATCTAGCTAAACAACCTGATGCTATGACTCACCCAGATGGCATGCAAATCAAGATCACACGCCAAGAAATTGGCCAGATTGTTGGTTGCTCACGTGAAACCGTTGGCCGTATCTTGAAAATGCTAGAAGAGCAAAATCTAATTTCTGCGCATGGTAAAACCATCGTAGTTTACGGTACTCGTTAATAGTTAATAGTTAATAGTTAATAGTTAATAGTTAATAGTTAATAACTAGCACGTTACACAACCTAAAAAGACAAAGCCACTGAATGCAGATTCAGTGGCTTTATTTTTGTCTCTTGCGTAAGACGAATATATTTTTATCCGATCGCTGGCAACATACCAATGCTAATCAATACTTGCACACCAATGATCATCACACCTGAGACTAAAACCAACATCAAAGCCGCATCACCACCAGCAACGGTAAAACCTTGAGTATTGAGGTGGATTTCACGCGAGCGCTTCACCATCGCAACAGGCAGTAAAATAGCAAGAATAGCTAAAGCAATCGCGGCATAACCTAATGCCATAATAAAACCTTGTGGGTAAAATAAAGCAAAACACAATGGTGGAACAAACGTCACCAAGGCGATACCAACTCGCCCCCCTTTGCTTTGGCTCTTATTTAAGCTATCTCCCAGAAACTCAAACAATCCTAAACTCACGCCTAAGAAAGAAGTAATCAAAGCAAGGTCAGCAAATATCGATACCACTTGCGAGATGGCAGAACTATGAATAACTTGCGATAAGGTGCCGACTAATGCGCTCACATCTCCGGCTTGAGAAAGACTTGCTTGATCGACAACACCTAAAGTAGCTAACTGCCATAGGATATAAATAACCAAAGGCAGTAGCGACCCCAGCACCATCACTTTTTTCAGCGCTTTCATATCTAAATCTAAATATCGAACGACAGCAGGAATACTGCCGTGAAAACCAAAAGAGGTAAAAATAACAGGCAGCGCTGCGATAATTAAGCCTTTTTCTAATGGCATATTAATCAGATGAACTGCTTGAATATTTGGCGTTAAGAAGAAAAGCATCACCGCCATCGCGATTAATTTACAAGTGAAAAGTACACGATTAACTTTATCGACTGAGGAAGTACCAAAAGTCACAATCGCCGCGATCAGCATGGTAAAGATAAGCGTACCAACACCATTGGAAACATCGAGCTCAAACCAGCTATGCAACTTATCGTTAAACTGCCCACCGCCGCCCGCAATATAAGCTGCGCATAGTGCATAAAATAAAAATAACATCGCAAAGGTCGCGATCCACTTTCCTTTATCACCTAAAAACTGCTTAGCCAATGTATGTAAGGTGGCATCATGATCAGCATGTTGATGCAATTCCAACATCAATAAAGCGGTATACGCCATTAATGCCCACATCACGACCATAATCGCCAATGAAGTCATAAAACCTAATCCCGCCGACGCGATAGGTAACGCCAACATCCCCGCACCAATCGTGGTGCCCGCGATAATCAAAGTACTGCCTAGAACCTTTGAGTTACTCATCTACATTTACCGTCCAAAATTATTTACGACAACTTACCACTTGGACTAGATAAATCGACCTATAAATTCAAAAAACCAACTATAACAGGTCAAATACCACTCAAAAATCAAGATAATTTACTGCGTATAAAATAGTTTACGAAAATATGTTCAATTCAAAAGAAAACCTCGTCATTCCAACAGAAATGGCGAGGTTTAGTCTTTAATATTTTGAATCGGATTTAAAGTAACTAAATACCGTATTGTGCACGGTAAGCCTTCACTGATTCTAACTGCTCTACGCTATTTCCTTGTTCTTCAAGGTAAGTCACAAGATCGCCTAAACAGATAATAGAAATAACCGAGCAGCCAAAATCACGCTCCACTTCTTGAATAGCGGATAATTCACCTTTGCCTTTTTCTTGGCGATCGATGGCCACTAAAACACCCGCCAAATCTGCGCCATTGGCTTTAATGATTTCCATCGATTCACGAATCGCGGTACCAGCAGTGATCACATCGTCCACCAGCATAATGCGGCCTTCCAATGGATTTCCTACTAAATTACCACCTTCACCGTGATCTTTCGCTTCTTTACGGTTAAAGCAATAAGGCGTATCAATATCATGATGATCCGCTAAAGCAACGGCTGTGGTTGTCGCGATAGGAATGCCTTTGTAAGCCGGGCCAAACAACACATCAAACTCAATACCTGATTCCGCTAATGCTGCTGCATAAAAACGACCTAAGCGAGCTAAGTCACGGCCAGTGTTAAATAAACCCGCATTAAAAAAGTAAGGGCTAGTACGGCCAGATTTTAAAGTAAACTCACCAAACTTAAGAACTTGTTTCTCAAGGGCAAACTCAATAAATTCACGTTGATATGCTTTCATGATCTCTCTCTTTTCTTTCTGTCACTATGCTCTAAATAATTGGTACTACAGTGAGGCGGTAAGTTCGTGAATCCCTATGAGCTTAGCTGGCCCAACTGATTAAGGTGAACGAACGCAACCAACAAAGCGGTAGCATCAAGTATAACGAGCATAAAAAAATAGCCCCTAAATCAGGAGCTATAAATAATTTATTCTGCCAAGGTCGCTTTTTGCACTGCGATAATATCCTTGATGCCTTTCTCGGCTAAATCTAACAACTGATTTAACTCAGCACGAGAGAACGCTTCGCCTTCTGCGGTGCCTTGAACTTCAATCATCTTACCTTCTTCGGTCATCACTACATTCATGTCGGTATCGGCGGCTGAATCTTCCACATATTCCAAATCACACAACGCATGCTCACCAAGAATACCAACAGAAACCGCAGCCACATGACCTTTCATTGGGTTTTTCTTTAATTTACCAGACGCCATCAATGATTGAATCGCATCTGCTAGCGCAACACTCGCACCAGAAATAGATGCTGTACGTGTGCCACCATCGGCTTGAATCACATCACAATCAACCGTGATCATGATTTCCCCTAATACTTTTAAATCGACAACAGCGCGTAAGCTACGAGCAATAAGGCGTTGAATTTCCATGGTGCGACCACCTTGCTTACCACTCGATGCTTCACGGCGATTACGAGTATGAGTCGCACGTGGCAGCATGCCATATTCCGCAGTTACCCAACCTTGTCCTTTACCTTTCAACCAACCGGGTACTTTATCTTCTACACTGGCATTACACAGAACTTTAGTATTACCAAATTCTACCAATACAGACCCTTCAGCATAAGCCGTATAGTTACGAGTCATCTTAATTGGACGAACTTGATCGGCAGCGCGGTCATTCGGGCGAGTTGTAGAAGTCATAAATAGATACCTAATTGAGGACATAATTGGGCGAGGATTATATAGATCTTAACGTCAAAAAGCGATCTTGCCGTTGCTTACCTACTCATTTATGCAGTGACTTGTGCTACCATGCTCGACAGAAAATCACCCTTATTCTTGCATCAGGAAAATCCAATGATCTACAGCATGACCGCTTATGCCCGCAAAGAAATCAAATCAGATTGGGGCAACGCTGTGTGGGAAATCCGCAGTGTAAACCAACGTTACCTTGAAACTTACTTTCGCCTACCAGAACAGTTCCGTGGACTAGAGCCAATTTTACGTGAGCGCTTTCGTAAGCGTTTAGCACGCGGCAAAGTTGAATGTCATCTACGTTTTGAAGCTAACTCAAAAGCTCAAAGCGATCTCAACATTAATGAAGATCTGGCTAAGCAAGTCATTCAAGCAGCCAAACAAGTGATGTTTCTTACTGGTGAAAATTCTCGCCTTAACCCTTTCCAAGTGATGAACTGGCCGGGCGTAATGGAAGCACCAGAGCAAGATATGGATAACATCCAAAAAGAATTACTAAGCGCATTTGAAGAAGCCATGGATGACTTCATTGATGCTCGTGGCCGTGAAGGCGACAACATGAAAGCCCTTATCGAGCAGCGCCTTACTGCCATCACCGAACAAGCCTCTAAAGTTCGTGCTCGCATGCCTGAAATCATGCAATGGCAACGCGATCGCCTATTAAACAAGTTTGAAGAAGCTAAAATCGAACTCGACAGCTCACGTGTAGAGCAAGAGTTAATCGTACTAGCGCAAAAATCAGACGTTGCAGAAGAGCTCGACCGCCTTGATTCTCACGTTAAAGAAGCCACCAACATCATGAAAAAAGGCGGCGCATGTGGTCGCAAACTCGATTTCATGATGCAAGAATTCAACCGTGAAGCTAACACGTTAGCATCAAAATCAATCAGCACTGATGTCACCGCATCTGGGGTTGAATTGAAAGTTTAAGTTGAGCAGATGCGCGAGCAAATTCAGAATATTGAATAAGTTCCATGCGAGTCTCAGTAAGATTTAAAGAGACTAAAAACCAACAACTTAACTAAATCAAACTCTACACAAGTCCATTAACTTCCACATAAAACCACCACCAAGTGGTGGTTAATATGGTGGGTATGGTACACTTACTTAAAACCTAAGTGGTGGGTAAAATCTTACCCATCGGTATCATGGCTGTTAAAGGTGGATTATGGCTAAACTAACGGTAAAAAAAGTAGAGTCACTTATAAAAACAGGTGGCAATAAAACACAACGCTATGCTGACGGTGATGGTTTGTACTTGGTGGTTCCGTCTTCAGGCACGGCTAGTTGGATGCTGCGTTTTACCTCAAGTAAAAAACGCCGCGAAATGACGTTAGCTAAAGTAAAAGATCTAACCCTGGCAAACGCCCGTCTTGAAGCCGCCACTAAAATGAAACAAGTGCGCGATGGTTTTGACCCATTAATACAACGTAAGCGCGCCGAGCAAGAAAGCATTAAAACAGTTAATGACTTATTTAATGACTGGTATCCCACCTTAGTAAAGCGTTTAAAATACCCTGAGATCCCAAAGCGCGTTTACACTAAAGATATTGCTCCGGTAATTGGTGATATAAAGCTCGAACAAATAAGCGCACGTGATATACGCACCACTATTAATGCCATAACAACCGCAGGTAAACCTACAATTGCAAACGATGCACTTGGCTATTGTAAGCAATTGTTTAACCATGCAATAAAACTAGACCTAATAGCAGGAAACCCAGCCTCTGCATTTACAGTGCGTGACGCAGGCGGTGTAGAAAAAAGTAAAGACAGAGCATTAACCACCAGCGAACTTAAGCAATTTTTTGATACCGCCAAAAAAAATCCAATGAGCTTCACTCGTGACAACTACTTAGCCTGTACTTTATTAGTATGTTTAGGGGTGCGTAAGTCTGAATTATGCGAGGCAAAGTGGGAAGAATTTGATTTAGAAAAAGCGGTGTGGGAGCTGCCCAAAGAGCGCAGTAAAACCAATGTAGGTCTTAGTATTCCTTTGGCCCCACCAGTAATACAGTGGTTTGAAGAGCTAAAAATGAGAAGTTGTGGTTCTGACTATGTATTCCCTAGCCGTCGCGCTAGTAAAAATCCACATATGGGGCCTGATACGCTTAATCGCGCTATCACTAAGTTATTTGGCCATGAGCCAGGTAAAAAGAAACAGCCACCAAACTTAATGGGGGATATGCCTCACTTTACTGTTCATGACTTACGCCGCACCTGTCGTACTTTACTAGCACAGCAAGGCACCCCCGGCTATGTAGCCGAGAGATGCTTAAATCATAAGTTAAAAGGGGTAGAAGGTATTTATGATAAGTACGATTACTTTGAAGAGCGCAAAATTGCGTTAGAAGCACTAGCTTTATCTCTTAAGGAAAACTTATTGGCCAATTGAGAAGATGGAGGATAGGATTTCTATAATTTTATCCTCTGCATTATAACCTCGCTCTGTATTCTCGAATGCTATCGCTTCAATAACACAGCAAACTAATTGTGAGTTAATCCCCATTATTCGTTTAAGTTCGTTATCAAACCATAAGTTCCAATTTAACTGGTATTGTTCTTCTTTAGTTAGAACAGGGTCAATTAGATCTAGTTGATCACCATCATCATAGCTAAATCTATAATAGGCCGCCATGGTGTCATGAGCATCTTGTAAGACCCTGTGATCAAAAGTACTTTTGGCTTCTAGTATTGTGCTAACTTCTGTTTTCATATCCAGCACATCACAAGAATATAAATAAATACTCTTTGCTACTAAAAAAATATTATGAACATTCTTAGGATACTCACTAAATTGAGCATCCTTAAGAACATGGTTATCGTCTCCACTATAACAGCTAGCAAGTATCATCTAATACTGATCTACTACTTTTAATAAATCACCATAGCTGGCAACCATATTGAATTTAACTTTCTCAGCTTCATCATTAGACTTTACTTCTTCCTCTAATCGCTTAAAGAACTTTTTAGCACATTCAATCTTAGCTTCTTCAATCTTTTTGAGCTGCATAGTAGACATTGAGCCTTTTGTTTCAGCAATAAATAGCACATGTTTAACAGTACCTTCTTTAAACGCTATTGCCCAATC
>NZ_VHKO01000045.1 GCF_015223435.1 Vibrio hibernica
TAATTAATACAAACGATAGTGTCATGTGAAAAGGAAACTCGCCGAAATAGGGCGAGTTTTTTGTTGTACGTTGTTAACTATAGTGCGTTTATAGCTTTTTAATCTTCGGCGTAGCCATGTAACCCGAGTGCTATGGCATCTAAGTAGGCTTGACCATCTTTCATACTCAATCGACCCTCGATAAACCATTTGGTTACCAATGGATAAATATGATGCTCTTGCACCAAAACTCTTTGCGCCAAATCGTCTGCGGTATCATCTTCAAATACAGGCACTTTCGCTTGTAAAATAACGGGGCCGCCGTCTAGCTCTTCGGTGACAAAATGCACGCTGGTACCATGTTCGGTGTCGTCTGCATCAATAGCTCTTTGATGAGTATGCAAACCGGAATATTTAGGCAATAGAGAAGGATGGATGTTGAGCATTTTACCTAAATAATGCTGTACAAAATTCGGGCTTAAAATTCTCATATAGCCGGCAAGAATAATTAAATCAGGTTGATAAGTATCAATTTGGGTCATCAATTCAGTATCAAAAGCTTGGCGGTCTGGCTTGCCTTCGCCTCCTAAATAATCTTGAACTGAAAGAGCATGAGTAGGGATACCGTGAGTCTTTGCTCGTTCTAGCCCGTAAGCATCGGATTTATTAGAAAATACCGCGGTGACTTTTGCTTGGATTTTCCCTGATTCACATATATCGATAATGGCTTGCAAATTACTGCCAGAGCCAGAGATAAGAACAACAATATTTTTCATTTGATAACCTTGCAGATAAAATTAAGCCCTTAGGCTTTATCCGTATTATAACGGGTAAAGTAAGGGCTTGTCTTTACGAACCGTGTCGTATTGATCTCGCTAAGATAGTGATTACTGATTAATAACCACTCGATCTTCACCAGCTTCTGATGAAGCAACCGCGCCGATAACCCAAGCGTTTTCACCTTCAGCGTTAAGCAAATCAACCGCAGCTTGTGCTTGATCTTGCGGCAATGCCACGATCAGGCCAACCCCACAGTTAAAGGTACGGTACATTTCAAATGTTTCAACGTTACCTTTTTGCTGTAACCAAGAGAAAATTGCAGGCCATTGCCAGCTTTTTCCGTCGATAACCGCTTTTGTGCCTTCAGGTAATACGCGTGGGATGTTTTCCCAGAAACCACCACCGGTAATATGTGAAATCGCATGAATATCGTGTTCTGCAATCATTTTAAGGGCAGACTTAATATAAATTTTAGTTGGCTCAATTAAGTGCTCACCAATGGTACGGCCATTTAAGTCTTCTGCTAAATCAGCTTTAGAGACTTCAAGGATCTTACGGATAAGTGAATAACCGTTAGAGTGAGGACCACTTGAACCAACCGCGATTAAAGCATCACCAGCGGCGACTTTCGATCCATCAATCACGTCTGCTTTTTCAACAACGCCAACGCAGAAACCTGCAACGTCGTAATCTTCGCCTTCATACATACCTGGCATTTCAGCCGTCTCACCGCCGATAAGTGCGCAGCCTGCTTGAATACAACCTTCGCCAATCCCCGTTACCACTTCTGCAGCAGTATCAACATCAAGCTTGCCGGTTGCATAGTAATCGAGGAAAAATAGAGGCTCAGCGCCTTGAACGATGAGATCATTGACACACATCGCCACAAGATCGATACCAATGGTGTCATGTTTATTCATATCCAGAGCAAGACGCAGTTTTGTCCCTACGCCATCAGTGCCAGATACAAGAAGGGGATGCTTGTATTTAGTTGGTAGTTCGCATAAAGCGCCAAAACCACCGATGCCACCCATAACTTCGGGGCGACGAGTGCGTTTCACTACACCCTTAATTTTATCGACTAATGCGTTACCTGCATCAATATCAACACCAGCGTCTTTGTAGCTTAGAGATGAATTGTTACCACTCACGGGGATATCCTCGATTTTTAAAATAAGTTTAGGGTGAAAAACGGCGTTATTCTAACAGGGGATGAACTGAAAAGGAAAACGTTTGCGTCAGTTTTTTTGTGAATGTTTTTTGCCGAATAAACCAAGATAGAATAATGCAATTTGGTCGGTTTACAGTATAATCGATCTGTTTATAAAAAATTAAGCATCGGAGTCGTACATGAAAATTGTAGAAGTAATGCACCCATTGGTTAAACATAAGCTAGGCTTGATGCGTGAAAACGATATTAGCACTAAGCGTTTTCGCGAATTAGCAACAGAAGTGGGTAGCTTGCTTACCTATGAAGCCACCGCTGATTTTGAAACAGAGAAAGTGACGATTGAGGGCTGGAATGGCCCAGTTGAAATCGATCAGATTAAAGGTAAAAAAGTAACGGTTGTGCCAATTCTACGCGCTGGTTTGGGTATGATGGATGGTGTATTAGAGCACATGCCAAGTGCGCGTATTTCGGTTGTTGGTGTGTACCGTGACGAAGAAACGCTTGAGCCAATCCCGTACTTTAACAAGTTAGCGTCGAATATTGATGAGCGTATTGCTCTTGTGGTTGATCCTATGCTTGCCACTGGCGGTTCGATGATTGCAACTATCGATTTGTTAAAGGAACATGGGTGTCAAAGTATTAAAGTCTTAGTATTGGTTGCCGCGCCTGAAGGCTTAGAAGCATTAGAAAAAGCCCACCCAGATATTGAACTGTATACTGCAGCGATTGACGAAAAACTAAATGATAAAGGTTATATTGTTCCCGGATTAGGCGATGCGGGTGACAAAATTTTTGGTACTCAATAGCATAAAATAATCCATTAATAGATAAATAGCCCATTAATGAGAAAATAGCTTTTTAATGGCAAAGCAATTCTTTAATGGCAAGTTAGTTCTTTAATGGAAAACTAGCTAATTACTGAAAATTCAGCGGTTCAATGAAGCGACTCTCATCTGAGTCGCTTTTTTTATGGGTAATTATTGTCTTTCACTGCGCTCTGAAATGGTTTCAGGTAGAATATACATTCAATTTTCCGACGCTATTAAAGTCAAACATGATGATAAAATAGGGTATGGAAGAACTTTATCGGTTCGATACTGTCCGATGTATTTGGTTTTCTTTCATTGATGTATGTGTTCTTGCAACTCCTCATCATGCTTATAGACAGGTTTATTATGCGTTATCTTGTGGCTTCTTTTTTATGCTTATTGGCGTTTAGTTCAGCAGCATATGCAAAAACGAAAGTGGATATTTATCATGTCGAAGTACCAATGACAGATGTTAAAAATCCTAAAACAGAAGCTTGGAGTCAAGGTTTAGAGAAGGTATTGATTCGAGCATCAGGTGACACTAAGATTGTAAAAAATGCGGTCGTCAAAAAAGCATTAACGGATCCTTCTGATTATCTGGCTCAATTTGAATCTGGCAGTTTAGATAATGCACCGAGTATGGTGATGGAGTTTAATCCTGTTCAAATACAATCATTATTGTCTCAAGCACATGCTATTTTTTGGCCACAGGAACGTAAAAGTGTTCTCGTTTGGGTGATTGAAGATGCCAACTTTGAGCGTCAAATTGGTTGGGAGCAATCGGGTTTAGACAGTATTGTACCTCTACAACATGCGGCTCAAGCAGCAGGACTTCCTATCACTCTGCCTTTAGGTGATATGGATGATATGACTCAAATCTCTGCTCCAGATTTATGGGGCGGATTTGACGAGCCTTTAACAAAAGCAAGTAAACGTTATCCTGTTGATGGTGTATTAGTACTGAAAGTAACACGAATGGGTGATGGTGCTCAGGTTGAGTGGATATTGCATGACATGGTACCTAACAAAATGGATATGCAGAGTAAGCCAATTTCAGGTTCGACAGAAGGCAAGCTCAGCGACAGCATTGAACTGGCCATCCAGCAAGTAAGTGAATACTATGCTAAACAAAACAAAGTGGCGGTCAATCAAGCGACAGATGATACTTTATTGGCTAACTTTTCTGGTATTCATACCGCAAAAGATTTTTTTACATTAGAGCAATTATTAAAGGATTTATCGAGTGTTGCCGCAGTGCAAGTTCACCAGATACAAGGTGATACGGTGATCTTTAATATTGATCTATTGTCTAATATCAATGAGTTCAAACAAGAAGCCGCCAAGAATCGTCAACTAGTAAAATCGGACGCTCCCAAGCCTGAAGTGGTGTCAGCCGCTCCTCTACAAGCAGATATTTCTACCCAAGAAACTAAAGCAATATCAACTGATGTACCTGTTAGCGCACCAAAACAAGCTGACGACCAATCGAAAAATCAGCTTTGGTTCGAGATGAAGTAAGTCCCAGATATGAGATAAACCTCTTAGCATAGATCGACCTATTAGCACAGATCAAAAAGGGAGCCCCAAATGGCTCCCTTTTTACTATCAGTATTCTCATGTTTCATTATTTAGCTTATGAATGGTCGTATTCTTTTTCAAGTTTCTGCGCTTTTTGAGCTGCTGGACGTTGGTGTAGAGCGGCTAAGTATTTTTGTAATGCAGGGTAATCACCAAGCTGATCTAATTTATAAGCCATTTCGACAATGAAGGATAACAAAATATCTGCAGCCGTAAATTGTTCGCCAACTAACCAAGTATTTTTACTTAGATGGTCGTTGAGGTAGCCCAAAATTAAGTGTAATTCCTTTAGGCTATAACCAGCTAAGAAAGCAGGATTACTGCCATCTTTTAAGACAAAATAATGCAGTAATAATGGTAGAGCTGCTGAGCTTTCTGCAAAGTGCAACCACTGTAAATAATGAGCATATTCAGGTGTGTTTTTTGCAGGTACCAGTAAATTAGCCGCGTACTTTTCGGCCAAATATTCTGTAATTGCACCAGATTCTGTGAGGACTAATTCATCTTCTTGAATCACGGGAGATTTACCCAGTGGGTGAATCGCTTTTAATTCTGCTGGTGCGAGGTGGGTTTTACTATCACGTTGATAAGCTTTAATTTCATACGGGACATCTAATTCTTCCAATAGCCAAATAATGCGCTTAGAACGAGATTGGTTTAAATGATGTAATGTGATCATTGGGTATCCTTGTCAAATGTGAAGCGGATGAGTTTGATGAAGAATAAAGGGGGGGCTCTCTTATGGCTTGGGGGATGTGTTGGCAGTAGATAACACATTAACCATAAGAGAGTATGTTATTCAAAGCTAAGATGCGAATCAGAAGCTTTGAATAATTTTTTGTATATTACCGATTTGTTTTTCTTATTAGATTAAAGCGCGGTTTCGTACACTTGACGAGAACGAGCTAAATCGATAGATCCATTTTCGCCAAGTTTTGTCATACCGTGAGCTTCTAAACTACTCATTGCGGTATCAACGTCAGCTTGACCAAGGTCGATTTCACTTAAAGAAACAGGTGTTTTCATTTGAGAGAAAAATTGTTTAGTTCTCTCAATAGCTGCATCGATACGTGCGTCGTCTGAACCTTCAGTAATATTCCAAATACGCTCAGCATATTGAAGTAACTTCGCTTTTTTCTCCACTCGACATACTTGCATGATGGCTGGTAGCACGATAGTTAAGCTACGGCCGTGATCCACACCAAAGTTACCGGTGAGCTCATGCCCTATCATGTGTGTCGCCCAATCTTGAGGAACACCAACACCAATTAAGCCGCTTAGTGCTTGAGTTGCCGCCCACATAACGTTAGTTCGAGCTTCGATGTCTTGTAGATTATCGATAAGCTTTGGACCTTCTTCGATAAGTGTAAGCAAGATACCTTCAGCAAAGCGATCTTGAATTTTTGCATTAGCAGGGTAAGTTAAGTATTGCTCCATCACATGAACGAAAGCATCGACGACGCCGTTTGAGGTTTGACGCTCAGAAAGGCTTAATGTGGCTTGAGGATCTAAAACCGCAAATTGAGGACGAACCAATGAGCTGCTGAAAGCCAATTTATCTTTACCACGAGTGACCACCGCACCAATATTGGTCTCAGAACCTGTTGCTGGTAGGGTTAAAATACAACCTAAAGGTAAAGCAGATTCTATTGGCGCGTGTTTTACCAGAATATCCCATGCTTCTTCACCTTCGAAATTTACTGCCGCAGCAATGAATTTGGTACCATCAACGACAGAACCACCGCCAACTGCAAGCAGGTAATCAAAGCCTTCTGTACGAATGCGTTCAACGGCTTTCATTAATGTGTCGTATTGTGGATTTGGCTCAATACCAGAAAATTCATCCCAGTTATGTTCGCTTAAAGCGGTAACCACTTGATCGTAAACGCCATTGCCTTTGATTGAACCACCACCATAAGTGACCAAGATTTTTTTGTCTTTTGGAATATCATTAGCAATCGCTGCGATTTGGCCTTGACCGAAATGAATGCGAGTGGTGTTTTCATAACTAAAGTTGTTCATGTATTGCTCCTGTGTACGTAAAGCCATTTTAATTAGATGAATGTGGCTTTAACTGTATTAATACGAAATGATTTTAAAGTTGGATCAACATTTTCCCAATATTATCGCCTTTAAATAAACCTAAGAAGGCTTTAGGCATAGATTCAATGCCTTGGCGGGTTGTTTCTTTCCAACTTACTTTACCTTCTGCAGCCCACTGACTAAGTTGAGCCACATAATTAGGGTAGTGTTCCCAGTGATCCGAAACGATAAAGCCTTGTATTTTTAAGCTTTTCTTTACAATGTTGGCGAGATTGTTTGGCCCTGCTTGAGCATCTTCTAGGTTGTACAGATCGATCATGCCGCATACAGCCATTCGTCCATAACGATTGAGTAGATTTAACGCCGCTTCTAGGTGATCGCCCCCGACGTTTTCATAGCAAACATCGACACCATTTGGACAATGCTCTGAAAGGGCGGCTTCTAGCTCAGTCGAATTATTATAGTCTTTATAATTAATAACGGCATCGACACCTAATGACTTTAGCCACTCAACTTTTTCTGTACTACCGGCGCTACCAACAACGCGACAGCCTTTAATCTTAGCAAATTGACACACTAAGCTGCCTACTGCGCCAGACGCCGCAGAGACTAAGACCGTATCGCCTTCTTTGACTTCAGCAATTATATTCAAGCCAACCCAAGCGGTTAAACCTGGCATACCTGCGACACCAAGGAAGCTTTGCTCTGGCAATGATGTTTCAGGTAATTTTTGCACCATATCGCCATTAGAGATGGCATATTCACGCCAACCTAGCATGCTGTTAACTTTATCTCCGACTTTAAAGTCTGGGTGCTGCGATTCGATAACCTCACCAATGGCTGAGCCTTGCATCAGTTCATTTAACTGAAACGGAGGCACGTAACTTTCTACATCACTCATTCGACCGCGCATATAAGGATCAACCGATAACCAGAGGTTCTTGATGACAAACTGACCTTGAGAAATTGGCGCTAAGGTCTGCGTTTGTAGCTCAAAACAGTCAAGTGTGGGCATTCCATTGGGGCGTTGTTTGAGAGCGTAGCCGCGACTTGTTATTGATTGCTTTGACATAATGATTCCTTACAAACATAAAGAAGTGAAATTGAGTTGGTATAATAGACTTGTAAGTATTATATTCCTAATGCATAAAATTAATTATAGAAATGATTTAGGGTCATAAATGTCAAAACTTAATCAAGTGGATTTAAACTTATTGGTCGCCTTGCAAGCTTTGTTGCGAACTCGAAGCGTGACTAAAGCTGCGATTCAACTGAATGTCACTCAATCTGCGATGAGCCGAACTTTGCAGCGATTACGCCATCAATTTGGTGATCCTTTATTTGTGCGTAGTCGGGGTGGGTTATTACCAACAGAGCGAGCACAAAGTTTGGCAACAAGTTTAGATTGTTTATTACAAGATGCAGAATCTTTATTGAGCCCAGCAGAATTTGAGCCATCAGAAGCGCGCACTGAATTTACCTTTGTCATGAGTGATTTCTTTTCGCAAGTCTTTATGCCATCGGTATACCAAGACCTGTTTCAGCAAGCGCCTAACATGAAAATTCGTTGCTTGAATCAGCAACCAAATATGATGGAAATGTTGGCATTAGGTGAGGCCGATTTAGGCTTTAGTAGTTTATCGGGTACCATTTCTGCTGATATTTATGCCCAGAAATTAGGCCAAGATCGGCTCGTTACCATTATGAGAAAAGATCATCCGTTAGCCCAACAAGACCTCACTTTAGAACGCTATTGTCAGGCGTCGCATGCACTCATTACGATGGGTGGGGATCATCTTGGTACCATTGATGTGGCGCTGGCTAAATTGGGTCATAAAAGAAATGTGGTATTACGCATGCCGCATTTCACCGCCGCCCCTCATGCAGTAGCGAAAACAGATTTACTGCTGACATTACCAGGCTGTTTAGCTAGACATATGGCTAATGAGTTGGATTTGGTGATTGTTCCACCGCCGTTAGATATTCCAACATTCACTTATTATCTTGTCTGGCACGCAAGGCAACATAACAATATTGCTCACCGCTGGTTACGCCAAGAATTGGAACAAGTGATCACCAAAAGTTGTTTGGAAGGAAATTGTTTACAGTGATACCTCCAATAATATTTAGATTGCTTGTTTAATGTTTTTCTTCAAATCGCGCTTTTTCTTGTTTTTCTACAATAGAAAGACGCGTCAGTTTTAAGCCAAGCTCTTTGCCTTTATCGCGCGCATATAAAATATTAGCCACAAAGCTAAGCGACGTTAGGATCAGTTCAACCGCGCCGAGCCAACGTTCGCCTTCATCGATATACAAAATGGTGAGTGAATGAAGAAAATAGAACATTAAGATGAAGTTGGCCCATGCATGGGTATAAGGTTTACCCTTTAAAATACCCAGGAGAGGCAGTAATAAGGGGATGCTCCAAGCGAGGGTAATACCAATGAAATTTATGTCTTTATGTGGCGAGATAAAAGTATGCCAAGCGATCACCCACGCCATTAATAATAGATAGCTGATTAATGCGAAATAGCGTGATGAACGTGAGTGATGTAATTGAGTCATAGCTACCTTGTTCTAATGGTTTATCGATACTAATAGTTTATTGATGCTCATGGTGAATTATTACAAGAGTAATTATTTTTTGAGCTGATTCGCTGTAGTGGCTAATCGTAAACCTTGTGCATAAGCGAGGGATTTCACTTGAGCACTAAGCCCTTTATTACCTGTTGAGATTGAGCTTGAACCGTAAGGAGTACCTCCTTCTGAGCTGGTATGTAATTCAGGTTCTGAATACGGCAACCCCATCACCATCATGCCATGATGAAATAGCGGTAGCATCATTGATTGTTGTGTCGTTTCTTGCCCACCATGCGGTGTGGAAGATGAGGTAAATATGCAGGCTGGCTTATTGATTAAGTGACCGGAAATCCACAATGACGTTGTACCATCCCAAAAGTGCTTCATAGCGGCGCTCATGTTACCAAACCAAACTGGGCTGCCTAAAGCTAATCCATCACAATGTTTGAGTTCTTCCAACGTGATCACAGGATCGCGTAATGTATCTTGCTCTTGATGATTTTCGTTTTTATCTACCGTGCTTATCTCTGAAACAGTGCGTAATATTGCTTGGCAATTCTTAACCGACTCAATGCCTCTTGCGATCTGACGTGCCAGTTGCTTGGTGGTGCCGTGTCGACTGTAATAAAGCACGATAATTTGAGTGAGTTTCTCGTGCTCTAGGTTCTCAGTGTGACTCATAAAATCTCAAGCACTTGTTCTGGTGGTCGACCCAGTCGAGCTTTATTGTTCGCGATTACGATTGGGCGTTCGATAAGTTTTGGATTTTGTTGCATGGCAGTAAACAATGCATCATCACTGAGTGACTCATTCGCTAAATTTAATTCTTTATAAGTATCTTCTTTCGTTCGCATCATATCGCGTACGCTAGTTAAGCCTAATTGTTGGTAAATGGTTTTTAGCGTTTCGATATTTGGTGTGTCTTCTAGATATTTAATAACGTCAGGTTGAATGCCTTTCTGGGTTAGAAGATCAAGAGTTTGACGGCTTTTAGAGCAGCGAGGGTTGTGATAAATAGTGACCGGCATATCGATTCCTTTTGTGTTTTTAATTTTTGTTTATTTTAAAGCAGCAAAACGTTGTTGAGCGAATCGAAGTTGATCGATTCTTGCGTCATACCTTGCCTGTTCTAAGCTTCCTAACTTGGCTATTTGGCTTGCTCGAGTGTAATTTTTAATGGCTTTATTCCAATCAGCTCGTAGTGCAAATAATTCAGCTTGAGCCGCAAGCTGTTCTTTTTCATTGGCAATATGACCATTGGCGTCAGCAAGTAATGACCACCCAACCGTATTGTCTGGATTCTCATGGGTATAACGTTGTAGTAACGTGATCGCTTCTTTACTTCGCTGTGCTTCGATTAAAATATTGGCATAGTTTATGATAAGTACTGAGTTATTGGGTTTTCTTTGTAAAGCTTTTTGTAACAAAGTAAGTGCTTTGTTGTATTGTTTTTTCTTAATATAAAGATCGGAAACGGCATCTAAATAAAAACTATTATAAGGGTCATTTGTCAGTAGCTTGGTTAAAATAGTTTCTGCTTGCGTAAGTTTGTTGGTGTCAATAAAAACTAAAGCTTGCCCGTATTCAAGAGTTGGTTTGACGATTGGGTTAGCCTCTTTTAAATGACGAGCAAACCAATCCAGTGCGCGATCAGAATCAATATTGGCATAGCGTGCAATAACGCGTGCTTGGGCTAAATGAAAGCTTAAAGAAATTGGCAAAGATACTCGCGGATAATTATTAGCGCGGTCTCTGGCTTCGGTTAAACGTGCCGCAGGTAATGGGTGACTTAAAAGCATCGGCGGTGGCGTGCTTGCATAGCGATATTGATCGGCGAGGTGACCAAAGAAGTCAGGCATGCCTTCGGGGTCAAAGCCTGCTCTGGCTAATGTGGCGATCCCAAATCGATCGGCCTCTTGTTCATTCGAACGAGTATAGTTAATACTGGCTTGCATTGCGCCTGCTGTGGTGGCGTTGATTGCTGCAATACCGGCTTCTGGTGAGGCTATCGCCAGTAACAAAGAGCCGACTAATGCCGCGATCGTTAATGGTGTATTACGTGCTTGGGCTTCCATGTGTCTTGCCAAGTGGCGTTGAGTGACATGCGAAATTTCGTGAGCAAAAACAGAGGCTAGTTCACTCTCATTGTTAGCGTGTAAAAATAATCCAGTATTCGCCACGACGTAGCCGCCAAAAAAAGCAAAGGCGTTGACGCTACGATCTCGAATAAGGTGAAAGTGAAAAGGGGTTTTTACATCATTTGCACTTGCGACAAGTTGATGGCCAAGGTTAGAAATATATTCATCCATGACGGGATCGCTAATGATAGGGCTACTGGCACGCAGAATACGCATGTAAGCATCGCCATACTCTAGCTCTTTATCAATGGTCAAAGTACCGGCGGCAGTGGTACCAATATCCGGTAAGTTTTGGTCTGCATAAGCCATGGGTTGTAAACAAAGTATGGCTGAAAGCATTATACTTAACGTGGTTCGAAAAAATCGCTGCATATTGACTATATAAGATCCATTTAAATAGTTAGGATAAATTTAAGACGCCAAGTTATCTGTTTGGTTTCTTTTTTAATATACAATAGTTAACTCTCGAATTAACAGAGCTTCACTCTACCATAAAGTATAAATGAAATAATGAATGCTGAGTATCTTGATCTCCGATTACAGCGGTGTCCAATGGCGTTATTGCTGGCTAAAAGAGCGGCAATGCAATTAGCTATTGATCAATCCCTGACTATTTTGTCTCATGATCTTGTATCCATAAGGGATATGGCTGGCTTTTTCTCTCAGCCGCCCTTTACAGTAAAACTGAATACAGACGCTAATGTCACTACTTTATATGTCACCAAAAGGAACACGTTATAATGTTCGAAATGATCGCTCGCTGGTATAAACGACGTTTTTCTGATCCTCACGCCGTGAGTCTTGTCGCAACCTTGTTTATTGGTTTTATTGTGATTTATTTCTTTGGGCATTTGATCGCGCCGTTACTGATTGCCATTGTGTTGGCGTATTTGTTGGAGTGGCCAATTGCTCGTTTAAGAAAATTTGGCCTGCCAAGATTACCGAGTGTGATTATTGTGGTCATGTTGTTTATCGGATTGATGTTATTAGCCTTCTTCGGGCTTGTTCCGACCATATGGAAGCAGGTGGCTAATTTATTAAATGATTTGCCAAATATGTACAGTACGTCACAAATGTACATTGCGAGTTTACCAGAGCGTTATCCTGATCTTGCTAGTTTACAGGTGGTCGATTTGGTTATTGAAAATACTCAAACGAAAGTGTTAGGTATGGGCGAGGCGGTGCTGCGAGGCTCGATGACCTCTTTGTTGAGTATTGCCACCATTGGGGTGTATTTAGTCTTAGTGCCATTATTGATTTTCTTTTTGTTGAAAGACAAAAATCAAATGATCGCGGCGTTAAGTGGTATCTTGCCGAAAAATCGCCGATTGACGACTAAAGTTTGGGATGAAATGCATGATCAAATCTCAAATTATATCCGCGGAAAAGTGGTTGAAATTGTGATTGTGGGCGTAGCGACTTACCTTGTTTTTCTATTGTGCGGTCTACGTTATCCTGTTTTGTTGGCGGTTGCTGTGGGGTTATCGGTTTTAATTCCTTATATTGGCGCGGTAGCGGTGACGATTCCTGTTGCTTTGGTTGCTTTATTTCAATGGGGATTAACGCCTGATTTTTATTGGCTAATCATTGCCTACGGTATTGTACAAATGCTGGATGGTAATATCTTGGTGCCGGTACTCTTTTCTGAGGCGGTTAATCTTCACCCTGTTGCGATTATTGTTGCGGTGTTGGTATTTGGCGGCTTATGGGGATTCTGGGGAGTGTTTTTTGCGATCCCTCTTGCCACATTAGTGAAAGCGGTATGGACGGTATTACCAAGTATGGATACGGTTGAAGAATCCTCAGAGTAACGATTGTTTCTATAGCTCTCTGATTTGAAGTTGCAGTTTCGTTGATACGCTGACTTGCTGCAATTTCAATTACTTTGGATATATAAGTTGACCGTCATTATAAAAGTGCCCAATTTAATATTGGGCACTTTACTATTTATTCATTATATCTAGTAATAGAGCACTACTTGGCTTGCAAGTAATCCAATACTACTTGGTGATGGTCTTTGGTTTTGAATTTATCGAAGACATGTTCAATCATGCCATTTTCATCGATTAAAAAGCTGATCCGATGCAATCCGTCGTAGGTTTTCCCCATGAACTTTTTCTCGCCCCATACTCCAAATTGATCGGCAACTGCATGATCTTCATCTGAAAGAAGAGTGAAATTTAAATTATCACGTTCGATAAATTTACCTAATCGCTTTACTGCATCGATACTGACACCCAAAACAGAAACGTTTAACGCATCAAGCTCAGTTTTGATATCGCGTAGACCTTGTGCTTGTACTGTACAGCCTGGAGTCATGGCTTTTGGGTAAAAATAAAATAAGACTTTTCGGCCTTTGAAGTCGGAAAGTGAAACAGTATTGTCATCTTGATCTTGTAGTGAGAATTGAGGGGCGGGATCGCCTGAAGTCAATGTTTTCATCATTTATCCTTTTTAGTTTTGGTAAGTGATATCAATTGATCCAGTGACCGATAAGTCTTGGCATAATTGAGAGAAATCGGCTTCTAAATCATCGGGTACTGGAGAATCTTTACTTAATCCAGCCATGGCGATAATAAAAAGGTTCTGATTATTATCTTGGGTATCAAGCGTGCGGTATTGAGTCCTTGCGCTTAATTCTGAGATGTTAATATTTCTTTCTGAGAAGAAGCGAGTAAAGGCATCAATCAAACCTATTTTATCTTCGGCTTCAATTTTCATATCAACTTTATAAGTGTAGCTAGGAGGTTGATGTGGCGTAGTGCGTTTCATTACCATCATCAAATCTTGATCTGAACTCATGACGGGTAATAGTGTTTCTACACGAGTAATAGAAGAGGCTTCGCCAGATACCAGCATAATAAAGGAGAATTCATTACCAAAAATAGCAATACGGCTATCAATAATGTTGCAATTTGCTTGAGTGACGACTTGGGTTATTCTATTGCATATTCCAGGCCTATCCGTGCCGATTGCCGTTATAACTAAGTTATGCATGATGATCCTTATCGTCCTTGTTAAAAATATAAAGCTATATTAGCACACATTATTTTGTGCGTAATAGCTTGCATCTAAGTAGGTTTGCTAGGGATTCATTAGCTTAATAATAAGTGCTTTAGGTTTTAAATTGATAAGTGAAGCATTATTTCGAGGAAAATATCGAGAAAGCTAAGCTGAGTGCTTGTCTTTATTGATGGGGTTAAAGTAACATGCCAAGAGAATCTTATAAGGAGAAAACCATGTTCTCAGGAAGCATTGTTGCACTAGTTACGCCTTTTAATCATAGTGATGAAGTGGATTATGATAGCCTTAAACAACTAGTGGAATACCACATAAAATCAGGTTCAAGTGCGATTGTGGCCGTTGGCACTACAGGTGAATCAGCCACTTTAACCGTTGAAGAGCATGTTAAAGTCGTTAATAAGGCTGTTGAATTTGCCGCTGGGCGTATTCCTATTATTGCAGGGACGGGAGCCAACGCGACTCATGAAGCCGTCACGTTTAGTCGTTTACTTAATAACTCAGGCGTTGCAGGCTGTTTGAGTGTGACTCCGTATTATAATAAGCCAACTCAAGAAGGTTTGTACCTGCATTATAAAGCGATTGCTGAAGTAAGCGAAGTGCCGGTTATTTTATATAATGTTCCGGGTCGTACTGGTGTCGATTTATTACCAGAAACCATTGGCCGGCTATCTAAATTAGAGAATATCGTCGGGGTTAAAGACGCTACTGGCGATTTAACTCGCGTTGCGAAACTTCGTGAACTTTGCGGCGATGATTTTGTCTTATTCAGCGGTGATGATGCGACTGGTTTAGATTTTGTTAAGTTAGGTGGCAATGGTGTGATTTCTGTGACCAATAATATTGCCGCAGCCGAAATGGCTACAATGCTCTCTCTTGCTGCTCAAGGTAAGTATGATGAAGCAGAAGAGATCAACCAAAAATTAATGCCGCTACATCAAAAACTATTTGTTGAATCAAGCCCTATCCCTGTTAAATGGGCAGCACATCAACTTGGTTTGATTGCACAAGGTGATTTACGTTTACCATTAACTGAGTTAAGTGCTTCCCTACAACCAATTGTAGCTAAAGCATTAAAAGACGCCGGTATTCAATAATAGGCGTAGGCCAATGTGACATAAAATGGATGAATTTTTATTTTAGCGGATACATTGGCCAAATTGTATTTCAGGAGTTGTAAAAAATATGAAGTTACCCCACACGCTTATCATCAGCTCGCTTTCGATGTTGGTATTGTCTGCCTGTTCTGGCAATCCTGCAGAACGACGCCAAGCGAAAGATGATTTTAAGTATCTAGATACCACCTTGGATCAACAGTGGGTGTTACAACCTGATGCTCAACCGCAGTTTTATCCCCAATATAATATTCCTCAAGGGGATTTTTCAGGTCAATTAGGCCCTAAAGTGGATATTAGGCCACCTCAACAAGTACTTGAATTGATTCCCGGAGCCAGAGTTGAGAACAAAGATAGTAGCGTTATATTGTGGCTGGTAAGTAAAGATGAATTGGAGAAAGTTTGGGCTTTGATTCACACTACCATCGATGATAAAAAAATTGAGTTACGCCAAGATACGCCAACCTCAATTGAAACGGATTGGATAGATTTAAGTGCTGAAGATGAATCTTACCCAATTGCTGCTCGTTATCAAATTGATCGTATCGAACAAGGAAATCGTTATGCTTTCCAAATCACCTTACTTCAATGGCGTGAAAATAATAAAGAGCTTGATTTAACGCCAGAGCTTAAAGACCGTTACTCCAGTAGTATGGTGAATTACATTACCAATAAATATGATAAGCAAGTCGCCGAAGATGCACGTATTCGAGCGCTTGAGTTACTGAATAAAGTACCCGTTACAATGGGGAAAGATCGCAGTGGCCTGCCTGTGATTATTGCTCGTGCTCCATATAATGTGATGTGGAATAAGCTTGAAGGTGTGATGCCATTAATGGGCTTTAGCGTTGAAGATAAAAATCAGTCGCAAGGTTCAATTGAAACTAAGTATTCAGCGTTAGATGAAGACGTTTGGGCTCAATTAGATGTCACGCCACTAACGATTAAAGATGGCAAATATACTTTCTTGATCGGTGATTTAGATAACCGGACATCAATCAATGTAACCAACAGTAAAGGTAAGCCGATCTCTGAAGAGCAATTATCATCCTTTATCCCTGCATTACAAGCTTACTTGGATAACAGTTCTTCTGTGAATCAAAGTAGTGATGCTAAAAGTAATTAAGTCTAATAAAAAATAGGGTGACTTAAATAGCCTATTGGTAAAATGATTTATTGGCATAAAGTCAGCCACTTGATAGTAAAATACCGCTTGCACTCATTGATATAAATATTCAATTTATAATATGAGTACGGCGGTATTTTTATTTGTGATCTTCTTTATGATTAGTTTTAGCTGAGGGCTTATTGCTCGTTTTATCTTGCTCTTGCTCATCTTTGACCTTATAAGTCTCAATCAACTTTTCAAGCTCTGTCTTTTTATTTGGATTTTTTCTCGCTAGGTGTGTTGTACCTAGATATTTTATGGATGCTATATTACCGATAATAAAGACAATAATGAGAACGCTGATCACCCAAGGATTAAGAAGTAAATCCATGTTATTTCCTTATTCAGTCGCTTGATATGGTGAGATATTGATTATGTATTGAGTATAGAGTGTATCTAAATTTTCGACTACCGCACCAATGCCCAAAAATGGATACTGCTGCCATATTTGTTGTAGATCTTGTGGTGTCAGCTGTTTTTGCATTTCTTGACTCGTATCACCATGACTGATGTGCCATGGCTCAATCGCAACCCCGCCAAGGTCTTGTTGATAAGGTAAATAAAAACCATACTGTGACATGGTCTCTTTTAGCCAACTTGAAAATTCAGTTTGGTGCCCGGTTTGATATTCCCAAGGCTCAAGTTGGAGTGAGGTGTTATCTGGTAAGCAATTATGAGCATAGACATCTAATTCACACCCCCAATGATGCCGGCTAGCACCGGGTAGTGCAGACCAACGCATGATGGCGTGAATTTTTTCGATATCAGCTAGAATTGAACTATCTAAAACGTTACTTTCGCTATCAAGAATAGGACGTAAGCCACTGAACTTGTTATTCCAGATAGTGGCTTGGCGTTGATAATCTCGAAAGCTACTCGCAATTGAAAATTCAAAACCATTCCTCTGAGCATCTTGGATTAAGCCTTGTAGCGGTGCTTTGATATCTTTATGGATCAAAAACTCACGCTGGCCGACCTTTATATTAGTCAGGTGGGTTTGGGTTAATCCAGTTAGTTGCTCAAGGGAATAGGTTATCAAGCTAAACAGTTCTCCAACGTTTTTTGGTACATATCAGTCAGCTTCTCTAAATCAGCAATTTTAACGCATTCATTTACTTTATGAATGGTTGCATTAACCGGGCCCAATTCCACTACTTGGCTACCCATTTGGGCTATGAATCGACCATCAGATGTACCTCCAGTAGTCAGTAACTGAGCGGGTTGACGGTTCACGGCTTGGACTGCTTCAACAACGGCATCAATTAATGGACCTTGATCGGTTAAGAATGGCAGACCATTGAGAGTCCAATGAAGATCATAGTCTAAGCCATGGGCATCTAATACCGAATGGATACGGCGCTTAATTTCGGTATCGGTTAACTCAGTGCTAAAACGTAAATTGAACTGAACGTGAAACTCACCTGGGATCACGTTTGATGCACCAGTTCCTGCTGAAATATTGGGAATCTGAAAACTGGTGGGAGGAAAATAGTCATTACCATTATCCCAAACGGTCGCCACTAACTCTGACAATGCTGGCATTGCCTGATGTATTGGGTTGTTAGCAAGGTGAGGGTAGGCAACATGACCTTGAATACCTTTTACGATGAGATCGCCTGTCATTGAGCCGCGACGACCATTTTTAATGACATCACCCACCTGACTCGTACTTGAAGGTTCACCAACAATACACATATCAATAATTTCATTACGGGCCATTAGAGTATCAACGACACGAACCGTACCATTAATAAATGGGCCTTCTTCATCCGATGTAATTAAAAAGGCGATAGATCCATCATGGTCTGGGTGGTCTGTTAAAAAACGTTCAACGGCGACAATCATGCAAGCCAGAGAGCCTTTCATATCAGCGGCGCCTCTAGCATGAAGATATCCATCGATAATGGTGGGCTCAAATGGCGGAGTGTGCCACTGCGCGATTGGGCCTGAAGGAACAACATCCGTGTGTCCTGCGAAAGCAAATAAAGGCGCAGCTGTTCCGCGACGAGCCCAGAAGTTGGTGGTATCGTCAAATACCATAATTTCAATTTCAAATCCCAGAGCCTTTAGGCGTTCGATCATTACTTGTTGGCAGCCAGCATCTTCTGGCGTAACTGATTGACGTTGTAGAAGATCTTTTGCCAGCGAGAGAACTGGACTTTCAGTATCAGACATCCGTGTATTTCCTTTATATAAAGGGTTATTGAAAAAATGTAGAGTATTGTTCAGCTTTGAAACCAATCAGTGCAGAAGATGGTGAGATCAATATTGGTCTTTTAATCATGGCTGGGTGCTCGACTAAAAGAGCTATTGCTGTTGTTTCGTCTAGGCTGGTTTTTTGTGCTTCAGATAGTTGGCGATAAGTTGTACCGCGCTTATTGAGTACTTGTTCCCATCCAAAACGTTGACAGAAATCGGCCACTAACTCTTGATTAATGCCTTGCTTACGATAGTCATGAAATTCAAATTCTACTTTAGCTTCCGTTAGCCAATTCTTTGCTTTTTTTATAGTGTCGCAATTTGGAATCCCATACATGATGACCATTTATTACTTCCTTTTTACATAATCCGATTAAGCCAGAATCCTACACAATTCCTTATCTTAGTTAAACTGATCTTGAAGAAAAAAGACAATGGGATCTTAAAAGTAGTGGAATACACAGTATGTTTTGATCCTACGCAAAATGCATTACTCACAATATCGCATAATAGACAAAGTGATAAGTGGATAAGGATCGCCGCTTTATGGTTTATTGAGGAAACTCCAGATGGAATTAAGCCCTGTATTCGCAAAGCGATTATACCTTGCCTTGTTAGTTGACGACATTGAACGCGCAAATGTCCCTAAGTTAATTGAAATCACTGGGTGGCCACGTCGGACTATTCAAGATGTATTGAAGGCTTTACCTGCTATTGGTATTGATTTGGAGTTTGTGCAAGATGGGCGACGCCACAATGATGGTTATTATTCAGTGAGTGACTGGGGGCCTTTTAATAGTAATAAATTGCATGAATGGATGGATGATATTGGGCTAAGTCTAGGTTTTAGATGATTTTTTATTTTAATTGATCGGCATAATATAGGCACCATTATTTATATGACGCAACAGATTGGTATGGCTCGTAAGTGATCGCTAGGCTCGTTAGCCTATTGAGCGATGAGACCATTTAATGATAATGTCAGCGACAAGGTTTTATTTAAACAACAAATAAATAATAAAACCAATCCAACTGAGCACGAGCAATAGCCAGGCTATATTGCTGGTGGGCTGTTTACTGGTTATAAGGGTGCTCTGTATATCACTTTGTGATGACTCTAGCTCAGTTTCGGTTTTAAGCAGTCTTTTTCTAAGTTTATCAGCATCACGTTGTTTTTCTTTTTGCTGCTTTTTATATAAAGTGATCCCTTTCTCAATACCTTGTGCAATTAATTTTGTTTGTTCCTTGGTCTGGTTTGGTTTTTGGACCGACTTAGCGACTTTCATTGCATCTTGCTGAGTTTGTGGTGACGATTGATTGTTTTTCGATTTCATATGATTAATTCTATAAGAGTTTGAGAAAGACACTGGTGGTCAGCGAAAGGCTAGATTACCATAAACTTGTTTATTTATGAGTGCAGCTGTTAAATATGGCTGTTTCAGGTAGGAATATAGTTTGCGCTACACGATTGAAGATTATGATACTAATGGTTTTTTAAAACCTACATTATGGTTATGGTTAGGCTGGATACTGTTAGCGAAAGCTTGGATTGTCTTTATCGTTGCGAGTGCAAGTCGAGATCTAAGCGTAAAACTATTAACCTTAATTTATCCGATTAATAATAGCTTATATGTTGGTTTGTTAGTTGGATTACCTGTCGTGATGATTGCTTGGTCCATGGGGCTAAGGAAGCCAGAAAGAAAGTGGTTAAGTACTTTATTGAGTAAAGGTTGGCAACTTACTGTGCTGAGCGTTATGGTTCAATTTGGTTTGACGTTATACCATTTAAGTTTGACATACTGGGCCTTCAATTGTAGTGATGCATTGACTTTACTTGGCTTGATGTGGTTTTTACTTTTCTTATTGCAATCATCCAGAACTAAAGACACTTTTCGAACCCCAAACATAAAATAATAAAATTATTAGGGGGATGTTCCCTGATAAAGATTGAAATAGAAGGAATGACAAATGTCACAACCACAATTGGCGATTACGCCTGATGCGAGTCCTTTTGCACTTTATAGTCAATTAAAAATCAAACAGAATCATGCTTATGTATTAGAGCAGCTTCAAGCTTTACCTGCGTTAGTTGATGACCTTAATCAGCAGCAATTTTCTCAAGAGTACTCCGCTGCTAATTTAACCTTATCGTTATCTTTTACACATGAGTTTTGGCTGAAATTGAATCAGCCTATACCCCCAGAACTCGAAGTATTTTCTCCTTTGGGTGATGGAGATATTACGGCGCCTGCTACCGATGTAGATGTACTTATTCACTGTCATTCCCAACGTCATGATTTGCATTTTTATCTTTTACGTAAACTGATGGAAAAAATTGCAGATGATGTTGAAATTGTCGATGAGACTTATGGTTATCGCTATTTAGATTGTCGTGATATGACCGATTTTATCGATGGAACTGAAAACCCTGAAAGTTGCTCTCAACGTCATGAAGTCGCGATTATTCCTGAGGGCGAGTTTTCGGGTGGTAGTTATGTTTTGGTGCAACGTTTCATGCATAAACTCCCCGCTTGGAATCGTTTGAGTGTTTCTGCTCAAGAGAAAGTAATAGGTCGAACTAAGCCAGACTCTATTGAATTAGATGATGTACCAGCAGCCTCACATGTCGGCAGAGTTGATATTAAAGAAGAAGGAAAAGGGTTAAAACTGGTTCGTCATAGCTTGCCTTATGGTTCAGTTTCTGGCGAGCATGGTTTATTGTTTATCGCTTATTGTAATAGGTTACATAACATTAAAGTGATGCTAGACAGTATGTATGGCGTGACAGACGGAAAAACGGATCAATTATTACGCTTTACCTCGGCGGTAACGGGAGCGTATTTTTATGCGCCTTCACAATCAATGTTAGCGGATCTTAAATTAGCTTGATTGATATTGTATGAGAGGGAGTTACCGTGGAATACGTAAAAAAGTTCACGGTAGTTTCAAGTGAAAAAGGGCTATATACAGAAACAAAAAAACGCTGCTCAAG
>NZ_VHKO01000046.1 GCF_015223435.1 Vibrio hibernica
ATAATTTCTTCTACTTTTTTGACTGTTTGATTGGTTTTCAAGCAAAACCACCTATTCTGACTAGTTTTCGTGCTATTTTATCCAGAATTTAAAGCGCTAAGGAGTCGAAATGAATAATATTCGGAATTATAAAGGCATTCACCCTCAAATAGGGCCAGGAGTGTATGTTGATGATTCTTCAATTTTGGTTGGAGAGATTGTCATTGGTGAAGATTCTAGTGTTTGGCCTTTAGTTGCTGCCCGTGGTGATGTTAATCATATTCACATTGGGAAGCGCACTAATATTCAAGACGGCAGCGTTTTGCATGTTACGCATAAGAATGAAGGTAACCCTACTGGCTTCCCATTGATTATTGGTGATGATGTGACGATAGGACATAAAGTCATGCTGCATGGTTGTAGCATTCACGATCGTGTCCTAGTCGGTATGGGGACTATTATTCTTGATGGTGCTGTAATTGAATCGGATGTCATGATCGGTGCGGGAAGCTTAGTCCCGCCAAATAAGCGACTAGAAAGTGGTTACCTCTATATTGGAAGCCCAGTAAAGCAAGCTCGTACATTAACGGATGAAGAAAGTGGCTTTTTATTAAAATCTGCCGACAATTACGTCGTTAATAAAAATGACTATCTCACTCAAGTAAAATAGTCAGTATTCATTTAACCTAGCTCGACCTCACCAGCTAGGTTAAACAACTCTTGCTCGATGGCTTCTTCTGCCAAATCTTCCAGATCAAAACGCAGAGCATCAAATACTTTTAATATCTGATCAGAGTTCACGTCATAGCCTATCATTTTCGATAGCTTATCAATTGAAATAACACATTCAATCAATTGACCGGCTTGTTGAGCAGGAAAACTCACAACTTGACGTTCGGGTTGCCAGGTTTGAATATCAGGAAATAGAATATTTTGATTCATATGGTTAACTTATAGTGTGATTAACTTTAAACAGTCAGGTTTTTACGCAATTCTCGTAACACCTGTCGAACACCTGGACGTAAACCGCGCCACAGCATGAAACTTTCTGCCGCTTGTCCAACCAACATGCCTAAACCGTCATAAGCATTAATCACTCCATTGGTTTTGGCCCAATCATTAAAGTGTGTGTTACCAGCGCCGTAACTCATATCGTAACTAACACTTTTCGAATTAAAAATGCCGGTACTGATATCAGGAAGACCTCCAGTTAAACCAGCCGATGTCGAATTAATAATAATATCGAATGGCGTATTAATGTCCTTCATCGGCATCGCACGGATCTGGCCATAATCACAAAAAACATCCACTAACTGTTGTGCTTTTTCAAACGTCCTATTGGTGATAATAATTTCTGATGGAGCTTGATCAAGTAAAGGTTGAATAACTCCTCTTGCAGCGCCACCAGCACCTATTAGCAATATTTTGGCACCTTTTAGTTGTGCTTTATATTGCAATAGGTCTTGAACCAAACCCTCACCATCGGTGTTATCACCAATAATTTGGCCATCATCTAACTTCTTAAGGGTATTCACCGCTTGAGCTAGTTGGGCACGTTGCGTTAATCGATCTGCAAATTTAAATGCATCGAGCTTAAAAGGTGCAGTGACATTACAACCTTTCCCACCCTGTGCAAAAAACGCACTCACAGCCGACTGAAAACCACCCACAGGCGCTTCAACTATCCCATATTCCATCGACTGATTCGTCTGACGTGCAAATAATGTATGGATAAATGGCGACTTACTGTGTGAAATAGGGTTACCAAATACTGCATATTGATCAATCAGGGCCATATCCTTGCCTTCTGCTAAAAATATTAATTACCAATCTCTTGGTGTTAAATAAGAATATAATGCCAACTCCGCCGAGCCATCTTCTGGCGTGTAATCATATTCCCAACGCGCTAAAGGCGGCATCGACATCAAAATAGATTCGGTACGGCCACCACTTTGCAAGCCAAATAAGGTGCCACGGTCATAGACCAAGTTAAACTCGACATAACGTCCACGACGGTATAATTGAAATTGACGTTCACGTTCACCATATTGAGCCGCCTTTCTTTTATCTACAATAGGAAGGTAAGCTTGAGTGAACCCTTCTCCTACCGCTTGCATATAAGCAAAGCTACGTTCAAATCCAAGTTGGTTAAAATCATCGAAGAATAATCCACCTACGCCACGCGTTTCATCTCGATGAGGCAAGAAGAAATACTTATCGCACCATGCTTTATGTTGATTATAGATATCATCACCAAAAGGAGTACAAATTGCCTTTGCAGTGTCGTGCCAATGCTGACAATCGTCTTCATAAGGATAAAAAGGCGTGAGATCAAATCCACCACCAAACCACCAAATTGGCATTTCACCTTCTTTTTCCGCAATAAAGAACCGAACATTGGCATGCGAGGTTGGGATGTACGGGTTATGAGGATGTAAAACCAATGACACCCCCATCGCTTCAAACTGTCGTCCCGCAAGTTCTGGCCTATGCGCAGTCGCTGACGCTGGCATTTTATCGCCAAATACATGGGAGAAATTAACACCACCTTGTTCAAACACATCGCCATTGCGGATCACACGGCTACGCCCACCACCGCCTAACTCTCGTTCCCACGCATCTTCAACAAAACGCTGACCATCAATCGATTCTAATTGTTTGCAAATAGAGTCTTGCAATGTCATTAGAAAGTCTTTTACCGCTTGTTTATTCACTTGTTCCATCTTATCCCACTCTTAATACATTGCCGGTGATGACATCTCTAATTTCAGTTGGCTGAGTTCGACCACCTGTTTTCCCCGCTAAAATAGCAACCAAATGCCGACCAAGTTGTTGCTCCACTTCTTGCGTCGTTCGACACGGCTCTAAGCCCGTTAAATTAGCACTGGTTGATGTCAGTGGTTTACCAAAAGTTAAACACAATTTTTGAACTAAAGGATGATCAGTTACGCGTACCGCTATTGAATTAAATTTGCCAGTAAGATGAGACGAAATTGAAGAATTCACAGGCACAACCCAGGTTACCGCGCCAGGCCAAGTTGCTAACATCGTATCTCGTTGCTTATCCGTTAGCTGAGTTTCATCAATATAAGGCAAAAGCTGTTGGTAGTTGGCCGCAATTAAAATTAATCCTTTTTCTATTGGCCGCTGCTTCAACGCTAATAATTTATCGATTGCTGCCGTATTGTCTGGATCGCATCCAACGCCAAAAACACCTTCTGTTGGGTAAGCAATTACCTCACCTTGCTTTAACGACTCGACCACATGCTCAAAATTATCCAACTGACTGCCCTTTCTTCTTAATGACCAACGAAGTGATAGTGTATTAAACCTTTCAATATAGACTAAATGATTTTTACTTCTAAATCCTACTCTAAAACAAAATACCAGACGCAAACGTTTTCCTCTGAACTATTTCTCCGTATAATGCCGCTAGGTTTATTTATTTACTCGTAATCAAGATGTACTAAAGGAGTGTTCGATGAAAGTTGGAATTATCATGGGTTCTAAGTCTGATTGGCCAACAATGAAGCTTGCGGCTGAAATGTTAGACCGTTTTAATGTCCCTTACGAAACCAAAGTCGTTTCGGCTCACCGAACTCCTCACTTGCTCGCCGAATACGCTGAAAGCGCCAAAGAGCGCGGACTAAAAATCATTATTGCAGGTGCTGGTGGCGCCGCTCATCTTCCAGGTATGACTGCCGCTTATACTAGTTTGCCAGTACTGGGCGTTCCGGTTCAATCGCGTGCGCTGTCAGGGGTAGATTCTTTATATTCTATCGTACAAATGCCTAAAGGAATTGCGGTAGGCACATTAGCGATTGGCGAAGCAGGTGCGGCCAATGCCGGAATTTTAGCGGCGCAAATCATAGGAATCCATGATGAAGTCGTAATGGCGGAAGTCGAAGCTTTCCGTAAAGAACAAACCGATACGGTACTCGCCAATCCAAATCCAGCTGAGGATTAATAACATGGCAAATAAGCACGTTTTAGTTTTAGGTGCCGGTCAATTGGCTCGCATGATGTCTTTAGCCGGTGCGCCACTGAATATTAATATTTCAGCTTTCGATGTTAGTAGTGAAAAAATTGTTCATCCATTAACGCAAAACATCATTGGTCATGGACTTAATAATGCCATTGCCAAGGCCGATGTCATTACCGCTGAATTTGAGCATATTCCTCATTCCATTTTAGATATCTGCCAACAAAGCGGGAAATTCCGACCTACCACTCAAGCCATTAAAGCGGGTGGTGATCGTCGTATTGAAAAACAATTATTAGATGATGCTAAGGTCGCCAATGCAAAATATGCCGTAATTACTAATCGAGCTGAATTCGATGATGCTATAACCTCTGTCGGTTTACCTATGGTACTTAAAACGGCATTAGGTGGTTACGATGGAAAAGGGCAATGGCGCTTAAAGAATACGACCGACATCGATGATACTTGGAGTAAATTACAGCAAAGCTTATCCGATACACCACACCAAGCTATTGTGGCTGAAGAGTTTGTGCCGTTTAAACGAGAAGTATCACTAATAGGTGCACGCCGAGTTAATGGTGAGATGGCTGTGTACCCATTAACCGAAAATGTTCACGTGGATGGCGTCTTAAGTTTATCTATCGCCATTGATGAATCTGAATTGCAGCAACAAGCGGCGAAAATGTTCCAAGCTATTTCAGATAAGCTAAATTATGTAGGTGTGTTAGCGATTGAGTTTTTTGATGTAAACGGAAAATTACTGGTCAATGAAATCGCTCCTCGAGTACACAACTCCGGTCATTGGACTCAACAAGGCGCTGAAGTTTGCCAATTTGAAAACCATTTACGCGCCGTATGCGACATGCCGCTTGGGAGCACAAAGGCGATACGACATGCCGCGATGATCAATATTTTAGGCCAAGACACATTACCTAAAGAAATACTGGCGATGCCAAACTGTCATATCCACTGGTATGGTAAAGAAAAGCGTGCCGGACGCAAGATGGGACATATTAATGTTTGTAGTAACACTCAAGGTGAGTTAGATAAAGCACTAAAAGAGTTGGTTGCGATATTAGATGAATCCGAATTTCCTGAACTAAAACAACATATCAATCAACGATAAGCTTACCGTTATAAGTTTCAAGTTATCGAAACCTAAAAGACCAACTCAATACAGTTGGTCTTTTTATTTAACTCTATTATTAATTCAATCTTCCTGCTGGTGCTGACATTTACGGTTGGCACATAAAATTTTATTGCCTGATGCCAGTTTTTTTTCCACCAATAAAGGAAAACCACATTGCTGGCAGCATCCAATCAGTGGCGGTGAATTAATTGAAAACTTACATTTAGGGTACGCATTACAAGCATAGAAACTTTTACCAAAACGAGATTGGCGCTCGACCAAATGACCACTAGAGCATTCAGGGCAAGCAATGTCTGGCTGCGTCCCTTGACTTGGTTCTGATTGGTCCATTGAAGCAATATGCTGACATTCAGGAAAACAACTGCAACCAATGAACATGCCATAACGTCCTTGGCGTAAAACCAGTTCACCTTGGCGTTTATTATCGGAACTTTTAGTGCATTCAGGGCAAGCTACACCTAACTCTTTTACTATATGCCCATCATGTTGGTGCAAAGGACGAATATAATCGCATTGTGGATATTGATTACAACCAAGGAAAGGGCCGTGCTTACCATGACGAAGATGAAGCTCACCTTGCAATGTCTCGTGGCATTGAGGGCAAGCTTCATGCTCCAAGGCAGGTTCATGAACAGTAAACAGTTTTCCGTCTATTTTGCTCTTCATTAATGAAGAACACCTTGCTCAGAGGCATACAATAACTCTTCCATCTGAGTATAAGCACTCTCATTACCCGGTACATTAAATAGCACCATCAAAATAACCCACTTCAAATCATCTAAAGTAAATTCTTGAGTTTCCAACCCCATGACTCGGTCAATCACCATTTCACGAGTTTCAGTCGTTAATACTTTCACCTGCTCTAAAAACAAAATAAAACCTCGACAAACAACATCGATGCGGATCATTTCATCTTGGGTATAGATTCGAGTAGAAGTGGCTGAACCTTTGGCAATTTTAGCCCCATCCGATTGCTGAAGAGCCGCTAAACCTTCCAGCCAATGGAGAGCTTTATAGATTTCTTGTTGATGAAACCCAGCGCGTAATAACTCATCTTCAAGTTCATCTTGATCGATCGTTAAGTCTGCATCGCTATGAATATAGGTTTCAAACAAATACATCAGAATGTCCATCATAGCTTTACCCTCCGCTTACAGGATTTATTTGGGCTTATTCTTAATAATATAGCCTCCGGGGACAGAAGCAACATAACCACTCAATTCGAGATCTAATATTTTCATCATGACTTCGTGTACAGGTATATGGGTCCTTTGCGCCAAAATATCAACCGGAGTAGGCTCATTTCCTACGTTAGCCAACAGTTCAGCAAATGGCAATGCTTCCGCCGTAGTCTTTTTATTGGTTAATACTTTTTCTGCATCAAAATGAAAACTCGACTGAAGAGACCCAGTTAATCTATTAGACCGTTCTAATTGTGGTTGGATTTCATCCACGATATCTTGCGCCGATTGCACTAAAATCGCTCCTTGTCGAATCAAACCATTCGCTCCTGCATGACCGGCTTGATAAATCGAACCAGGAAGCGCAAACACTTCTCTATTTTGTTCTAGAGCATAACGCGCGGTGATGAGAGAACCACTGCGTTCAGCGGCCTCAACCACCAGCACACCTAAAGATAAACCACTGATGATTCTATTTCGACGCGGGAAATACTCCGCTCTAGGTTTCGTATCCGGTCGAAACTCTGACACTAAAGCACCATCGGATTCTAAAATACGTTGCGCTAAACCTTTATGACGAGCCGGATACACTTGATCAACCCCCGATCCCAAAACCGCTATTGTTTCACCTTTCGCTTGCAGAGCGCCATCATGAGCATGCCCATCCACGCCTAATGCCAATCCACTGGTCACCGTCAAACCTTGATCGGCAAGCCCATAGCCAAACTCACGCGCCGCACGCAGTCCATCTATACTAGCATTGCGACTGCCCACTATGGCGATTTGTGAATGGTTCAATGCCTCGACATTTCCTTTAATAAACAGTACTGGGGGATGAGACGACATTTGTTGCATTAATGACGGATATCGCTCATCCAGTGGTGTCACAATATGATTACCTTCATCTTGTAACCACAACAGGCAGTCATCGACCTCTTGATGAGACCGCTGTCTTATATATTGAATTTGAGCAGGCTTTAATTTTAAATTTTATAATTCGAGTTCGCTATACGAAACAATATTCTCAGGAGAATCAATCCTCAATAGACGAGATAAACTCACCCCGCCTAATTGAGGTGTAAAACTTAATGTCAGCCATGCTGTCAGTTGAGACTCATTCATTATGACGGATCGTTTACTGTCATACCGTTTTGAGTTTTATTGACAATGGGGGAATCTGATAACTCATTCACCGCAGGAGAAATCGCAATACTGTCTTTCTTAATCGGCTCTTCGCTTTTTGTGATTAACGCCAAGCTAAACTTCTCATACGGACGTATGACTAGCATTTCACCAATGGCAATTGGCGGTAGATCTATTCGCTTACCTGCATGGAAAAAATCGCCCTCTTTATAAGAGTATTCACCTTTTTCTCCATAAACTGCCGAACCTACTTTCGCCAAGTTAAACATGCTGCCTTGCACTAAACCATCATCACTACCGCGATCGATAATCACCACTTGATTGACCGACATAAAAGCGTGGTTATCCATCGAACCTTTTACACTAGCGATTAAACCAACCGGAGCTGGAATTGGTGTAAAGACCGTTGATAGCGCTAGATCCTCGCCAAACATAGGTAAAGCAATATCATTAGGTTGAATTTCTTGATATTGATTGATCACTTGCAGACCGCTGTATTTTTCAGATTGTTCCTTTAATTCAGCTTGAGCCACAATACGTAATGAGTAACTACTGGCTTTTACCTCACCACTACGCTGGTACTCTTCTACGATGCGGTAAATCGCTCATTTCTCATTGGTCACATTACCATCAATATAAATACGTTCATTTCCACTTAAAAATTTACGCCCTTCACTAGTACCAAGCACTCGCAATGCTGAGCTTTTGCGGTCTTCCGTTAATAGTTGATCAGACTTCAGGTAAGGGCGAATTAGGCCATTATCTACCGTGGAGATCGCCTCTTTATCTTGCTTACGAACATGAGGTCCAATTTTCTTCATCGGTTTTAGGCTTAACAATGGTTGACCATTACGCCATGTCAGCGTCAGTTTATCGCCAGGATAAATTAAATGGGGGTTATTAATATCAGGATTTACTTGCCACAATCTAGGCCAAAGCCATGGGCTATCTAAAAATAATGCGGAAATATCCCACAAAGTATCACCTTTTTTGACCGTATAGGTCTGTGGTGCATTATCCTTTATCTCTATAGTATTTTGTGTCGTGGTGGCAGCCACTACAGAGAAGCTAACCGCAATAAAAGCACATAAATTTAAAATAAAACGCGTTGTTTTTGGCATGACCTACATTTCCTTGGTCGACATTTTGTCGCTTAATGTGATTAGATGCTGTCATTTGCCTTATAAAATGTCTAGAATTGCAGCTATAAGGTCTAAGCTGTTTTCGGCACAGTTCAATATTTAGAGTGTATATGTCTGTATTACAAGTATTAACATTCCCGGATGATCGCCTTCGTACCGTTGCGAAACCGGTAGAAAAAGTGACTCCAGAGCTTCAAAAACTTATCGATGACATGATTGAAACCATGTACGACGAAGAAGGGATCGGTCTTGCGGCCACCCAAGTTGATGTTCATCAAAGAATCGTAGTGATTGATGTCTCTGATGAGCGCGATCAACCAATAGTTCTCATCAATCCTGAAATCCTCGAAAAACGTGGCGACGATGGCATTGAAGAAGGTTGCCTTTCGGTTCCGGGTGCTCGCGCTTTAGTCCCTAGAGCCGCAGAAGTTACCGTTCGAGCATTAGATAGAGACGGCAAAGAATTCACGTTTGAAGCCGATGATTTACTCGCGATTTGTGTTCAACATGAGCTTGACCATTTGATGGGTAAATTGTTTGTCGATTATTTATCACCGTTAAAGCGTAAACGCATCCAAGATAAGCTTACCAAGATCAAGCGTTTCAACGAGAAACAAGATAAGTAACAGCCAACATAATACCCAAGATTATTGAAGAGACTCTTTCAGCGGTCTTGGGTATATAAAATTGAGAAGGAAACCTACCTTGAGTCAGTCTTTAAGAATTGTCTTTGCAGGTACTCCGGATTTCGCCGCCCGTCACTTGGCGGCGTTGTTGTCTTCGGAGCATGACGTTATTGCTGTTTATACCCAACCGGATCGCCCAGCCGGTCGTGGCAAAAAACTCACCGCTAGCCCAGTAAAATCACTCGCATTAGAAAGTAATATTCCGGTATACCAACCTGAAAATTTCAAATCAGATGAAGCCAAGCAACAACTGAAAGATCTCGGTGCTGACTTGATGATCGTGGTTGCCTACGGTTTACTGCTGCCTCAAGCCGTTCTCGATACGCCACGTTTAGGTTGTATTAATGTACATGGCTCTATTCTGCCTCGCTGGCGTGGCGCAGCCCCAATCCAACGTTCCATTTGGGCTGGCGATAAAGAAACTGGCGTCACTATCATGCAAATGGATATCGGATTAGATACGGGTGACATGCTATCAATTGCCACACAACCCATTGAATCCAGCGACACCAGCGCGTCTATGTATGAAAAATTAGCCGAATTAGGCCCAACAGCGTTGACGGAATGCTTAACTGATATTGCCAATGGCCAAATCACACCAATAAAACAAGATGATGAACAAGCCAACTACGCTAAAAAACTCAGTAAGGAAGAAGCTAAAATCAATTGGCATGATGAAGCGGAACATATTGAACGTTGCGTTCGCGCCTTTAATCCTTGGCCGATGAGCTTTTTCAGCGTTGAAGAAGGCGATGGCAAAGAAAGCAATGTTAAGGTGTGGCAATCTCGAGTAGAAACGACGAGTAAAAATCACATTCCTGGGCAAATTGTGCAAGCGGATAAAACCGGTATTTATGTCGCGACAGGCAAAAATATTTTAGTCCTTGAGCAATTACAGATCCCAGGCAAAAAAGCACTATCAGTACAAGATATACTGAATGCTCGCAGCCACTGGTTTGAAGTCGGCCATCAATTAGGCTAGAAAATCGTGTCATCGAAAGGTACAGAGATGTGCCTTTCTTTATTTTACCCATTATTTTGTGGCTTGCATTGCGAGTTACTGACAAGAGAAAACACCATGAATGTTCGCGCAGCCGCTGCCAATGTCCTTTTTCAAGTGGTCGACAAAGGTCAATCACTATCACACGCTTTACCTGCCGCTCAAAAAACGATTAAGCCGCGAGATCACGCTCTTCTTCAAGAGATTTGCTATGGCGCGCTACGTTACTTACCGCGTTTAGAATCTATCGCTAACGAGCTAATGGATAAACCCCTTACTGGCAAAAAGCGTGTTTTTCACCACCTCATTTTGGTTGGCATTTATCAACTGAGCTTTATGCGCATTCCCTCTCACGCAGCAGTAGCCGAAACGGTTGAAGCGACGAAAACGCTACGCGGTCCAAGCCTAAGTGGTTTGATTAATGCAGTATTACGTAGCTATACCCGAGATCAAGAAGCGTTAGATAAAAAAGCCGTTAGCCACAATGCGGGGAAATATGGTCATCCTGGTTGGTTATTAAAATTACTGCAAGAAAGCTACCCGCAACAATGGGAACAATTAGTCGAAGCCAACAATAGCAAAGCGCCAATGTGGTTACGAGTAAACCGTAAACACCATACGCGAGATGAATATCAAGCATTGTTGGATCAAGAGAATATCGAATACACCCTCCACCCTGAAGCGGAAGATGCCATCAAGCTTTCTTCACCTTGTGATGTCGCTTTACTTCCGGGTTTCAGTCAAGGCTGGGTTTCAGTACAAGATGCGGCTGCTCAATTATCGATCAATTACTTACAACCTCAAAATGGTGAGTTAATTTTAGATTGTTGCGCTGCGCCAGGTGGTAAAACCGCACATATTCTCGAACACACTGAGAATACCGAAGTGGTGGCAATTGATTGTGACGTCAAACGTTTAGATCGTGTTTACGATAACCTTGAACGCCTACAACTACGCGCTGATGTGATCTGCGGTGATGCACGTTACCCTGAAGAATGGTGGAGCGGCGAAAAGTTTGACCGAATTTTACTCGATGCACCTTGTTCTGCGACCGGAGTAATTCGTCGCCATCCAGATATTAAATGGTTACGTCGAGCTAGTGACATTGAAGCGCTCGCGGTATTACAAAGTGAAATTTTTGATGCAATGTGGCGCCAATTAAAAGTCGGCGGTACCTTGGTATACGCTACTTGCTCTATCACGCCACAAGAAAACAGCCAGCAAGTAAGTGCGTTTTTACAACGAACAAATGATGCACAGCTCATCAATTCAGACGTTGAAAACCCAGGGTGTCAAATCTTACCTGGAGAAGAAGACATGGATGGCTTCTATTACGCGGTGCTACGTAAAGCTTAATAATCACGCATACTCTGTCGGTATATTTATTACCATCGGTAGTATTGTTCTTTGTAAACATGATTATAAGTAAACTGACTCTCGCGATAACAATCAACATTGATACGCTCAAGGTTGGGCAGAAAATAGGTAAACGTACGTTATGAAAATCATTATTCTTGGAGCTGGGCAAGTTGGCGGCACATTAGCGGAAAACTTGGTTGGCGAAAATAACGATATCACAGTAGTCGATCGCAACACCGACCGCCTGCGCGAGCTGCAAGATAAATATGACTTACGCGTCGTGAATGGCCATGCAAGTCATCCGAATACTTTGCGAGAAGCGGGCGCACAAGATGCCGATATGTTGGTCGCGGTCACCAATTCCGATGAAACCAACATGGCCGCTTGCCAAATTGCCTTTACCTTATTCAACACCCCTAGTCGTATTGCTCGAATTCGCTCACCAGAATATTTAGCCGAAAAAGATACCCTCTTTCAATCTGGCGCGGTTCCTGTTGATCATCTCATTGCTCCAGAAGAATTAGTCACCAGCTATATCGAGCGTTTAATTCAATATCCTGGTGCATTACAAGTCGTCAGTTTTGCCGAACGAAAAGTCAGCTTAGTGGCCGTTAAAGCCTATTATGGTGGACCATTGGTTGGGAATGCATTATCGGCTTTACGCGATCATATGCCACACATTGATACTCGTGTCGCCGCTATTTTTCGTCAAGGCCGCCCTATTCGACCACAAGGCACGACCATTATTGAAGCCGATGACGAGGTGTTTTTTGTCGCGGCCAGTAATCATATTCGTGCGGTCATGAGTGAGCTACAAAGACTTGAGAAAAACTATCGCCGCATCATGATCGTCGGCGGTGGCAATATCGGCTCAAGTCTTGCTAAGCGTTTAGAAAAAGATTACAGCGTTAAATTGATTGAACGCAGCTACCAACGCGCCGAACAACTTTCTGAAGAGTTAGAAAATACCATCGTATTTTGCGGTGATGCAGCCGATCAAGAACTGCTTAACGAAGAGAATATCGACCAAGTTGATGTGTTTATAGCGCTCACCAATGAAGATGAAACCAATATCATGTCAGCCATGCTCGCTAAACGTCTTGGCGCAAAAAAAGTAATGGTGCTCATCCAACGCAGCGCTTACGTCGATTTAGTTCAAGGTGGTGCAATCGATGTCGCGATTTCCCCGCAACAAGCCACTATTTCAGCGCTGCTAACCCATGTTCGTCGAGCTGATATTGTTAACGTATCGTCTCTACGCCGTGGAGCTGCTGAAGCCATTGAAGCCATCGCTCATGGAGATGAGACCACTTCAAAAGTTGTCGGCAAAGCCATTAGCGAAATCAAGCTTCCACCAGGCACGACTATTGGGGCAATTGTGCGAGGAGAAGAGGTGCTCATCGCCCATGACCGTACCGTGATCGAACAAGATGATCACGTAGTCATGTTCTTGGTCGATAAAAAATATGTGCCAGACGTTGAACGCTTATTCCAACCAAGCCCATTCTTTTTATAACAAAGGCTGATTAATTCCGTGCTTAATTATCGTCCTATTTTATTTGTTCTTGGATTGGTGTTATCAAAAATAGCACTCTTCATGTACATACCAACATTAATGGCCTTTTTTACTGGAACCAGTGGTTTTATTGAATTTGGCGAAGCCGTTATCATTACCCATATTGTGTCGTTTATACTGCTCTCTCTTGGCCGAACGTCTAATTTTCGGCTTGGGGTGCGGGATATGTTTTTATTGACCACCTTGGTATGGACTATTTCTAGCGCCTTTGCTGCCTTGCCTTTTGTTTTCATTAATCATATTAGTTTTACTGATGCGTATTTTGAAACCATGTCAGGTATTACCACGACAGGATCGACAGTATTAAGCGGTTTAGATGACATGGCACCAAGCATTTTATTATGGCGTTCAACTCTGCAATGGCTCGGAGGTGTTGGCTTTATCGTGATGGCGGTAGCTATTCTTCCTATGCTTAACGTCGGTGGGATGAAACTCTTCCAAACGGAATCTTCCGACTGGTCTGATAAAAGTAGCCCAAGGGCAAAAAATGTCGCCAAAAATATCGTGCAGGTTTATTTAATCTTAACCTTATTATGTGTCTTAGGTTTTTGGTATACCGGCATGGGTTGGTTTGATGCCATTAACCATTCCTTCACCACGCTTTCAACCGGTGGTTACTCGACCACGGACAACTCAATGAATCACTTTTCTCACGGTGCACATTGGGTTGGAGCATTATTTATGTTTCTGGGCGGCTTACCATTTTTATTATTTGTTACCGCTCTGCGTAAACGAAACCCCAAAGCTTTATTGATGGATGCCCAAGTCAGGGGCTTTGCTTGTTTAGTGATCACAACCAGTCTTATTGTTGCGATTTGGCTGACTTTACAAGATCATTACCGCTTTATTGATGCCCTTCGTGTCGCCACTTTCAATATTATTTCCGTCGTCACCACAACTGGGTTTGGCTTAGATGATTTCACCCATTGGGGGGCGTTACCATCAGTGGTATTTGCTTTTGTTATGTTGGTTGGTGCCTGTTCAGGATCAACTTCTGGTGGGATAAAAATCTTCCGTTTTCAAATTGCAGCGACACTATTAAACAAACAAATCATGCGTTTAGTGCACCCATCTGGTGTATTTGTTCAACGTTATAACCAGCGCCCCGTTAATGATGATATTGTGCGGTCCGTCGTCGCTTTTGTCTTAACCTTTATACTGACTATCATCTTTATCGCGGGTTGCCTAAGTGCATTAGGGCTTGATCCTATTACCAGCATTACCGGAGCAATGACCGCGGTAGCGAACGTTGGTCCTGGAATGGGGCCAGTCATTGGGCCAAGTGGCAACTTCTCAAGCTTACCCGATACCGCAAAATGGCTACTAAGCCTTGGAATGTTAATGGGACGCTTAGAAATATTGACTATTTTAGTACTCTTTTTCCCTGCATTTTGGCGAACATAGACTTAATTATCTCATTCATTTTTACGATCGCATTAGTCTTAATTTCTAATAAAAATAAAAAAGCGCGCTAACCAGCTAAAGTGGTTAGCGCGCTTTTTACATAGCTCATCATTCAAATTATCAGAAAAAATTAGCCTAACTTAACGGTGAAAGAGGCCATACATAAAAATAAATACTAATAAAGTGGCAAATGCTACCGGCCAAAACAAAAAGATGCCAAATCGCATGATTATAAGGGATTCGGTCATTAGCATAAAAAATAACCCCTAACGAATACATGACTCCACCCGCGACTAACCAAATCACCGCTGAAATATCCAAATGCGTTGCCAATTGATAAATGACCACCAACGATAGCCAACCCATCACCAAATAACTCATCAAAGAAAACGATTTAAACCGATGCATAAAGAACATTTTCATGATCACGCCAAGTAGCGCTATTACCCAAATGACCACCATCAAACCATAGGCTAGGTCCGTCCTTAACCCCACCAATAAAAAGGGGGTGTAGCTGCCGGAAATCAATAAGTAAATAGCACTATGATCCAGTGTTTTTAACCAACGCTTAGCAGGTAAATAACGAATGGAATGATATAAAGTAGAGGCCAAAAACAGCGCAATAATACTCGCGCCATAAATACTCATACTAATAAAAGTCAAGGTATCTGACTGATATTTAGCCGCTTTCATAAGTAGAATAACCAATGCCAGCACGCCAAATAGTACCCCTAAACCATGACTAACACTGTTGGCGATCTCTTCTCTATCTGAGTATTCCGATACTTGCATGTTTACACCTCAAAAGATAAACCTATACCCATCAATTTGGGGTATAGACACGCAAGTATTCTTACACATTCAACTTACAAGTGTAAGCTAAAATAGCAGGTACATTTTCTTATAGAATCACACTCAATTTTCATTACGTAGTTTGATTTAAAAATGCCAAAACCTGAGCTCCCGCCTCTTGAGGTGCAATATCTGCAGATAATGTCATTTCCCGTTTTAGTTTATGACTCCCAATTAAACTTGATAGCATCCCTCCGATCCCTTGTTTTTGGCGATCAACTTCAAACCAAATGTTCAACTCGCTCTCATTTCGATAGATCACTATCTCTAGCTCTCGCCAACGACCTTGAAAATCACCATGCACAGGAACAAACTCAAACTCTTGCACAAAAGGTAAGTCAAAACCTTTTACATATTCACATTCAACCTGGCGAATGCGCAGGCCCGCATTCTCTAATGCAGTAAAAATGGCATCTTCAAGAAGATCTGGACGGATAGTAACTTCATCTTTATCGGAGGGATCACTGGCCATTGATATATCTAAACCAGTTTCAAGCCATACTTTAGCATCACCTAAAGTGACGGGTGTGTTCCATGGAATATCAAGCTCCACCGGAAAAATACGCTCTTGATGGGGTTCGATAGAAAAAGCGTACGGGAGCGACCATGAAGATAAAACATGCGTTGCCACTTCAGTAGAATGTGTTATTTCACGACCATCAGGATTTTGCCTCGGTTTTCGGTAGTGGCAGCATAACTTAAGATCAATATTATCAATATCTTGCTTGGTTGCCCCGCCATAGACATGCACATCCATTACCAATTTTCGCCCAGGAAAAGCCGCATCTTGCTTTAAAATGGTGTCAACTTGTGCCGATCCAATCCCAAATGTAGCTAATGTTTTCTTAAAAAAAGACATATAGCCTCCTTGTCATTTTTCAATTTTAGGTAAAGATTTGATGTATTGATTAAAATGTCATCGCCAAGGGAATAAGACAAGTCTATACTTATTAATAGTCGAAATATTGTTCGATTATCCTTAACGTCATCAAGATTGGGTCTGGTGATTATGGCCATGGATATGCATTTTTATAGGTTATTATTATGCGCCCAATTCCTGCACGTGCCTCTTTTTCTCGTGGTTCAGCTTCTCGTCGTCGCCAGAGCTTTGCAACCTCACCGGTAACGAAAAAACCTGAAACACCAGCAAAAACCGAGCAATAATATTCTAGTTCAATAGACACTAGAATTAAGGCAACCTTTACTCAAAAAGCGTAGCATTCATTTGAATACTACGCTTTTTTATTGGAGCTCAAATCGCCTTTTAAATGGCACTATTGAAAGCCCGTGGCATTATCAAGTAATCAAATTAACTATTCACTACGTTAGGTACATCAAAAGCTAGCCTTCTTTTCTTCGATAAATGCCATCTTATTCAACTTTGTATGTAAAGCTTGAAACCAATAGCAAACTCGTATTAATCCGTCCTGTATACTGTGGCACATAAAAAGTGAGCATAAGATTGTTATTCTCTAGGCATAGCAATTAAAAGACATGAGCAATGTACTTATGAGGACGGTAAGGAACAGCAATGAAGCAAGATAAAATAGACGTTAAAGTCATCACCCCTAAAACGAACCGAGATGCTAATGGCAAGATTTATGTGCGTAAAAGCCAAGGCACTTTTCAAGTATTACGCCGTTATGGTGGTTGGTTTTTATTAGTGCTTTTTGCCGCAATCCCTTGGATTTCGTATCACGACCAACAAGCAATTTTATTTGATTTAAATAAACAACAATTTCAATTTTTTAGCGCTACTTTTTTTCCACAAGATCTCACTCTTCTTGCTCTCATTTTTATGATCTCTGCTTTCGGCCTTTTCTTTTTAACGACTTTCTTAGGCCGAGTCTGGTGTGGTTATTTATGCCCACAAACCGTTTGGACATTTATGTATATTTGGTTTGAAGAGAAACTTGAAGGCCAAGCCAACAAGCGCAGAAAACAAGACAACAATAAATACACTAAAAATATTCTAATACGTAAAACCATTAAACACATCGCTTGGTGGGTTATTGCCTTATTAACTGGCCTTACTTTTGTCGCTTATTTTGTGCCAGTAAAAAGTTTAATGTTGGATTTCATTACATTTGAATTGAGTTTTTGGCCTGCATTTTGGGTATGGTTTTTTGCCGCTTGCACTTATGGTAACGCAGGTTGGATGCGCTCAATTATGTGCTTACACATGTGCCCTTATGCTCGATTTCAATCAGCTATGTTTGATAAAGATACCTTTATTGTGGGCTACGATACCAAACGCGGTGAGCAGCGTGGTCCTCGATCTCTAAAAGCAACGGTAAAGCCAGAAGGTTTAGGCGATTGTATCGATTGTAATTTATGTGTGCAGGTATGCCCAACAGGGATTGATATCCGCAATGGATTACAATACGAATGCATCAACTGTGGTGCTTGTATTGATGCTTGTGATAATACGATGGAGCGAATGGGGTATGAAAAAGGATTAATCAGCTATACCACTGAGCATAAATTAGCAGGCAATAAAACGAGAGTCATGCGTCCGAAACTGATTGGATATGGCATCGCATTAACGTTAATGCTGGCACTCTTTGTGACTCAAGTGGTTGGCGTTGATCCTGTTAACATGAGTGTATTGCGGGATCGTAATCAAATGTATCGCGTCGATAACAACGGTTGGATCGAGAATACTTACACCCTTAAAATTCTCAATAAAACCCAGCAGACTCAGAAGTATCATGTTGATGTCGAAGGGTTAAACAACGTGAAATGGTATGGTTCGCAAACGATCACCGTGCCAGCAGGGGAATCCATTAGCCATCCACTTAGTTTGGCGGTTAGCCCAGATGAATTGAATTCACCGATTATCAAGTTTGAGTTTATACTGACAGACAATGAACAATTTAGCTTACCAGTCGAAAGTCGTTTTATTAAAAAATTGTAGGTAAAGCCTTAGACTGAAAGTGCCAATAAGGAAGGGCTTAGCAATAGGCCCTTTATTTTATGTCCGATATAAATGCATCACCCAATACACCGTTATTTAACTTTGAATCCTTAACACCGGATTTAATGTGGTATGCGTTAGAAAGCATTGGTATCCGTGCTGAATCTGGCTTACTTGCGCTAAACAGTTACGAAAATCGAGTTTATCAATTTGTGGATGAAGATAAAAAACGCTTTGTAGTAAAGTTTTATCGCCCACAACGTTGGTCCAACGAGCAAATTTTAGAAGAGCATGATTTTGCTCAAGATTTGATGGATCATGAAATCCCTGTGGTGGCTCCGTGCAACATTAACGGCCACACATTACATCATTATCAAGGTTATAGTTTCGTATTATTTCCAAGTGTTGGGGGGCGTCAATTTGAAGTGGATAACCTCAATCAAACTGAATGGGTAGGGCGATTCTTAGGTCGAATTCATCAGGTTGGAAAAGCAAAAACCTTTATACATAGACCCACAATGAGCTTGGACGAATACTTATATCAACCCCGCAAACTGCTCAGTAATGCTAGCTTTATTCCTTCTTATTTGGAAAATAGCTTTTTTCATGATCTCGATGTGTTAATTGCCCAATTAGAACAGCATTGGGACACACCAAGTAACATTATTCGTCTGCATGGTGATTGCCACCCTGGTAATATTTTATGGCGAGATGGGCCGATGTTTGTCGATCTCGATGACGCCAGAAATGGCCCTGCGATACAAGATATTTGGATGCTACTCAATGGCGATAGAGCGGACAAATTAATGCAACTCGACATTGTTTTAGAAGCTTATTCAGAATATTGTGACTTTGATAACCAACAACTGAAACTAATTGAGCCTTTACGTGGTCTCAGAATGGTGCATTACATGGCTTGGTTAGCAAAACGCTGGCAAGATCCGGCTTTTCCGATTGCTTTTCCTTGGTTTAACGATGCAAAATACTGGGAAAATCAAGTGCTCGGTTTTAAGGAACAAATAGCGGCGCTACAAGAACCAACACTCTCGCTCACCCCACAATGGTGATCATTCAATTTATCGACTTTTCTATCTAAATGGAGTTCATGAGATCATGAAGAAAATATTTACCCTAGTGGCGGCTTTAATGCTGAGCTTTACTGTCAATGCAGCGAGCTTTAAAGAAGGCGAAAATTACAAAGTTTTAAATACTTCCCATTCATCTTCACCTACTGTGACTGAGTTTTTCTCTTTTTACTGTCCGCACTGTCATGCTTTTGAACCTATTATTGGTCAATTAAAACAACATCTAGAAGGCAAAGCTGAATTCCAAAAAATGTCCGTCTCTTTCATGGGTGGCAATATGGGCCCAGCAATGAGCAAAAGCTATGCGACCATGGTGTCTTTAGGGGTTGATGACAAACTGGTTCCACTGATGTTCAACCGTATTCACGTGCAAAATAAAGCACCACGAGATGAAGCAGAATTACGTCAGTTCTTCTTAGATAATGGCGTTTCAGCAAAAGACTTTGATGGAACATTTAACAGTTTTGCGATTGATTCTATGATGCGCCGTTACGATAAAGCCTTTAAAGATGCTGGCTTAAGCGGTGTCCCTGCTATTATTGTGAATAATAAATATTTAGTTGAATTAAAAAACTTCCAAAATGTTGATCAAGCATTTGATTTAATTGATTACCTATTGAAAAAATAATCCTTTTTATTTATAAAATCGATTAATAAAATAAGTAATCAATGAAAAAATGGGAAGCTTATTATGGCTTCCCATTTTTATTTACATCACCTCACACGCAAAACCATTCATACTGCTTGCGCGGTTAATTGCTTGAGCAATCGATCCATATTTCGATAACCCAATGCTTCAGCAAGATGTGATTTATGAATTGCCTCACAACCAGATAAATCGGCAATGGTACGTGCGACTTTTAAGATTCGGTGATACGCACGCACCTATAAACCTAGTTGATGCAGTGCATGCTCTAAAAACTCAGCATCTGACTTTTCTAATGCACAAAAATGCTCAATCTCTCGACTGCCCAATAACGCATTCACTTTACCATTGCGCTTAAGCATCACTTGCCGAGCTTGCCACACCCGCTGCTTTACGACTTCGGTTGGCTCACCCCGATCGCCACCTTCAGATAACGTTCCTTTCGGCAGCGAAGGGATCTCTATCGACATATCAAACCGGTCCAATAACGGCCCAGACAGACGACTGAGGTAGCGTAAGATCATTTGCGGATTCGTTGCGCGAGATTGCGACCCTTCGTAATAACCGGTTGGGCTTGGGTTGAGTGCACCGACCAACTGAAAACGTGCCGGAAAGCGAGTCTTTCCTGCTGCGCGAGAAATGATGATCTCACCCGATTCGAGTGGCTCTCTCAGTGAATCTAATACTTTTCGATCAAACTCCGGCATTTTCCTAATATCGAGTTTGAGTAATAAATATTGTCAATTTGAGGCATTGAATGCTGTGAGTGTTGTCCGAGTTAGTGGAGCGCATCGCTTCAGATGCTAGCGGAACGATAGGTCATTCATTTTTCTATTTAGCCGAGCAAGTAGCTATGTTATCCATTAAATCTGACGTCTTCATCTAGCTCCTCCTCATGAATGAATATTCACTTAATCGTTAGGTGCAACAACTAATTCAGTCACAGAATTCAGATAGAGATCGAAACTACCAGCTAAAACAG
>NZ_VHKO01000047.1 GCF_015223435.1 Vibrio hibernica
CGATGTAAATGATCTGATCATCACTTACACATTTAGTTCCATCGAATTACGCAACAAAGCCACCATCAGTTGCGAAATGAGTTTGAATGGATAATAAACTGTTAAACTGAGCTACTTAAAAACTACCTGCGTCATAGGCTCTTTGAAGCCGTCGGGATGATAAAGTTAAGTAGCAGCAGATTGCATCCAGGCTATGGGATTAAAGCCCTATTAATAAGCCGAATATATGAAGGCAATAACTATTTTATTAAACGCTCAAAATCACTTGCAAACTGGGTGGGTCCATATATGACGTTGTATTAATTTCAAAAGAGTAATTGCTTGTCCATTTGGTGAGCTTCGCCCTTGCTCCCAATTTTCTAAAGTACGAGAGGATGTATGAAGCAAGTTAGCAAATACACCACGTGACATATTAAATTTTTCTCGAATATGTACTATTTCATTAGGTGTAATATCAAGTTCAGTTACATCATTGATCTGATGCGTTTTAAGGGTTATTTTTCCCTTTGAATGCTCTTTTGCTTCAACAAGAGCGAACTTAATTCTGTAAATAAATCACGATGGCTCATTACGCCATACCTCCATAAAACTCTTAAACGTGTTGTCAGAATCCAAGCCGCTGTTGCTTGTAGTATCACAAGTAAAGGCCCATGGCGTAGCTCTAAAACACCAGGGATACAGCAAGCGCTGAGTAATGAGTATCTGAAGAAAGCAGGATTATATTCACTAAGAGATGGATGGATCGCAGTTCATTATCCTAACCAAAAAGTGAGTTAGGAGTTCTAAATGAACCGCCCTGTGCGGAGCCACATGCAGGGTGGTGTGGGGGCTGGAGGCTAGATACCTCCGGCTACCCGATTAGCCGTATTTACCGCTGTAGAAGAAATCTGCGTAGATCTCTTTCTTGTCGCATGACATGTAAAATATAAACGTTGTCATTATCAACTTTATAGAAAATGCGACAAGGATTAACATTAACTTCTCGATAGTTTAAGTTAATTAATTCTCGTGGTTTTTTACCCGATTCGGGATGATTTTCTAATCTGGCTATTTTATCAAATACTTTTTGAACCAGATTTTTAGCTGCGATTATGTTACTTAAAGCAATATATTCAGCTATATCATTCAAATCATCAAGAGCTGGTGATGTCCAAATTACTTCAGCCATTGGCTCATTTTCTCTTTTGCTTCTTGATTCGAGAATACATTACCATTTTTAATTGCTTGTTCACCGCGCGCAACACCTTCAAGTATAGCAATTCGTTGCTGCATAAATTCATAATCTTCCACATCGACTAGATAAGCAGATGGTTGACCATGCTCGGTAATTAACACTGGCTCTTTAGATATGTGGAGATCCGCTAAAATTTTGGTCGCTTGACGTTTAAGTGTCGTAACAAGTTCAACTCTCATGATAACCCCTAGTCCGAATCAATAATGTATCACAATAGTATCACATAAACGAAGGGTTACAAATATACGGCTAACAATTTAATAGACGGAAAAAACCCATATAGTCTTTCTGTCTATTTTCCTCCGTTACTTTTTGTGGAGCATAAACGTTTGAAGTGGTCAACTAAAATTGGTCACAGTTTTAGAGTTTTTGTTCTAGCTGATTTTTGGGGCAACAATTTTGTCAGTTCAAAAGGCTAACAACGACAAAAAAGCACCTAAACGTTTCGAAATTTAATACTACAGGTACGAATCTTTAGTGTTCACCGACAGTAGGAATAAAGGAAGAGAATCGAAGAAAATAACGGTGAGAAAATATACTGGACAAATAACCAGCATCCTTGATGATTAGTGATGATATTTCAACCAATAGTGTGCCCCATTGGGACAACCTCCCCCTCTCCTCTTCCAGCCCTTACCCGCCAAGCCTTCCCAGCGATTCACTCAATCCTCTTGAGACAGAAAAGTCGCTCAAATCAGAACAATGAGACGCTCTGGGTCGAAAATTTCTGACTATGAATGTGGCAAAAATGGCACCGAACAATCACATAACGACAGCACGGGGTGTTTTGATGATCTACATGTCATCAGAGATTTCTTGATCAATATGGTGCGTTTTATTAAGAGAATTTTAAAATGGATAACATGCGGTATAGCGTCTTATGTCGCACAATTCATTTTCTAATTACGTAGCCTAGGCTAACGCACTTGTCTCGATGGTAAAATATCCAAATTGAATAACACCAAAGGCTCACCTATGAGCCATTAATGTTAATAAAAAAACATAAGAGTCACTAGTGAAACAAAAACCATTTACAAAGACTATTTTTGAGCTTATATTTTAAAAAATAAATAAAATGGACCATATCTGAAACACTAGGAGTTACGCTATGAATCCTAAAGTGCTACAACTTCGCAATCTCACCAGTAAGCTTGAGTCCGACATTCACGAAGTTTTCGAAGAGATGCTTAGCAACGTAGAAACCTCAAGCAACCGTCCTATTTCAAGTTACTCAATTTACGAGACGAACACTCTGATTGATGATATGCAATCACGAAAGAAAAGTATCTCATTAGAAGACCTTGAATTGCAGACGGATATTTCTAAATCAACGATAAAACGAATGCTTAAAGATCCAAGTAAGACTTCGCTAGATAACTTTTTAGCCGTTGCTAGTGAACTAGGAATGAAAATATGGATAGAAAAGTAAAAGTTCTTTTGTACGGTAAGTTTTGCGGTGTATTGTCTCAAAATGAACAAGGTTTTATATTCGAATATGAGCCTAGTTATAAAGGCCGTAGCTTATCGCTGAGTATGCCTGTCGCCGATGGGCCATTTGAGAGTAAAGAACTCCATCCTTTTTTCCTCAGTATTGCCCCCGAAGGATGGCTAAAGAAGCGCTACTCAGAACTACAAAAAATTGATGAAAACGATCCACTAGGTATGCTTTTATCCAATGGCAAAAATTTACTTGGCGCTGTCCAACTGTTGAGGTTAGAAGACCATGAATCCGAGCAATAGAAGTCTTATTAGCCTTGATGAGCTCAATGAGCAAAATAGAGAGCAAGTCGAGTATAAAAAAGGGGAGATCAAAAAACTACTAGGTTCAAATCGATTTCAGATCCAATTACCTTTTTCGCGAGCTGAATTTGTTACGGAGTTACCAAAGAAACAAAAAGGGATGAGTATTTCCGGTTATCAACCAAAGCTTTCTCTTGCGATTAATGACGATCATCAGCTAGGGGTGGCGGTGGATAAGGCTCTATTTATTCTCAAGCCTTCACCAGAAGAATTTCCTCATCTTGCCGAAAACGAACACGCAACAATGTTAGTCATGAAATTCCTCGGTTTCGATACACCTCCATTTGGATTAGTTAGGTTCAACGATCAAGACGGCAAAGGTGAACTCGCCTTTATGATTAGGCGCTATGACCGCTTAAACGCAGGTGAAGAGGCGATCCATCAGGAGCAGCTGGATGCCGCAATGGGTGTACGGGAGAAGTACGGGAAGACAGAAGGCGATGCCGAGGGATATGTGAGCTACGAGCAAGCCTGTAAGTTCTTAATTAATAAAGTAGACGGCAGCTTAAACTTTAAAAAAGAACTATTTAACCGAATACTCGTCGCCTACTTTCTCGGTAATAATGACCTGCACCTTAGAAATATTGGTTTACTGCTACCGGAACAGGAGAACACTCGACTCGCGCCAATCTATGATTACGTGTCTATAGCGCCTTATCCAGGCTACATCGCAAACGAGAGCCCATTAGCATTACCTCTTCTCGCTAGTGAAGAAGGCGATAATTGCAATACCAGTGGCTATCAATCACATAGTACCTACACCGGCTATGACTTTTTAACCTTCGCACAAAATATTGGTCTCAACCCTAAACTAGCGACTAAAATGATCAAAGATTTGTGTGCTAAGCAAGAGGCAATTCTCGATATTTACCGTAATAGTTTCATGCTGCCAGAGCACGTAGAGAAAGTAGCTGAATGGATATTTAGCAGAATCAACTATTTGGGTCAATTAGAGCATGTTACTATTTAATAAATCGACTCTGTTATAAATAGTGTAGTGCCTAAAATATTTTCTCGCTACTTGTTTCAACCCAAACAATGTATCGAGAAATTAATACAATGAGCACTAATATGTATCGGAAAATCGATACAATAAGCACCAATATGTATCGGAAAATCAAGCCCTGTAATCTTCCGCTCAATTGGGGCTTTGGGTTGTGCTTTGATTACTTACGCAATGTAAAAGGTTACAGTTGGAATCATAAACGCGTTTATCGTATTTATTGTGAGTTAGCCTTAAACCTCCGAATTAAGCCTCGTCGGAGATTAAAGCGTAATAAACCCGAGCCATTAAAAGAGCCACTTCGCTCTGATCAAGTTTGGTCGATAGATTTTATGCACGATCAACTATCAGATGGGCGAAATTATCGCTTATTTAATGTTATAGATGACTATCGCCGTGAAGGTTTAGCGATTGAAGCCGGTTTTTCTTTACCAGCTTTAAGAGTTATTCGCACGCTGGAACAGCTTTTAGCATGGCGAACAAAACCCATCGCAATACGATGTGATAACGGACTACCTATTGAGTCAACCATTTTTTTAATAAAATCATCCTACGTCGCTTTTAATAGGCAACGATGATAGTAATCAGTTTACTTACGCCGTAATGTAAAAATATTGCTAACCATGATGTACAGGTGTTTATAGGTTTATTCACTAAATGGCTTTGGGGCAGAATTGAGCTAGCCAAAATAAGCTAGCTCGAAGATGGACACAAACGTTTTAGGACTGATGCTCTACAGCTCTTCTGTCAGATTAGAAAAAGTATGTTGATTCCTTGAACGTTCGTTATGCGTGCGCTACCGTCGTAGCTCTAGCCAATCTTGTTCACTTGGTATTGTTTTAAATTGCGGAATTCCGTCGTTTAAGAACCCCACGTCCCAGTTTGCATGAGAATCGACATAAACATGAGCAGCAACTTTTGTATCGACAGGCTCGGACAGCAAGCCAGCAGGTACCCAATATGAATCGCCGCTTGAGCTGATATTAGGCACTGGGCTACCACATTGAGAACAAAACTCAGATTTAAAGCCTGAATTAGTAGAGAAAGACTTAATTTGATGCTCGCCAGAGCACCATTTAAAATTTGACACTTTGACAATCAAAGCTGAGTTGGATGAAGAACCCGACACTTTGCGACACAATGAGCAATGGCATTGATAAATGAGTGGTAAAACGCCTGACAACTCAAACGAGATCACTCCACACAAACAATTCCCTTTCAATTTAATTAATCCTTGAAACTAGTACGCATAATGCCTCAAACACCGGCGCAGCTTTGCTGCGTCTGAGTGCCTATTTGCTTAAGTTAAACATTAAACATTCTCTTGTAGCGTTGTTGGAGTGCTATCTCACCACCTTCCATAATTTCACATACATTCTTCCTAACATTTACTTCTTGCAATGCGCCAGATGCGACTGGATTTATTTGGCCTCGATCTTCTAGAGCAATAACATACTCTGAATCACCGTTTACTACGATATTAGGGTTGTGAGTGACGACAATTATTTGTCTGTCTGCTTTGTTTTCATGTAATTTCGAAACGATCAAGCTTGTAATCAAGCCATTATCAAGGTCATCTTCAGGCTGATCTAAAACGAGCGGTTCAGTTCCATAAGATAATAAAAATGACAAAATAGCCGAGGCCTTTTGTCCAGCTGAACCTTGTGAAACATCCTTAAATCTATTGCCGTCATTAAATTTTATGGACAATTTATCCTCAGGAAACCACGTATTTATTTGATCAAAGCTTTGAGGCTGCAAGTTAGCCATGAATTCAGAAAATCTTTTTCCAATCTTAGCTCCTTGGATTTCACCAGACCTAAAGTTAAACACCTGAGACTTGAAGTCATGAATTATAGATAGCCAAGGCTCTAGGTTGTTTGAATTGCCAGAGCTTGTTGTGGCCAATAATTCTTTGTTTAAACTGTAAAGAAAGCCACACCCGCGATCCAAATCAAAAATATCAGCAGCAAAAGCGTTATCAGAACGCCCAATTACACCTCTAAATGATTCTTCCATGTGGTCTATATCTGAAAAAGGATCTAAATCAACTTTAATGGACGAGTTTCCAGACAAGTGCTGCTTTAAGAATTCTAAACGATTTACTGTTAATTTTTTCCTGCATTCTATAATTTCATGATATGCAGAATTGATTAAAGAATCGGCCTCGCTTATCTGAGAGGTTACCAGCTCCATTGCTTTTAGTGATTTATTAATGGTATCCCGTTCATCAATTAGTCTTGCATAATCAGAGGGATTATCAATTCCTTCGCTACGCAATCTTTCAATTAACTCTTCGTATTTTCTAATAACTTCAAGATGAGACTTATTGAAGTCAGACTCACTATACCAGCCTCTAAACTGTGTTAATTCATTTCCAAGTGAAGCCACTGCTTGCGCAATAGCCTCTTTAAAAGATTGTGCTGCCCCATTCAAGTTTTGTAACTTGGTAAGAACTTTTGATTCATTTTCCGACTGCGAATCAAATGCAATGTCATCTATTGCAGGAATAGCAGAAGCATTGGATATTGACTCGACTTGGTTCTTCAGATCTTCAATACCAGTTTCATATTGCAAAACACTCGTTCGCTTTCCACTATATGCTTGATAGTTTTTAAGGATGTCTGTGTGACCAGAGTTCTCTATTGTTTTTATCTTCTGATTAACATCAGAAAGCTGTCCTAACAACACACTTTTATTTGCTAACTTTGATTGAAGCTCCCTTTTTTGACTGCACAATGTTTGAAAATGGGAGTGTTTTTCAGACCAATCCATCTTCCACTGTTGGTAACCAACAGTGGAAGACTCATCGATAAGACGAAGAAGCGTATTTGGGTTTTTAGCTAAGTCGAATATCTGCTTCTGACTAAAAATCTTTATTGGGAAGCGAGAATGTGCTTCACCCTCTTCGGGAATCCAGTGCTGACCATCATAACGAGAAATTGAAACGTGGTTGCTTGCCTTAGTCCACGTCAGGAGGTAATGAATTTCATCTCTCGTATAGATACAACTGATTTTCGTATTTTCAAGCATTACTCCTTCAGAATCTCTAGATGCAGATATTTTAGTAAAACTCTCGAAAGATCTACGAATTTCATTGTCGCGATCCAGTGCATCAAAGTCTTTCGCTCTGTCCATACCTAATCGTATAAATTCAAGGACGGACGACTTTCCGCTTCCACGACCTCCAATGATGGAATTCAACCAAGGGTTGAATTCCACTTTCAAAGGAGTCGAACGCCCTGCATATTTAGCATTTTCAATAGTCACAGAGCGTAACAGTGTGTTGGAAGAAGTATTTGGATCCGTTGTTTCGTTATCTGAACGAATTATGGAAGATGAACCATCAACCAAAGCCAGTTTAAGCCCTTCTATCGAAGGGATAGACATTTTTACCCAAGTATAAGCTCTCCCTATATCATTAGGGTGATGGGCGTCAGAGCCAATTATTGATGGTAAGTCGACATTTAAATTTGTGTATCTTGATAAAGGAGCATCAGCTCGCTCTTGATCAGGGAAAATTATTTCAACGGCATTTGCATGTTTGCAGACTTGCCGTATTGTGTGAGAAGAATGCTGCTGACAAAGTCCTGCCTTCATATCAATATGAGCTGGTATGGCAACGCCGCCAGCTGATATGATTTCTTTTATTACATTCTCAGCACTTTCCTCGGCTACTGAATCACTATCTCCTTTTGTCCCACGAAACTTTGATGCTCCGATAACAGCACTAATATCTGCTGAAGTGGCACAAGGGTCAAAAATACCCAGAACATGTATGTTTGAGTTGGCTGTAACCTCAACACCAGGAAAGACGAAAATTGAATAACCTTCTGCTCTTAAGTTTTCTGCCGCATCTTTAAGATTATCAATCCAGTCGCCAGTATTGTGATCTGTAACTGCTACACACTCTATGCCCTTGGCGATATAGTCCAACAGCCAATCTTTTGCGGTCTTCGATGCCTTTAAACTGCTATCTGTTTTCCCATAATCAAAAGAAGCTGGTGTGTGTGTATGAAAATCGAACTTCCACCATCTTGCCCCGACGAAACTCATTACTTACATCCTTATGTTCGATTTGCCTAAGAGAGTGCTAACAGTCTTTTTTCAAAGACTAATATTTATAGAGAATAGAATCTTTCTCTGACTGAAGTTTTTTAAGTTCTAACTCGATCTCACTCAAACGAGCTTTATCTTCTGGAGTAATTTCTTTAGCTTTCGGGTTAAATCCACATGCTGATATTGTTTGTTTTGAACTGGCAGTAAACCCAGTAAGACTTACTGTAAAATTGACTACTTCTGAACGTCTGTCATTCTGGAGCTTTACATATGCCTTATTACCAGCGAGCATTTGAGCCACCACTTTACTTACTTCGGCTTCTATCTTGTTATCTGCTCTGACATAGCCTGAACGATAGGAGTTAGTATACAACCGCCCACGGAAGCTAATAGGCTGGTTATCATCAACTTTCACGAACATATCTACGTCTGTTCTTGGCGTGCCTAGAGCGCTATCAGAATCAAATGTCAGCATAAGTTGTCGTTGATTCGTAGTAACGTCACATCGAATCCCGATGCTTTCATCTTGTTTGTAAATATATGAGAACGCACTGACTGTTCTCTCCCCTGTTATTTTATCAGTACTGTCAGACGTCAACCACTTAGCTGATGCCACTGGCGACAATAGTAATACTGCGATAAACAACATTGTTCTTTTCATTGGATAGCATACTCTTTGGCAATTCAGATAAGCAACCTAAATCATAATGGTGGTATTAATTCAATTAAGTCAAAGAGTGTAGGGAATAAATGAACGAAAGTGTTAGTCCTAGCAAACTTTGGGGCAAAAACATTTTAGAAATGGCAGCATATCGGCGTCGCCTTGTTTATCTATTCCTCTTCTAGCAAGAATTTATGAGCCTTACTCAGTACTCATGCACTGCAGTGCAAAATAGTATTTACCATCACAACTTCTCAGATGCATAACATCTGTTTTTTTATCAAATCCAATCCAAGCTCCATCTGACAGAAACCTTAAGATTTCATTCAAAGCTTGAACATTAATCGATATACTGACATCGTCTTCAAACCATGGTGTCGGTATGGTCAACACATCACTGGCCTGCGTTGTTCCCTTATGTATCGCTATATGAATTTGTGTAGGCTCTTGATGACTGTACTGCAATTTGAGCTTATTTTTTTCATTTGATTCAGTGATATCTAAACGTATTAATGATTCTAATAAATACTTAGGAGCATCAACTTCCACAAATCGGTCAAATAGCCGTAACTGTCGCTCTCTGGATTCACGATCAAAATTAGCTAATATCACTTTAAAACAACAAAACCAGCCTAAATTCCTGACAATCAGCCTATCAACATGCAGCTCTAATGTGACGGTGTTCTTTACTTGAGTGAGTATGCCAATTAAATAACTTAAATGATCGGCATTTAAATGGCACCGCCCTGCTTGCCCAATTGAACTGTCGATAGCCACTTCATAGCTCACTAAACTTTGCCCTTTCCCTGACAAAATTTTCATTATCTTGCTTTCATCGTTGCCGTTGCTACCGAGGCCGACAACAAATGAAGTAAATTCATCATTATTCACATTTGAAAACGATATATTGTTGATCGCCTTGATATGTTTTAAATACCCCAACAATACAGATGACTTTATGGTTAGCGAGTGTATTGGCGATTCTTGATCAAAGTAATATTGATTGTGACTCTCATATGATGAACTCGGCACGGTTAATGAGTATTTAACATCATTCACAGGAATAAAATCTGCCGATGATAGCTCCCCAAATAAATCCCCCTGATCGGTGCTGGATTCATAAACTGACTTTAATTGGAATGTATCTGGTTTTATTTGTATTAGTTGTATGTGACCATCAAATGAGATCAGCTTATCAATAAGTGCGTAAAAACTCTTGGCGGGCACTTCGATACTCATATCAGACTTCATTGTTGAATCAATGATTGGCCAGACATAACTGGCATGTACACCGGATAAACACCCAATATGATTCGATATATGAAGCTCACTTTGATACGGTTTAATGGTTAATAATAAATTGCAAAATTTATTATCAACCAGCGCAGTGGCAATGAATTTAATAAACTTATGTCGACCATTTTTATCCAATATCACCCATGATCCTGCCATCATAAAGCCTCCTTGTGAGCGAGAAGGCTCATGCTATCAATCAAGCCTTTACTATCATTCGTCCTAGTGGCTTTAAACTGTATATACGAATGATATGCTTGAATGTATTGGGCAATCTCTAAGAAGTTGTCCCACAAAGGCCAGCGATAATTATAGGGTCGTAACGACGCCTTTAAACACTTATCCCCCTCCATAACCCAATGCACAGAGTGACCTTTGTGTTCAATGAGTTCCTGCCAGTGCTGAGCTTCTTTTGATTTCAAATCATCGCTGATGATTTTGACTGTTAAGCCACTCATTCCAAGACTCTCATAGAACACAAGGATACTTCGAAGATCAGACTTTTTAGATATCGCCTTATCCGGAATAAAATAGCGTAAAAATTTCATAGATTGAGCTGAAAGGCGCTTAAATCTGTGCTCATCCTTACTGGAAATCAAATCAAGCTTCTGACACAAACGCAACCAGGGCGCTCGTTGGTTCACTTTAAGATTAATAGTTTCTGGAATAGCCGAGGCTTGTTGGCACCAATCAAGTAAACTCTTGTTAACGGTCTTATCGTGTGCACCTTGCTGCAACCAGCTTATTTGATAAACAAAATCAGAGAATGTCAGGCCACTTTGAATATTCCGTTGCTTATCCAACCCTTTAGGCTCTAAGACTTTGAAACACTGTTTATTCGGAAGCTTGCGTTGAACAAATTCAGCGATCTCCTGTAATAAAAGTAAGGCTTTCTCAGGCTTATCGTCACATGGTGAGCTTAGGGATTTAACGAGTTCATAACCATAATTAGAATCGCTCGCCCACTGCACAAGTAAGGACTTTGAGAGTGGACGCTCTGCTGATGATATCTGCCATTCAACCCAATCAATCAGGTGTAAGTAAACCCCAAACATCGTTGATGGACTTGCATGCCCAATCTTATCACTCACCCAATCCAATATAGGAAAATAAAGAGACAAAGGCTGATTAAATGACTGGAAATACTCCTTAACTTGCTTTCGTTTTTCTTTAGAAAATAATTCATGCTTTAGAAAATAAGGCACTCTTGTCATTGGTAAATCGAAGCTAATCAATGACAACAAAATCACCCAATTATTGGCGGCGCAATGTCGAAAGATATGAGTCACAATGCGTGGATCTTGACAATGTCGACGGCAATGCCCAATAAACTGATTTTCCAGATTTTGATAGACATATCTTCCTCCATCCTCATTCCAAGACTGAAAAATATAAGCTTGCTCACCATATAGCTGCGATACTTGTTCACAATGTTCAAGACAAAACGTCAAAGCATCATCTGGCAATAAAAATAACGGAATTTTACGAACAGCGTGAAATGTCTTACGTTTTTTTTCATCTGTTATATACAGCATTCCGGTATCGCAATAGATATCACGGCATTTTAAATGGAGGGCTTCATCTTCACGAAGGCCAGCGTAGTAACACAGTGCCATAAACACAATAAGTTCCCTTTCGAGTACCCCTTTACCTTTTAGGAAACTTTGACAGCATTCATCGAACATGAGCGGAGGAAGGTAATTAACTCGTACTTTCCCTGAGGCATTGACCAAATCAAAGATGTCTAAATCAATAGCAGGAAACCCATTGTATTTTAAACAATACCGTAAGAAGCGGGCCACCGTATATTGGCTATTAACATCCTCAAAGTGATCAATTCCAATCTGACAAGCTTGAGTAAATGTCTCAAGATCAGTTTCAAGTATGGATAAATCAAACCAAGCATGCTTCATGAAAGTTTTGATCCGCGAGTGGTAGGTCAGCAAGGAGCTTACCGCTAGCTTTGTTTTCCATGCTGAGCCATGGATGAATAAAGATATTAGCCAATCAATCAATAATCGACTTCGCCATGAAAGTTGCCTCTCAGACAGCGCAATCACATCTTCTTTAGCCTTAGAAAAAGCTGAAGACTTTCTCGTTTCTTTAGGATCGGCCTCTCGATAACGCTGCAATATATCAAGTAATTGAGCATGGTATTGCGCCTCTTGAACAAATATTGAACCCGGTGTTTTCACGTTATTTTTCTCACCGCCTGTCTTTATCACAGACCCAATGCCAGTATTTTTCTTGTACTCAACAGGATCATTAAGACATTTATTATCAATAATTTGGCCGTCACTATAATCATGATGTTTGATGATTTGCCCTGTCATTGCTCGAATAAATGACACTTCATCTAAAGCATGGTTATGTCGCCATAATTCTTGCAATCCAACACTGTGGTGAAGCAAGCCAATACTTTTCAATACAGCTGACTCTTTTGGCGCTAAATATCCGTCTAAGATCTCTTTGTTAACTGAATCACAAGCGCTTGCAACCCACAAATTTAAGGCACTTTTAATCCACTTATTGAGCTTCGATTCCGTTAATGTTTTAACACTGGCGCACAAGGGGAGTAATGATTTCCATGCGAGTAATGACGTTCCATGCAGGTAAAGCCTGCGGTGACTAGTTGGTAAATACACGCTAATGACGGCCAAGTCGGCAATCGAAGTCGCCGTATCGTGATGAACGTTCACTAATTCATACAATTCATTTAGCTTTGTTAGACCCGTTTGATAGGCCACCATCAACAAGAGCTGTCCAGCGTAAGCAGAAGGTTCTTCTATTGCTCCATTCAATAAGTGATTTTCTGTCATTAACACTGGCTCCTTTAACTTTTCATGTAGCTGCTCAACCAGCATCTCAATGAAATAAACAGGCAACTGATTGGTATTAAACACCGGTTTTTCTCGAGGTAAAGGCATACGAACGACGGGAGCAATTAACGTATTACGACGCTGAACATGCTCTTCAAATAAGCCATCTAAAATGGCTGTTGTAATTTCAAGCTCTGCCCTACTTTGCACCGCTAACGAAAGTGGTTTGCTTTGAGATGAAATCGCTGAATCTGACTTCAAGCGCTTTGCATCAAGCAATGCAGGACACTGACTATCAATACGAGTGAGCACAGTAAGTACGGCGTCTTTATGAAGTTTTGAAGGAAAAGAAAGACGATTTTCAAAAAAATTAACCCATTCATGAAATAACATATCGCCCCTCCTCAGTAATTCTCTCTAAGCTCTCAATGACTTTCTTGTCAGTCCTTGCGTTAAAAAGCGTTGAAAACTCCCGCTCTAACACTCTCCTTTGCCTCTCTGCTAATTGAGGAATAGACGAAAGCTGATAAGACGATAAAGGACTTTGTCCCCGTTCAAAGTGGTTCATTAAGACATTCAATTCCGCTTGCGAAAAATCACTGTCATGCTTGGTATTTGCCCCTTCAAACACAATTCGTGCTGAGACATGGCGGAAAGTACCTGGTTCTAAATCGCTTAGATAAAGCTTGAATAAACGTGCGACTTGTTTTGGATCTAATGAGCACCAATGCTCACCATCAAAAACCGTCACAATGGGTTGTTCTTGCCGATCTTGTGAAGATGTACTCATAAGCTGAAAAGCCGATTGAAAACGCCAGTAAGCCATAACGAGCGCTTTTAACGGCTCGCTTAATACCAATAGCCGCCACTCATCTTCATGATGACTCCGCTTGTCTTGCACCGTCCATAATCCAATCTCATGTGCACAATCTTTCATGCAGGGATATGGTGATTTTACCGGACGAAGGCCAAGTTCAGTGGCGCACCGAATGTGAACATACAAAGCGGATATTTCGCTATATTGAGATAAGCACGTGGCAATCGCTGAGCTTTGTTGAATGGTTTGGTTGGCATAACCATAGAAGGCTCTCTGTAATTTTTCAGTTGTGTTATTGATTAACTGCAACAATCTTTCAGATATACTCAGATGAACTTCTTTACGCAATGTGATCGCAGAGCCAAATTGATCGTGATAGGTTTCGCGATTTATTGTGGTGAATGCACTTTCAGAGTTCCATTCCAGTAGTTCCTTTCGGCCTAGAGCTTCTAAAAATTTATACCAAGATCGATGAATAAGATTTGGCATAACCTCGAGTTCAGCATTGATATAATGCATCTGAACACTGCCTTGTTCGGATAAATAATCCAGTAGGACGTGCGGAGTTTTATCACCACAAAATCGATGAAATGTCTGAAACAACCGACTACCGGTCACTTTAAAAGGAAATACATGCCTAGATTGAGATAACAACTCTCTTAGCCATTTTTTGTGTTCTTCTTCTGTGATCTGAAAAGCTTCTAATAACGATATCTTATGGCGCTTTTGTGCAGGAAGATCCTGCAAAATCAGCTGAAAAAGTGATTGCATTGGCCAAGGTAATGGGAGCTCTAAGGTCCCTTTTAAAACCGTTTGTGAAGAATAGTATTGCTTCGAACCCATCGATGGTTGCTTACCTTTAAACAGATCACACGGTAAGAGTAACCAGCAATTCCCCTGCCGTTGCTTACGCTCATAAACTATTTGCTTTGGCATTTTGGAACTAGACTCTTTCGCTTTTTTGTTGATCAGAACCCAAGCAAAATCTTTAATTCCAAGTACTTTGAGAAAAAACAAGAACCAATGCCTTCTCTGAGCTTTATCTAAATTTTTAAGCTCCCCTCTCATTAACTCTGGCGCGTTGTAGTTTAACCAAGTAGAAAACTCATCGACCGTTAAAACTAGGTTATCCATCGGCAGTCTTTTGTTCGCCCGTCGACAAGCATTTGCCATCCCTGCTGTTTCAACATGAAATTTTAATCTCGCTTGCTTAGTCGTGAGCTCCTCCTTATTGGTAGCCGTTGAAGTCGCGTCTTCTGCTATTGAAATGGATTGCTCTGAGTACTCTCCATCGATATCGGTTGGTGTATGTATATTGACGTCATAGCCATCTATCATCATATTTCTCTGATGCTGATTAATAGCTTGATAAATTGGGCGGTTCTTATTGCGAAAAGTTTTCGGCTTTGCCTGAAAATACCCCGCTAAATCGACCAATTCTGGGTTTGCTTGGCAAAGATGGAATAGTTCATTTAGCGAAGCTTCCTTCAAGACGGATAAAGGTACTTTTTTCCAAATTGAAGGAAGATTTTTTCGCGCTTTATCAAAAGCTAAACACAGAGGGTAATGCAGTTCTGCACCGTACTCTTTTAACCTTGCCAACAGCAGAAGCCACCACTGTACATCTGTCTGTTCGAGCATAGATAAAACTTGCTGATGGACTAAAGACGCTTTGAGCTCCTCACGATTAAATACAATAAGTAGCAAGGTCGAAAAAAGTGGGTAATGAGTAAGATAAGAATGCAGATCCGATCTTTTAATATACAAATTGTGAGTATTTACCACGGCCTCATTTTCTAATGAAGACGACTGCGACATATAACGATGAAAATGCCTAAACTTACCTATCGTAAAGGCCATTCTTTTATTGATCCGCTTTTTAAGAACATTGCGATTGGTAACTATCCCCGAGGTGACTTGATGCCATTTTTGCAATACTTGATATGAGGTTCTTCTTGAGAGTAAATCAGAGGTTAAAGGGCATAGGTCGTTTACCGCTTTGACACCTTCTCGCCAACTCGCAAGAGTAATAGAAGCGTCAACTATTTTTGATGCCGTTAAATAAGAATAATAATCGTCACAGAAAATCGATAAATCCTGATGTTTGAGCTCGGTGGCTTCATTCCTCATGTTCACCTCCCGAATGTTTAACGGATTGAACGGGGGCATCGGGTATATGTGAAGTCAGAGAATCCCACGAAAAATCAGTATCTATATTGGTGTTTAGATCTAAATGTTCATCGAGGTTTTCATTGTTCTGCAAACTAGAAACATACGACTCAATCTCTCGGCTTTCTCTCGACAACGTAGAGCGATTACATCCTAATATTTTGACGTAATCTGATTGAGGCATGAGTGGATGATAGTTAAATGTTTCTTGCCAATACTTTTCCAAACCATATAGAGCTTTTGGCCCATATGACGCACTGGCTTTAAAATAAAGGTGATCGGCAATACGGGTTTGGAGATCATTCAATGTTTTCGCCTTACCAAGGATAGCAACCTCACATTTGCAATCAGGCTCTACTAGGCTCAACAACTCCAGCTCTGAAAATGACTCTAACGCATACAGATCTCTTTTATGTGTCAGTACTTTTACGGGAAAGATGCTCCGCTTTATCCTAACGATCAATTCATCACATCCAACCTGCCTATGGCATCGTATTAAATAATTCACCTGCTCTGGATCTGGGTTCAGAGGGGTTAAACGCACTAATTTAGAAATGGATATAAATTCGATGGCTATTTGGTCAATCATGTAACTTTCTCTTTTGTCATTACCTATATCTCTAAATGTGCAAAATCAGAATTTTGAACATAAAAAACCCCAACTAAAATGTTACAAAACATTTCAATAACTCGAGGGCGATAAAAAAAGAAGGAAAAACCAAGAAAGGACAGAAAAACAAAACAAGAAAAATTCAATTACAATCAAAAGGTTATTTAACAAAAGACAATGAGAATTTAAATGTAACCATGCGTTTTGGTGAAGACTTGCATTAAAAAAAACACGGGTAGGATAGATGCGTAAGTAAAGAAAAAGTAGTTGAGACAAAGGGGGTGCCACCCCTTTGCCTCGTACTAGCTGCTAAAGCGTTTAACCCAGTCAAGCCAGTGTGAGTATTTTAGCGGACTCCATTTGGCAAAGACACCTCTAAATAATGGAGACTTTATATGGCTAATTACCGTATCCGACCAAATGGTATCATTCAGTATGATCTGCATGTATTTGGTGTCCGTTTTCGTGAAACATCAAAAATGCCGGCTACACCAAAAAACATCAAGATTGCGAAAGCCACTGTAAAACAAATAAATGCTGAGCTTGAACTTAAGACATTTGAATACCGTGATTTTTTCCCTGACAGTAAAAAAGTCGCCAAATTTGAAGCACTGCGTCGTGAAAAAAGCCCAGATATGCTTTACCCCTATTTCGATGATTACGCCTGTGAATGGATTGAACGTCAAACTCATCGATGGTCTAGCTCTTACACCAAAGCCATCTCAGGGGATATTCAACGCTACCTTATCCCATTTTTTGGCAATACATTGATTAATGAAATCACCTTAAAACAAGTTGAATATTTTCGAGAATCTTTGGCCAATAAAGAAAAATCAGACGGTTGTCCCTTACTTAGCACGAAAAGAGTTAATGCACTCGTTGGCCCTTTAATTTCGATCATTAGTGTTGCCTCTGAAGAGCTGAAATTTGACTATCCATTTCGACGCTATAAACGATTACGAGAAACGGCCGCTGAATCGAGCCCATTAACCAAAGAGCAACTACAACGATTTATGGAACATGTGGATCCACAATGGTATGACTACTATTTAGTTCGCTTCTATACCGGAATGAGAAGCTGTGAGATCCACGGACTTCAAGTCAAACATTTAGCCTTTGAACATCGACTTATAAAAATTAGACAAAACTGGGTTCAAGGAAAATTCTCCGATGTGAAAACCCCAAAATCTCGTCGAGAAATAAAAATGAGTGAGCAGGTATATCAGGCCTTAAAAAGAGTGGTTGAAACCAAAAATCATCAAGATGATGTGGTGTTTACCGACTTAAAAGATCGCCCTTTAAGCTGTCATTATGTGGCGAGAAATCTTTGGTATCCGACATTAGAAAAAGCAGGATTGGAAAGGCGTCGTCCTTACGAAACAAGACATACCGCTGCGGTCCTACATATGGCGGCACTTGAAAATCCAGTTTACATCTCACGAATGTTAGGACACAGCAACACTAAGATGCTGTTTGATATTTATGCGCCTTATGTCGTCAATGCGACGGGTAGAGATGGTTCGGCTTTTTCGCGATTGATGGCGGGGGAATAAATGATGGATAAACAACAGCTAGCAACACTAGAACAACAAATATCGAAATTAAAAATGAGATTGAGTGTAGACTCTCCCAATATAAATCTTCTCGATAAAATAGCATTGGGATTACTCGATGAAGAAGCACAAGCTATTTGGTGGATATCAGAAGTGCCCTTTTCAAATAATCCGACTCCAGAATTAGAAGATGAGCTGTCGCTATATGCTCAACATACTTGGCAAGTTTGGCGGAATAACCCATCATTATGGAAACCTCTATCTGAGAGCATAAAAATATATCATCATCACGAAATTGAGTATCAATGGGATCTAAAATTACATCAGGAATATCCTGAGTTGTCATTGATAAAATTTTGGCTGGCTTCCGTTAATTGCTGCTGTAGAAAGACTGCGATAAGTCAACCCAACATATGGTATAAGCACTTACTACTAACGCAATCACTCCTAATAGCGCAACATCAACAAGCCCTAAATCCAAGCTGTCTTGTCGGTTATGCTGAGAATAGAGTTGTGATAGTAGACTTAGAAAGAAGACAATGCGTCATCGTAAGTAAAGATGCATTTTCAACTTTCCAATCCAGTGGGATGACGTTTATACACTATCCATATCCGGTATAACAGCTTAGTGCTGACAGTTAAAACGGAAATAATCTATCAGATGTACCCCAGAAAGATGTGCCATACTTAGCCATGGTACATCTATCTACAAGCATCGAATGAGGGAAATTAAAAATGAGTTGTAAACTAGAAAAGCTTAAAGCTAAAGCATTCGCGAACCCCAAGCTAAAGCAAGAGTATGATAGGCTAGAGCCAGAATTTAAGCTCATCAATGACCTTATCAAAAAGCGTAATACTACGGGTTTAACTCAGCACCAGGTTGCGGAGCAGATTGATACGGAAGAGGTAAAAACCTCTATTCAGAAAAAATGAAATCAGTCGATACCAGCTGATTTATCAAACAAAATGACCAACCTGTAAGATTTGTCTTTTTGTTTTAACTATTTTGCAACGGTTACGAACTAAACAACCTAAAAGTACAAGCGAGAACCACCCCATACTACCGCCACCAATACAGTGATCAGCTGTTAAAATCCACTTATGCGCGATCAAAGTACCGGTACAAGAACCATATCGCTCAGATTCAAAACGTACAACTTCGTTATGCTCATAGTAGGTTGTATCAACTGTCTTACTATTGATCATTGCGTAGGAGTTAAGAGAAGCGTGGAGAATACTGCAATGCTCAAAAATGTTTTGTTCATAGTTGTGTAAGCGTTCACCGGGAGGGGCTTGACAACGGTGAAAAGTAAGGAATTATGTGTTTTTATAACGTACGGGCATTAAAACTTTTCTAAATGCCAGAGAATA
>NZ_VHKO01000048.1 GCF_015223435.1 Vibrio hibernica
TTCAATCGCTGCTGTGGTATTTTTACCCCCAACAGTAATTGCTAGCATTTATGGGATGAACTTTGCCGCTATGCCTGAATTAGAGTGGGCTTATGGATATCCATTCGCCTTATCTGTCATGGTCGCTTCTGGTTTTGCGCCTTACCTTTACTTTAAACGAAAGGGATGGTTAAAGTAGCCATAAAAAAAGCCAATGTAATTTCTTACATTGGCTCTTCATTACTTTGACTCATCTAGTTTTTATTTAACTCCAGCACTTCCGCATCAAGTTGAGCTAACTTATCTTTCATTTGATTACGGCACTCTTTTAGTAATTGGCGAACATTCTCTTTACTGTAGTCATTGGTATCAATGGCTGGTAGCATTTCGACAATAACATGACCATTGTTCCAACGGTTTAATTTTACTTTATCAGTACTACTGCAGATGATAGGAACAATGGGAACTTGCGCTGCAATTGCGGCATGAAAAGCGCCTGTTTTAAAAGGCAGTAAACCTCGTCCACGAGAACGAGTCCCTTCTGGAAACATCCAAACCGATACTTTATTTTTCTTTATTTGCTCCGCTATCTGCCCAATCGTTCCGGCCGCTTTGGTTCGATTCGCTCGATCAATTAAAATATTACCCGTTAACCAATAAAGTTGACCAAATAGAGGCAACCACACTAAGCTTTTCTTACCAACCGTCACTGCATTTGGAGTTAACGCTGCTGAAATTGTAAATAAATCCCAATTATTTTGATGGTTACCTAAATAGATATGCTGACCTCTTTCATTCACATTTTCAGGTACTCTTAATTCTAATGTAATACCAAACACTGTCGACATACGAGCAAACATACGCCCAAAAGTGTATACATGGCGAGGGTTCCGTGGACTAAGTAAACAATACCCACAACCGAATATAAACATCAATACAGCAAAAATCGCCACAGCAATAATACGCAGCAAAGCAATCATTTGAGTTCTCCAATCACATTTATTTCAGGCATCTAGAATTAGATACAAAATAATAAAAAAGCTGAAATCTTAAGACTTCAGCTTCCTAATGTAGGGTATCTTACCCGAAATGTGCTCTTTACCCAAAATAATTGGATATCGAAACGCCATCTTAATTTACATTTAATATTACAGCGATGGTTATTTAAAAGCGCTCGATATTAGCACCCAGTTTATTGAGTTTATTTTCAATACGATCATAACCACGATCGATATGATAAATACGATCAACGATAGTTTCACCCTTTGCGATACATCCAGCAATCACTAAGCTAGCAGATGCACGTAAATCGGTTGCCATTACTTGTGCGCCCGTTAGATTATCGGTATCGCCACAAATAACTGTATTCCCTTCTATCTCTGCTTTTGCTCCCATACGCATCAACTCGGGTACGTGCATAAAACGATTTTCAAAGATAGTTTCAGTGATCACACCGCCGCCTTTCGCCATCATATTCAGTAGCGTAAATTGGGCTTGCATATCAGTAGGAAAACCAGGATGTGGCGCCGTGCGAATAGTCACCGCTTTCAATTCTCGGCCAGTCATGTCTAAGCTGATCCAATCTTCACCAGACTCAACTTTTGCACCAGCTTCTTCAAGCTTAGCCAATACAGCTTCAAGTAATGATGCTTTAGTATTTTGGCACTTCACTTTACCGCCAGAAACAGCCGCAGCAACTAAAAAGGTACCCGTTTCAATACGGTCAGCGACAACGGTATGTTTACCACCAGCTAAACGCTCAACGCCTTCAATAGTAATTGTGCCCGAACCAGCACCAGTGATTTTGGCGCCAAGTGCATTTAAGAATACGGCAGTATCTTCAATCTCAGGTTCACGTGCGGCATTTTCAAGTATCGTGGTGCCTTCAGCTAATGTTGCAGCGCACATAACCGTAATGGTCGCGCCAACAGACACTTTATCCATTACAATGTGAGCGCCCTTTAAACAGCCATCGACTTCGGCTTTCACATACCCATCTTCAAGCGTAATTGTGGCGCCTAATTGCTCTAAGCCATGAATATGAAGATCAACTGGGCGAGCACCAATAGCGCAGCCTCCTGGTAGAGAAACTTCGCCTTTACCAAAACGTGCAACTAAAGGACCTAATGCCCAAATAGAAGCTCGCATGGTTTTGACTAGATCATAAGGTGCGCAGTATTCGTTGATTGGGCCAGCGTTCACTAAGATAGTTTCATCTTCACGTGAGACTTCAGCTCCAAGACGCTTTAATAATTCCATACTGGTATCGATATCACGTAACGCCGGAACGTTACTGACCTCAACCAAGCCTTCCGATAAAATAGAAGCAAATAAAATAGGTAATGCTGCATTTTTTGCGCCAGAAATAGTTACTTCGCCTTGCAACGGGCCGGAGCCATGTACTCTAAACTTTTCCATTAAAAACCTTGATTTCTTATCTATATGACAGCAAAAGGTTACAGCGACATTAATTTTTTATCGCGTGCCCACTCTTCTGGTGTGTATGCTTTTATTGAGACAGCATGAATATCATTTCTTTGAATATACTCCATCAGCGGAGCGTAAATTAATTGCTGTTTCTTCACTCGACTCATGCTTTCAAACGTTGAGTCAACTGCAACCACTTCATAATGGCTACCTTCACCTTTGACATGTATTTCTTGCAATGCTAAAGCATCATTCAAAATTTGTTTAACTTGATTAATATCCACTTTGTCCCCTACAGCACTACACCCTTATATTTTTGGGTAGACGAGTACTCATAATTTATCGAATATGAAAAGAAAATAAGCCGTCTATATTACTCAACTCAAACAAAGTTTTCAGTTGTTCAGGCATAAAAGTCAGTATTATATGGCAATTTTGAAGTTTTGCATGCTGTATTAAATGAATAAGCATCACCATTCCAGCTGAATCGACCCTTCCGATTTTTTTTAAGCATACTTCAAAGGTTGAGTTTTTCGGCTGCCAAGCCTGTAACTGTGACCAAAGCGAGGGCACAGTATCTCGAGTAAGCATTCCAGTTATCGATGCTGAATCATCAGAATCAAATTGCCACTGTGGATGCATCATTACTTTTTAGTCTCAAAGGTAATATCTTTTTGAGCTAACTCTGCAAGCTCTTTTGTGACCGACGGGATCCCATCTTGACGAATTTTAGTGTTCCATTCTGATTGTTTGCTAGACAGCAAACTTATCCCTTCCGCTACCATGTCGTAAGCTTTCCATTCACCCGTATTTTTATTTTTTAATAACGTAAAATCGAGCTTAATGCTTGGGCGCGATGGATCAACAATCTCAACTCGAACATTGATAATACGGCGATCGCTTTCAATCGACGGTTCTTTTTCAAACTGAATTTTTTGATTGCTGTATTGAGTAAGAACTTGAGCATAAGACGTAATAAGATAGGCTCTGAATTCATTGATAAACGCTTCTACATCTTTCTTATCAGCACCACGTAAATTAGGCCCAAGTAACTTTAATGCGGCGTATTGATAATTGACATAAGGCATCATTTCTTCATCCACAATCGTTTTTAATTGATTGGGATTTTTACGAATATCGGTTTGCTCTGCTTTTAAACGCGAAAACGTTTGATCCGCCACTTGATGCATCATTTGATACGGGTTGGTTGCGTCGATATCTTTAGCCTGTAGGCCTACGCTCACCAGTACCAAGGTGATCAATGCTAATATTTGTTTTAACCAATTCATATATATTCCTTGTGGCCACTCATCTGACCTAATCACTATTTTCTAAGCTATAGTATATTTAAACGTATCGTCGCTATTATTTTTAGCATCAATTAATCTTATTCGTTTTTTCATCTTTTGAATCTGATCCTTTGACGCTGTATAACACTTGTCCGATCAAATCCTCTAACACTAATGCTGATTTAGTATCTTCAATAAAATCTCCGTTATCGAGCATTGCAATGTCGTCCATTACAAATCCAGGCACTAGGCTTACATATTGCTCACCAATCAGACCCGATGTGAGAATTTGAGCGCTGGAGGTTTCTGGGTATTGACCAAATTTACGCCCAATGGTCATGGTAACCACTGGGATATATTTCTTGGTATCTAAGCTGATATCGCTTACTTGCCCTATAACAACCCCACCAACTTTGACTGGAGAACGTACTTTCAAGTTACCTATATTATCAAAGTCAGCTTTCAATATGTAGCTGTCGGTTGGGCCAATACTCGTTACATTGGCCACTTTAAAGATCACGACTAAAATAGCTAAAATTCCAGCCAATACGAAACACCCAACCCACAATTCAATACTACGATTTTTTTTCATCGTTACTTTCCAAAGTTAAATTCTTACATACCGCCATAATCAGGCTTCGCTAATCATTAATTTATCCGCATCAATTTCCGAACATCAACGCAGTAAGAATAAAGTCTAGCCCCAATACCGCTAAAGAGGAATGAACAACCGTTCTGGTCGTAGCTCGACTGATCCCTTCAGAGGTAGGTACACAATCATAACCATTAAATAAGGCTATCCAAATAATGGTAATAGCAAAAACAAAACACTTAATTAGGCTGTTGCCAACATCGTGTCCTAAATTCACTGCAGATTGCATTGCCGACCAATAACTACCCGAATCAATCCCTTTCCATTCAACACCGACCAATTGGCCGCCCCAAATACCAACCGCCATAAAAATCATCGCTAATAATGGCATAGAGATAACACCCGCCCAGAATCTCGGTGCGATCACTCGTCTTAAAGGATCTATTGCCATCATTTCAAGGCTGGATAATTGCTCTGTTGCTTTCATCAATCCAATTTCAGCCGTTAATGCAGACCCCGCACGGCCAGCAAAAAGCAGTGCAGTCACTACCGGCCCTAATTCACGTAATAACGATAACGCCACCATTTGGCCTAAATTACCTTCAGCGCCGTAATCCACTAAAATAACATAGCCCTGTAAACTCAATACCATTCCAATAAACAAGCCAGATACGATGATGATCGCCAAAGACTGAACGCCAACGGCATAGAGTTGCTTAATCAGTAATGGGAAACTCTTTCTTGGCTGCGGTCGTCCAATTAAAGCGCCAAATAGCATCAGTGATGCTCGCCCCCAAGACTCACAAGTTTGCAAAGTATTTGCACCCAAATTAGCGATCCAGTCAAATCGATGATTGTGTGGTTTATTCACAGTCAAATAAATCCTTTTCTAGTAATTGTGCAGGGAAATGAAACGGGACGGGACCATCTTCTTTCCCTGTTAAAAACTGTTGAACTCGATCGTCATCCATACTTTCAAGTTCTTTTGGCGTACCCTGCGCGATAACTTTACCGTTCGCTAAAAGATAGACATGATCGGCAATACTCATCACTTCAGGGACATCATGCGAGACAACGACAGAGGTAATACCTAATGCATGATTCAAACGTTTGATTAACTTGACTAAAACCCCCATCGTGATCGGGTCTTGTCCGACAAAAGGTTCATCATACATAATAAGCTCTGGATCCAAGGCTATCGCTCTCGCTAATGCGGCTCGTCTTGCCATTCCACCAGACAATTCACTCGGCATTAAACCCGCAGCGCCACGTAACCCCACCGCTTCCAACTTGAGTAAAACCAAGCTTCGAATCAGTTCATCAGAAAGTTCAGTGTGTTCTTGTAGCGGAAAAGCAACATTATCGAATACCGTCATATCAGTAAATAATGCGCCCGATTGAAATAACATACTCATTTTTTTACGGACACGATAAAGCTCAGAACGTGATAACTGGGGAATATTATCACCATCAAAATCAATATCGCCATGATCTGGCAGAATTTGCCCTGCGATCAATCGTAGTAATGTCGTTTTCCCAATACCAGAAGGCCCCATTATCGCAGTAATTTTGCCTTTTGGGATCGACAAACTAATATCATCAAAAATCACTCGTTGCTGACGACGGAACGTTAACGATTTTATCGATATCAAATTACCTTCCATAAGGATCCTTTTTGCGTAATAACAAATAGAAAATATCGATGCATCATAGCCGATTAGTGATTGAGTTCAAAGTAATCTGAACGCAAGTCTGTATGACTACATTTCAAATTAAAGCGATCCAATATTATATTTAAAGGTTAATGCTATTATTTACGACAAATTATTAATAAATATGTACAAACTCTTCCATTTTCGAACCCGAGCCGTCAAAATCCGTACCTCTTGCCTAAATCACTAGATACCATCTTAAAGTATACATTTACTAGGTGGCTGATATTTCTTTAGGCTATTGATATTCATTATTTTATAAGCAGGAATACTCATGTTAATCGCGGTTGGATTACTTATTGTTGGTTTAGCATTACTTGTCTGGAGTGCTGATAAATTGGTCTATGGATCAGCTGCAGTTGCTAAAAATATGGGTATATCACCACTGGTGATCGGCATGACGATTCTGGCAATGGGATCTTCAGCGCCAGAAATGATGGTCTCAGCAACCGCGGCTTTAGATGGAAAAACAGATACCGCAATTGGTAATGTGATTGGTTCAAACATCGCGAACATTGCCTTAATTCTCGGTATTGCCGCCCTAATTAAACCACTCTCGATAGGGTCTACAATTTTACGCCGTGAATTGCCATTGATGATGATTGTTACGGTTATTGCAGGTTTTTTACTTTGGGATAATTATTTTGGTTTTTCTGAAGGTATCATCTTAATGGTGCTTTTTGTTGGCTTCATCTTAATGATGCTAAAGATCAGTAAAGAAGAGAAAAATAATAACGACGTTCTGCTTGATCAGCAAGAATCTGAAATCCCTGATGGTGTCGATAACAAAAAAGCCATTTTCTGGGTAATCGTTGGTTTAATTCTTTTATTAATATCCTCTAAATTAGTAGTTGATAATGCCGTTATCATCGCCAAGTTTTTTGGTATGAGTGATCTTATTATTGGTTTAACCATCATTGCCATTGGAACAAGTTTACCTGAACTCGCTGCATCGGTTGCGGGAGTAATGAAAGGTGAAGATGATATGGCGGTAGGTAATGTTATCGGTTCCAATATTTTTAATATTCTTGCGGTAATGGGATTACCTGGTTTAATTAATCCATCGATGATTAGCGAACATATTATGGGGCGTGATTTTTGGGTCATGCTCGGAATATCTACCTTATTAGTACTGATGGCGCTTGGAAAATCACGCCGCATCAGCAGAATTGAAGGTGGCATATTATTCGTTTGCTTTTTAGCTTATCAGGGTTATCTGTTTTACAATGTAAGTTCATAACTCAGACTCGATTTATCCAACATAGTTTAAGTATCACTCTCAAGTAACGAAGCCTGAAACAACTGGGCTTCAAATAACAAAAAATACAAACATCAGCCGTTATTTTTATCTTATTATAAAAGCGGCTGATTTCATTTTATTTCAGGTTTGTCCCTGCTATTGGTTATTCTAGGATCATTATTCATGTCAACATCATTTGATTACTGCGCTGCTGCTAACGAAGTTCTTGCAATTGAAATAGCGGGATTAACTCAATTAACGCAATACTTTGATCACAACTTTACTCAAGCTTGTGAGCTTATTTTAAATAATAGCGGCAAAGTCGTGGTTATGGGGATGGGGAAATCTGGCCACATTGGTAAAAAACTCGCAGCAACACTTGCCAGTACTGGGACTTCATCATTTTTCGTTCATCCAGGCGAAGCGAGCCATGGTGACTTGGGTATGATCAGCTCAAATGACATCGTACTCGCCATATCAAACTCAGGTGAATCATCAGAAATCCTTTCACTTTACCCTGTTCTACTGCGTCGAAACATCGCCATCATCAGTATGACTGGAAAGCCTGAATCAAACATGGCAAAACTGGCCGATCTTCATTTACAAATAACCGTACCAGAAGAAGCTTGCCCACTCGATTTAGCCCCAACTTCAAGCACAACCGCCACTTTAGTTATGGGAGATGCTCTTGCGATCTCTCTAATGAAAGCTCGTGGTTTTACTTCTGAAGATTTTGCACTATCGCATCCAGGCGGAGCGTTGGGTCGTAAATTACTCTTGAAATTATCTGATATTATGCACGCCGGCGATGCGCTGCCAACCGTGTCTAAAGACGCGCTCATTCGAGATGCGCTACTTGAAGTCTCTCAAAAAGGCTTGGGTATGACCGCGATTGTAGAATCGGATATGACCTTACTTGGCATATTTACCGATGGCGATTTACGTCGTCTACTTGACCAACGTATTGATATTCATACCACTACTATTGATCAGGTAATGAATGCAAAGCCAACTGTCGCTAACCCTAATTTATTAGCCGTAGAAGGCTTAAACATTATGCAAGAGAAAAGCATTAATGGATTAATGTTATGCCAAAATGGTAAATTAGTCGGCGCATTAAACATGCACGATCTATTAAAAGCTGGAGTAATGTAATGAATTCAACAACCTTAACCCCATACGGACAAGCACCAGACGAAATAATGACCATTGCTAAGCAAATCAAATTATTGATCTGTGACGTCGATGGTGTGTTTTCTGATGGCTTAGTTTATATGGGAAACCAAGGTGAAGAATTCAAGACATTTCATACGCGTGATGGTTACGGCGTAAAAGCACTCATGCAAGCAGATATCCATGTTGCGATCATTACGGGTAGACAATCTAAAATTGTTGAAAACCGCATGCAAGCACTAGGTATTAAGCTGATCTATCAAGGGCAAGATAACAAACTGATCGCCTATCAAGATATTATGGAAAAGCTTGACGTTATACCAAGCCAGGTGGGTTATATTGGTGATGATCTCATTGATTGGCCCGTGATGGAAAAAGTCGCACTAAAAGTCTGCGTAGCCGATGGACACCCTTTATTACTGCAACGTGCCAATTATGTGACCCATATTAGAGGTGGACATGGTGCGGTTCGTGAAGTCTGCGATCTCATCTTACAAGCAAGAAATGAGCTCGAAACCTACCAAGGACAAAGTATATGAGTTTTGCTCGGCTGATGTATTTTTTACTGTTTTTAATCGCTTGTGGTTCTGGCTATTATTTGTATGAAAAATCCACGGACAAGTCCCATCAAATTGTATTAGATAAAGAGCACCCAATGTTTACCGGCATTGATTTAAACTCAGTAAAATACACCATTGAAGGGCTTAGAGATTACAACATTTATGCCGTCTCGCTTGAAAACTATGCTCAAACTGGTGATACCGTATTTGATAAGCCCGTCCTAACCATTTATCAGCAAGGTAATATCGTAGAATGGGTGGTAAACTCAGACACGGCTGTATTAGACAAAGATCATCTACTCACGTTGACGGGGAATGTTGTCGCAACAAACCATTTACCCGATCCTAGTTTTAATACTATGAATACCGATAAGATGCTGATTCATCTAAAAAGCAAAGATTTTTCTACCGATAAAAAAGTCATCATGGTAGGACCACAATTTACCAACAGTGGCAATGCATTAAAAGGTAATTTCAGTACCAATGTTGCCACACTATTTAATCAAGTACAGGGTAAATATGAAACTCTCACACCTTAGTCTATTGATATGCTTATTAGCACCAACATCATCTTGGGCGCTCACTAGTGACCAGAAACAGCCTATTTATATCAATTCTGATAGTCAGTATCTTGATATGAAAACCAATAAAGTTACTTTTACTGGTAATGTTAAATTGACCCAAGGCAGCATCCATTTAACGGCGGATAAACTGGTTGTCATTCGGAATGCGAAAACCCAGCAATTACAAGAAATGCAAGGCTACGGAAAACCGGCCCATTTTTCTCAGAAAAGCGATGAAGGTAAATTATTAAAAGGGCAAGCAAATACCTTGGTTTATAACGTTCATACCGACAAACTCATCATGACAACCAATGCTGAGCTACACCAAGATGATAGCGTGATTAAAGGTAAGGTTATTACTTATCAAATTGGCACTCAAAACCTAGAAGCTAATAGCGGTGACGGACAACGAGTATCAACGGTTTTACAGCCAGAACAATTGGATAAAAAATAATATGGCAATACTAAAAGCAGAAAAACTAGCTAAAACTTATGGCAGCCGAAAAGTGGTCAGCGATGTGGGTTTAGAAGTGGAATCTGGCCAGATAGTTGGCTTATTAGGTCCAAATGGTGCAGGTAAAACAACGTCCTTTTATATGATTGTTGGCTTAGTTTCTCGCGATGAGGGCACCATCAGCATCGATGGTGAAGACATTAGTATTTTACCTATGCATCAGCGCTCTCGTATGGGGATTGGCTACCTACCTCAAGAGGCTTCTATTTTTCGTAAATTATCGGTCGAAGATAATATACTGGCAGTCCTACAAACTCGTGATGAATTAACCCGAGAAGAAAAACAAGATCGACTTGAAGAATTGTTAAATGAATTTAGCATTCAGCATATCCGTAAAAGCGCGGGGATGGCACTGTCTGGCGGAGAACGCCGTCGAGTAGAAATTGCCCGAGCTCTTGCCGCTAATCCTAAATTTATTTTATTGGATGAGCCATTCGCAGGGGTCGATCCTATTTCGGTTATTGATATAAAAAAAATCATTCAGCACTTACGTGACCGTGGTTTAGGTGTACTCATCACTGACCATAATGTGCGAGAAACGTTAGACGTGTGTGAGCATGCTTATATCGTGAGTCAAGGTCACCTAATTGCGAACGGCACACCAGAAGAAGTCCTCAATAATGAGCAGGTGAAAAAAGTATATTTAGGCGAAGATTTCCGTTTATAACTCAGATTTATTGCAATAAAGCCCTATGTATCCAATTGAATAGACTAAGGAATAGCATTAGTTGATTCATAGATAGGGCAAAAGTGACTCTATAAAAATAAATCAGGTGAATAAAAAGAAGCCAAGTAAACTCATCGATTCACGTATTGTTTTGTACTGAATACCATTTGAAAATACAAAATAGGGATATTCTCATTAAGGCGCTGAATATTGTATGAAGTCTTCATTACAGCTTAAATTTGGTCAAAATCTCACCATGACACCACAATTGCAACAGGCGATCCGTCTCTTGCAATTATCAACGCTTGATCTCCAGCAAGAAATTCAAGAAGCCTTAGACTCAAATCCACTACTTGAGGTAGAAGAAGCGGTAGAAGAACGTTCGGATGAAAATAATGACTCATCACCCGAGAATGAATACACCTCAACGCAAGATAAAGACCTCACAGATAGTTCTGAGCATATAGAACAATCCAATATTAGTGACGAGCTTACTATTGATGCAAGCTGGGAAGATATCTACAGCGCCAATACTGGCAGTACTGGTATAAGCGTAGATCCTGAACTGCCAATCTACCAAGGTGAAACCACTCAAACCTTACAAGACTATCTTGCTTGGCAACTTGAACTCACCCCTTTCACAGATACAGACAGAACCATTGCACACGCTATTCTTGATGGGTTAGATGAATATGGTTATCTCACTGAATCAATTGAAGATATCCAACAAAGCTTAGGCAATATTGATATTGAAATAGATGAAATCATAGCGGTTTTAAAACGCATTCAGCAATTTGATCCTCTTGGCGTCGCGTCGCGTAATTTGCAAGAATGTTTATTGTTACAACTCAAAATTTACCCAGAAGAAACTCCATGGTTAAATGAAGCACGAATAATTCTTGAGCAACATATTGATCTGTTAGGTAATCGTGATTACAAACTAATCAGTCGAAAGACAAAGCTAAAAGAAGAAGAATTAGCGCAAATATTACAGTTAATTCAACAACTCGATCCTCGTCCTGGCAATAGTATTACTACGGATGATACGGAATATGTGATTCCCGATGTTTCAGTATTTAAAGAAAAAGGAAAATGGTCAGTTTCGATCAATCCAGACAGTGTTCCGCGCTTAAAGGTTAATCAGCAATACGCCGCAATGGGAAAAGGCAATAGTGCGGATAGCCAATATATTCGCTCCCATGTGCAAGAAGCGAAATGGTTAATCAAAAGCTTAGACAGCAGAAATGAGACCTTGCTTAAGGTCGCAAGATGTATAGTTAAACATCAACAGAACTTCTTTGAGCATGGTGAAGAAGCCATGAAACCAATGGTTTTGAATGATATTGCCCTCGATGTTGATATGCACGAATCCACAATATCTCGAGTTACCACACAAAAATATATGCACACTCCAAGAGGGGTTTTCGAATTAAAGTACTTCTTTTCAAGTCATGTGAGTACCGATGCAGGTGGTGAATGTTCATCAACGGCAATTCGAGCGTTAATTAAAAAATTAGTTGCCGAAGAAGACAGCAAAAAACCGCTAAGTGATAATAAAATTGCTACACTTTTAGTAGAGCAAGGTATTCAAGTCGCACGTAGAACCGTCGCTAAATATCGAGAGTCACTGAGCATTGCTCCTTCTAGTCAGCGAAAACGCCTACTGTAACTCGGGCACATGAAAAGGAAAATTCTATGCAAATAAATATTACGGGGCATCATGTAGAACTTACCGATGCTTTAAATGAATATGTGAATACCAAATTCCAAAAGCTAGAACGATTCTTTGAACATATCAATAATACCCACGTTGTATTACGGGTTGAAAAATCACAACAAATAGCGGAAGCAACCTTACACGTCAATAATGGAGAAATCCACGCATCCTCGCAAAACGAAAATATGTATGTTTCAATAGACGATCTAATCGATAAACTGACACGTCAGTTGAATAAACACAAAGAGAAACTAAGTAGCCATTAACTATGCAATTAAATGAAGTACTTTCTCTGGACTGCACCAAGAGCGCAGTCCAGTGTACCAGTAAAAAACGTGCCTTAGAGATCATCAGTGAACTTGCTGCTATACACAGTGGGTTAGATTCAACCCAACTGTTTGAATGCATGCTCAATCGTGAAAAAGTAGGCACCACAGGTATTGGAAATGGTATTGCGATTCCTCACGGGCGTATTCTAGACAGTGATAAAGCGATTGCCGTTTTACTTCAATGTGAACAACCTATTGACTTTAGCTCGATAGATAACCGTCCTGTTGATATTCTTTTTGCTTTATTGGTGCCAGACTCCCAATGTAAAACACATTTGAAAACATTGGCATTAATGGCCGAGAAACTGAATGACAAAGCCACATTAAAACAGCTTCGAAATGCCACATCCGATCAAGACTTGTATGACATTATGACTCAAGGTTAAGCATGACAACCCCATTAAATAATATGCGAATTATCATTATCAGTGGTCAATCTGGTGCAGGGAAGAGTGTCGCCCTACGAGTATTAGAAGATTTAGGATATTATTGTGTCGATAACTTACCAGTCAATTTACTGGATGATTTTGTCGCATCAGTCCAATCAACTAAAAAAAACAGCAGTCAACAAAATGTTGCCGTCAGTATTGATATTCGTAACCTGCCACAAGATCCAACCCTCGTATCAACAACCTTACAGCAATTGAAGCAAACTCATGATGTCAATGTTCTGTTTCTTGATGCAGATGAAAGTACTTTGCTTAAGCGATATAGTGAAACAAGACGTATTCATCCTTTATCTATGATGGGTGAAAAACTATCGTTAGAACAAGCGATTGAATTAGAGAAAAATCTATTACTTAATTTAAAAGAAGAAGCTGACCTTGTATTAGACAGCAGTAATCTTTCTCTACATGAACTCAGTGAAACGGTGAGAATTCGAGTTCAAGGTAGAGAGTCCAAAGATCTGGTCATGGTATTTGAATCTTTTGGCTTTAAGTATGGTTTACCCAATGATGCCGATTATGTTTTTGATGTTCGATTCTTACCTAACCCACATTGGGTACCAGAATTGCGGCCTTTAACAGGGCTTGATCAACCTATTATTGATTTCCTCGGCGCTCAATCTGAAGTGATAGAACTGCATAACAGTATTGAACAATTTATTAGCCAATGGTTACCTTTATTAGAAAAGAACAATCGTAGCTATTTAACCGTCGCGATTGGCTGTACAGGTGGTAAGCATCGCTCTGTCTATATAACGCAAAAACTAGCCGAGCACTTCAAAGCATTGGGCCATCAAGTTCAGGTTCGTCATACATCGCTTGAGAAAAATAAATGAAGCCACTCAATGAGAGTAATCACCACGAAAATATCATTGTATCTCCGATCTCCAAAGCAGTCTCCACAGAAGCTCCCTCTTCAGAAAAAGATGATCGCTGCAGCCAAACGGTATTAATTCAAAATCGGCTAGGTTTGCATGCGCGTGCAGCGATTAAGCTTGTGGAACTAGCACAAAGTTTTGATGCTCAGGTCACAATTAGCAACGGCGATAAAGAAGTCATTGCTGATGGGGTTATGGGCTTATTATTGCTCGAATCAGCTCAAGGTCAACGTGTCACCATTCAAGCAAAAGGCACACAAGCCTCCCAAGCACTCACCGCAGTATGCGCGCTAATTGAACAAAAATTCGACGAAGAAGAATAAACACCTCTGATAACTCCTCTTTGTTATTGATTTTTTATTCTAGCGACAGGAAATAAATGACAATTTATACATAATTACGCTAAGATTCAGCGCACAAGTGACCGCTCCTCTGGTTACTTACCCCCCACTATTTTTTCGTTCTGGAGGCGAGTATGGCTGAACAATTAGAGTTTGAACTCACCCACCAAACCCTCCAAGAAGTCAGTGAAGCGATCGAAGAAGGTCGTTTTGTCCATGTCCGCCGTCAACTTCAGGACATGGAACCAGAAGATATTGCCCATCTTCTTGAAGCTTCCCCACATAAAAGCCGTGACGTATTATGGCAACTTACCGATCCTGAAGATTATGGTGAGATCCTAGACGAATTATCGGAAGACATTAAAGACAACATCGTATCCAAAATGGCGCCAGAAAAGCTGGCTGAAGCCACAGAGGGCATGGATACCGATGATGTCGCTTACGTTCTGCGTAGTTTGCCTGATGATGTCTCTCGTGAAGTCCTTGATCAAATGGACATTGCAGATCGTCAACGTGTTGAAACCGCATTATCCTACTCGGAGGACTCTGCTGGTGCTCTAATGAACACCGATGTTATTACGATTCGTAGTGACGTCGATGTCGATGTGGTTTTACGGTATTTGCGTATGAAAGGCGATTTACCACAAAATACCGATGCTTTATACGTCATTGATAGCGACAATAAATTGACTGGCCATTTATCACTGACCAATCTTATTACCGCTCAAACCGATGCTTCTATTGTTGATTTAATGGAAGATGCCGATGAAGCTATCTCCGTTGAAACCAGTGCTACTGATATTGCGAGCCTATTTGAACGTCGTAATTGGGTATCAGCGCCAGTAGTTAATGCTGAAGGTCACCTTGTTGGTCGTATTACCATCGATGATGTGGTTGATATTATTCGTGAAGATGCCGAACACTCAATGATGAGCATGGCGGGTCTTGATGATGATGAAGATACCTTTGCCCCGGTGGTTAAATCAGTCCGCCGTCGTAGTATTTGGTTAGGCGCCAATGTCTTATCCGCTTTAGCTGCTGCTTCTGTATCCAATATGTTTGAAGGCACGTTAGCTCAAATGGCGTCTGTTGCGGTATTAATGACTATTGTACCGTCAATGGGTGGTGTCGCCGGCAATCAAACGGTTGCTCTAGTTATTCGTGGTTTAGCCCTTGGTCATATTGGTAGCACTAACCAACGATCACTATTATTCAAAGAAGCTTCCATCGGCTTACTCAACGGTATCCTTTGGGCGCTAATTATTGGTGCTATTGTCGTATTCTGGAAAGGTAGTTTGGTTTTAGGGTTAATCATGTCAGCTGCAATGTTAGCCAATTTATTGGCCGCCGGTATTGCAGGGGTGAGTATTCCGATTTTCCTGAAAAAAATGAATATCGATCCAGCTCTCGCGGGAGGAATGGCACTAACAACGGTGACGGATATGGTTGGTTTATCGGCATTCTTAGGGTTAGCCAGCTTGATGATTAAGCTGAACTTGATATAAAAAAGAACCAAGACTCTGGCTCCTAAACTGGATAGATTAAAGCAAAAGCACTCTCGCTTTTGCTTTATCATTTTTTCGAATTCAAACCTATCACTCCCTTGCGGCTCGAATTCGCTTTATACCTTTACTCTCCCGCCACTTTCATCGATTCAATTAAAATAGAACCCGTTTGAATTTGTGAGCGCGTTTCAATATCTCGGCCAACCGCCACAATATTAGTAAACATATCTTTTAAGTTACCGGCTATCGTGATCTCAGAAACTGGGAATTGGATCTCACCATTTTCTACCCAAAACCCTGCAGCGCCACGAGAGTAATCGCCTGTCACTGTATTAACGCCCTGTCCCATCAACTCAGTAACGACAAGACCAGTACCTAACATTTTTAACATACCAGCGAAATCTGGACCATTAGTTTTCACAAACCAGTTATGGATACCACCAGCATGACCAGTAGGGGTCATATTCATTTTACGCGCCGCATAACTGGTTAATAGATAGGTTGATAACACGCCATCTGTAATGATTTGTTTGTCTTGAGTAAACACACCTTCATTATCAAATGCACTCGAAGCCAAACCACGCAGTACATGGGGTTTTTCTTCAACATTAAACCAATCGGGTAAAATTTTCTCACCGAGCTTATCGAGTAAAAATGACGATTTACGATATAAATTGCCACCACTGATTGCCATCACCAAATGGCCTAACAGACCTGTTGCGACATCTGCTTGAAATAGCACTGGGAATTGACCAGTTTTAACGCGCTTGGCATCTAAGCGACTCACGGTTTTTTGCGCCGCTTCTAAGCCAACTTGTTCTGGTGTCCATAGTTCATCTTTGTGACGCGCCATGGTATAGCTGTAATCGCGCTCCATCTCACCATTTTTACCAGCCCCAATCACGCTACAGCTTAAACTATGACGGCTGGATGCATGGCTGGCGATCAATCCATGGCTATTACCATAAACTCGAATACCATAATGACTATCGTAACTGGCACCATCGCTTTGCTTAATCTTGTCACTATAAGCCAACGCTGCTTGTTCAGCACGGATCGCCAGTTCTGAAGCATAATCAGGATTGGGTTCATCTGGATGAAATAAATCCAAATCAGGAATATGTTTCACCATTAATTCTTTTGGCGCAGGTCCTGCGTAAGGATCTTTTGAGGTATAACTCGCAATGTCTAATGCCGCTTCTACTGCTTTTTGAATGGCAGCATCACTTAAATCAGACGTTGAAGCACTTCCCTTACATTGACCTCGGTACACTGTGATACCCAATGCTCCATCACTATTGAATTCGACGTTCTCTACTTCGCAGTCATGACTGGAGACACTGATTCCCGTCGTTTTAGTAATTGCGACTTCTGCCGCATCTGCACTCACTTTTGCCATCTCTAAAGCTTTTGATACGGCAATTTCTAATTCAATTTTTTGTTGAGCAATCTGCTGCTTTGCGTCCATAACAACTCTTATTCATCTTTTTTGAAAATAATACGCATAGAATAACAAGCTTTTCACTTTATCCCCAAAATTCTTGCTAAAATAACCAGTAAGTTCACCAAATAAGTAGAAAATTATGGCTCGTAAGAATCAAAAAGCGCCTTGGGAAGAAGAAGAGGAAATCATCTGGGTCAGTAAAACCGAGATGAAAGAAGATATGAGTGCTTTACAAGCACTGGGTGAAGAGTTGGTTGGGCTGAAATCATCATCGTTGGACAAATTTCCAATCAGCGATGATCTACGTCAAGCTATCGATAATGCCCAACGTTTTAAGAACGAAGCAAAACGTCGCCAGTTACAATACATTGGCAAGCTGATGCGCCAAATTGATCCAGCTCCAATTCAAGCGGAACTGGATAAATTACGCAATAAACATTCTCAAGCCACCGCTGAATTGCATAAGCTTGAGCAAACGCGCGATCGTATTGTCACCGATGTGGATCCAGCGATTGAGAACGTCATGGACTTATATCCAGATGCGGATCGTCAACGTTTACGCCAACTCGCTCGTCAAGCTCAAAAAGAAAAAGCCAGTAATAAACCGCCAAAAGCTTCACGTGAGATCTTCCAGATATTGAAAGAACTTAAAGAAGCAACGGAATCAGAAGAGTCAGAAGAAAGTTAAATCAAGGTACTAGATAACCTGAACTCTGGATAATTTAAGCTAAACAAGCGATCCTAGGATCGCTTGTTTTCT
>NZ_VHKO01000049.1 GCF_015223435.1 Vibrio hibernica
AAACACTAGGATGATATTTTCGCCTTAAATATGTCTATTAATCCAAGTATGGGTATCTGTGATAATTCTACGATCACAAAAAAAGCTGCCATTGATACTGGCAGCTTCTCAAACAATAAAAAACAAATAGAACTACTCTCGATTACCTAGTTTTACCATACCTTTACTGCTAAACCATAAAACCTCACTGCGACGGCGGCCAATTAATATAGGACCGTCATCAAAGAATAAAAAATTCTTCCAATGCTTTTTGAAAATAGACCACTTTGTTTCAATTGAATTATATTTTTCATAACAAAAATAGACGGTCACATCATCTTGCCAGTCAATATGTGCAAGCACTTCTTGTGGCAAATCGGGTTCATCCGAATCCCATGCTGCGGACCAATCAATTTCATCGATCCAACATCCCGCCTTACTTGGCCAGTCGGAGGAGCTCAGACGGTCAGAATCAGGACTCTGCTTACTAATATTTTCGATCCAGAGGTGTGCAGATCGCTGTTGAGTGATCGGTTTAATATGCACTAAATCCGATTCAGGAACCGGTAATGATTGATGAGTAAATATCCATTTTCTTTGGTATTCATCCAAAGGTATATATGCCATACAGCCCTACTTTTAAATTATTTATTGGTCTTTTAGCCAACCATTTTTAACTGCTTCTGCGACTATTTCCTGAGTTCTAGCCCAGAGAGTCTCTGAACCTTGTTCAATTCGAGCATTAACGGTTAACACTTGTGATTTTGCAACACCATGTTCAACCCAGCTTTGTCCATGATTGTTATAGTTCAATAACATTGGAATCAACCGATCGAGTGCTTTGGCAAATTTAGCTTCAGGACTTTGGGCTGCTTCAAACTCTAGCCAGATCGACATCAGCTCCTCGCCTTGATCCTCTGGTAACATACCAAATAGACGATGTGCTGCTTTTAACTCTTTCTCGGCTTGTACTTTAGACGCTGCAGTATCATAAACAAAGGTATCACCCGCATCAATTTCCACGATATCGTGTAAGAGCAACATTTTAACCACTTTGGCAATTTCAACGGGTTCATTTGCATGCTCTTCCATTAATAATGCCATCAATGCCACATGCCAACTGTGCTCTGCCGTATTTTCTAAGCGACCTTCTGCCGCTTTCACACGAGTACGACGCAGAACGGTTTTGAGTTTATCCAGTTCAATTAACAACGCAAGTTGCTTATTTAAACGTTCCATCATTTACCCTCCTGAGCTTTATGGCAATCGCCAGTACTGATTCGTTAGAGACATCAAATTATGAGCTTGCCAACGTCCATTAATTAATAGGTAATCTTCTGCAATTCCCTCATGTACAAAACGTAAGTTCTTTAATACTTTTTCGCTGCGAGTATTGGAAGGGATATAAGCGGCCATGATCCTATGCATATTTATTTGCTCAAACAACCATTGGTTCGTCATCGCTAAAGCGGTTTGCATCAAGCCTTGACCTTGTGCGCTTTCAGCTAGGGCATAGCCTAAATTACAAGCATAAAATGGATAGCCAGACAAATTACTGTAATTAATCACACCATAAATCTGAGACTCATTTTTATCTAGTAATATAAATGAGAAACTCAATTTATGTTGATGTGCTATTTTTAACGTCGCTATCCGCTTACACCAATCAGACTGAATATAAAAAGCACCATCGCGTATAGGCTCCCAAGGTTCTAAATGGGGTTTATTTTCCGTATAGAAATGACACATCAACCCTTCATCACCTGAGTTCAGTAATCTAAGGCTGTAATTATCCGATTGAAAGCTCATTCCTTTACACAAATCTTGATGTGTGAAAAATGGTAGTGATGTCACCATTAAACTTTCCTTATCCCGTAATCACGTAGTTTATTCGCAATGGATGTATGAGAAACATCTAATCTTTTCGCTAATTTTCGACTCGATGGAAACGATTGGTACAAACGCTCTAATATTTGAGATTCATAATTTTTCATCATCTCATCTAAATTACCATCGAGATTAAAACTTGGTAGATGAGCTTCAAAAGCAGATGCACTTGGCTGTAATTTAGGTAGTTGAAAGTGTGCAAAATTAAGTACATCTGAATCGAGTTGAGTCATTGCACGTAACACCGAATTCTCGAGCTGACGAATATTACCCGGCCAAGGATACAAGCTTAATTGCTCCACTAAATGCTCATCATAACTTGGTATAAGTAGGCCCAATTGTTGTGCATATTTGGCAACAAACATATTGAGTAACGGCAAAACATCACTGCTGCGTTCACGAATTGGTGGTATTGATAGATTCAGCACATTTAAGCGATAGTACAAATCTTCACGAAAGCTGCCTTCTTGAGTTAATTGTGACAACGTTTGCTTGGTCGAAGCAATGACTCGCACATCGACGTGCATTTCCTTTTCTTCCCCGACACGCCTAAACGAACCATCTTGTAAAAAACGTAGCAATTTAATTTGTAAATGTGCGCTCATTTCGCCAATTTCATCGAGGAAAACCGTCCCTTGATGAGCTTGCTCAAAAATACCTTTATGTCCAATTTCCGTGTTAAACGTTCCAGGTGCATGACCAAATAATTCCGTCTCTGCTACATCATCTGGCATCGAAGCACAGCTTAAGACTAAAAATGAATTCGCGGAACGTAACGAGCGGTTATGACAAGCACGAGCAAGCATCTCTTTGCCTGTTCCAGTATCTCCTTCAATCAATAATGGCTGATCGAGCATGGCCAACTTTTTAGCTTGGTTCATCAAACGTTGGTGAGAATTAGAGACACCAACAAAGTGCTCAAAGCCTAATGGATTGTATTCTGATACCGCTCTGAGTTTCACTTCTGATTGAACAATTGGTTTTAGCATGACAACTGCACCCGCCAGAATCGCATCACCTACATCAGAGTGAATCACAACAGGCATAACATCCATCAAATAGTTTAAACCTTCAATGGTGATGTTGTCGCGATATCGCAAAGCGCCCTCATCGGCATGAGTTTGTTTGGTACTTGAACCCTCGTTTTCGAAGGCTTTAAACCAAGGCGCGGATTGAAGCTTTGGAATGTAGTGAAAAATACTAACTGATTGTATTTGCTGAATAGAAACTTTGAATAATGCTAGCGCAGAGTCATTTGCCATTTCAATCTCACCTTTCAAACTAATTGAAATAATAGGATCGGGCAATGTATCTAAAATGGCATTTAGCTCTGTTGTTTCTCGTTCGCTGGGCAAAAAAGGAATTTTACGGACATCGGTAACACCGGAGATGTGGCGGATTTTTACCGTTAGGTCACGAAACACATCAAAGTTAATATCAGGGCAATTTAGATGAATAATGCCTTTCGCCGAAAACTCAATGCCACGTAAATCAACTCGATTACAAACTAACAATTCGACCAGTTGTTGAGTTACCTCTAAACGGTCGTTACATAAGACTTCTAACCTCACTACATGCCCTTCTTAGTGTCACGAAAAGTTGACAGCAGTGTGAGGCAAGCCTGTCATATCGTCAAGAAAAACCACTAAAATCAAGCATGATCAATGAGTCACTATTTGTTAATTCTTCTTACCAATCACCCGAAGAACGATCTGTTTACGAATTTCACTTAAGCGTACCGCTTTATCTTTTTGCCAAGGTAAAGGACGTAATAATGCCATTGCCTTGATACCTAATCTTGCCGTTAATAAACCAACACCAATTCCTTGTGCTGCTCGCGCCGAAAGCTTACCTGCAATATCAATCGACAGTGCATGCATACTCGCATCTACCACTAACTCACTTGCTCCTGCGGCCGCCATATTAATAAAAACAAGTTTCACTAATCGTAAACGTGAAAAATAACCAAGTTCAACGCCATAAACCTTACCTAGTTCATTAATCAGCTTAAAGTTACGCCAAGCAATTAAGATCATATCTGCAATGGCAAGTGGACTAATTGCAACTAATACAGCCGCTTCGCATGAATAATTAGCCACCAGCTTTTTCGCTTGTTGGTCTTGAAGGCTCACCACCATAGAATCGTATAGCTCGATCACATCTGCATCATTATGATTAGCCGTTACTGATTTCTTCCAACGATCATAACCAACATGCTCAAGTGTTATCCCAGCATCTTTAGCAATCGACTCACAGAAAGGAGCCGCTTTACCATGGCTTATTTGCTGAGGGCTTGCTTGCTTAGTGTTTATTTTCGATGAATTAACCGTATTAGCATAAATAAAGTCCATTGCTTTTTCTTGGTTGCTCAATTGATTACGCAGGCGGCGCAACTTCCATAATTCTCTGCCAATGACTACAACACCAAAAGATGCAGCCCCTGCAATAAGAGCAGACCAACCTAACGATAACCAATCATTGGTTTGATAAGCCGTTACAATATTATTAACACACTGCCAACCCAATAAGCCTGCAAACGAAAGGCTACCAATCGACCATAGCAAACGTCGCTTACCTTTTGGGTGGATGACTTCCACCATTTGAGCCTCTAGAGCCTGTTCTTGATCGATGGCAGATTGCTCTGAAAGTGTCATAGGCGTGAACTGAGTGTGTTCAGTGAAATTCACTTTAGCCGTTAAATTCTCGGCACCTTCTACTTCCTCAACAATCTTTTGTAATTCTTGTTGATCTCTTAATAGTCTTTTCGTCGGCTTGGGAGTCGATTTTGTTGATTGAGTCGCGGCTATTGATTCGCTATCTATTATTGAAGCGTTAGGAACTGACTCACTTTGATAAGAATCAAATTTATCACTAGAAAATACCTTCTTCGATTTGTAATCACTCATCGTAATTTATCTCCTAACAAAAATTGCATCGCTTTATCCACTCGAATGTGTGGCAATGGCTGACCTTGTGGAATTTTTAAAGGTCGGAACTGATGAAAATCAAAGCCATGTTGTTTCCAATATTGCGCATTGGGTAATTTCGCCGGTACTTCACCGGGATACAGAGTCAGTGTTTCTTCATCCAGCGTAGTGCCTTTAATCGCTTGTAAAGTGGTATCTCCAGCACTGGCATAACCGGGCATCGTGGCCTGAATAGACGATAAACTCATGCATTCCATATCAATGCCTTCATAGGACACATGTTGCCACGCTTCATTCACCAGCTGTTGCAATAGCGATACCATATTGCCATGTTGGTCCGGAGTAACATGATCAGCTTTAGTGGCGACAAAAAGCACCTTATCAATTTTGGCTGAAAATAAACGCTTAAGAATAGAGTTACGTCCATACTTAAAGCTCTGTAAAAGTTGAGTGATCGCTCCACTCATATCATTAAAAGAATCATGGCCGGCATTGAGAGGTTGCAAACAATCCACCAGCACTATTTGTCGATCAAAACTGGCAAAATGCTCTTGATAAAAGGCTTTTACAATTTTCTTTTTGTATTCATTAAAACGTGATCGCAGCATGGCATACGACGAGTTTTTATTAATGTCTTTTAGTGGTTTTCCATCCGCATCAACCTCTATCATCACAGGAAAAAACTGTAACACCGGAGCCCCTTCCAACTCACCAGGTAAAACGAACCGCCCAGGTTGCACCCAGTGTAATCCTGCCTTTTTACATTCGTGTAAATATAGAGTGTAAGATCTTGCTAGCTCAGCAACACGGTTTTCATTCGCACTCGCATATAAGTCAAAGTGGTTTAATTTAACTAACCACTTTTTAGCCAGTGCTGCACGCACACTAGACGCTCTATCAGAAGTCAGGTGCTTTAATTGGTCGTTAGACCATTGCTCAAAAGTCATATCCAGCAAAGGAAGATCCAATAACCATTCTCCCGGATAATCCACAATATCTAAATACAAAGTAGAAGTTGATTTAAGTAAACGACGCGCCCCTTTTTTAGGTTTAAACCGAATAGCTAAGCGAATTTCGCTGACATCGCGAGTCGGCTCTGGCCATTTTGGTGGCGTTGAATTTAGTTGTTCTATCGCTAAATCATAATCAAACCTTGGAACCATTAGATTGGTTTGAGGTATGCGTTTTGCACCAAGTAATTGTTTATTACGGCTAGCTTCAAACAGAGGCAAATTATCTTGGGTGGAACTATGAAGTAACTGGTTCACTAATGAAGTAATAAAGGCTGTTTTTCCTGCGCGAGACAAGCCTGTCACCGCCAAACGTAAATGGCGATCGAGGCTGCGCTTTACGAGATCATTCACTTCTTGCTTTAACTTCATTAACTACTCCAACCATACGATAAGGTAAGACACACATAATACCACTGACGAATGTATAAATAAAAAAGGCTCGCATAAATTCATGCGAGCCTTTGTAACATAGGATGAATAAAGAGAATTAATCTTCTTGTATCATTTTATAAATTACGAACAGCGCTAACTCTAAGAATAAAGCTAGAACAATGGTCATGGTAACAAACGACCCTAAAGGTTCACTGAAAATAGAGATCCCAAAGCGAATGAGTTCAAAAATCGTATAACCACCAACCACTATCGCGATAAGAATTTGTAATATCCGTACAAAACGTGGCATATCATCTCCTAAATATTCAGCCATAAATACTTATGTGAGTTAAGTATATGTTCAATAACCAAACTATAATCAATTTCATTTGATTAGTCAGGTTATTTTTCCATTTCAGCTATTTTTACCTTCCAAGTATCAGGTCCGATTTGGTGGGCATTTGCCCCTGTAGAGTCAACCGCAACCGTGACGGGCATATCTTCCACTTCAAATTCGTAAATAGCTTCCATACCTAATTCTTCAAACGCCACAACACGTGCTTTTTTAATCGCTTTCGCCACCAAATATGCCGCTCCGCCAACTGCCATTAGATAAACCGATTTATTCTTTTTAATCGACTCAACGGTTGCCGCGCCACGCTCAGCCTTACCAATCATTCCCATGATGCCGGTTTCTTCTAGCATCATGTCGGTAAATTGATCCATACGTGTAGATGTCGTAGGTCCTGCGGGGCCGACAACTTCATCGCCAACAGCGTCAACTGGGCCGACGTAATAAATAAATTTACCTTTAAAATCTAGTCCTTCAGGTAAGCCTTCACCGCTTTCTAATAAACTCTGAATACGTTTATGAGCAGCATCTCGTCCAGTTAGAATTTTACCCGACAATAAAACCGTTTCGCCTGTTTTCCATTCTTGGACATCTTCTTTGGTCACTTCATCCAAGTTGACTCGACGAGTATTCTCGCCCGCTTCCCAAGTGATTTTTGGCCAATCTTCTAGTTTTGGTGGATCTAATTGCGCCGGGCCTGAGCCATCTAAAGTGAAGTGAACATGACGTGTCGCTGCGCAGTTAGGTATTAAGCACACAGGTTTGGACGCTGCGTGAGTAGGCGCGGTTTTAATCTTCACATCCACAACAGTAGTTAAACCGCCAAGACCTTGTGCGCCAATACCAAGCTTATTCACACGGTTAAAGATATCAACACGCAACTTTTCTTCTGTGGTCTCAGGACCGCGTTCTATTAGCTCGGCAATATCAATGTGTTCCATTAAAGATTCTTTTGCCAACACGGCTGCTTTTTCTGCCGTACCGCCAATACCTATTCCTAGCATGCCCGGAGGACACCAACCTGCGCCCATTAATGGCAACGTTTTTTCAACCCATTCAGCAATATCATCCGATGGATTTAACATCACCATTTTGGTTTTATTTTCTGAGCCGCCGCCTTTTGCCGCAATTTGGATATCGACTTTATTACCGGGAACCATATTAATATGGACAACACCCGGCGTATTATCTTTAGTATTAATTCGTTTACCGGCAGGATCGGACAATATGGATGCTCTCAACGGATTATCTGGATTGGTGTACGCTTGACGAATACCTTCATCAACCATTTGTTGTACCGTCATATCGGTCTCATCCCACGATACTTCCATCCCGATATTAACAAAACACGTCACAATCCCAGTATCTTGACAAATTGGGCGGTGCCCTTCGGCTGACATACGTGAATTAATTAATATCTGAGCAATAGCATCTTTCGCCGCTTGGCTTTCTTCTTTGTTGTACGCTTTTTCAAGCGCTTGAATAAAATCCAGAGGATGATAATAAGAGATATATTGGAGGGCATCAGCAACGCTGCTGATTACATCTTGCTTACGGATAACGGTCATAATTGCCTCAGTAATAATGATTCTTCACCTGAAAATATCTGAATAATTGGACGACATAGTACTTACGCATCCATTTTCATTCATCGATCTAATTCAATTAACAAGTGGTGATTAAATTCTTTTTTGATTATTAGTTTACTGTTGTTGTAACTCGATTGCTTTGTGCGGTTTTATGATACTCTTGCTACTCGCTAGATACCATGCAACGATTGAATCCTTGTCACAATTTACGTAATGAAAAATCAAATAAAAACCATGAAAGCTACGTTGTCACATTCAGTTAACATAGAAACGCTCGTTTATTCGTCAAATTTAAGTTTGAGCTATTTTTCACGTCTGCAGCATCTACCTTGGGCAATGTTGTTACGCTCTGCTGCCGAAGGACATCCGAACAATCGATACGATGTTTTAGTCGCCAACCCTATTGCGACATTAATAACGAAAGACGAGCTTACCCAAGTAACACTCTATACAGAAAATAACGTAACCACACACGAGTCAAACCAAGATCCATTTGAACTGTTAGAGCACTATCAATCTAAATTATTACCCCCATTATCGCCTATTGATAACATCCCTTTCATTGGCGGTGCATTGGGCTATTTTAGCTATGATCTGGGGAGACGTATTGAAACCATTCCTCGCACTGCCGCTGAAGACATTCCAACGGCCGATATGGCGATTGGTATCTATGAGTGGGCTTTAATCATTGATCATCAATTAAAACGCGCTTTTTTTGTTGGGCAAAACTTAGAACATCATAAGCAGTGGCTAACAGAACAAGAAAAAACGAGAGATGAAGACTTCCGACTGACCTCCGCTTGGTCTTCGAATATGACTAAATCGGAATACTCTGAAAAATTCGACACCATTCAAGAATACTTACATTCTGGTGATTGTTACCAGATCAATCTTGCACAACGATTTACGTCCACCTACCAAGGCAGTGAATGGCAAGCCTATCAAAAGCTCGAAAACAGTAATCATGCGCCTTTTTCTGCGTTCATTAGAACCAATGAGCTTGCCGTAATAAGTATTTCACCAGAACGTTTTTTATTACTCGACAATGATTCATCCAAGCTAAATATTGAAACAAAGCCGATTAAAGGCACTCGCCCTCGTAGCTCGGATCCACAAGAAGATGCAAAACTTGCACAGCAGCTAAAAAACGCTGAAAAAGATCAAGCTGAAAACTTAATGATCGTTGATTTACTACGCAATGATATTGGCCGAGTAGCAAAGCCGGGTACAGTAACCGTTCCTTTTTTATTCGAAATCGAAAGCTTTCCTGCCGTACATCATCTCGTCAGCACCATACGAGCAGAGCTTGACTCGAAGCAATCAGCCTCTACTTTATTGAGAGCTTGTTTCCCTGGTGGCTCTATTACTGGCGCACCTAAAGTTCGGGCAATGCAGATTATTGAAGAGCTAGAACCACATCGAAGAAACCTCTATTGTGGCAGCATTGGTTATATTAGTCGTTGTGGCAATATGGACAGCAACATTACCATACGCACATTACTTGCTCATCAGGGTAACCTGTATTCTTGGGCTGGCGGTGGTATTGTTGCCGATAGCGAAATGGAAGCTGAATACCAAGAAACACTTGATAAAGTTAGCAGAATTTTACCAATATTGTCAGACAGTTAAAAACAAGTCTATACTCGATATAGAACTATATGAACAATCGTATTAAGGAAAATAAAGGCCATGAAAAGAGCTGAACTCATACGACAATTTTCTTTAATATCACCTGGCCAATATCAATCCGAAAGTTTACTGCGTGTCGCTCACTTAAAACAACCCTCTCTTAGAAAAGCAGCTGTCCTTATCCCTTGTATTGATAGACCAGATGGAATACATGTCTTGTTTACGAAACGAGCGTCTCATTTAAAGCATCATGCTGGTGAAATCAGTTTCCCTGGGGGAAAGTATGAACTGAGTGATCATTCACTTTCTGAAACAGCTTTAAGGGAAACCGAAGAAGAAATTGGTCTATTACCAGATACCATTAAATTGCTTGGTCAACTACCAGAGTTGGTTACGATTAGCCAATTTGAAATCACCCCCTTTGTCGCTATAATTAATAATAATCCTCAATGTATTCTAGACCCTAATGAAGTCGATTCTATTTTTGAAGTTCCTGCCAGCTACCTATTTAACCCTCGAAACTTACATACTACTAATATGATGATTAGTGGAATAGGTCATCAAATATACTCTGTGTCCTATCAGAAGCACTTTATTTGGGGGGTGACAGCTCAAATTATTCAAGCTCTCCAAAAACAGCTGCAAATAAAAACCTAAACTTATTTTATAACTTAAAATAATCTATAGGTTCTAATAACTATAACTTATCGTTAAATTAGAAAATCTAATCCGAATCGTCATCACTGTGTGATGTAACGCAAGATCTGCATACTTCAAATTCTCTATCTAAATTTAATTGATATGGATCGTGTTTTTTATCATTTAAACACGCATAATCCCCGGCAATTCTTCCTGTTCCCACAATTAAGAGAATTTATACTATGCAAACAAACACTGTAAACGCAGCGAGCGAAAGCATTTCCGCTGTAAATAAATGGACCTATAAAGATTTTTCTTGGGTGCTATCACTTTTCGGTACAGCCGTCGGTGCTGGTGTTCTATTTTTACCAATTAAAGCAGGTGCGGGTGGTTTTTGGCCATTAGTGATTTTAGCTCTAATTGCAATGCCAATGATCTGGCTAGCACACAAAGGTTTAGCTCGTTTTGTCCTTTCATCTAAAAACCCCGACGCCGATATTACGGATGTTGTAGAGGAGCACTTTGGTAAAACCGGTGCCACCATTATTACTTTTGCTTACTTCTTCGCTATTTACCCTATCGTACTTATCTATGGTGTCGGTATCACCAATACTGTGGATTCGTTTTTGGTGAACCAAATAGGTATAGAATCAATTCCTCGCTGGTTGCTTTCTGGTGCATTGATTTCATTGATGACTTGTGGCGTAATTTTCGGTAAAGATCTCATGCTGAAAGTAACATCAGCGATGGTTTACCCTTTAGTGCTGATTCTATTAGCACTTTCAATCTTCTTGATCCCTGAGTGGAACACTTCAATGGCAGAAGTTAGCCCTGATTGGGTGGCAATGCCTAAAATTATTTGGCTTGCGATCCCTATCATTGTGTTCTCTTTTAACCATAGTCCAATCATCAGCCAATTCACAAAAGAACAACGTCGTGTATATGGTGATAATGCAGCAAAGAAAACTGATATGATCACTGGCGGCGCCGCAACTATGCTGATGGCATTCGTTATGTTCTTCGTATTCTCAGTGGTGCTTTCTTTAACGCCTGCGCAACTTGGTGAAGCACAAGCTCAAAATATTAGTGTGCTTTCTTACTTAGCCAACATTCACTCCTCTCCAATGATTTCTTACTTAGGACCAATTGTTGCGTTTGCGGCGATTACTTCAAGTTACTTTGGTCATTTCCTAGGGGCGCACGAAGGTCTTGTTGGGCTTGTAAAATCTCGCTCAAAAATGAATGATAATAAATGCAATAAGATGTCACTTATTTTTATCGTAGTCACCACTTGGATCATTTCAATCATTAACCCAAGTATCTTAGGTATGATTGAGTCCATGGGTGCACCGATGATCGCAGCCATCTTATTCCTTCTTCCTATTTATGCGATGCGTAAAGTTCCAGCGATGGCAAAATTCAAGACATCAAATGTTGCACAAATCTTTACAGCAACTTGTGGTATTGCCGCCATCACTTCTGTACTCTACAGTTTTTTTTAATGCCCTAATTTAAAGCTAAATTATCATTAATATAAAAGCACCAAAACAACATAAGAAAACCAAAGCCTCTTAATTTTAAGGGGCTTACTTCGAGGTAATAACATGGTAAGTGTTTTTGATATCTACAAAATTGGCGTTGGCCCTTCAAGTTCTCATACTGTTGGTCCAATGAAAGCCGGTAAACAATTTATTGATGATCTTCGTGGTCAAGGTAAGTTGCGTGATATTACAAAAATTACTGTCGATGTTTACGGTTCATTATCACTGACAGGGAAAGGTCACCATACTGATATTGCTATCATTATGGGTCTGGCAGGTAACACGCCAGAACATGTAGATATTGACGCTATTCCGAGCTTTATTGCTCGAGTAGAAGAAACAGAACGTTTACCCGTTGGCATGCATTGCCACACGGTTGATTTCCCCAAAATTGGTGGTATGAACTTCCAAAAAACCAACCTTTCATTGCATGAAAATGGCATGACCTTGCATGCATGGATTGATGATGACGTCGCCTACTCCAAAACCTATTATTCTATTGGCGGTGGCTTCATTGTTGATGAAGAAAGTTTTGGTAAAAAAGTAGAAGATGCTATTAAAGCACCATACGAATTTAACACCGCAAATCAACTTCTTGCATTATGTAAAGAACATGGTTTATCCATTAGTACATTAGTGATGAAAAACGAACATGCTCAGCACTCCAACGAGGATGTTCGAACCTATTTTGCTAATATCTGGAAAACCATGCGTGATTGCATGGAAAAAGGCATGAACACCGAAGGCATTCTTCCAGGGCCATTGCGTGTTCCTCGTCGTGCACCTGCCTTGCGTCAATTACTATTAACAACATCAAATACTTCAACCGATCCAATGGCGGTAATGGATTGGGTTAATATGTACGCCTTTGCAGTAAATGAAGAAAATGCCGCGGGTGGACGTGTCGTTACCGCGCCAACTAATGGTGCATGTGGCATTATTCCTGCCGTTTTAGCTTATTATGATAAGTTTATTCAAACGGTTACGGAAAAAGATTACATTCGATACTTTGCCGCTTCTGGCGCAATTGGTGGCTTATACAAACAAAATGCTTCTATTTCTGGGGCAGAAGTAGGATGCCAAGGTGAAGTTGGTGTTGCTTGTTCTATGGCAGCAGCAGGTCTTGCTGAATTACTTGGTGGCAGCCCAGAACAAGTCTGTATGGCTGCGGAAATCGGCATGGAACATAATCTAGGGCTAACCTGCGACCCAGTTGCTGGTCAAGTTCAAGTGCCATGTATTGAGCGTAATGGTATTGCAGCAGTAAAAGCCATTAACTCAACTCGTATGGCAATGCGTCGTTCATCAGAGCCACGCGTCTCTTTAGATAAAGTTATCGAAACCATGCTAGAGACAGGCAAAGATATGAATGCAAAATATCGTGAAACATCACAAGGTGGATTAGCGGTTAAAGTTATTTGTTGAGTTAGGGTCTTAATCATTTTTACTAAGCCCTAAGAACCATCGATTAAAAAACAAAAAGGTGTACTTTCATTTAGTACGCCTTTCTTTTATTTGAGCATTTGAGAGCTCTTTATTCTCCTGCTGCCGCGACAAAAGCAATTTCAACTAACAGTTTAGGATTGGCAAGTTCAGCTTTTACACAAGCTCGGCTTGGTGCACATCCTTTAGGAAAACACGCTTCCCACTCATCAGAACCACGACTATTACTAAATAAGCTAACTGATATTTAACATTCACCTCTTATTACTCCCCAACGCATTTATTATTTATTGTTACATAGTAATCAAGATCGCCTGTACTTTCTCCGGACAAAATCGATAATTTCGCCAAGTAATGCAGTAAATCAGATTCTATGCGCTAAAAATACAGAGAATAGAACAATAAAAGGTTGAAGCGAAAAAGATGACAGGTAATATATCAGGTACTTTCGATGCGATTTTCATCGTACACATTTAAGACAGTTCGCACCCTCAATATTATTAAAGAGCGGTGTTTTAATGGAGAAAAAAATGACTTACGCGCCTGTGACAGACGTTTTAAGCGGAAAATTAGCAGTAGGCAGTGAAGTCACTGTTCGCGGTTGGATCCGTTCACGTCGTGATTCAAAAGCTGGGATCTCTTTCCTTGCTATTTATGACGGTTCTTGTTTTGATCCGATTCAGGCCGTGGTTCCAAATGAGTTAAATAATTATCAAGACGAAATATTAAAACTAACCACAGGTTGCTCTGTTGAAGTCACCGGAACGGTTGTTGAATCTCCGGCGAAAGGTCAAGATTGTGAACTTGCCGCAACGGCCGTAAAAGTCGTTGGTTGGGTTGAAGACGCTGATACTTACCCAATGGCAAAAACTCGTCACTCTATTGAATATTTACGTGAAGTGGCACACCTTCGCCCTCGCACCAACGTTATTGGCGCAGTTGCTCGCGTTCGTAACTGTTTATCTCAAGCCATTCACCGCTTCTATCATGAACAAGGATACTTCTGGGTTTCAGCGCCATTAATTACCGCCTCTGATGCTGAAGGCGCTGGTGAAATGTTCCGAGTCTCAACATTAGATCATAACAACCTTCCTTTGGATGACAAAGGCAACGTTGATTACAATGAAGATTTCTTCGGTAAAGAAACATTCCTAACGGTATCAGGTCAACTTAACGCAGAAGCTTATGCTTGTGCACTAAGTAAAGTCTATACATTCGGCCCTACTTTCCGCGCAGAGAACTCAAACACCAGTCGTCACCTTGCAGAGTTTTGGATGGTTGAACCAGAAATCGCATTTGCCGATCTTGACGATGCGGCTAAATTAGCTGAAGACATGTTGAAATATGTGTTTGCAGCGGTGTTAGAAGAACGCCGTGACGATCTTGAATTCTTTGCTTCTCGTATTGATAAAGAAGCCATTACTCGCCTTGAGCAATTCGTGAAATCTGATTTTGCACAAGTTGACTATACTGATGCTATCCAAATTCTGAAAGATTCAGGCCGTAAGTTTGAATTTGATGTTGAATGGGGAATCGATATGTCCTCTGAACATGAACGCTTCCTTGCTGAAGAGCATTTTAAAGCGCCAGTGATTGTGAAAAACTACCCGAAAGACATTAAAGCATTCTACATGCGTCAAAATGATGATGGTAAAACCGTTGCAGCTATGGATGTACTTGCTCCGGGTATCGGTGAAATCATCGGTGGCGCTCAACGTGAAGAACGTTTAGATGTACTTGATGCGCGTATGATTGAGATGGGCATCGATCCTGAGCATATGTCTTGGTATCGCGACCTACGTCGTTACGGCACTGTACCTCACGCAGGTTTCGGTCTTGGTTTTGAACGTTTAGTATCTTACGTGACTGGCATGGGCAACGTTCGTGACGTTATTCCATTCCCACGTACACCACGCAGCGCAAACTTCTAATCTCCAAAGAGGTCTCTGATCTAGCGGTTTAGCGTAAAAGCACAAAAGCCTGCTCAATGAAAATTGAACAGGCTTCTTTATTATGTGGCTCGTCTAAAATGATCGTATCCATTTAGCTCTAAACAGAAAGTAGCGCTAAACAGAAGGTATTAATCAACCGTCACTCTACGCCCAGCAAACAATCCCAATGACGCGGCAATAACACAAACAATCACAATCATGATCATCACTTCTTGCCATCCATTATGAAGCCCATGTAAGTAACCCGCCAGCATAGGTCCTATTGCAGCCAGTGAATAGCCAACAAATTGTGCCATTCCTGAAAGTGTCGTCGCTTGTAATGCACTGGTGGTTCTAAAGCTAATAAAAGATAAACCTAAAATAAACCAAGCCCCAGAAGCTAACCCTAATAAAAAGGACCAAATATAAGCAAACTCAGGTAAATACAACAGGCCAACAGAACAGATACCCGCAATAATACAAATACCAAAAGCCGGTAAGCGTTGATCATTTAAGCGAGCGACTAAAGGGATAACAAAAATGCCAGGTAATGCAGTGCCTATTTGAAAAATACCATGGATCCCCCCAGCTTCTTCAGCACTAAAGCCTGACTGGATAAGTAAACTTGGCAACCATGCGATCATGGTATAGGTAAAGTAAGAGCCTAAACCTAGATAAAATGAAACCTGCCAAGCCAACCGTTTTGTCCACAAATTAGTTGTAGAACTAGAAGTACTAACTTCCGTAGGTTTACTGTTATTACGTAATTGCGGCAGCCAGAAAATCATAGCGATAAAAGTTAAAATCGAAAGTGCTGCTAACGATCCCTGCCAACCTAGTTGGTAATCGTTCGCTAATGGAATTGAAAATGCAGAGGCGGCTCCCGATGCAATTCCCATTGCCAATACATAGCTAGAAGTCATGATTGCCACCTTCATAGGGAAATCACGTTTCACAACTATAGGCAGCAACACATTACCAATACTTACCCCAACACCAATGAGTGCGGTCCCCATGAATAACGCGCTCACACTCCCTAAAGAGCGAAACAATAATCCTGCCGCGATTAATACCAAAGCTAAAAAAACGGTATATTCCAAACCAAATTTTTTCGCTAAATAAGAGGATGGAGGAGCAAATAGAGCAAAAGCGATAAGAGGTAATGTGGTTAGCATTCCGGCTTGAATCGAGGATAATTGAAAAGAATGGGAAATCAATTCAATCATAGGTGCAATACCCGTTACCGGTGCACGTAGATTGGCAGCAATCAGCATAACCCCAATCACCAATAACATAGTTTTATTTCGATCTGTACCGAATGCGTTTTTGTTAGTCATATAGCCAATAATATTAAACATGAGTAACAGGTAGTATATAGGAACCAGGTTAAAATTGTATACAATTCAAAGGGGAGATATTGTTCACTTCACGTTATTTAGATAGTAGCCGATAACCTCTGTAGGTACTGGCAAGCATCAAACAAGTCACCGCAGGAAAATAAAGTGCGCTAACATTATAGAGTGAGAATAAATATTGCCCAATCACACCACCAGAAACAAAGCCCATAATAATCACAAGAAACATCACACATTTACGATGATCAAACGTATCACCTTTTAAAACCTTACCCAGCATAATGCCGAGATCGGTAAAAATGCCAGTTAAATGCGTCGTTCTGATGACCGCACCACTATAAGTTGTTGCGAGTGCGTTTTGTAGGCCACATGCCATAGATGCGAAATAAATACCGTAGTAATATGAATGGCTCAACAGATATGCCGAAATAATAAGTAAGCAGCCCTCAATCAATAATAATGAGTCATAATGCCTCCCTAGCTTTAACGACCCACCAGATAAAAGAAAACCAGAGATTGCTGAGCCTACAACAAAACTAAAAACGATCATGGCAAGATACAAACTACCATTCAAATTTGTCACTACTTGAGTACCAAATAAAGTCACAGTTCCCGACAAGTGCGAAATAGCTTGATGCTGAAAACCTAGTAAACCAACAGCATTAATCACACCGGCAATGACTGCCAATGTAAATGCGCCGTACTCCACCCATTTAGGCAATTTAGTAAACATAAAGCCCCCCTTATAAGGCTAAATTATACGCCTCAAAATATAGATAAAGAGGATTTTTTCCTGATAAACATTGTCTTAGAACAAACCTAATATCAAAACTTATTCGCTTTCATTTAAATTCTAAGAAAAAACGGTCGTTATGAATAACTTAATTAATATAATGTATGGATTTCCAGTTGTATCCGTAAGCGTATAACGGTATAAATAAT
>NZ_VHKO01000005.1 GCF_015223435.1 Vibrio hibernica
CCTGATTTTATTTCTATCATCATTGCCAACTTATGCAATGTCATTGGTTTTCTAATTATTTTACGAGGGATTTTGGTCTTTATTGGTCGAAAGCCTATGATATTTTTCGATGCGTCCCTGCTAGTTGTTGCAACGAGTCTCTTTTACTACTTTCACTATATTGAACACAATCAGAATATCCGAATTGTTGTTTTCTCTGCCATGATACTCACTATCTGTATTGCGATTGTGCTGAGTTTACTCACGGTTAATAATCAAGAGCAACGTTCTGCTGGGCATGGTGTAGCGACTGTTTTTGCTCTGTTTGGTCTATTTAATTTCATGCGTGGAATAATGGCTTTCTTTTTTCCTTCGGAACAGTCAGTTATTGAAAATAGCCTGAGCACTACCTTGCTATATTTAAGTGCCATTTTTTTGATTGGTGGTATTGCCATTACACTGATTTTGCAAACGTACTCTGTTTTGTCTTCAAGGCTGCGCACCCTTTCACTTGCGATTGAACAGTCGGCCTCTTCCATTATTATCACCGACAGTAATTGGATAATTGAGTACGTAAACCCTAGAGTTTTAGACAAAACAGGTTATCGGGAGGAGGAAGTAATTGGACAAAGCGCAGGTATATTTAGTACTGAGTTATTTGTTCAGGCTGAAAAAGAACATATCTCTAAGGTGCTTAATGCTGGTGAAATATGGCGTGGGGAATTACTGACTAATAGTAAATATGAAAATAATGAATTTTGGGAATTGGCTTCTATTGCTCCAGTTAAGCAAGCAGACGGAAAAATTGAACATTTTGTTGCCGTGATGGAAGACATTACTATGCAAAAAGAGGCAAAACAGCAAATTCAACACTTGGCATACCATGATTCACTGACAGGATTGCCGACCAGACAATTAATGATGAAGAGGCTTGAAAAGGCGTTATCTTCTGCATTACAAGAAAAAGAAAAAGTCGCAGTTTTATTTTTAGATTTGGATGGATTTAAATCGGTAAACGATAATTTTGGCCATGCCGCCGGTGATGAATTATTAAAAATAGCGACGGATAAGCTGCGCTCTTGCGTTCGTGACAATGATATGGTCGCTCGTATTGGCGGCGATGAGTTTTTAATCGTTATCACTCAAGTGGTTGGAGATACGATGCTTTCTTCGGTTGCGACAAGAATTATTGATGCCCTATCTAGACCTTTTAGTATCAATAATATTGAAGTGAGTGTGAGCGCTAGTGTCGGTATTGCTATGTATCCAGAGGATTCACAAGATCCAGAAGAATTAATTAAATTAGCCGATCACGCCATGTATGATGTTAAACGCAAAGGTAAAAACGACTTTGCGTTTGTCGATAAAACCGATCATTCCCTGAATTGAATAAGTAGATTGCTCTGATTTTAACAGTCTAATATCGATATAAAGACGACCTACATTTTCAGTTGTTGTAAAACACTGATACATTTTTTTGGTGCAGAAAAATCATTGTCCACATAAGCGGTGGTGATCGCACCTTCTTTCAATAAACATATAGCATCTAATAATTCAGGGTGTGGGTTTGATAAATATGCACCAATCAATTCGCGTACTTGCTGCTTGTGATACTGGCAATACTTCGAAATTTTACTGTCTTGATCTCTAAATTCTGCTGAAGTATTGATAAAAAAGCAGCCTCGAAAATCCCCTAATTCCTCGGTAGAACCTGAAAACCAATCGGCTAATGCATTAAATAGATTCTCAACTACCTCATTATTTCCTTTTGAATCCGCTAAGCGTTTATCTAACCACGTTGTAAAAATAGAATTTCTTTGCTCAAGAGCTGCAAGAATGAGAGTTTCTTTACTATCAAAGTAATTATATAAGGTCTTTTTTGCGATGCCAGAAACATTAAGTATTTCATTGATCCCAATAGAATTAATGCCTTTGTTATAAAACAATTCAAGTGCGGTATTTAATAATATTTGGCGTTTATCATTCATGCGATCTCTCCTTTGATAACTTATATTGACAGAAGTAGACCACTCTGTCTACTATGTTCCGGTAGACAAAGTGGTCTACTTTGGATTTGTAACTTGGAGTGATAGAAATGAATAGATTAGTTTTAGCAATATTTGCAGGATTAGGTGCAGCAATAGCGATTGGCATTTTAACGTTTTCAGAAACAGAAATAACCAATATTGCCTTGGTGATGGCTCCGTTTGGTGCAACAACCGTATTGGTATTTGGTTTACCGGAAAGCCCATTGGCACAGCCGAAGAATGTAATCGCAGGGCATTTCATTACTGCTTTTATTGGCGTTTTCTTTGTGGAGTATATTGGGGTAACGCCATTGAGTTTGGCTCTGGCAACAGGGCTTGCGGTGAGCGCCATGTTGGCCACGAAAACTACCCATCCGCCAGCAGGAGCGAATCCACTCTTAATTATGTTAACGGGACAAAGTTGGGCTTTTTTAGTCACACCTGTGCTACTTGGCGCTGTCATTATTATGCTACTTGGTAAAGTGATGCAGCAGTTGCGAGATAGGCTAAATGTTGTTAATTAAAACTAGGCAGCATTAGTAGTGTTACGCCTAGTGCCTAGTTTTACCGCCTATCCATATAATTTATGTTGCATACAGTTATGTAAGATCGATGGGTGATTGCTTCACCCATTAACGTTATGATGAAATCCGCTATTGGAAATATAAGGATGTATTGATGAGTCTTCAAAAAGTGGCAGTGATTACTGGCGGTGGGCGTGGTATTGGGGCTGCCACAGCATTACTTTTTGCAAAAGAAGGATATGCAGTCTGTATTAATTATAAATCGGATGGAGAATCGGCGAACAAACTAGCCCAATCTATTACTGTCGAAGGTGGTAAGTGTATTACCGTTCAAGCGGATGTTTCTTGTGAAAATGATGTCATTCGAATGTTTTCTACCGTTGATCGGGAGTTGGGCACACTATCTGTTCTGGTGAATAATGCCGGTATCTTGAAAAAACAATCACGTTTAGAAGATATGACCGCTGAACGCATCAATGCAGTGCTGGTCAATAATGTCACAAGTTACTTCTTATGTTGTCGAGAAGCGGTAAAGCGAATGTCGACACGACATGATGGGTTAGGCGGCGTTATCGTTAATGTCTCTTCTGGCGCTGCACGTTCTGGTTCTCCAAATGAATACATCGATTACGCGGCATCAAAAGGGGCAATTGATACTTTAACCAAAGGCTTATCTTTGGAAGTTGCGGCGGAGGGTATTCGAGTTAACTGTGTTCGTCCGGGATTAATTTATACCGATATGCACGCCGATGGTGGAGAGCCTGAGCGAGTCGAAAGGTTAAAGAGTATTATCCCGCTGCAAAGAGGTGGGGAGCCATTTGAAGTGGCAGAAGCGATTTATTGGTTAGCTTCCGAAAAATCGTCATTTTCTACTGGCAATTATTTAGATTTATCTGGCGGTTTATAGCCCATACAAAAAAGTTTTCCTACAAAAAACGAGCACCCAATCGAGTGCTCGTTTTTTATGTGACTACGTTTATTTACGGGTTAATTACTCAACATAGTTATCAATACTCGGGCATGAGCAAATCAAATTACGGTCGCCATAAACGTTATCAACGCGGTTCACCGTTGGCCAGTATTTTGAGCCTTGCGTGTGCGTTGATGGGAAACAAGCAATTTCACGGCTGTATGGGTGATCCCATTCAGTAGCCATCAAATCCACTTGGGTGTGCGGCGCATTGACTAACGGGTTGTTGTCGAGTGGCCATTCCCCTTGCTGTACTTTCTCCATCTCTTTGCGTATTGCGATCATTGCATCACAGAAACGATCTAATTCAGCTTTATCTTCTGATTCAGTCGGTTCAACCATTAACGTGCCCGCCACTGGGAATGACATAGTTGGCGCATGGAAACCGTAGTCCATTAAACGCTTTGCAATGTCTTCTTCGCTAATGCCTGTCGCTTCTTTTAACGGACGAATATCAACAATACATTCGTGCGCCACTCGGCCATTATGACCACGATATAAAACCGGATAATGAGGACGCAGACGTTCCATGATGTAGTTGGCATTTAATATTGCAACTTTGGTGGCTTCGGTTAAGCCTTTTCCGCCCATCATGGCAATGTAGGCCCAAGAGATTGGTAGGATTGACGCGCTGCCAAGATCGGCTGCAGATACCGCATATTCTTTGCCGACAACACCATTTTCAATATGACCCGGAAGGAATGGGGCAAGGTGAGATTTAACCCCGATTGGACCCATACCCGGACCGCCACCACCATGTGGAATACAGAATGTTTTGTGTAAGTTAAGGTGCGAAACATCACCACCAATCACGCCCGGATTGGTCAGGCCAACTTGCGCATTCATATTCGCGCCATCTAAGTAAACTTGACCGCCAGCGGCATGCACCATGTCACATACTTTTTGTACTTGTTCTTCGTACACACCGTGCGTCGATGGATAAGTGATCATAATGCTTGAAAGGTTGCTGTGGTGTTTATCGATTTTCGCTGCAAGATCTTGTAAATCAACATTACCGAATTCATCACACATCACCACAACGACTTTCATTGAAACCATAGAGGCTGTGGCAGGGTTTGTGCCATGTGCGGAGCTTGGGATCAAACAAACGTTACGGTGACCTTCGCCACGACTTTGATGGTAGCGTTGAATCGCGATTAAGCCTGCGTATTCACCCGATGCACCGGAGTTTGGTTGTAGAGAGAATTCATCGTAGCCTGTGATTTCGCACAGTTGTTGCTTTAACGATGCTGCCAATGCGGTATAACCTGCGGCTTGATCGAGAGGTGCAAACGGATGGATGCTACCAAATTCTGGCCAAGTGACCGGGATCATTTCGGCAACGGCATTGAGCTTCATGGTGCAACTGCCCAATGGGATCATACCGTGCGTTAATGAGAAATCTTTGTTTTCAAGCTTTTTCAGGTAACGCATCATTTGAGTTTCGCTATGATGCGTGTTGAATACTGGGTGAGTTAAATAGCTTGAAGTACGACGACAATTTTCTGGAATTGCGGCAAATTCATTGGCCGCAATGTCAGAGGCAAAAGTATCGACCTTCCATTCAATGCCAAAGACAGCAAAAAGCGCTTCAATATCGTCTGCAGTCGCCGTTTCATCTAAGCTGATGCCTAGCTGAGTTGGGCTCTTACGTAAGTTGATACCAGCATGTTGAGCTGCATGGTAAAGGCGCTCAGTGTGCTCTTGGCTGTTGACTGTAATGGTGTCGAAGAAAGTGTTATGCGCAAGCTCATAGCCTGAATGCTTCAAACCAGCAGCAAGAATGGCAGTCAGATGATGGGTGCGACGTGCAATGGTACGTAAACCTTCTGCGCCATGATAAACCGCATAGAAAGAGGCCATGTTGGCTAGCAATGCTTGCGCGGTACAGATGTTAGACGTCGCTTTTTCGCGGCGGATATGTTGCTCACGAGTTTGCATTGCCATGCGTAGCGCTTGATTGCCTTTACTATCAATGGAGACACCAATCACACGGCCAGGCATAGTGCGTTTGTGTTTCTCACGTGTCGCCATAAAAGCGGCGTGTGGACCACCGTAACCGATTGGCACACCAAAACGTTGCGCGCTGCCGATCACGACATCTGCGCCCATTTCACCAGCCGGTTTTAGTAAAGTAGAAGCCAGTAGATCGGTCGCAACAGTGACTAAAGTTTTATTGGCTTGAGCGGCGCTGATGATATCGGTTAAATCACGCACTTCGCCAGTGGTGCTTGGGTATTGCAGCAGAGCGCCAAATACATCTTGCTCGGCCAAAGAATCGATATCACCCACGATAACTTCAAAGCCAATAAATTCGGCGCGAGTTTTGACCACTTCGATCGTTTGTGGATGCACATCGTCAGCCACAAAAAAGACAGAACTTTTGCTTTTTCCTGCACGCTTGCACAGTGTCATTGCTTCGCCAGCGGCCGTTGCTTCATCTAAAAGGGAGGCGTTGGCAATGTCCATGCCGGTTAAATCCATGACCATTTGTTGGTAATTAAGCAGTGACTCTAAACGGCCTTGAGAAATTTCTGGTTGATAAGGCGTATACGCGGTGTACCAACCTGGATTTTCGAATACGTTGCGCAAAATAACATTCGGCGTGAAAGTGTTGTAATAACCTTGGCCAATAAAAGTACGCTTAATGGTATTGAGATTAGCAAATTCTTTCATCTGTCCGAGCATGTCGTTTTCAGACATTGGCGCTTTGAGTTCCATTGCATTATTAAGGCGAATATTAGCTGGGACGGTTTGAGCAATAAGATCATCTAGGCTATTGGCTTTGGTATCACTTAGCTGATTGATGATATCCAACATGCGTTGTTGGTCGGTATGATTCGGGCCATTATGGCGACCGATAAATTCTTCATTATTGCTAAGAGAGTTTAATAAATTAGTCATGTCATTCCTTAAACTGAAATCGATTTAAATTCAAAGCCATTCAAACCCGAGTCACTTAATGCTGGGCTACTTCAACTAAAAGTGGTGTAAACAGCCACCACCGACATCAAAAGAGTTCTAAAGTAAAAGCCAGTGCAAGCTCACTGACTTTTTATTACTTGGTGTACAGATATAAATGAAAAATCCAATCACAAGCGGTGATTGGATTTTAGTGTTACTCGTCTTCTTCGATTGCAGCTAGATAACTTTCCGCATCTTTTAGATTAGCTAGCTCAGAAGGGTCATCTAGCTTAACTTTAGCAATCCAACCACCATCGTAAGATTCACTGTTAATAAGCTCTGGGCTATCTTCTAAATCTTCGTTAATTTCAACAATCTCGCCCGTAACTGGTGCGTAGATGTCTGATGCTGCTTTCACGGATTCAACCAAAGAGAAACCTTCGCCCGCTTCAACGGTGTCACCCACCTCAGGTAGGTCGACAAATACCACGTCGCCAAGCATCTCTTGTGCGTGTTCAGAAATCCCGATAGTGACGGTACCATCACCGTTATCGCGAACCCATTCGTGGCTGTCTGTAAACTTAAGAGTCATATCCATTTTCTTGCTCCAGAGTATGTCTGTTGAATCAATGATTTATACGCAATCGTTTGCTATGCATTTGAAATATGCTTTGGCAAATCGTTACAAGTGTAATTTGTTAGAGGTATTTTGCTTAATTTTTATCTCCATAACATACTTTTCACGGCTTCATTATTCAACTAAAAGTTTCCTATAAGAAACAAGTTTTCCAATTTTGCTACAAACCGCACCTTTTTGAACTTTGTTCTCTTTTCAGGAGATCAGTCACTCTGTACTATGTCGATAGCAATCGATTACGTTGGGCTATTTAGATCACCAAGATAAGGACTATCAGTGAGTATAGAATCGACACAAATGACGTTTCAATCTGATGATGCTGAGCAAACCTTAACACCACTAAATTTAGGGCAAAGATTAAAAGATATTCGTTTACAAATGGGGCTCACTCTTGAAGAGTCCAGTAAGCGGACAGGGCTTGCTCGCTCTACGTTGTCAAAAATGGAAAACGGCCAGATTTCGCCTACTTTTCAAGCATTACAGAAATTAGCCACTGGTCTTGATATGCCGATCCCTCAAATTTTTGAACCGCCAAAACAAGCGGGTGCGGTGGGGCGTCGTGATATTACTCTGAATGGTCAAGGCAAGCCTCATCCCACTTCCACTTATGAACATGAATTACTCGCCAGTCAATTATCCAATAAAAAAATGGTGCCATTTAAAAGCCGAATTCGTTCTCGTAGTTTTGATGATTACCAAGATTGGATTCGCCATGATGGTGAAGAGTTTTTATTGGTGCTTGAAGGTGAAGTGCGTTTTTATTGTGAGTTTTATGAGCCCGTGGATTTAAAGGAAGGCGATAGCGTCTATTACGATGCCAGTATGGGACACACGTTAGTCTCGTTAAGTGAGATTGACGGTTTAATATTGTGGGTAACGGCTAAATAGGCTCTATTTTTCACTATTTATGGTTATTAAAATGTTACAAATATGTGGTTTCTTTTCACATTTTTAGATTTCAATTCTGACCAGAGCGATATTTCATGCTAATCATTACGTGTCAATTTAATGATGCCAATATAATGAAAGGCATCATTATCGAGAGATCGGTACTGTGTTTCATCAAAAGATGTTTTTGAGCACAATGGAAGTTCCTAAAACTACAAGATTGAAATAAGAAGGATACGACATGGAAGCGTTAACCAATTTTATTGCCGCTATAAATAGCGTGGTGTGGGGAGTTCCCATGCTGATTATGATTTTAGGTGTCGGACTATATTTAATGGTCGGCCTAGGGTTTATGCCTATTCTAAAGTTGCCAACGGGCTTTAAATTACTTTGGAAAGGGCGTTCAAGTAACTCTGAAGGGGATATCACCCCGTTTAATGCCCTAATGACGTCACTGTCTGCCACTATTGGTACGGGTAATATCGCTGGTGTAGCCACCGCGATTGCATTAGGTGGCCCAGGCGCTTTATTTTGGATGTGGTGTACGGCATTAGTCGGCATGGCAACTAAGTATTCTGAAGCGGTATGCGCAGTGACTTATCGTGAAAAAGATGCCAATGGTAATTATGTCGGTGGGCCGATGTATTACATTAAAAATGGTTTATCGAAAAAATGGGCATGGCTCGGCACTCTTTTTGCCATATTTGGTTCGGTTGCAGGGTTTGGTATCGGCAATGGCGTGCAAGCGAACTCAGTTGCAGATGCGCTTGACAGTAGCTTTGGTATCTCGCCAATGGTGACTGGTATCGTATTGATGATATTGGTCGGCGCAGTGTTAGTTGGTGGCATCAAGCGTATTTCAGATGTGGCAGGTAAACTTGTTCCATTGATGGCGCTATTTTATATTGCAGCCGGCTTGGGCGTTATGATTACTCATGCTTCTGCTATTCCAGATGCTTACGCGTTGATTCTTTCAAGTGCTTTCACACCAGTGGCTGCGCAAGGTGGCTTTGCCGGTGCGGCAGTTTGGGCTGCGATTCGTTTTGGTGTTGCGCGCGGTGTCTTTTCCAATGAGGCGGGTTTGGGTTCTGCGCCAATTGCACATGCGGCAGCGAAGACTAAAAATCCTGTTAAACAAGGTTTAGTGGCGATGCTCGGTACCTTCATCGATACCATTATCGTGTGTTCAATTACTGGTTTTGCCATCATTCTTTCAGGTGAATGGACTAGTGGCGCAACTGGTGCGGCATTAACATCCCAAGCATTTGGAAGTACGTTCGCAATGGGGAATGTGATTGTTGCGATCGCTTTAGCGATTTTTGCTTTCACCACCATTTTGGGTTGGAGTTTTTACTGCGAAAAATGTGTGCAGTATCTATTTGGCACTAAAGCGATTAAGCCGTTCCGTATTATTTGGGTACTGGCTGTTCCGGTTGGCGCAATGAGTTCACTTAACTTTATTTGGCTGCTAGCCGATACATTAAATGCCATGATGGCTATTCCAAACTTGATTGCGCTGGTGTTACTCAGCCCTGTGGTATTCAAGTTAACTCGTGATTATTTTTCTGGGAAAGATATTACGATTAAAGATTCATAATACTGTTGTTCGCCTTCTTTTTGATGAAAAGGAGGCGAATTTAAATGGCTTGTAATGAGCCCATTGGAGGATTAATGACAGAGCAGCACTTGACAGAAGCACCCCTTAAAACACCTTTATACACTGTGCATGTAGAAGCAGGTGCAAAAATGGTTCCTTTCGCTGGCTATGATATGCCAGTGCAATATCCATTAGGTGTGAAAAAAGAGCATTTGCATACGCGTGATGCGGCTGGACTTTTTGATGTATCTCATATGGGGCAACTTCGGTTAAAAGGTACGAATGCTGCTGCGGGTTTAGAAGCACTTGTGCCTGTCGATATTATTGGTCTTCCTGAGGGTAAACAGCGTTACGCTTTCTTTACCAATGAGCAGGGCGGTATTATGGATGATTTGATGGTGGCCAATTTAGGCGACCATCTTTTTGTGGTCGTGAATGCAGCCTGTAAAGCGCAAGATATTGCCCACCTACAAGCTAACCTGCCAAGCGATGTTGAGATTGAGATCATTGACGATCGCGCATTATTGGCTTTGCAAGGTCCGAAAGCAGCAGATATATTGGCTCGTATTGAACCGTCAGTCAGTGACATGTTGTTTATGGATGTGAAAGTTATCCAATTAAACGGTATTGAATGCATTGTCAGTCGTTCTGGTTATACCGGTGAAGATGGTTACGAGATTTCGGTTCCAAGTGATAAAGCGGTGGAATTTGCAACCACATTAACAATGTTTGAAGAAGTGGAATGGATTGGTTTAGGCGCGCGTGATTCACTGCGTTTAGAGTGCGGCTTGTGTTTATACGGACATGATTTAGATACCACTACCACGCCAGTTGAAGCAAGTTTGTTGTGGGGGATCAGTAAACCACGCCGCGCCGATGGTGAACGAGCCGGCGGTTTCCCTGGTGCAGATATTATCTTGCAACAAATTGCGACTAAAGACGTTGCTCGTAAACGTGTTGGTTTAGTGGGGCAAACGAAAGCGCCTGTTCGTGAAGGCACCAAATTGTTTGATGCCGATGATAATGAAATTGGTATTGTCACCAGTGGTACCGCTGGACCAACGGCTGGGAAACCTGTTTCTATGGCGTACGTAGCGACAAACTTAACGGCAATTGGCACAGAAGTTTTTGCCGACGTTCGAGGTAAAAAATTGCCAATGCTAGTTGAGAAGATGCCATTTGTACCGCAGCGTTATTATCGCGGTTAACTTAATATGGTTGAGTTTAAGATGATTGTGATTAATGCGATTAAACTCAATCTGACTAAGCTCTAATTGACCAAGCTTTAATTGATCAAGCTCTAATCTCCGTTTTTACAGTGTAAATTGAAATCCAATGAATGCTTTTTGATTAAAGTATTCGTTGGATTTTTTGTTTATCATCAATAATTTTCTTGAGCATATCAATCACACTGAGTTTATTGGAAATTTAAATTTGTTGGGCAGCTAAGTTTATTGAGAAGCTAAGCTTATCGTCAAGGTAGGTTTATTGGCAAAATACGTTGATTGGAAAAGTAATTTTAATTGGGACACTAGACATTATGACTGAATTCGAAAAGATGGTAGCAGGGCAAGATTTTGATGGCTTAGATGCGAGTGTTGCTGATGTTCGTGAAAGCACCGCTACATTGAAGTTGGCTTTCAATCAATCTCGGACCATACAAGATCAGCATACTATTCTCAAAGACATGCTTGGCAGTATTGGGGAGCAAAGCATTATTACGCCTCCTTTCCAGTGTGAATTTGGTAAGACAATTTTTGTTGGTGAAAACACGTTCTTAAATATGAATGTCACTGTCTTGGATAATGCATCAGTCACTATTGGCGATCATGTTTTGATTGGACCAAATGTTCAGTTTTATACGGCGAGTCATTCAATGGATTATCAAAGTCGTCGACGTTGGGAAACATTCAGTAAGCCGATTGTGGTGGAGGATGATGTTTGGATTGGTGGCAGCTCAGTGATCAATCAAGGGGTCACTATTGGTGCACGTTCTGTGATTGCGGCTAACTCGGTCGTCAACAAAGATGTGCCGCCGGATTGTTTGTATGGTGGAACGCCCGCTAAATTTATTCGTAAGATTGTTTCGGATACGTAAATGAAGCAGCCATTAATTATTCGTTGTGAACTTATTAAAAAAATTCATGGCTAAAGAAACAACAGGGTAAAAAAACCGAATTTTCTTTCGATATTTAACCATGATAATGCTGGAGATGGCGATTCCAGTTGTCAGTTGGAAAGGGTGTTTTTTTGAATAAGCAGCAAGGGTTTTTAGTAATAAACCAAGCGCTAATTGACTCTCTCTACTGGCATTTTTACCTTCCATTCTTTTTATTTTAATCGCGTGATTGAGCTGCTTTAGTGATGACATCGACACCCTCCTTCAATTGAGAAATTGTTTCGTTGAAACCAAAAGAGCGTATTAAACGTTTTTGCCAGTAAATTAAGCCAACTAAAATTAAGCTCATCGCGAATAAGAATAAACCGACACCAATGAGTACATTTTGAGTTAATACATATGCAATCACGCCAATACTGATGCACAAACTGAAGATAAAAAGGATGAGTAAAGGAATAAGTAAAACTTGGCAGATGATGGATTGTTTTGCTGCAGCAATGTTACGTTGCACTTCGAGATAGAAAAGTTGAGCCGTCGATTCTGACCACTGCCCAACTTCGGTTATGACTTTAGACGCTTGATTAAAAACCGATTTTATCTCGTCTATTTTATCGGTTATATCTTCTTCAGTTGGCAGCGGTGTGTCGGTTTGGTGATCATCAGAGGTTTCATTTTCATGTAACCCTTTGTTGGTGTCTTCCATCCGACGATTCCCCTGCCTAGTTTGATTATTTGATCAGTTTAGAAATGGCCCAGCCCGCTAAAAAAGCACAGCCAACACTTAATAATGGATGCTCTTTAATGATATTTTCAGCTTGATTGGCTTTTTGTTTTATTTTTTCAGAGCCTTCATTCAACGATTCTTCCACTTGATCTTTAACAGAATTAATCGCTTCTGTCGTGGCTTCTTCTATTTTATCTTTTGGGGTTTGAGTTTTTGTTGTAGCCATGTTCAATCTCCTTGATTATATGCGGTGTGATTTCATTTAATATACAACGAAATCGTTATCACTTACCTATGATGGTTGTCATTGAAAAATAGCGTTTATTTCAGACTCACATGAAAATTAAGCCATCGTTGATAGTGCTTGCTGCGCCAGTCATGAAAAGTAGTTAACTATAGGCTTTAGCATATTTATGTGTGGTTTTTACAAGCTCTTAGTATGAAAAATAAACTCTATCTAATGTTAGGCTAATTAGAAAGGTAATACAATGGGGCTCTGATTTGATAAAGATAGATGAAAACTAAGCTGTTTGTGTCAAAAGTCAGATTCTACTTCAAATACCATTTTTGCCTTTGTATAAGGATGGTCAAACGTTAATTGTTGCGCGTGTAAATGAAGCCGGTTAGCTTTGGTGCCATATAAATCATCTCCGACAATCGGCATGTTCAAACCATGAATATGAGCGCAATGAACACGCAGTTGGTGGGTACGTCCAGTTTTCGGATAAAGGTAAACTTTGCTGAGAACTTGGTTGTCATCGGTTGTTTGATGCTCGATTAACTCCCAATATGTCTCGGCTGGCTTGCCATATTGGTCACATACCATTTGTCTCGGTCTGTCATCTAAATCACCTCTTAATGGCAAATTAATATCGCCATTAGTTTGATCTAGCTTGCCTTCAAGAAGCGCCACGTAACGTTTCTCTACAAGGCGAGTAATAAACTGTTTCTGTAGATTCTTATTAGCACGGCGAGTCAGCGCAAACACCAGTAAACCGGAAGTGGACATGTCTAAACGATGCAATACAAAAAGCCCTTCAGCATCGCTAAATTGTTTCTGTAGACGGTGGGAAACCGAGTCTTGAACATTGACCCCCGGAACCGATAAAAACTCTGCCGGCTTATTCACCACCACGATGGCATCATCTTGATAAATGATTTCTATCTCTTTACCTTCGGCATGATTTTTTAGCAAAGGATTATCATCTAATTCAATACCGTGAAGCATATGCGCCAAAATTGGCTGGCACTTATTTTGGCAAGATGGATAGAATTTTTTATGCTGACGAATTTCAGATTTAGGCGATGAACCCCACCAAAACTCTGCCATGCATATTGGGATGTAATGATGTTTAAATGCATAATGTAGCAACTTTGGGGCGGCGCATTCGCCTGATCCTGCTGGTGGCGTTAGATCACCAAAAATATCTAATAAAGATTTCTGTTGTTGATATTGGTTTAAAAATTGATATTGCTCGAACAGCTTATTTTGCAATGTTGAAGACAAGGTTTTGCGGCGCTGTTTTAAGGCATCGATTTGGGCGTTGTATTGGTTTAATCGCAGTTCGGCATCGGTGATTTTTTTCGCCCAACTTTGCTTTAAGTGTTTTTGCTCAGCTTTTTCCGCCACACTTTGCTTGCCAAGATCCTGAAGGAGCAGAGTTAGATCGCCATCAGTTAATGTTTTTTCAGATTGTTGGCGTATTAATTTTCTTTGTCTTCTACTTTCAATCATGTTTAAGCGAAGCGCTTCTAATTCTATTTGTGCTTGTTGTTTTTCTTGCTCTAATTGCACGTTAAGTTGAGTGAGAACTGGAGCTTGCTCTAATATTTTAATTTCTTGATTAATAACATTAATAGGGGCAGTTCCCTCTAGAAAGAATCCTTCATCTTCAAGCATATCAAATACTGGCGGCACGAAATGCGGTAGATGATTTTGATCGGCTAGTTTCCCAGAAAATGCCGATAAATAGCCCAGTTGATCGTGCTGATTTTTGACGACTAATACACCGAACATTTTACCGTTTGATTCAAAATCATATTGCCAGTTTTTTTGGCTGAGTAAGTGTTGTTGTAATTGTTGTGCGGCTAGCACTGATAATGGATCGGCCTCATAACAAAAAGGGTAGGTGAATTTTTTTGGTAGGGGAATATTAATATTGTTGGAAATTTCATCATTTATTCGAGTATTAAAAGAGGTGAAGCAAGGGTCAATAGCTGGCATGGTGAACTCGAATAAATAGTATGGACTACAGATTTTACGCGATTGAAGTAAAGGAAGACAATTAAAAACGCCCTTTCTTGGTTTCCTATTTTTCTCAAATAAGTGACCAATACGAAAGGGCGTTTGTGTTTTTACTTAGAGTGATGAGTAAATGTTAAGCGATAACGGCTTTCATTTCTGCTCTGTTTTTTAAGAATGCGTAACTGACACCGGTGACAACGGTACCTGCGATAATAGCCACTAAGTACAACAAGGCCGGTGTGATCGCATTAGGAATAAGTAAGACGAATAGACCGCCGTGTGGCGCCATTAGTTTTGCACCAAATAGCATCGACAATGCACCTGTTAATGCTCCGCCAGCCATGCAACATGGGATCACGCGCATTGGATCTTTCGCCGCAAATGGAATGGCGCCTTCGGTGATAAAGCATAAACCCAGCACCGTTGCCGCTTTGCCTGCTTCACGTTCATTGGCTTCAAATTTGTTTCTGGCAAGGAATGTGGCAAGGCCTAAACCAAGTGGTGGGATCATTCCTGCCGCCATCACAGCTGCCATTGGGGCATAGGTTTGTGAGGCAAGTAAGCCAACTCCAAAGGTATAAGCGGCTTTGTTGATTGGGCCACCTAAGTCAAAGCACATCATACAACCTAAGATCACGCCAAGTAGAACCGCGTTAGCCGAACCCATGTTGTTTAGGAAATCCGTCATTGCTGACATGATGCTAGAAACTGGGCCACCTACGATGTAAATCATCACAAGGCCAGTAAATAAGCTTGCCAATAATGGGATGATTAAAATTGGTTTCAACGCTTCCATTGATTGCGGTAGGTTTAATTTTTCCGCAATAAGTTTCGCTGCGTAACCTGCAATGAAACCAGCAAGAATACCGCCAATAAAGCCAGCGCCAGTTGAACTAGCTAACATGCCGCCAATTAAACCTGGTGCTAAACCTGGACGATCGGCAATCGAAAAGGCAATAAAGCCCGCAAGAACGGGGATCATTAATGCAAAGGCGGAGCCACCACCAATGGTCATCAACGCTGCGGCTAATGTACCTTCTTGTTTAAAGGCTTCAATGCCAAATACAAAAGATAGGGCGATACATAAACCACCCGCAACAACCAACGGCAGCATATGCGAAACACCAGTCATTAAGTGTTTGTACACACCCGATTTTTCTTCATTGTTTGATGTCGATGACGGTGATTTTTGACCTGCTTGATAAGGCTGTGCTTGTTCAAACGCTTTACTGAATTCTTGCTCCGTTTTTTTCAGAGCTAGACCTGTGCTGGTTTTATATAAACGTTTACCGGCGAAACGATCCAGTGGCACTTCAATATCCGCCGCAATGATGACTAAATCTGCATCGGCAATGTCTTGTTCTGTCAGTTGGTTTTTTGCACCAACCGATCCGCGTGTTTCTACTTTAATCTGGTGTCCTAATTTTTTACCAGTTTCTTGTAGTGCTTCAGCTGCCATAAAGGTATGTGCAACACCTGTTGGGCAAGCGGTGATAGCCACTATTTTCTTACTGCCTGAATCCGTCGCTATCGAAGAATGGGTATTTTTACTGGTCGCGTTTTCTTGGGTTAGAAGCGTAGCTTGGTGTACGGCTTCCTCTAACCATTTTTGTGTGTCGTTAAAACAGGCAGATAGATCGCCTTGGTAGACTTTTTTATCGACGAAGCGAGTCGTATCGATAACCGTATTTGTCGCAATAACAACAACGTCGGCTTGCTCGATTTGTTGCGCAGTTAATGGCGGCTTAACGATAAGTTCAGGCTGGCATTCAATATGTGCAGTCCAGCCTAGTGTTTTCGACGCTTGTTCTAATAAACCGGCGGCAATAATGCTGTTAGCTACGCCACTTGGGCAAGCGGTAATAATGGCAATATTCATAGCAATGTCCTTGTTGTTATTTTTTGTTGTAAGGTTTGCACTGCTTCAAGGCTAGGTACGCCGACACCAACTTGGGTGACTGCTAGTGCGGATAAAGCGGTCGCAAAACTGAGGATTTCGTCTTCAGACCATTGTTGAAGATGGCCCCATGACATGCCAGCCACTAACGTATCACCTGCGCCAACCGTGCTCACGACTTGCATTTTAGGTGGTGAGGCTTGACGCCATTGACCTTGTTTTAGCCACATTACGCCATTAGCGCCCATTGAAACCACAATGTTAGCAATGCCGTTTTGCTCTAAGGTTTGGGCTGCTTGTTGGCAGGCTTGGCTGTCTTTTAATTCTTTACCTATGAGTTCTGATAGCTCTTCATCATTAGGCTTAATCAACCAAGGATGGGAGTGAAGGCCGGCTTTTAATGCGTCACGGCTGCTATCAAAAATGACTTTTTTCCCTAGTTGATGCAGTTTTTCAATCCATTGAGCACAAAGCTCTGGCGACACACCTTGCGGCAAACTGCCTGCCATCACAAAGTAATCATGATCTTGTGCCAATGCGAATAAGGTTTTTTCAAACTCAGCAATGGCGGAGCTATCGACATGTATGCCAGGAAAGTTGATATCACTGACATCACTAGCGCTATCAACCAGTTTGACATTGATGCGTGTTGCGCCTTTTACGCGTACAAATCGATCGGTGGCATTGATTTGTTCGAATAACTGACAAAACGACTCTTGGTTATCCGCGCCAAGAAAGCCCGTCACGGTGACTTTAGCGCCAAGATCGGATAAGACTTTTGCCACGTTTACGCCTTTACCTGCCGGATGAAGCGTGCTTTTTGAAACTAAACTAACACTCCCGACATTTAAGGTGTTGGTTAAATGACCAGTTAGATCGAGTGCTGGATTTAAAGTAATCGTGACGATTTTATGTTGAGACATATGACTCTCCTTTAACCTTCACCAAGGCCAGATTCAATCGCTTTACCAATTGAACTTAATGCTAACTCTGCATCGTTGCCATCTGCGATAAATTGCAAGCGGTGGCCGTGTTTTACCCCTAACGCAATCACTTTCATTAAGCTTTTCGCATTGACGCTTGATCCATCGCCATCTAAGTTTGAAACGCGAATAGTAGACTCGAATTTTTTCGCTTCCGCGACTAACATCGCACCAGGACGTGCATGCAAACCATGGGTGTTTTTAATCTTGAAGGTCGCTTGGTTGGCAGTGTCTTCTGCAATTTCAGGTGTTTGTTCACTCAGATCAAATAAAGCTAATAATTGCTTAACATCTGCATCTAGAATATCTTGCTGGCGCTTTGAAAAAATTAACTCGCTGATTTTATACAACAAAGGTTTATGACTCGCATTACACGCTGAAAACGCAATTAAGCCGTGGACTTGTTGACCTTCAAACTCACAATCATTAGCAGTGGATACAAATGACATAGCCGAGCGAGAGACACCTTTAGATCCACTCACTAGCCATAATCCTGCGCCTAAATGAGTGGGTTTTTTAGTGATAACTTCGCTAATGTAATCGTCTGTTGTGCAACCACTATTACGTAATAAACCACTGGCCACCGCCGTCATTTGTAGCATGTCACTGGCTGGGAATTTGAGTTGTATTAAGGTGGCATCAAAATCGGCCATTAATTGAGTCTGACCGTTTAGCACATTAATAATATCTTGTTCTGTTTTCGCTTCTTTTAGTGCCGCTTCTACGCCATCGGCAGATAACACTTTGGTCAGTTGCTTTAAAATGCCTAAGTGTTCATCGGACTTCGCCGCAATACCAATTGCCACATATACCATGCCATTTCCCCAATCGACACCTTGAGGGAAATGATGGATAGCCACACCTGTTTTTTGAACTAAATGACGAGTCTCGGTGGTGCCGTGTGGAATCGCAATACCATTGCCTAAGAAAGTAGAAGACTGAGTTTCACGATTCAGCATTCCCTGAACATAAGCGGTTTCGACATAGCCTTGTTGGGTTAAACTTGCGGCAATGTGAGTGATCGCTTCGGTTTTATCTTTTGCCGTTTGGGCAAGCGTAATATTTTGTGTGGTTAGCGTCAGCATAGGGTGCCTCTTCTTAATATTTATAATTCTGTTTTATGAGTATAGAGTTTTGTTTTCATTTTATGGTGTCTGAGCTCTATAGCTTCTTTTTAGATACATAGATTCTTTTTAGATGCATCGATTATTTTGAGATAGATCAGTTTAGTTTTTAACGACGAATCTTAATTTCTTTATCCGCTATTATTTAGCTGAAACGATTCAGCTTTTGTCGCGAAAAAATTCAGCCAATGGTTATGTTTACCTAAAATCGTACTCAAATTCAGTATGTTCATCGCACTTTGCGGATGATCACAGATTTGAGCCTTTACTTTATTAATACACATTGGCTGAATCGTTTCAGCTTTTATAATGAAACGATTCAGCTTATAATTCAAACATCGATTGAATTGATGCTAAGGATTTATGATCTGGTGCACAAAATAAGCACACTGATGCGATCAAATGGGGCAAATAACGATGACGCTAGATGAAATTGCCAAGTTGGCTGGAGTTTCTAGAACCACTGCCAGTTATGTGATTAATGGCAAAGCGACCAAGTACCGTATTAGCCAAAAAACGCAACAAAAAGTCATGGCAGTGGTAGAAGAACACCAGTATCAACCCGATCATGCGGCGTTGGCATTACGTGCTGGCAATAGTCGTTCATTTGGTTTGGTGATCCCTGATCTTGAAAATACCAGTTATGCACGTTTGGCTAAACTGTTGGAATCGAATTCTCGCCAAGCGGGCTACCAGATTTTAATTGGCTGTTCAGATGACGATCCTCAAATAGAAAAAAATGTGGTGAACGCTTTAGTCAGTCGTCGTATTGATGCTTTGTTTGTGGCTAGCTCCATGATTGATGCCAACGAATTTTATTTGAATGTTCAAAATAAAGGCACACCAGTGATCGCGCTCGATCGTCCATTAGATGATGAACATTTTAGTTGTGTGATCAGTGAAGATTTTGATGGTGCGTTACGATTAACCTCATCGGTGCTATTTGATGATATTCAAACCATTGGTTTGGTCGGAGCATTGCCTGATCTTAATGTGTCTAAAGAACGTCAGATTGGCTTTGAAGCGGCAGTGAGAAAGCATGAAGAAACGCATTCTCCATTAACGACCATAATTGAATATGGTGCTCAATTTAATTCAGAGTCTGGCCGTAAAGTCGTTGAAAAGTGGTTAGCGCAAGACATGATGCCTGATGCTATTATTACGACTTCCTATACCTTGCTAGAAGGTGTATTAGATGTGTTATTTGAGCATCCAGAACTGATGGCGAAAGTCAGAATAGGGACCTATGGCGATAATCGTTTATTAGACTTTTTACCGATTAAAATTAACTCTTTATCTCAACGATTTGAAATTATCGCAGACAGCGCATTAGAGCTTGCCTTGAATGCTTCGGCTAAACGTTATCAATTTGGTGTGGAGCTGGTGGCAAGGAAATTGAAAATTCGCCATGTTTGATTCTATTTATCACCTATTATTTTTAAGTGTCTTAATATAAACATATGAATGAGGGTTGTGAGTAATTGTATAACCCGAGTTTTCGATGCTTGTGTTATCATGTGCGCGATTTTGATTTATTTCCTTTTGGAGTACACCTTTGCAATTTAAAGATCTTGGTTTAGACAATCGATTACTGAAAAATTTACAGCATTATAATTTTTCAAAAGCGACTGAAATACAAAGTAAAGCGATCCCTGTTGCGATTGCAGACAAAGATTTGTTGGCATCATCAAAAACAGGTTCGGGTAAAACTTTGGCATTTGTGTTGCCGATGTTACATAAAGCCCTAAAAACCAAAGCTCTTTCTGCTAAAGATCCAAGAGGGGTGATTTTAGCGCCTACTCGTGAACTGGCAAAACAAGTATTCGGCGAACTTAAATTCATGCTTGGCGGCTTATCTTATACTGGCGCATTGATTGTAGGTGGTGAAAACTTCAACGATCAAGTTAAAGCGTTACGTAAATACCCGCGTTTTATTGTGGCAACACCTGGTCGTTTAGCTGATCATCTTGAGCATCGTTCGCTACATTTAGATGGTGTTGAAACCTTAATATTAGATGAAGCTGATCGTATGTTGGATCTTGGCTTTTCTGCGGAGTTGCGTCGTATTAGTAACGCGGCCAAGCATCGTCGTCGTCAAACGTTAATGTTCTCCGCCACGCTTGATCACGTCGAAGTGAATAATTTGGCAAGTGAGTTTTTAAAAGAGCCAAAGCACATTTCAGTTGGCGCATCAGCAGAAGAACATAAAGATATCGATCAGTCTTTCTATTTATGTGATCACCTTGATCATAAAGAAGCGATCCTAGAACGCTTGATTAGTGAGGCTGAATACAAACAAGTTATTATTTTTACTGCAACACGTAGCGATACGGAGCGTTTGACTGAGAAGTTAAATCAGATGAGCCTGAAAGCCGTCGCGTTGAGTGGTGGTTTGAATCAGACTCAACGTAATAACATCATGAGTCAGTTTGAACGAGCAGTGCATAAAATCTTGGTTACGACTGATATTGCTTCTCGTGGTTTAGATATTGCCAATGTGACCCATGTTATTAACTTTGATATGCCAAAACATACGGAAGAGTACGTTCACCGCGTTGGTCGTACTGGCCGTGCAGGTAATCGCGGTACCGCTTATTCTTTAGTGGGCCCGAAAGACTGGGCGAGCTTTAAAAATGTGGAAGCGTACTTACAACAAGATTTGACTTTCTCAGTATTAGAAGGCCTGAAAGGTAAGTTTAAAGGTATTAAACCGCGTCAGCCATTTGTTAAGAAAGGCCCAGCCAAAGCAAATAAAGTGGCGAAACAATCGACTACACCTAAGAAACAAGCCAATCGTGATAAGAGTTTCTATAAAAATGTGGCAGTGGGTGATGATGTCTTTATGCCTAAGAAGAAAAAGAACCCAATTGAAAAAGACGACGAGTAAGCGTTTTTAATCAATTTTTAGGGTAAACGTCCTTTTATAGACAAATAATAAAGCCAGTGAAGCGTTAATCGTTTCACTGGCTTTTTGCTGTCATGCTTATTGACTCATCGATAAAGATAGTAAAGCTTTTGGCCTATTAACCTATTAACCTATTAACCTATTAACCTATTAACCTATTTAGCGATGCGTTGTTGTGTCCACAAATACAATAGATCAAGCGCAATAGTCGCACCCGCTAATGCGGTCACATCACTATGATCATACGGTGGAGATACTTCAACCACATCCATTCCAATCAGATTAATATCTTGTAAGTTACGCAAGATTTTCAATATTTTATCGGATGTCATGCCGCCGCATACTGGCGTACCAGTTCCGGGCGCAAAGGCAGGATCGAGGCAGTCAATATCAAAAGTTAAATACACGGGTTTATCGCCAACGATCTTTTTCACTTGTTCAACAATATCAGCGGCTGATAGGTCATTCGCTTCCATCGCGTTGATGACATTAAACCCGTGACCTTCTTGTTTGTACTCGGTGCGAATGCCGATTTGTACCGAATGCTCACGCGAGATCAAACCTTCATTTGGCGCATGATAAAACATGGTGCCATGATCGTAACGGCTGCCATTTGGGTAAGTATCGGTGTGGGCATCAAAATGGATTAATGCCATTTCACCATACTTTTTCGCATGAGCGCGCAGCAAAGGCAACGTGATGAAGTGATCGCCACCTAAACTTAATAAGGTTTTACCACTTTCAATAATCTCCGTTGCTGCGGCTTCTAAACGCAAAGTAAGATCTTCTGCATCACCACAATCAAAAACAAGATCGCCAGCATCCACTACGTTCGTGTGTTTGAATAAGTTAAAATTCCACGGAAATTTTTTGCTTTCCCATGCAAGGTTAACCGACGCGCGGCGAATCGCATCTGGCCCCATGCGAGCGCCTGATCGACCAGAAGTTGCCATATCAAATGGTACCCCTAAAACTACTACGTCAGCATCCGCTTCTACAGGGTTTTGCACCATTGGGCGACGTACAAAGCTCATAGAGTTTGAGTACAGTGAGTAATCTGGTTTAGTAAACAGATCATCAAACTTGTTCATCATAAATCCTTGTTATAGGCAAAGTCATTGAAGCGGCCACAGTCAAAAAATGAGGCGCTCCAATGATGAAAGATAGTTTAAATATCTTCTAAATAAGTGTAACCAGATAACCCTTGCTCAAGCTCTGCTAGGATTTTTTCTTGCTCGCTGCTATCAACACGGCTTGCTACTAGTTCGCGGTAATTACGGCGAATGTCATCTACATCAATGTGTACATAACGCAGCATGTCTTCAACCGTATCACCTTCATTAATAGATACAATTTCTGATTCGCCTTTGTCATTTACGTTCACTACAACCGAATGGCTGTCACCAAATAAGTTGTGCATGTCGCCTAAAATTTCTTGGTACGCACCGACTAAGAAGAAGCCCATTAAGTAGGGAGTGTCTTTATCCCAACGTGGTACTGGCAATGTGGTTTCAATGCCTTGTCCATCAACGTATTGATCGATAACACCATCGGAATCACAAGTAATGTCTAACATCACTGCGCGAGTTTGCTCTACTTGATTCAAGTTACTCAGTGGCATCACTGGGAATACTTGATCAATGCCCCATGCATCTGGCAGTGATTGGAACAAAGAAAAGTTAACGAAGAACTTATCCGCCAAACGCTCGTTCAACTCATCCAAAATAGGGCGGTGGAAACGGTTTTTATTGCTCAATTGCATGCGTAATTCATAGCAAATACGTAAACAAACTTGTTCTGCCCAAGCGCGATGAAGCAAGTTAATTACACCCGTTGCAAACTGGTTATGCGCTTCTACTAAGTCACTTTGGGTGTCGTTATAAATCTCAATTAATGCACGATCATCGGTGCCTTGAGACAAAATTTCCCAGTTACGCCACATGTTATGTAATAGCGTTGGTGCATCCGGTTCTGGTGCTTCAATGGCTTCTACTTTGTAGCTTTCTGTGCCAATAACGTTGGTGATCAAAACGGCATGGTGCGCGGTTAATGAACGCCCAGATTCTGAAATGATCGCTGGCGTCGGTTGGTTGTACAACTGACAAATATCGCCAATAGTTGACACAATATTACGTGCGTATTCTGCCAAACCATAGTTCATTGAGCTGTGCGACTGGCTGCGAGTACCATCGTAATCGACTGCCAAGCCACCACCAACATCCATGTAATCCAAACTTGCGCCTAGCTCGCGCAGTTCACAATAAAATCGCGCCGCTTCACTTACGCCATTACGCACATCGCGAATATTGGCCATTTGTGAGCCTAAATGGAAATGCACTAATTGTAAGGTTTCAAGTTGTTCTTCCGCTTTTAGACGATTGATCACGGTTAACACTTGGCTTGCTGATAAACCAAATTTAGACTTCTCACCACCACTTGATTGCCATTTTCCTGCACCTTGTGAAGCTAAGCGAATACGCAGCCCCATGCGTGGCGTTACGCCCAAAGATTTTGCTTCTGATAACACAAGATCAAGTTCTGATAGCTTTTCTAAAACGATGAAAACTTTGTGACCTAATTTTTCACCAATTAATGCCAAGCGAACGTATTCACGGTCTTTGTAACCATTACAAACAATGACAGAACTTGCTTGTTGCGCTAGAGCTAATACTGCTAATAATTCTGGTTTGCTGCCCGCTTCAAGACCAAGTTGTTTATGTTCTAACTTAGCTTGGCTAGCAAGAATTTCGTCGACCACTTCTTTTTGTTGGTTGACTTTAATTGGGTAAACCAACAGGTAGCGGTTTGCATAATTGTATTCTTCAATCGCTTGGTTAAATGCATCACAAACGTTATGAACACGCTGATGTAAGATCTGTGGAAAACGAACCAACGCTGGCAAAGTTAAATTTTGCGCTTCAATCTGTTTAACTATTGTACTTAGAGGTACTTGAAGATGTTCTTCTCCAGCACGCGGAGATACGGTCATTTCACCCGCATCATTAATGCCATAAAAGCCTTGGCTCCAGTGACGTACATTGTAGTTAGCTCGGATTTGCTCTAGGTTCAAAGAATTTTCCACATCGGTCCCTCTCGTTAGTGAGAATTAGATAAACAAATAATAAATAAATTAATAATTGAATCAGTAACCTAACATGTTATTTAGCTTAACAACTGTGAGCTGATTCACGCGCATTAACGTACAATTTTTCAATTGAGTCCAATGAGAAAATTTTGTCGTTAAAATAAGTAAATTAAATGGGCAGCAATGATTATTTTAGCTGAAATTTTTTGATAGATTCAGTAAAAATGTCATTTGGGAGGTGTGGAAAAAATTGCTCAGAATGAAGCCTGTTCTAAGCTTTCTCTTTTTTATAATTTAGAGTTTGTTAAAGCTTATTTGCTTTGTTAGTATTTTGTCACTTCGTGGGGAGTAGCCTGTTTCCAGCTAATGGAAAAGTTCGTATCAACATAATTGGTGGTGAAATCACCATGGTGCGAACACCTCTCGGTTGGCGAGACCATCGATACATCCATGCCAAATGGTCAGGCGTGTGGATGTATTGTATGGAATCACTTAGCCTGACCGGAGGGAACAATATAATGAATACCTTAGCTCTTATCCTTATTGCCTTTGCAATGTCAACAGATGCGTTTGCCGCAGCCATTACCAAAGGTGTAAAAATAAAAAAAACATCACTGACTTATGCTCTAAAGTTAGGATTAATCTTTGGGGTTATCGAGTCGATTACGCCTGTTATTGGGTGGTTTATAGGCCGATCAGCTTCAACCTATGTCGAGTCATGGGATCACTGGATTGCGATGTTTTTGTTATGTGGGTTAGGGATTCACATGATCTACGAAAGCGTTAAAAATACAGAAGAGAATGATTATTCCGAGCCAAAAAAACAGTCATTAGCATTGATAGTGCTTACTGCGATAGGAACAAGTATTGATGCGATGGCAGTGGGAGTAGGCCTTGCATTTGTTGATGTGAGAATTGAAATTGCCGCACTATTGATTGGCTCAGCCACTTTTATCATGGTGACAATTGGGGTTATATTGGGAGGTGTGTTAGGAAAGTTTATTGGTAAGAGAGCAGAAACTTTTGGCGGGGTGGTGCTGATTGCTGTTGGTATATGGGTGTTTTATGAACATGCAGTGTAAGCTCTTAATTATCATTAATCGCATTTGTCGATACTTTTCCTAATCTGATAATAACGATTTAGCGTTATGCACTAAATCGTTTCTGTCCAGAAACCATACAACTCATCGTTAGCGACCATTATAATATTCACAATAAAATTTCCCCTTTGACTGATAAATTCATCAAAGGGGACGTTGTTAGTAGGTCGGAAATCAATAGATCTACGCCGCTTTAATTTTCTTACGCACCTTTTCTGTCACACTGTGTTCGATAAACTCATCATGCAGTGTGCAAATAGCGGCTTCATAATTGTCATCATCTACCACAAACTGTACATCAACATTACGCATTGAAGAGTGAGCAGCTTTTGGTGTGATGTCTTGATTCATTAAGGCAATCATACCGTGGCTAAGCGCTTTATTGGTGTCAATTGAAGCGCCAATAACGGAAATCAGCGCAACCATTTTCCCTGTGATTCTGGCATTGGGGAAGATTTTTTCTGCGCGTGATAATACTTTATTTTTGCTTTTCGAATTTCCACCTAAATAATAGGTAATGGAGTTAGCGTTCATCTCTTTACCGACTAATTGCACACGTTCGTCATTAATGATTTCCATTAATTCATAACCCACGTTATCCGCTTGCCCAACCATCGCTTGATCAAATATATGTAAGGCGAACACTTTGTTTCGACCGGCAATGATTTCGACTTTATCGACGCTATCTGCATCGCTATGGGGATCGTAACTATGTGAAATTAGCGTGCCATCATGATCGGGTTCAAAGGTGTTTTTTATCACCAATTCAATGCCACTTTTACGCAAGCCTGCGGCGGCATTGGGGTGAATGGCTTCCATTCCTAAGTTCGCGAGTTGGTCGGCAACATCGTAATTGGTTTTACCCATTGGTCGCACTTTTTCAGGTCCAACGACACGCGGATCGGCGGTGCTTAAATGATATTCTTTGTGGATCACCGCTTTGCTGGCTTTAGACAAGACCGCCAAGCGACTAAAGGTCATTTCACTGTAACCACGATCATAGGTTTTCATTAAACCTTCATCGCAATAGACATAGCCGGTTACAATTGGCAGTTCTTTGGTGACATCAATTTTTGACCATGCTTTTTCGATGATACTATCTAAATTTCCTGATACCACTTGACCATCTTCATCGCTGTCCCAGCCTGAAAGATCGACAAAGGTTGCATTCACGCCAAGAGTTTTTAGCTTCAAACAAGTATTGTAGGCGCTGTGAGCCTCACCGATAGAAGATAAAAACTCTCGAATTTGAGGCAAGTAATGTCGCATAGAAAACTGACCATACTGGCAAGTTTCCATAATATTACTAATACAGCTGCTGGCTTTAGCAAGGCGATCTTTAATGAAACTATCGGCTCGACGGCGGCTGATGGGATCAGCAAACATGTTTTCATTAATCAACAACATGCGATGCTCTAAATCATCGATAGCATCGGTCCATGCATCATCACGATTTTCGACCAAACGATAGATGCCTGCTTTACCGCTGCGCTTACATTCTAATAACGCATCGGTAATGCCACCATAGGCGGAAACGACAAACATGCGGTTATAAGGACTTTCTGGGCGCAGTAGAATATTGTCTAATACAGCATCAAATGCTGACATGGAAGTACCACCAATTTTTTCGACGCTATGGCCGACAAGTTGGTGCTTGGTTGTATTGGTTAAAGGAGAGGTGTTTGAGTTTGAAGTGTGGCTTCTATGTGAAGAAGTCAAAATAAGCTCCTATTTTTGATGTTATAAAGACATTTTAAAGGCTGATTTAGTCAGTTTTAAAGTCTTGATGATCTAAGTGCCATGTATTGAGAAAAAGACACTTTTTAGAATGTTTCTATAGAGTTGCCGCCTCTAAAAATCTAGAGGCAGCAGCTTAAAGTTTTTAATCGACTAACGGATAAACACCATCTTTATCGTGAGTTTCAGCACCAGTTAGTGGTGGATTAAATACGCAAGCCATTACCATATCTGCACCTTTATAAGCACGAAGTTGTTGTTCATCATGCTTATCGAGAACATAAAGCGTGCCCGGTTTGATTGGGTAAGTTTCGCCACCAATGATTTCAATTTCACCTTCACCAGAGATGCAATACACAGATTCTAGGTGATTTTTATAGTGAATGTGAGTATCGGTTCCTGCATAAATATTGGTGATGTGGAACGAGAAACCCATGTTATCTTCACGTAATAACATGCGAACACTTTCCCAAGTATCGGCTACAACACGGCGTTCACTGTTTTGGCATTCTTCTAATGTTCTTACTATCATTGTTATTTCCTTATTTTAATTCGAGTGCTATTGGCGAAGTGCTAATGCTTGCCATACCGGTATTTCATTGATAGGGAGATCATCTAAGATCTCACCTCCCACTGATTGGTCTGTAGTTGAACAAACCTTGGGGCTAGGAAGCCCTCCGAGTCAATTTAGTGGATACTTTCGCCACTGCTTTTTCAAAGATATGAATACCTTGCTCAAGCTCTGATTCGCTCACAGTTAATGGGCAAAAGAACTTGACCACTTCATCATTTGGACCGGCAGTTTCAATGACCATGCCGTTTTCAAAGCAATCACTGGTGATTAAGTCAGCGATGTCGCCATCTTTACATTCAATGCCTTGCATTAAGCCACGGCCTTTAATACCAACAAATAAGTTTGAATATTGCTTAAGTGTTTTTTGCAGTGCTTTATTTAACTGCGCAGCACGTTCTTGAATATGCGTTTGGAAATCATCATTGTGCCAATAAGTATCAATGGCTTCAGCCGCCGTGATAAAGGCATGGTTATTACCACGGAAAGTACCGTTGTGTTCACCTGGTGCCCATTGATCAAGCTCTGGTTTCATTAGCATGATCGCCATTGGCAGTCCGTAACCACCAATTGATTTTGATAGTGTTACCATGTCCGGCTTAATACCTGATGGTTCGAAGCTAAAGAAAGTACCAGTACGGCCACAACCAGCTTGGATATCATCAACGATTAATAGCACATCGTTGTCTTTACAGATTTTGCTCAAACGTTGTAGCCATTCATTTGATGCTGCGTTTAAACCACCTTCACCTTGAACAACTTCGACAATGGCTGCTGCAGGGGTATCTAAGCCACCTGAATTATCGTTGAGCATGGCTTCAAATAATGCTAAGCCATCAATATCGGCATAACCTTCGTATGGAAAACGGGTCACACCAGATAAAGGCATTGCCGCGCCACCACGATGATGTTGATTACCGGTTGCTGCTAGTGCGCCGTAAGACACACCATGGAAACCATTGGTAAAGGCAACAATGTTGGTGCGATTTTTGATTTTACGTGCCAACTTCATGGCAGATTCAACCGCATTGGTTCCCGTTGGACCAGTGAATTGAACTTTATATTCAAGATCGCGAGGAGCTAAAATTTTCTCTGTTAAGCTAGTTAAGAAATGCGCTTTAGCTTGTGAGTGCATATCTAAACCGTGCGTTAAACCATCTTGATCGATGTAATCAAGTAATGCTCTTTTTAGAACAGGGTTGTTGTGGCCATAGTTTAATGAGCCTGCACCAGCAAGAAAATCTAAGTAACGATCGCCGTTTTCGGTGTGTAGCCAGCAACCTTTAGCCGATGAAAATACGACTGGGAAGTTGTTGGCGTAACATTGAACGTTTGATTCGTGCTTTTTAAAGATATTCATGAGTTATCCTGTCTATCATTTATGAATGTGAGTTAGCGAAAGTAGTGCTAACAAATTAAATATTTATTAATGTTTGATTTTTCTATTGACTGATCATTAGCTTGCGAGAGGGATATGGAAAAGAAACTCGCTGTCATGTTCTCCATCGAAATGAAGCTCTTTATCCAAAAAGACTGAAACATTGCCTCGTGCGCCATCTTCCCGCTCAATTTTTCTAAATAAACGCCATGATCCGAGATTGTCTTTAGTAATCGTTGTTTCTATTGCTGCAATATTTGATAAAGACTCGCGTTCAAGTAAAGCTTTAATCATTCGATAAGCCAAACCACATCCACGACTCTTTTCTGCAACGGCCACTTGCCAAATAAATAACACAGGCTGTTCTGGTGGGGTGCTTGGCTTGAGATAAGCTGAAACAAAACCTGCGACTTCACCATTTCTCTCTGCTAAAACACAGGTTTCTTTAAAATGAGAAGTTTGCAAAAAATTGCAGTAAGCGGAATTAGTATCAAGAGGGGGACACGATTCAATCAAACTGTTTACTTGAATGCCATCGCTTATTTCGGGTTTTCTAAATGTCCACTCATCTTGAGTGTTGGTCACTTTTTCGGGATGTGTCATCCTGGGTGCCGTAATCATCATTGCCCTATATTTTTGTATTCACATCATGAAAATAAATGGCGTGAATGGATTAATTTAAGAAGTACTGATTCATTATTTTGTTTAGTGTACTAATCAATTTCGGGAGTAATCATAACGTTGTGACGAATTAATTCAACCCTTTATTCCTAATGGCAATATGTAAATGTACGGTATAACTTTGTTTTTAATGAGTTTTTTATAATAATAAATATTTATGATGTTTTTATTAAATGATTAGTTATCTAACTGATTTTTGGTGAGGGAATGGTTGTGTAGGCCTTTTGCTTTATAGGGTTAACAGATTTAAATTGTAAAACGTGTAGTGATATGTTGATTATTAAAATAAACAACGTATAGCTGATGTCTATAACCCAAATAATGGAAATAAGTGTCGATCATTCACAGGGCTGATGTGTATGAAAAATCACAAGGGTCAGTTTTGGTGAATTATAGATTCGGGCTTAAATAAATGGCCTGTATTGCCATTCGATCGGCTATAATTATCTGATTAATTGTGGCTTTCATATGGATAATGTAAGGATAAATAGCGTTGATCAAGGCATGTATCAAATATTGGTTACCGGGTTTTTACCAACTTAAAGATTATCAACGAATTTGGCTTTCTGATGATATTCGTGCTGCATTTTCTGTGGTTGCTGTGGCCCTGCCTGTTGGTATTGCTTATGCTCAGCTAACCGGGGTAAGTGCTATCGCAGGATTATATTCTACGGCGCTACCTATGATTATTTATGCCTTTTTCGGTACCTCTAGGCAACTGATCATGGGCCCTGATACTGCCACTTGCGCTGTTATTGCTGCTGTTGTTGCCCCTTTAGCTGCAGGGGATGCCGTAAAATACTGGCAATTAGTGATTACGATTACTTTAATGACTGGGGCATGGTGTTTAATTGCCAGTTATTTCAAGCTTGGTATGTTGGCGGATTTTCTTTCTCGTCCTATTTTACTCGGTCTTTTGAATGGTGTTGCTATTACCATAGTTGTGGGTCAGTTTGCGAATGTACTTGGTTTATCTTTCGTAAAAAATCAACTGGTTGAGCAATTACTTGAGGCTCCAATGATTTTGGAGAGAGTACATTGGCAAACCGTAATGGTCAGTTTATTTACGATTGCGATATATTATATTTGTAAGCATTATCAGCCCCGTTTACCCGCTGCTATCATTGCTATTATCTTTGCCTCTGTGATTACTTGGATTGGTCAACTCAGTGAGCATGGTGTTCAGGTGGTTGGTGCGGTGCAAGGTGGCTTTCCTGTTTTTCAAGCACCAAAATTTAGCTTAGAAGATGGGAGGGAATTGGTTATGCCTGCCTTTAACTTGGCGATGGTAAGCTTTGTTAGCATGATGATTACGGCGCGCAGTTTTGCGGCAAAAAATGGTTATGAAATTGATGCGGATAAAGAATTTCGTGCATTGGGTATTGCTAATTTCGCTTCTGCATTGTCTTCCGGCTTTGCTATTAGTGGGGCGAGTTCTCGTACAGCGATTAATGATGCGAATGGCGGTAAAACACAATTAGTCTCTATTATTGCTGGTGTCATTATTGCAGTTGTTGCGGTCGTTGCTTATCAACCTCTGGAATTTATACCGATTGCGGCTTTGGGCGTTGTATTAATTGTTTCTTCTTTTGCATTACTGGATATGAAAGGCATTTGGCTATTGCGTCATCGCGATACTAAGGCTTTCTATTTGTCGTCGATTACTTTTATAGGTGTATTAGTGATTGGTGTGATACCCGGTATTACCTTAGCGGTATTGTTGGGGCTATTTCAGTTTCTCAGCACCATTATGCGTCCAAGTGATCAAATCCTAGGCTTGAGCCATAGAGGAAGTGTCAGAACACTTGATGAAAGCGATAAAGTGAAAGCGATTCCGGGCCTATTGATTTATCGATTTAATTCACCGTTAACATACTTCAACGCCCCATATTTTAAACGTCAATTATTAAAGTATGTGTATCTAGCGGATAAGAATGATTTAAGTTATGTCATTATTGATTCGGTTGTGAGTTTCACTTATTTAGATGTGAGCGCGATGACGATGATTAGTGATTTGCAAGTGCAGTTGAAAAAACAAGGTATACGTTTGGTCCTTGCTGGGCGTAAGCGTCAGTTAAAATCTTGGTGCGATCTTATGGGGATCCAAGTAGGGGATGGCGGTATGATTATTCGCTCGGATATGTATTTGGCTATTAAACTTTGTGCTTGCTACCAGACGGCGGTAGAGAATGGGCAAATAGTGCCATTGCAGAGAAACGAATATAAAAAACAAGAATCAGATACTACGGTTTCAGCAGAAGTTTAAGTCATTCATTTGACAGTCTTTCTTGAAAATAAAAATCAGGCCTTTCAAGAGCCTGATTTTTTTATACATTATTTTCATGCATTACTTGAAGGAGATAGATGAATATCTAACTCGGTTAACTAAGCTAATGCTTTTAGATAATCAACAATCGCATCAGATTCATATAACCATGTTGTTTCTGTTCCATTTTCGATCTTTAAGCACGGCACTTGTGTTTTACCCGTTGCCGTTACTTTTTCATTTTGATAATCAGGGTTTTTACGGATATCTCGTAGTTCTAAATCAAGTTCCAACTCGGTGATTACACGACGAACTTTTTGGCAATATGGGCAACTTTCAAAATGATACAGTGACAAGCCTTGCGTTGATGTAGTCATTCATAACTCCTTGATAATTTGTATTAAATGATGGTATTAAATTTTATTAGTATCGAACTTTAAAAGATCGGCGTAGGCGCTTGCACATTGATATTTATTATACAATGTATCCTCAGCTTTAAACTTAGACACGTTTTGTTGTTGAGAAATTTCAGTCAGCTTATTTTCTACCAATGTTTGATATTCTTCATGATGGGTTGTCCATTGGATCGGGTATTCATTCATAATGTAGGAGCCGATCTTATAGCTGCCTTCTTTATGCAAAAAGCCACATACTAAATAACGAGTGAGCTCTTTTTCTGGCAGCATCGCAGGAGCCGACTGAGTCGTCGTTGAGTTTTCTGTGATGGCTGATGTGACTTCATTTGAGGATGTTTTTGCTGTCTGCGCAATGCTGGGTAGTGAAAATAAAGCGAGGGAGGCGCATAGCGTGGAGCATAAAACGGTAGTCGGTCGAAGCATTTTGTCTTCCTTTACAATCGATAAAATGTGAATGGTTTAATCATATCAAATATTAGAATAAGCGTACCATTCACAAAGATCTTTGTTATTTAGACTCTGACAACATTTCCCACGTCACTTCACACTGCAACGCATCTGTTGATAAATAAATGGTATTGCCTGAAATCATGACACCTAAATCTAAAGTTCGAGCGATCATCTTAGTCGATTCTACCACTCCAGCCGGGTCTAGACGGAAAATTTCCGCATTGAGTGTGGCGAATTTAGTTTGATTTTGCTTCCACCATACATCGGTTTTGGTATTGAAACTGTAAATGCTGACACGTTTCGCGATACGACTAGCTTTTTTTACGCGATCAAAATCGGGCTCACCGGCTTCAATCCAATGCAATAATTGGTCGTCTAACGATTTCACCCAAATGTCTGGTTCTTCAATGCTTGATAAGCCCTTGGTAAATTGAAGATCGGGCTGCGCATTTAAGCAATAAGCAAGCACTCTTGCCATCATACGCTCATTATTCTCAGACGGGTGTTGAGCCACGGTTAGATTGAGTGAGTCGTAATGGTCATTATTTATGTCGGTGAGAGCGATACGAAATTTATAAATAGTTGGTTTTAAAGCCACGAGTAGACCTTTGAAGGTAGGCGAAAAAGTAAGGCGCAATTGTACGTTATAAACAGCATAAGTTATCGAAATAAATAAAAAAGTTCACAACCTATTAAGTTGTGAACTTTTATTTTTGGCGAAGCGTAAAGTATTAGCTCAACTGCATCGTGGTGATACAGGTTTTAGCGTCATCTTCAGTACTTAGAATTTGAGTGACGGTTTTTCCGTTGTAAGTAAAAGTAAATTCTAAATTTTTCTTACCTTTTGGCATCCAAAAATCAATAAAGCCATCTTTTTGTGTTTTGACCATACCGTATTTCAATACTTGTTTAGTGTCTAAATCGGTGATTTTCACTTGCATGGATTTTTCAACTAATTCACCTTGGCAACCGGTTGGCACATGAAATCCACAAGGGTGAGTTTGGTATTCGTAGGGAGCGATAGACAATAAATGTTGCTCTCCCGTTGGGATTTTAGTTTGGCTGCCGTCGTTAAATTTCGCCAGAATATGATCCGGAAATACTTGAATTGAAGCGGTGCCTTTACCGTGATATTCATGCGATTTCTCTAAGGCTTGTGGCGCCGTTAGGTTAGCAAAGTCATCGGCTTGGTTTGCCCAAACAGAATTTGCAGATAAAGCTAAAGCGAGAGCGAAAAATGAAGTGAGTTTCATTGGAGTTCCTTTAAAGTTAAGTCAAAATTATTGAAGATGACTCAAGCATAAAGGTTACCATTAGGATAAGGTCAATATATTTATCCCTATAGTTTGAGTGGTGAAATAAGACTGTGAGAATTAAACCTGAAATTTACTTTTATCGCCAATATCGAAATGAAAAGGTTGGCGAAATTTAGCGATGCACATTCCTATTAACAGTAGAAAAGAAGCAATAGCGAAACCGTGCGTCAGGATAGAGGAAACTGATATTAATAAGCTTAGCCAATATAAAATCAGCACGACTGGCGTAATTCGAACTAAGTAAATTCGAAAGCAGTAGTACTCTTTGATGGTTAATGCGCTCGTCACTAAAAAGCTTGCGCCAATGGCTAAAATGGGCGCAATACCAAGCATAAGCCAGCAGACTGAGAATAGAGCACTGCCTAAAATTATCCAGCGGATTTTTTTATCATAAATATGCATACAAGCCGCCGCAACCAAGGAACTGCAAATTAACAGTTTGCTCGCATAGTCAAAAGGAATGACGTTATACAACACCATGGCAATGGCTGACACACCGAAGCTTAAACGATATAAACCTACGGTTAGGTAATCGATGATATCGAGGTCTTCTTTTACATGAATGTCAGCCATACTGCTCTGTTCCTTTTATTTGCTGGTTTGCTTATTGGCAATTTTAAAGTGTAACGCGACGGGTGATCATTTAATTGTAGTCAGAATATAATCGAGAGCGCCGACAATAGCGGCTACTTGAGCGCGGTTGCATTCATCATTGGTTACTTTAGGGCTATCTGGATACACTTCGGTCGTTGTGCAGTATTGATAATCGGTAAAGCCGGCACATAACCCAAGCGTCGCTAACGGGTAATTAATTACGCCATTTTGAGTTTCATCAGAACCTATGATTTGGTTGTTTTCATCGGCTGGTGCAATGTGAGTGACTTTACGGACGGAATCGATAATAGCTTTTTGCAGGGCATCATCGTCTTTTTCTGTGTCTCCTACCGTATAAAATCCATCAGGAATAGAGCCTTTTTTGCATTCAATACCATCACGAGCGGCGAGCGCTGGACGAAACTCTAATTCATCTGTATCCGTGGTTTCGTGTAAATCAATATGGGCTAAAATCGACACGTTTAAATCCGCTACCATTCTCATTAAAGCGGCTGATTCTTGAACCGGACTATTGGCTGTAAAATTACGATTAGGATCTAGAGCTTCAGGGTTCCAACGATTAATAGTTTCGTATCCCCAAGGGCTGACACATGGCGCGATAATAATATTAAAATCAGCTTGGTAATTTTTTTCTTCTGTTTGAGCAAATAAAAGTGCGCCGTGTACGCCACTAGTCTCGTAGCCGTGAACACCACCGGTGACTAAAATGGTTGGTTTATTGGTATCCCAGTCACGAGTTTTGAGGGCCCATAATGGATAACGGTCTTCCCCAACCGGATTATTATCGTATTGCAATTCACCATATTGAAAAACGTCAAATTGATTTTTTAGCGCATCAATTTTTGGTACCACTTCCTCGAAATAAGAACGTTTTACACTGGTTTGTTCTAACCACTGGCGTTTTTCAATATTGGTCCATTTTTGGCCTGGTGTTCCGATTGGAAATGCAGTCGTGGTGTTCATGAGAGTGTCCTTTATTAAGATTATTAACGTATCAATAATCTTAACACTTAGCCAAGAATGGCAGTAGTAGAAATCTACGCACCTTATTATTGAGTAATCTTATTTATTACCGATACTATGTTTATTTGCTTGTTGCGATTTATGACCTATTTTGACGGTAAGCACTCAGTTTTGCGAAAAGCACTAAACTAAAGTAAGACAAACGACAAAAAGGCACAGGAACATTATGTTAAAACGAGTCATCATCCTCACCAGTATCATATTGTTTACGGGGTGTTCAACGCAGTTTTTGTATGATCGATTAGATTGGATGGCAGCTCAATATGTTGATCAATATGTGTCGTTAAATGATAAGCAAGAGTCTATGTTGAAGCAGTCAGTTAACGAGGTGAAAGAATGGCATCGGCAAAAGCAGTTACCCACTTATATTTCTTATATCGATCGAGTGTTGCTTTTGAAACCATCAGAAGTGAATGTCAGTCAAATAGGAAAAGAATATGACCAATTAAAAGGCTATTCAAGACAGATTGCTATTCAGGTTATGCCACATTTATATGATTTATTTATGACATTGGACCAAGCGCAAGGCGATGAGCTTTTTGTATCGTTACAGGAAAAGTATCAAGAGGAATATGCAGACTACAAAGATTTATCTGAAGAAGAAAATCGAGATAAATCGTATAAAAGAATGGTGAAAATACTTGAGAAATGGATCGGCGATCTTTCTGCTACGCAGGATCGAAATGTAAAGCAATGGAGCTTGGAGCGCCCATTAATGAGTCATGAGTGGTTTAATCAGCAGCTCATCAATAAAGCAGAATTACAGGTGTTATTTTTACAACGTAATGAGTCCAGTGCATTTAAGAATAAATTTAGCACTACATTACTTGAACCTGAAAATCTATACACCCAGCAACTAAAGGTTAAATTACAACAAAATAGCGCCATTACGGTTGATATGTTAGTTCAAGTCATACAACAAATGTCCCCAAAACAACTTGATCATTATCATGATGAACTTCGTGATTGGCGCAAAATATTTGTTGATATAGCGTCAAAATAGCACTTAAAGAGAGATGACAATGGATTAAAACTGAAGAGTGAATCGTATTCGCATGCCCATCGTCACATAAATAATATGTAAGCTGATTTATTATCGCACCAACCTGTTATATATCTCGCGTTATTTAAACAATCTAGTATGGAGTACTTAATGAAAATCGTTCGTCACCCTCTTTCTTTGTCGGTATTGATCGGGATGATCAGCCTGTCAAACCCTACTTTTGCGGATACTATTCATTTACGTGTTATTGAAACTACAGATATTCATGCTAATTACATGGATTACGATTACTACAAAGATAAGCCATCAGAAAAAATTGGCTTAGTGCGCGCGGCAACGTTAATCGAGAAAGCCCGCGAAGAAGTAATTAATAGTGTGCTGGTGGATAATGGGGATCTTATTCAGGGTAGCCCTATGGGGGATTATATTGCCTCGAAAGGACTACAGCCTGGTGAGGTTCACCCCGCTTATAAAGCGATGAATTTGTTGAGATATGATGTCGGCAATATTGGTAATCATGAGTTTAATTATGGTTTGGATTTTTTAGCTGAAGCCACTAATGACGCGAAATTCCCTTATGTAAATGCGAATGTTTATGAAGCGAAATCAGGTAAGCATTACTTCAATCCTTATATTATTAAAACGTATCAATTTAAAGATACAGATGGTAAGAATCAAAAAATAAAAGTGGGCTATATTGGTTTTGTACCGCCACAGATTATGGTGTGGGATAAGAAGAACCTTAACGGAAAAATAACGGTTAAAGATATTAAACAAACGGCTCAAGAATTAGTGCCTAAAATGCGCAAAGAAGGCGCTGATGTGATCATTGCGATCGCTCACTCTGGTCTATCGGTTGACCCTTATAAACAAGGTGCAGAAAACTCCGCATATTATTTAACCCAAGTGCAAGGTATTGATGCCATTGCATTTGGTCATGCTCATGCGGTATTCCCGAGTAAAGAGTTTGCCCATTTAGACGGTGTCGATATTGAAAATGGCACCATTAATGGTATTGCTTCGGTGATGCCTGGCCGCTGGGGAAGCCATGTTGGTGTGATGGACTTGGTGTTAAAAGAAAAAAATGGTCGTTGGCAGGTTACAAAAGGTCGCGCTGAGGCACGTCCTATTTTCGATGCCACGAAGAATAAATCGTTAGCAGCAGAAGATATGCAAATTAAAAACGCGTTAGATTCTGATCATGCCGCTACTCGAAACTTTGTTAACCAACCAATTGGCAAAGCCAGCGCTAATATGTATAGCTACTTGTCGTTAGTTCAAGATGACCCAACGGTCCAAATCGTTAATATGGCGCAAAAAGATTATGCCGAACGCTTTATTCAAGGCGATCCTGATCTTGATGGCTTGCCAGTGTTGGCTGCGGCTGCACCCTTTAAGGCAGGTGGTCGTAAGAACGATCCGGGTAACTTCACTGAAGTTGAAGCGGGTGAGCTGACCTTCCGTAATGCGGCGGATTTATACTTGTATCCTAATACGTTAGTGGCGCTAAAAGTTACGGGCGCAGATGTTAAAGAATGGCTTGAATGTTCGGCGGGGCAGTTTAACCAAATCGATCCAAACAGTAGCGAACCGCAATCTTTGATTAATTGGAATGATTTCCGCACTTATAATTATGATGTGATTGATGGCGTTAACTATCAAATTGATGTGACTCAGCCAGCTAAATATGATGGTGAATGTAAAGCGGTTCATCCGGACTCTCAACGTATTGTTCATTTAACTTATAACGGCGAGCCTATTAATCCTCAACAAACCTTTATCGTTGCGACGAATAATTATCGTGCTTACGGCGAAAAATTTGCAGGCACGGGATCTAAATATGTTGCGTTTGATTCACCGGATGAAAACCGTACCATTTTAGCTGACTATATTTCTCGGGTGAGTAAAGAACAAGGTCAAGTTACGCCAAGTGCCGATAACAATTGGTCATTTGCACCGATTAAAACTAAAGCGAATTTAGATGTCCGTTTTGAAACGTCACCAAGTGATAAAGCGGCTAAATTTATTCAGGCTAACGCTCAGTATCCAATGAAAAAAGTCGCGACCGATGAGGTTGGTTTTGCGGTTTATCAATTACAGTTAAATAAATAATCGAAATGTTAATTAAAAAATGAAGCATGAGAACATAACTTGTGCTTCATTTCTTATTTGGCTTCTCTGTTTTTTATCAATCAAGCATCCACGTGGCACTTAAGCTACGTTACGGTATTGCTGTTATCCGTGAATGTGGATGTTGTATGTTAATCACGTCAAGAGAAGGTCAATAACAACGCGATTTATGGCGAACTCTTCATTTCTTTGTTAGGGTTATATTGGTATTTTAATAATGAAGTGGATCTTTTATAGGGAGTTTATTATGAACAAAATATCTAAATTAGCGGTTACCGCTCTTTCGATTGGTATTCTGGCTGGTTGTGCATCTAATGATGAAATGACGGAGCAGCAAAATAAAAATACCGAACAAATTCAAGCGTTAGAAAGTAGGCTACAAGAGCAACAAGCTCAATCTGAAATGACGGCTGAGTCTGTAGCACAGTTACAAACAGATCAAGAAGCATTGCAACAACAATCTGAAGATGCGGCTAAGGTATATACCGTTAAAGAGCATGACACCCTTTGGGCGATTGCAAAAGCGCATGACATGTCATTAGATGATTTACTTCAATTGAATTCTGACATTAAAAGTCCTAATAAAATAACAATTGGTCAAATGCTTAATATTAAGTAATGGATTCAATGTTATTAAAAAGCCCCACTCATTATTTAAATGAATGGGGCTTTTTCATGGAGCTCTGTGTATTTAATTAATCGATTTGTTTATCTTTAGTCATCGATAAAATAAAAATACAAATGGCAGCAACGGCGGCAAACCCACCTAAAATAATCACTGGCATCGCGGCATAACCTAAGACGTGCCACATTACGTATTCTAAAGTACCCATTAATTTTCCTCTTCCTATTTCTGATTAGAGTGGTGAGCTGACTGGTTACCAGCCTTCCACATCTCTCATGTCAGGTAGTTTGTGGGCAATACCTTTGTGACAATCGACACAAGTTTTGTCGCCGTCTGCCAATGCGGTGGAGTGTTGTTTAACAGCACGAGGCCCTTGTTCTGAGAAATCCATATAATTGAACTGATGACAGTTACGGCACTCTTTCGAGTCGTTGTCTTTCATTCGTTGCCATTCTCGGTGTGCGAGGTGGCCACGGCGTGCTTTGAATTTTTCTTCTGTATCAATCGTACCGATGAAATGGAATAACAGTTCTTTTGATGCTTGCACTTTACGCACAATTTTGTCGGTCCATTTATGAGGGACGTGACAGTCAGAACAAATAGCACGCACACCAGATCGGTTAGAGTAGTGAATGGTTTCACGGATCTCTTTTACTATCGGCGCGTGGCAGCCTGAACAAAATTCTTCGGTATTGGTTGCTTCCATTCCGGTGTTAAATGCACCCCAGAATAATAGCCCCCCCATAAAGCCCATTAGCAGTATGATCCCTGCCGCGGCTTTACTTGGCGTGGATAAACGCTTCCAGAAATTTTTAATGATTTTCATAATATTCTCTCTTTTCGTTTAACTGGAGTAACAATACGGTTACCCCAATTAAGCGCAGCGTTTTATTTTAACGAATCAACTCGTTGGAATTCGTTTCCGACCAAAGGTTTAGCATCAGCTTGTGGTACGTGGCACTGCAAGCAGAAGTAACGACGAGGCGAAACATCAGATAGCACAGCATCTTCACGGTTCACATAGTGGGTCACACTGATTTTAGTCGCACCCATTTCTTTGGCATTTTTCCAACTATGACAAGAGAGGCATTTATTAACGTTTAAAGAGACTTCATAGTTACGAATCGTATGTGGGATCAATGGTGGTTGATACACATAATTACTTTCTAATTGGTGATCTTTAGGAAAGCGTTTAAAACTATCCGCTGGGCGAGTGGATTCTAATTCACTTGCCCCACGTAATGATTGCAAGCCACCATTACCGCCAGGATTTGTTACCACTGGGGTGATTTGGTCACTTGCATCTTCTGCTTGCACTGCACCGATGATCAGCATTGAAGCTGCGACGAATGCCATGATGATTTTTTTCATAATCTTCTCCGATTTCTTTGATTTTTATATGCAATATGCTTAAACGCTAGCCACTTTTGTGATCTTCACAGGACATTTTTTATAGTCAGTCTGCTTAGATAGCGGGTCAGTTGCATCAAGAATCAATTTATTGACTAAGATACGAGCATCAAAGAAAGGTACAAAGACCAAGCCTTTTGGCGGACGGTTTCGACCGCGAGTTTCAACACGAACACGTACTTCACCACGAGGGGATTGCATTAACACCTCATCACCACGGCGTAAATTACGGCTTTCTGCATCATCGGGATGAATGTAGCAAAGTGCGTCAGGTACGGCTTTATAGAGTTCAGGTACACGACGAGTCATGGTGCCTGTGTGCCAATGCTCAAGAACGCGACCAGTACATAACCAAAGATCGAACTCTTCATCTGGCACTTCTGGTGGCGCTTCGTATGGCGCTGAAATGATCAGAGCTTTACCATCTGGCTGACCGTAGAAATCACGACCTTCACGTTTTGCGTATGGGTCATATTCCGGGTTAAAACGCCATAAGGTTTCTTTACCATCAACGACAGGCCAACGTAAGCCGCGCACTGTGTGATAAACATCGTACGGGGCTAAATCATGCCCATGGCCACGACCAAATGTTGCGTATTCTTCAAATAAGCCTTTTTGGATATAGAAGCCTGCTGATTTTGCATCATCGTTAAGATCTTGTGCTTCTTCTAATGGGAACTTATCTACATTGCCATTACGGAATAAAATGTCGTACATGGTTTTGCCGCGAAGCTCTGGCGCTTTTGCCATTAGCTCTGCATCCCACACTTCTTCAATTTTGAAGCGTTTTGCAAATTCCATGATTTGCCAAAGATCGGATCTTGCGCCTTCAACTGGGGATACTTGTTGATACCAAGCTTGAGTACGGCGTTCAGCATTGCCGTAAGCGCCTTCTTTTTCTACCCACATTGCCGTTGGTAGAACAAGGTCGGCGGCTTGCGCGGTTACCGTTGGATATGGATCAGAACATACAATAAAGTTTTCTGGATTACGGTAGCCCGGTAGACGATCAGTATTGATGTTTGGACCTGCTTGCATGTTGTTGTTACACATCACCCAGTAAGCGTTTAACTTACCATCTTTTAGCATGCGATCTTGTTCCACAGCGTGGAAGCCAGGTTTTGCTGGAATTGTCCCTTCAGGCAGTTTCCAAATTTTCTCCGCCGTTTTACGGTGTGCCGGATTTGTGACGACTAAATCAGCCGGAAGGCGATGCGAGAATGTGCCTACTTCACGGGCAGTACCACAAGCTGACGGCTGACCCGTTAATGAGAATGGGCTATTGCCAGGTTCGGAAATTTTGCCAGTTAATAAGTGCAGGTTGTACACCAAGCTTTGCATCCAAACGCCACGGGTATGTTGGTTCATCCCCATAGTCCAAAGCGACATCACTTTGGTTTTTGGATCGGCGTATTGTTTCGCCATTGCGATAAGATCTTCAGGCAACACACCTGACATTTCGACTGTTTTTTCTAATGTGTAAGGAGCAACGGATTTTTTGTATTGCTCAAATGAAATATCAGACATAGCGCCTGAGTTAGCATTCTTAGCTTTAACTTGCAGCGGGTCTTCATCACGGAGACCATAACCAATATCGGTTACCGCTTGTTTAAAGTGGGTATGCTTGTTAACAAAATCCCAATTAACCGCATCATTTTGAATAATGTAATTGGCAATAAAGTTTGCAATAGCCAAATCAGATTGAGGATGAAAAATCATTCCTTTATCGGCTAATTCGAAACTACGATGGTAGTAAGTAGAAAGGACATTCACCTTAACATGAGGATGACTTAAACGGCGGTCGGTGATACGAGTCCATAGAACAGGGTGCATTTCAGCCATGTTTGAGCCCCAAAGCACGAATGAATCCGCGTGCTCGAAGTCATCATAGCAACCCATTGGTTCATCAATACCAAAGGTGCGCATAAAGCCAACCACGGCAGAAGCCATACAGTGACGAGCGTTTGGATCAATGTTATTAGAGCGAAAACCTGCTTTCATCAATTTAGAAGCGGCGTAACCTTCCATTACAGTCCATTGACCAGAGCCAAACATGCCGACACTCGTTGGGCCTTTTTCTTTAATGGCCTTTTTAAATTTCTCTGCCATGATGTCAAAAGCGGCGTCCCATGAGACGGGTGCAAAGTCACCATTTTTATCAAATTTACCGTTGCTCATACGAAGCAATGGCGTATTTAAACGATCTTTACCGTACATGATTTTTGATAGGAAGTAGCCTTTGATGCAGTTAAGGCCTTTGTTTACAGGAGCTTCTGGATCGCCTTGTGTTGCAACGACCTTGCCATTTTGAGTCCCGATTAAAACTGAACAGCCAGTACCACAAAAGCGGCAAGGGGCTTTGTCCCATTTTATTGCGGTTTCATCAGAGCTTACAATCAGGTTCGTAGCAGAGGCTGAAAGGCTTATCCCTGCTACTGCCGCGGCTGAAGCGGCTGCGTTTGCTTTTACAAACGCGCGTCTTGTCATCTTCATACTTTTCCCTCAGATTTGAATCCAGTCATATCGTCATTAATTATAATTATTGGTGTTTTCTTGTTTTTGGCTGAATTACTCAGCACTTACAAATTGTGTGTCGCTCATTTCATCATCTTCAAGATCACTTTCAATTTGATGAAAAATTAAAGCAACATTCAGTACATGTTCGAGGTTGTTAATTACATCAATAGTATCAGTGATATAACCTTGATTTTGAGTTTCAACCACGACAACTAATTTGCCTGCTTCACTTTCGCCGTAAATTTCCACACCATCTAAAGATTCTATTTTTGTTTTTATCTCTGTTAGATGCTTTGGTACGACATGAACCACTAAGCTTGAAATGTGCACTTCATTTAGCGCCATATATTACCGCTCTCTTTTAGGTCAGTTTTATTGTTAAGTTAGTTTTATCTTTTCTTTACGTTAACTTGATCTGTATTGCATCAGTTGGACAGACTGAAACACAAGCACCACAACCATTACAATCTTCAGATTCAATATAAGGTTGAGCAACGACACCAACGGCTAATTTAAATCGTATGGCTTGGGTTTCACACATTTCACCACAACTTCGGCATTCGACATTTTGTTTCGCAAGGCAAGTGTGTTGAATGCTTGCTTTGGCTGTCCATGCGGGCTCGTGTTTAGGAAAAAACAACGGCTCAGGACATACTTCAGCGCATTGATAACAAAAAGTACATTCGCCTTTTTGAAAATCCACTACAGGAAATCCACCATCTCCAATTTGAATGATATGTTCAGGGCAATTTTTAATACAAGCGCCACATTGAGTACACATATCGGTAAATCGGTCTTCTTTTGCCCAAGGAAGATGTGGGGTTTCAGATGTTTTCTTACGTGTAAAAAGTTGGCGTCTTGATATATTTATCGATTGACTGGCCACGTACTCACCTTTGTCCAGTTTTGCCTACATTAGAATAAATCTTATGTAGTAAATTCATACTTTTATATCCTTATAAATTGTAGTTTCTTATAGTAAAGCATAAATACCCCTAAAGAGGTAAAGATATGAATAATTTGTTTCAGATCAATTTATTTGGTGCATAAACTTCACACTTTTTTTATTCATCAAGTAACATGAAAAATTAATGAGTGCTTTCTCGCCTCTATATTTCGTTGAAAGGTTATAAAGTGAGCTCAAATGTAAAGCAGTATAACTTGAAAGAGTTGAAAACACCTATCGCGACCAGAATTGGTAAAGGATTGTTGTACATATTATTTCTCGTTATTTTAACCACAGGAACGGCATTAATAACGTTATCTTATAGCTTGCGTGATGCTGAAGTGGTGAACGTAGCAGGTTCATTACGGATGCAAAGTTATCGGCTGGCGTATGATTTACAAAAACAGTCGCCAGAGCTGGAATATCATATCGATTTATTCGGGCAATCATTGCATTCCTCTGCCATGCAATCTCTCAATAGTTTCTTGGTCCCTGAAACTATCCAACAGCAGTATCAAGCCATCGTTCAACGTTGGGATAGGCTTCACCAATTATTAGTATCACCTGAAAGAGCATTATATTTAAATGATGTACAAAGCTTGGTCGATCAGATTGATAATTTTGTGTTTAGTTTGCAAGAATTCTCAGAGGATAAACTTAAACTATTATCTTGGATTGGGGGTGGATGTTTAGGGCTGATTTTATTTATTACGATTGGCATTGTGAATTTTGTGCGTAAAAAAGTGGTAAAGCCGCTCGATCAACTGCTTGATGCGAGCCGGCAAATCCGAGATAAAAACTTTACTATTCAAGTCGATATGCACAATGAAACAGAATTGGGTGTCTTAGCGCTCAGTTATCAAGATATGGCTAAAGAATTAAAGCAATTTTATCAAGGATTGGAAGCTGCTGTCGATAAAAAAACCCATGAATTACAACATGCTAACTCATCGTTACAGATCCTTTATGATTGTTCTGAAGCGCTTTCAAGCTCACGTTTAGCTACCCATAATTATCAAGATGTTATCGATTCCCTCAATAACGTGGAAGGGATGATCGCTTGTCAGTTGTGGATAGATGAGAAAGGGGGCGGTCATACAGAACTTCAATCTGGTTTTGAACGGAATGTACCTTGGCATTCATACCAATTAGAGATTAATGGTATGTTGTTAGGGCAGCTTCGCTGGCAACACCAAACGGACGATGCTGAAAAAGTGCTAATGGACAATATTGGACGTATATTTGCTCGGGCGTTATTTTTTAATCATAGTCAAAAGCAAATTGAGCAATTAATTTTAATGGAAGAACGTGCCACGATCGCACGAGAATTACATGATTCGTTAGCGCAGTCTTTATCGTATTTGAAAATTCAAATGACACTCTTACGCCGTAATTTGGATCAAGATTTTTGCCAACAACGCTGTACGATTTCAACCGAAATTGTTCAAGAAGTCGATTTGGTTTTGTCACAAGCCTATACTCAACTTCGAGAGTTATTGAGTACCTTTAGGCTCAATATTAAAGAAGCAGATTTCGGTGAAGCACTTAATCAAATGTTGATACCACTGGACGCTCAAACCAACGCGATGTTAGTGATAGACAATCAATTGCTTTCAATTGAACTGGATGCCCAGCAGCAAGTACATTTATTACAAGTTATTCGGGAGGCAGTTTTGAATGCAATAAAGCATGCTGAGTGTGATGAGATTACCGTATATTGTGGTGTAGAGAATAGACAAATAGTGGTTAGCATAATAGATGATGGTATTGGGTTTGATCCTGCACAACCAAAGCCGAATCATTACGGATTATCTATTATGCAAGAGCGAGCTTCAAGGCTGTTGGCAACGTGTGAATTTAATACCCAAATAGGGTCAGGTTGCGAAGTGAAGCTCACTATGGATATGGACACAAAGGAATATAAGAATGAAAGTGTGTAAAGTTATATTAGTTGATGATCATCCTTTAATGCGTCGTGGTATTGGTCAGTTACTTGGCCTTGAGGATTGTTTCGAAGTCGTGGCAGAAGCCAGTAATGGTGTAGAGGCGATTGCATTGGCCCATCAACATCAACCCGATATGATTCTATTGGATTTAAATATGAAAGGCATGTCGGGGTTAGATACGCTTAAAGCGATGCGTAAAGAAGGCATCGACAGCCAAATTATCATTTTGACGGTATCGGATAACCCAGCGGATATTGATACCTTGATCAAAGCGGAAGCGGATGGTTATTTATTAAAAGATACTGAACCAGAAGAATTGATTCGTTTGTTGCAACAGGCTCAATTAGGTAATCGAGTGTACAGCGATTTAGTACATGAGCACTTACTGAACCGAGATAATAAAGAAAATGTATTGGATCAACTCACTGACAGAGAAATGCAGATTTTAAAAGAAGTGGCTAAGGGATACCGCAATAAACAAATTGCTGATCACCTGTTTATTTCAGAATCGACAGTCAAAGTGCATATGAAAAGTTTATTGAAAAAAATGCAGGTTTCCTCTCGTACTGCTGCCACCGTTTTATATTTAGCAATAAGCTCTTAGGGGCATGTGATTTTTGTGGTTAAATTTTGTTTAGATAAAACCGTTTAATGAGGAAAGCAGATTAGATCCTTAATACAAAAAAGCCCCTCTAAGTTGAGGGGCAAAGTTCCATCGCTTTTATAGTTATTCTTTTAATATAGTCTTGCCTGGTTATTAACCAAAATCACCGTTTACATAGCCTTGGGTACGGTCGTCCTTTGGGTTACTAAAGATGACAGACGTTTCATTGTGTTCAACCAGTTCTCCCATTAAGAAGAAAGCCGTACGATCTGATATCCGACGTGCCTGCTGCATAGAGTGAGTGACGATCACAATGGTGAATTCTTTTTTCAGAGATTCCATCAAATCTTCAATTTTATGCGTTGCAATAGGATCAAGCGCTGAAGTTGGCTCATCCATTAAAATAACATCTGGCTGCATGGCAATCGTGCGGGCAATGCATAAACGTTGCTGTTGACCACCCGATAGGCCAAAGGCATGGGATTTCAAGCGGGCTTTTACTTCATCCCATAAGGCTGCACCACGTAATGATTTCTCGACCACGGCATCAATGTGTTTCTTATCTTTAATTCCTTGAGCTCGCAATCCATAAGCCACGTTTTCATAAATGCTCATTGGAAATGGGTTTGGTTTTTGAAATACCATTCCTACTTTAATGCGTAAATCCGCTACATCAATATTACCGTAGATATCATTATCATCCATGGTGACTTTACCGGTAATTTTTACGCCAGCAATTAAATCATTCATGCGGTTTAAGCAGCGAAGTAAAGTTGATTTACCACAACCTGAAGGGCCGATTAATGCGGTTACTTTCTTTTGTGGGATGGGTAGGTTGATGCTTTTTAATGCTTGGTTGTCGCCGTAAAATAAGTCTAGATTTTCAATATTAAATTTGTTCATTTTATCATTCTCTTTTCTTTTCAAATCCGCTTATTTCGATGATGAAGAGAAGCGGATTTGTCAGTAATCATTTAAGTTCAGCGTTAGTGCTGATATATACCGTATTAGTAATTGGCTTTATTAAAGCGACTGCCGAGTAATTTGGTTAGCATGTTGATGATGAGGACTAATACAATCAAAACAGTGGCAGTGCCATAAGCTTGGTTCCATTCATCGATGGTAAATAGCTCGGTGGTGAGTTTGTAAAGATGTACGGTTAAGGTTCGGCCTGAGTCAAACACGGATTCAGGGATCCGCGCGACCATACCAGCGGTTAAAAAGACCGGAGCAGACTCACCAATAACGCGGCCAATGCTCAATATGACCGCGGTAATAATACCGGGCATGGCACTGGGTAGAATTAAGCGCCAAATAGTGTAGATTTTAGACGCGCCCAAACCATAAGATCCTTCACGGTAAGTCTGTGCTACCGCCATTAACGATTCTTCAGTGGTTCGAATAATCACAGGCAGAATCAAAATACTGAGCGTTAATGCACCGGATAAGAGAGAAAAACCAAATCCCATTACAGTGACAAAAAACGTCATGCCAAATAAGCCAAAGATAATCGATGGGATACCGGCTAAAGATTCGGTACAAAAACGAATGACTTTGACTAATTTACTACCTGGTTTAGCGTATTCCGTTAAGTAGATTGCGGTCATAATACCCAGTGGCGCGGCAACGGCAATAGAGGCAATAACCATATAAATGGTAGTAATAATCATCGGGAAGATACCCTGCTCATCTCCTGTACGGGTGTAATCATCGGTGATGAAATTCCAATCAACATACTGTAAGCCGTTCGACAGGATGTACCACATGATCCAAAATAAAAATCCAACCGTTAATCCAGCAGAAACCCAAATAAACACATTCATTAATACATCTTTGAATTGACGCTGCTTTTTTAACTTGTGACGCAACTCTTGAGAGATAACGGGTTGAGACATTACTGGTTGAGAAAGTACGGATTGATCATCGATTTGTGTAGAGTGAATAGTCATAAGAATTACCTCGCTTTCTGGCGGTTAAGGTAAAGCAAACCAGCATTTAAAATCATGATAAAGGCGAGTAAAACCACACCAGTAGCATAGAGTGCACTTGCATGAATGCCACTTGCGTATGACATTTCAATCGCAATGTTAGCCGTTAAGGTTCGAGCAGAATCTAAGATCCCTTCTGGCATCGCGGGGGCGTTGCCCATTACCATTATGATTGCCATCGTTTCACCAAGTGCGCGTGCGATACCTAAAATAACCGCCGTCATAATGCCAGATCGAGCCGCCGGAACGAGGACTTTAAAGATGGTGTAAGTTTTAGAGGCTCCGAGTGCCAATGATGCTTCTTTATAAGCTTGAGGTACGGCTCGAATTGAGGTTTCTGATACAGTAATTACCGTGGGAAGGATCATGACGCCTAGAACGATTATCCCCGCTAAAATGGTATTACCCGCGGGAATATTAAAGATGTTTTGAATGAGCGGTACGATGATTATTAGCCCGAAGAAGCCGTAAACAACCGATGGAATACCTGCCAGTAATTCCACTGCAGGACGGATGACGTCCGCCAGTTTTTTAGGCGCAATCTCGGCAATAAAAACAGCCGTTAATAATCCAATTGGAACTCCGACTACAACTGCGCCAAATGTCGAGACGACAGAGGCGACGATCATAGTGTAAATGCCATAGAGCGCTGGTGGTAACCAGTTATCACCAAAGACAATGGCCGAGACGCCAACAGCTTTAAAGGCAGGAAGACTTTCCGCAACAATAAAATAGGCGATAAGCGCCAGTGAAACGATCCCTACAATCGCACTGCCTAAAAACAGGATGTGGAAGATTCTCTCTCTCCAATCGATACCTGACTTTTGGCGCAGATTTGGTTTAGGACTTACATCCATACTTTGACTAAGATCAACATGTGGTTCGCGATGATCGGTTGTCTTTTTCGTTTTGGCGACAGTATTCATAAGCTTGTCACTATTTTTTAGTCACTATTTGTTTATTACTCAGATGAGATAACAAGCAGTGGCGATGGTCATAATCAAACTCACATTTCGGTTTATCATTTAAATGAATAATAGCCGAAATGGAAAATAAGCTGAGCTCTCACGAACTCAGCAATAATTTAAAGGGTAGCGTTTGAAATCTTAGTGGATGTCGATGTAGCCATGAGATGTCACGAGTTTTTGTGCATCTTTCGTTAACATCCAATCAAGGAACTTTTGTGCTGATGGTGAAGGTTTACCTTCGTGGTATAACACAAGGAATGGGCGAGAAACTTTGTAAGTGCCGTTTTTAATATTCGCAACCGTTGCATCAACACCATCAATCGATAAAGCATGGACAGAGTTATCAACCGTGCCTAATGAAATGTAGCCAATCGCGTAAGGGTTACTTGCCACCATGGTTTTTAGACCGCCGTTACCATTAGCCACTTGAGCACGCTGAGAAATTGCAGAAACTTCTATTTTGTTGACTTTCATTTTCAGATCCATGATGTCTTCAAAAGCACCGCGCGTACCTGAAGCCGTATCACGTGTAATGGTTACGATAGGCTTATCTTCGCCGCCGACTTGTTTCCAGTTTGAAACTTCACCTTTGTAGATTGAGGTAACTTGTGCAGCCGTTAAACCTTTCACAGTGTTTTTTGGGTTAACCACCACTGCGATACCATCATGAGCGATGATTTCTTCTTTTAAGTTTGATTCTTTTTCTTCAGGTTTTAGATTGCGAGATGACATGCCTAAATCGGCAGAATCATTTTTTGCCGCTTTAATCCCAGCCGATGAGCCAGGGCCTTGAACTTCAATGAAAACATCTGGATTTGCTTTGGTATAAGTTTCGGAGAACACTTCCATTAATGGGGTAACACTGCTTGAACCAACCGCAGAGATCGTTTCTTTTGCTGATACAGAAGTTGCGCCTAGTACACCAAGAATTGCTAAGGTGCTGATTAATGTTTTTTTCATACCTAATTTCCTTTAGTGGCATCATGCCGTTGAGTTATTCAGTTGACGAGAGCCACTCTAAGGTTGAAGTATGACAGTTGTGTGACAGTAATTTGAAAGGTAGATGACAGGAGGGAAGGCGGACTATTTTTCTTTAACTAGGAAGGGCTAAATTCGCTACTGCAAGTTGAAGGCAGTAGCGAGATAAAAATCTATATAGGGATAATGATTATCCGAATTCACCACCAATATATTCCGATAATCATTACCAATAATTTTCGAAACTAAATTGACCGGATTCACGCCTTAAATGTTTTTTATAGCCCATTGCTTCTAGTGTATCTCTGGTGTCGTGCACCATGTTTGGATTGCCGCATAAATAAAAGAAGCTATGTTCTTTGGTTAATGGAACATGAGCGGCTGCGGCTAATTGGCCTGATTCAAGTACAGAAGGAATTCGGCCTTGTAACGCTCCTTTTACTGTTTCACGCGAAACAATGGGAACATAACGAAGCTTGCCTTGATACGCTTTCATTAACTCAATGATTTTCTCTTTATAAACTAACTCAGCTTGAGTGCGTACGGCATGTACTAAAACTAAGTGTTCAAAGTTTTGACATGATTTTGTTTCTTCTAATATCGATAAAAATGGGCCGATGCCAGTACCGGTAGACAACATCCATAAATCTTTTGTATTGGTTGGGACTTCCTCTAATGTCATAAATCCTGAAGGTTGAGTGCCGACATAAATATCATCCCCGATCTGTAAATGTCCTAAGTGAGGCGTGAGCTGTCCTTGCGGTATCTCGATGATTAGAAATTCTAACAGCAGTTGATCATCTTGAAGTGTTGGCTTATTCACCATTGAATAGGCACGTCTTACCCATTCGTCTTGTTGATTCAGTAACGCCAGTTTTGAAAATTGCCCTGCAATAAAGGCAGGAGAGGGATAAGCATTGGCAGGGACTTGAACCGTGAGCGAAAAAAGGTGTTCCGCCCAATCAGTACGTTGAATAACACGGCCCGTTGTAAAACCGAGAGGAATATCTTTCATTAGCAACTCCTTATTCATATTTACAGTATTTCTATCTTATTCCCCATGATGATCATAAACAAGATTAGTTATCATTTACCTCATCTTATCGTTGGCACAAAGTGTCGATTATTCCGTATCTTTACTATTTATATTTGTCGTTACTTCTTATTGTGAGCGTTATTTAGTTGAGTTAAGGCAAGATTCAGCTTGTCTTCAGTAAACCTTAAGTTTCAGAGTTTATCTTTGCTTCACTTTGATTTTATAGGTTTCCCCATGAGCAACGTTCTGTCTAATAAATGGTTCAATATCGTTTCGCGTCCGACTATGAAAGTGACGACTTTGATTGTCATACTCTCCATATACTATGGTTTTGTGCTGAACTACCCAATAGTAAGTCGTATTTTTTCATTAAGCACCGATGTGCCAGATTTTTGGTTTCCTTATACGGCGCCGTTTGTGCTGTGTTTTGCCTTTATGGTGATATTTTCCTTACTGGCGTGGCCTGCTATTTTTAAACCGATTATGGCGGTTATTACCCTTACTTCTGCCATCGCTTTGTATGGCATAGTGACGTACAACATCTTGTTTGATATATCGATGGTAGAAAATGTTTTCGGAACGAATTCATCTGAAATTTCATTTTACCTTACCTTCCGCTCAGCCTTGTATTTTGTGGTGTTTGGCCTGATCCCGTCGATATTGATCTTGTGGGTGAAGCTTGAGTATAGGTCGTCTGTTCTAAAAGAATTACTTAGTCGTATTATTGTCGTGATGATTGCAGTTTGTGGAATCGCGTTGATTGCAGTGACCACTTACAAAGATTATGCCTCGGTAGGAAGAAATAATAAGTATTTAAACAAAATGATTATTCCTGCTCATGTTTATAATACGTTCCAATATGTGAACAGAAATTTCTTAATAAAGCCTTTAAAGTATGTTTCTCTTGGGCAAGACGCTGCGTTGAAACCGGTAGAAAATAAAAAACCGACTTTAGTGGTGTTTGTTTTGGGTGAAACGGCTCGTAGTATGAATTTTACGGCCAATGGTTACGCTCGTGATACTGAGCCATATACCAAAGGCTTAGGGCTAATTTCGTTTCAAGATGTGTCTTCTTGCGGAACTTATACCGCATTGTCTGTCCCGTGTATGTTCTCGAATATGGATCGCAGTAATTACAAAAAAGCACGTGCCAATAGTCAAGATAATGCTTTAGATATTATTGCAAAAAGTGGTGTAAAAACCTTATGGATTGATAATGATGGAGGGGATAAGGGAGTGGCGAAAAAAACCGCGTTGATTAATGTTGATCCGAAAAAACACCCAAAATTATGTAATGGAGAAACGTGTTTTGATGAAGTGATGTTAAAAGAAGCACAGCCATTTTTAGAGTCAGATAACAGTAAAAATAAGCTTTTAGTCTTGCATACAATTGGCAGCCATGGGCCAACCTATTTCCAACGTTTTCCTGCTGAAAAGGCGAAGTTTGCACCTTGGTGTAATAGTAAAGATATAGAGCAATGCAGCGATCAAGAAATAACTAACGTTTACGATAATACATTGGTATATACTGACTACTTTTTGTCGCAAGTGGTTAAAACGTTGGAGCAATATTCCGACAAATATAATGTGGCAATGATGTATATGTCCGACCACGGTGAGTCATTGGGCGAACTTGGTTTATATTTGCATGGCACGCCTTATGCACTTGCGCCGAAAGAGCAAACAACCGTTCCATGGTTAATGTGGATACCGAAACAATACGCTACTCAAAAGCACATTAATCTGGATTGTGTGAAGAGTGAGTCTCAAAAAATGGGCTACTCTCATGATAATTTATTCCATAGTGTTATTGGTTTTATGGGTGTGACAACCAAAGAGAAAAATGATCAAAAAGATTTATTTTCAATTTGCCAATCAAAATAATATTAATTGAGTTTTAAAAATGAACGAAAAAGAAATAGTCAAACGCACCGGCATCAGTCGTCTTATGTATACGCTGGTACATAGTTCTAATGGTGTGAAGTGGTTGGTAAAAAATGAAGCCGCGTTCCAACAAGAATTGATATTGTTTGTGCCGCTAACGGTGATTGCTTTATGGCTTGATATTCCAGCCATGCACACATTAGCGATTATGTTATCGATGATGTTTGTCTTATTTGCTGAAATGACCAATACCGCGATTGAAGCGGTGGTTGACCGTGTTGGTTTGGATTACCATGAACTTGCTGGTGTGGCAAAAAATGTCGGTTCAGCGATAGTGACATTAAGTTTAATCATGTCTGCAATGGTGTGGGGCGTGGTGTTATTTACCCATTTTTCATAAAATAATCAATGTGATTGGTAAAAGTTAAGGTCCACATGTTGGGCCTTTTTATTGAGCCTTTACTATCATTTGAGTGTGATTGATTTAGTGTTTACTTAATACTGAAACGCATTAATACCCTGTGAGAAATTATGAAATTATTGATCATCGAAGATTCTGAAGCGTTACGTCGAAGCATTATGGTTGGCCTAAATAATCTTGGTTTTACGGTTGATGAAGCTGGAGATGGTGCAACAGGTTTAAGCATGGCGTTGCTGAATCCGTATGATTTGATCATTTTAGATTTAATGCTTCCTAATGTTGATGGCATGGATATTTTAAAGTCACTCAGAAGGCAAAATATTGAAACTAAAGTGATCATCTTATCGGCTAAAAATCTAACGAAAGATAAAATAGATGGTTTGATGCAAGGTGCAGATGATTATTTAACGAAACCATTTTCATTTGAAGAGTTGCATGCCAGAATTCTTGCGTTATTGCGTCGTGGCCAAACCAACCAAGTGAGCAATAGCCACCACATTGCGGGTTTTACACTTGATCTTGAAACAAAGAATTTTTCCTATCTTAATCACATCATCGATTTAACTCGCAATGAATTTAAGATCATTGAATGTTTATTTCTGGCCCAAGGGCGAGTGGTGAATGTTGAAATGATCAGCGAAGCCGTAATGGGTAACTTTGATCATTTATCCAAAAATACCATTGAATCACACCTGTCATCGGTACGAAAAAAAGCGCGTGAATGCGGTGGTGATTTACCCATTAAAAATAAGCGCGGTTTTGGCTATATTATAGAAAAGAGTGCATCGTGAAGAATAAAAAGCCTCGTTCAATCAAGCGTAATTTAGTGAATTCAATATCACTGTTATTCGGTGTGATTATTTTTGCCGTTTACTTATCCGTTGATTTAAGTATGGATGGTTGGGCAGATTCACAATTTGATAAAGCCTTAGTCAATAAAACAAATTATTTGAAATCCTTAGTGCGTGTCACTGATGATAAAGTTGACTTTGATGACACCATGATGAGTGAATCCACAGATAATGAGGATATTCATTATTATCAGCTATGGTATCAAGATAATATCTTCAAACGCTCTAATTCATTAAATTCTTACCCAGATTATGAGCTGTTAAAAATACCTTTACCGCTCAATACCACTCAAATTCTTGATGTAAGATTGCCAAATGGGGAAACCGGAAGAGCGTCTATTTCCTACTTTCTTCCTGATTCAGAGTTGTTAAATACAAATCACGTTCATCCTGCTTATCTGGCACTGTACGAATCGAATGACTCTTTAGAGAACATGTTGCTATTTTTGGATGTGTTACTCGTGGTCAGCTTTTTCTTTTCTATTTTCTTAATGCGCTATATCGCCACTCGGATTGTTAACAAGGGTTTAGCGCCATTACAGTACCTTAATGAAGAGATCAAAAAAATTGAGGTAAACTTGAATCGAGGAGACTCTACGGTTCAACTAATTGAAGTTCCTGCATCAGAAATACCAATTGAAGAAATTGCGCCAATACGTAAAGAATTGAATGCGTTTATTACGGCAAATCAGCTTTTTTTACAAAATGAACAACGGTTAACCAGTGATATTGCTCATGAACTTAAAACGCCTATTGCTGAGATCATGAGTTTAAGCGAAGTCTATATTCGTTATCCAAATGATGAGCGTATAGGGAAAACCTACAAAGACGATATGTTGAAAATATCCACGAGAATGAAGAACATTGTGGATAAACTGCTGCTTCTGCATCGTTCTTCATCGAAGTTGCTGCAGCTTGAGTATGATGATGTTGATACTGAAATAATGATCCAGCAAGTGCTAGATGATTTGTTATTCAAAGCGCCTAATATTCAAGAAAGAGTGACATGCGATCTGAAAACGAGTCTTTTGTATGGCGATTCATTTTCTCTTAATGTGATTATTAATAACTTGCTTGATAATGCGCTGTTTTATAGCCCCGATGGCTCTAAAGTTGATATTGAAATCCTACCGACTGGTGATGAAAATCAATGGCAGTTACAGGTTAGTAATAATCTATGCCAACCACTCAGTCAGCAAGATATTGAGCATATTTTAGATCCTATGTATCAAGCCGATAGTTCCAGAACGTCTAATGAACGACATGGCTTAGGGCTTGCGATCGTGAATAATATTTGCAAGCAAAATGCGTATCAATTGACTTTTAATACTGATATTCCGGGTCACATTATTTTTAGTGTTGGGCCGATTTTATCGGTATGAAATGCTCATTCGGACATCATAAATGAGGAAATAAAAGACTGAAAAGCTTCTGTTTTTATTTTTTCATATTACGCTAAGATGACTACATAATAGGCACTATTTATAATGGTAAAGTCTATTACCCCCCTTCATATTATGCATCTTTGCACCTCTACCTAATGCTGGTCGTTAGGTAGATATTTCTTTATTATCCAGCCAATAAAAATGCCTTTGAGTATATATTTTTCTATTATCGTATTATGATCTAGATCTGATTTTTATTTAGGAAAACTCATGGCCGGATTAAGCCTACTCACGTTATTAGATGATATTGCCTCTGTACTGGATGATGTGGCCGTGATGTCAAAAGTGGCCGCTAAAAAAACCGTTGGTGTATTAGGTGATGACTTAGCATTAAATGCTCAACAAGTTTCGGGTGTGCGGGCTGAACGTGAGATCCCTGTGGTATGGGGTGTAGCGAAAGGGTCGTTTCGTAATAAGTTGATTTTAGTACCGTCTGCTTTACTCGTGAGTGCGCTTGCGCCTTGGTTGATCACCCCAGTATTATTAATTGGCGGCTTGTATTTATGCTACGAAGGCGCAGAAAAGGTACTGGAAAAATATCTTCATCATGAACATCCTATCAATAAGCAATCAGATGCCGATCAAGGCAATAATGATCTGACTCCTGAGGATTTAATGGCCTATGAACAAAAGAAAATCAAAGGCGCGATTCGTACCGATTTTATTTTGTCACTAGAAATCATCGTGATTGCATTGGGGATCGTGCGAGGACATCCGCAATTAACTCAAATTGCAGTTGTGAGTCTTATTGCATTTATGATGACGTGTGGCGTTTATGGGCTTGTCGCTGGTATTGTCAAATTAGATGATTTAGGTTTTTATTTACAACGTAAAAGCCAAGGCAAGGGCGCTCTTAGTTTTTTCGGTAATGGCCTTGTTGCGATGGCGCCTAAACTAATGAAAGTGCTCACCGTGGTTGGTACTGTGGCGATGTTTTTAGTGGGCGGGGGCATCATTGAGCACAGTCTATCAATGGTGCATCACTGGACATTGGCACTTAATGCCCCTTTTGCAGCGCTGACGTTTGTGAACGCAATCACGCCCCTCGTCATTAGCGGTTTATTAGGTTTAATCGCGGGGTCAATATTAGTTGGCATTGGACAAGTGTTTTTGAAGTTGAAGCATTAGATTCGAAATTGTTTTTTATAATGGGTCAAGTCTCCATATAGTCCTATTTCAAGACTTACCTACAAGCTGTACCTAAATGATGAGTATTGTCATTTAGGTGCAGTTTCTCGTTTAGTTATAGCTTGTCGTTAAGATATAGCTTATCGCTTCGGCATAGTATTTCAGCATGACTTAGATGGAACTGTCAGCGCTTTCCACTTCTTTGCATAGCCATGTAATTAACCTATTTAAACTTTCATTTTCGGTCGATTTTGGCCTAACCAAGTAATAACCCTTTCCTGATGTAATGCGTAGTGGATGCGGTGTAACCAAGCGGCCTAATTCAATTTCTTGTTGTGCAAGTGTCACATCACCAATCGTAATTCCAAACTGTTGAATCGCAGCATTCACAGAGAGATCTAGGGTGGCAAAGTGTTGATTCTTCGCGCCAGTTAAATGAATCAGTTGAGGTTGTTGCAGCGCTTTACTAGCATGAGTTAGCCATAGATCCCAATCCGATTTTTGCGGCGTTGCATGTAGCCAAGTGAGAGCGCTCAGGCTTGCGAAGTCAAAGCTTTCATTTCCTTTTTTTCCCGTCAGTAACTCCGGTGAGCACATGGGTGTAAGCACTTCTTCAAACAGTAAATCAGCAAGTAAGTTTTCAGCATTGTGTGAGTAGTCGCCGTAGCCAATAGCGGCATCGAAGGATTCAGCGGTAAAGTTAATTTGATGCTTAATGGTTGACGTCAGTTCCACATCAATTTCTGGATGAGCTTGCTGAAAATTCATTAACTTAGGGAGTAGCCAAGGCGTAATGCAACTGGGTGCTTTTAGTTTTAGCTTCTGTTTATCATAGGAAATCTGTTCTACCGCACGTTGTAATTGATTCAAGATAGACTCTACTGATGCCATAAAGGTATGTCCTTTGGTGGTCAAGGTTAATCCTCTGGCATGTCTTTGAAATAATGTCACATCCAGTTTTTGTTCGAGTGAACCAATTTGTCGGCTAACCGCACCTTGAGTGAGGTTTAAACGTTGTGCAGCGGCGGTAAAATTTTGCTCTTCTGCCGTGATTAAAAAAGCATGCAGTTCTTTGGTAGAAGGTAGTCGGCTAAACATGGCGTCCCTTGTCTGTTTATTTTGTTCTTCTTGACGCATAATTTTTGGTATATGGTTTTTGTCATTTCACCTTTGTAGCTATGCGATTTTATCATGGCTAGTATGACAACTTTTCGATTCTCATTTCAACTTAATTTTGTATATGATGTAATTATTAAAATAAATATGCACATAAATGGCATTAATATTTATTTTTATCGTATTTGTGTATTTTATTATTCAATTTAAACTGAGGGTGGTCATGAAACCATTAGCTGAAAAATTAGTTCCGCCAGCGGTAGAAAAACTCATACCTTATCAATCGGCACGTCGTATTGCTCGTCAAACCGGAAATACAGGGCACTTATGGCTTAATGCGAATGAGCTTGAAAGTTGCTGCCAATACGGTGATGTGAGCGAAGGCAAAAACACGCACTACAATCGTTACCCTGATTTCTTGCCTCATGATATTGCTGCCGACTACCAAGCTTACTGCGAATACCAATCTAATATTGTCTTTTCGTCAAACCTTGAAACCATTGCGGTACGTGGGGCGGATGAAGCAATTGATTTATTAGTTCGCACGTTTTGCCAACCAGGTAACGATCAAATCCTAGTGTGTCCACCGACTTATGGTATGTATGAGTTTTGCGCTGATGCATTTTCGGTGAATACTGCCGTGGTGCCATTATTAGAGAACTTTCAATTGGATCTCGCCACGATAGAAACCAAGCTTGATAAAACCAGTTTAGTCTTTTTGTGTTCGCCAAATAATCCCACCGGCAATGTGCTGCACCAGCAAGATTTACTTACCTTATTGGAAGCGAGTAAAGATAAGTCACTAGTGGTGGTTGATGAAGCTTATATTGAATTTGCACCGCATACTTCTGTAGTTGGCTTAATGGCTGAATATCCACATTTGATTGTGATTCGAACCTTATCAAAAGCTTTTGGTTTAGCGGCGATTCGGGTGGGTTTTATGTTGGCAGATTCTAGCGTGATGACCTATGTTTCTCGCTTAATTGCCCCTTATCCTATTGCGGATCCTAGCGCTGAAATTGCTCAAAAAGCACTGAGTCCCGCAGGAATTCAGCAGATGGAACAGCAAACTAAGTCGCTAATAGAAGTAAGAGACTGGTTTAGTGCTGAAATTTCAGAATTAGCTATCGTCGAAAAAGTTTACGCCTCGAGTACGAATTTTGTTCTCGTGCGATTTAACACTCAAAGTAGTATGTATGATTACTTAATTAGCAAAGGCATTGTTGCAAGAAGCCCCGCTAATGAATTGAGTGTGAAAGGGTGTGTTCGTATCACCATTGGCAGCAAAGCCAGTATGGTTGAAACATTAAATGCGTTAAAACAATATACTTAATATAAACAATACGCCGAATACAAACGGTACATCTAATATAATAATTTAAAAGGATTTAGTCATGAAAAAAATAATTACGATTGCGGCTGTGCTTTGTTCTATGTTGTGGCTACCGGCGCAAGCGGCCGATCAAAAGGTAGTGCGTTTATCTTCAGATTTCACCTATCCACCTTTTAACTACAAAGATTCAAATGGTGAGCCTGCAGGTTTTGATATCGAAATTGCCGCGGCATTATGTAAAGAAGCCAATTTTAAATGTGTGTGGAGCACTCAAGATTGGGATGGTTTGGTCCCTGCATTATTAGCGCGCAAATCGGATGTCATTATGGCGTCTATGCGTATTACTGAAGAGCGTAAAAAACGTATTCTGTTCACTAATAAGTACTACCAAACTCCGGCTCGTTTTGTCGCAAAAAGTGATGCTGGTTTTACTCTGGATAAAGCAGGTCTAACAGGTAAAACGATTGGTGTTCAAATTGGCACTATTCATGATACTTATGTGACGGAAAAATTTGGTGATGTGGCATCTATCAAACGTTATAAAGGTCAAGACGAAGTCTATTTAGATTTGGAAAATGGTCGTCTCGATGCAGCGTTTGGTAATGCGGATCAACTTCAATTGGCGTTCTTAGATAAACCATTAGGTAAAGGCTTTGCGTTGGTTGGCACGCCAGTAACGGATAAAGCTTATGTGGGAGAGGGAACGGCGTTAGCTCTGCGTAAACAAGATACCAAGCTCGCGGATGCTTTTAATAAGGCAATAGCGGAAATACGTAAAAATGGCACTTACGACAAAATTGCAGCTAAATATTTCAACTTCGATATTTATGGTGACTAGGCCAAAAAATCATAAAGCTATTTTTTAGTTGTAATGAATTTTAAACAAAAAAATCCCTGCTTTCGTTTACTCTAAAGCGATAAACTAAGCAGGGAGTCGCTTATTATGATTGCGAATCAGAAGCACACACAGTAATTATAGTGATCTATTGATGCTTGGGTATGTTAACTATTCATGAAGCTTTTAGTTTTCGATCAATATCTCAAGTAGCTCTAGCTCTGAAGCACGATGTGATTCGCTAGCTAGACTAATAACGATGAAATTTACCCGCTTGATAGTCATTAATCGCTTGGTTAATTTCATCAATGCTGTTCATCACAAAAGGTCCGTGGTGGACAATGGGTTCATCAATCGGTTCACCTACAAAAATCAGCAGTCCGGTGTCAGAATCTGATGTTATTTCAATTTCATCATGGCTATTATCTAGTGGCATAACAGGCTTCATAATGGCAAAGTCACTTTGTTTTAATGCCTTTCCTGAAACGGTTACATTCCCTTTATAGACATAGATAAGTGCATTATGGCCACTTGGTATTTTGAGTGAAATAGTGTTGCCTGCTTGGGCTTTCCAATCAGCAACAGTAGCCGGTACGCCTGTATCCGTTAATGGGCCTTGTAGTGGTTCACCGTTCACGATTAAGTCGCCTGATAAAATCCGCAGTAGATTCGTTTCGGTTATAAATTTTTCAGTAATTGATTCAGGCTGAAAATCAAAATATTTAGCAGGCTGCATTTTGTCGCGTGCTGGTTGATTAATCCAAATCTGAAAACCGTGTAATTGACCATCTTCCATGATCGGCATTTCGCTGTGGATCACGCCTTGTCCGGCTGCCATCCATTGTGCGCCACCGCTGCGTAATTCACCTACATTGCCCATATGATCTTTGTGCTGAAAGTGCCCATTCATCATATAGGTTAAGGTTTCGATACCGCGATGAGGATGCGGAGGAAAACCACCCACATAATCTTTTTTATCGTCAGCTTTTAATTCATCCACCATTAAAAACGGTGAGAAGTATTTATTATTGAAACCAGCAACCCGACGAATTTTCACTCCGTCACCATCGGATGTATTTTGAGATTGCATAACGAAATGCACGGGACGTTGATTTAATTGAGACATAGTGACCTCGGGATGATTAGTTAATATGCATTCATAATAGAACAAGATATTGAGCTTGATGATGGGCGTAGATCAATGAACTTGTTCGAAAAAACTGAACAACAAAGATCGTTATATGTGTAAGGTGCTATGGATGCAGCGGTTATGAATGCATCTTTAAGTGAAGAGTGTGCGGTGGGGGCTATCTTGACCATTGATTCCACTTATAAAATAACATAGTTTAGTGATATACCTCCGATTTGTAACAATTCATCAAGACATTTTTGCATTAATATAACGATAAAAATAACCGGCATGGAGAACAGGATGTTCAACCTTCAAAGAAAACCTTTACTGGCCTTAATTAGCTCACTTGCGACCTTATCCACTATTTATACTGCGAATGCTTTTGCGCAAGATACCGCGGCTGTTAAAAACACAGAAATTACGGTGGGCGCACTACGTTTCACCAGTCATGCTGCGACTTTTGTGGCGCTTGAACGTGGGTACTTTAAGCAGCAAGGGTTGGATGTAAAACTGAAATTCTTCCAAGCGGCGCAACCAATGGCAGTGGCGGTAGCATCTAAAGATGTTGATTACGCCGTGACCGCAATGTCGGGTGGTTTGATTTCCTTGGCTGATAAAGGCGCGATCAAAATTATCGGTGGTTCATTGTCGGAAGATCCAAAAGTCAGTGGTCAAAAAATTGTGGTTTCCAATAAAGCATTTGAATCTGGCGTGACCGATCCATCTAAACTCGATGGCAAGATGTGGGCTATTTCCCAGAAAGGATCGTCGTTCCATTATGTTGGCGCACAAATTGAAGCCCAAGATCACATCACCATGCACTTTAAACCGTTGCAAAAAGTCGGTGCGATTATTGGTGCAATGAAATCAGGCCAAGTAGATGCATGGTCGATTGTTCCGCATATTGCTAAGCCTTTGGCGGATGCTGGCGCGGTTCATATTATTGGTAATGTGTCGGATTACTTGCCTAATTACCAAGTCACCACCATTTTTACCTCCACCCACAATGCCACCGACGAACGCGCGCAAACTCAAGCATTCCTGACTGCAATTGCTAAGGGTGCGGCGGATTATAATGCTGCCATGATCGATCATACCGCAGGTCAGCAAGGTGAAGATGATATGGTGAAACTGATCCATAAATACATCTATACCGATCAACCTCTCGACAAAGCCGCCCCAAGCATCATCAATGGTTCGATGCGATTAAATGCCGATAACTTCTTAAACATGGCGTCTTTGCAAAATCAATTGGATTGGTTTCAGCAAGGTAAGATGGTTAATACTTCAATCAAGCTGACTGATATTGTGGATACCAGTTATGTGAAAACGGTTGATGCTAAATCAGTTGATACAAAAGCAATGGATATGAAAAAAGAAGCCACTAAATAAATACCAGAGACAATATGAATTTAAGCATTGAAAAACTAAGCCATGCATACGGACCTATGGAAGTGTTGCGCGATATCAACTTAGATATTCCAGCCGGAAAAATTGTCTGTATTGTTGGGCCGTCTGGCTGTGGAAAATCAACCTTATTACGCTTGATTGGCGGTTTAGAGCAAGCGAGCAGTGGGCAGGTTTTACAAGTCGGCGAGCCGCCACAAGCATGTTTGAATCCGCTAACGTACGTATTTCAACATTTTGCGCTACTGCCTTGGCGCACGGTGGAAGGCAATATCAGCGTGGTGTTGGAAGACCATAAATTACCGAAAGCACAAGTGGAGAGCATTATTACCGATGTTCTGGCACGAACTAACTTAAGCGATTTTCGCCAAGCACTGCCTAAGCAATTATCAGGCGGAATGAAGCAAAGGGTGGCGATTGCGCGTGCTTTAGCTGTGAAACCGGCGGTAATGTTGATGGATGAACCTTTGTCAGCACTCGACAGCCAAACTCGCGAGCTATTGATGGATGATTTAGTGAGCTTGTGGATTAAAGAACCTTTCACCGCGGTATACGTTACGCATAATTTAAATGAAGCGGTGAGGTTGGGTCATAAAATTGTGGTGCTATCGCGCCGCCCTGGTTGCATCCATGAAGTGGTTGAAATTGAAACGCCATTGAATGAACGCCATGCAGGAGATGCTGAGTTAGCCGAAAAGCAATCCTATCTATGGAACTTAATGCGAGATGAAGCCATGGCCGCAGAAGGAGAGTTGATCAATGGATAACCTAACTCAAAAACCGGTGCCATTTCGCGGTGGTGGTTTTGCTCCTCAGCCGAAACCTTGGGTTGGCGTTATTGTATTTGTAGCATTGATTGCGTTGTGGGAGTTAGGTTCACGCAGTGGCTTCCTGTCACCGCTAACGGTCCCTCAACCTTCTAATGTGTGGGCAACCTTTGTCGACCTCTATCAAAGTGGTTTGTTATGGCAGCAGCTGTTGCCGTCATTAACTCGTTTGGCGGTGGGGGCTAGTCTTGGTGTGGTGGTGGGGATCGGCTTAGGTTTAGTGATTGGTTTGTTCTCATTGGCGCGGGCAGGATTAGTACCATTAATTTCAGCGATTTTCCCTATTCCTAAAATCGCATTACTGCCGTTATTTGTTATTTGGTTTGGGATTGATGAAGTATCTAAATACGCGCTGATTGCCTTTGGTACGTTTACCCCAACCGTGGTGGCAACTTATGGTGCGGTCGATAATGTCGATCGTTCGCTTATTCGGATGGGGCAAAGCTTCTCGATGTCTTGGTTTTCGATTGTGCGTAAAATCGTACTGCCGGGCGCTATGCCGGGCATATTATCTGGCCTGCGAGTCAGTTTAGCGATCGCTATTATCTTGCTAGTGGCGGCAGAAATGCTTGGCGCCGAGTACGGCATTGGTGCGTATATTCTTGAAGCCGGATCGCTGTACGATCTCGACCGTTTATTTACCGGTGTGGCAATACTGTCTCTGCTTGGCATAATAATCAGCTTTGTGATTGGGCAAATAGAAAAGCGGCTGTTGAAGTGGCGTTAGAATTTAACTATTGATATGGCGATAAATACCCCACGAAGATTATTTGTCTCGTGGGGCATTGTTTGTAGCGAGCACAAAAAACCGCCCGAAGGCGGTTCAAAAAATATCACTTATACAGTACTTAGTTTAGTTTGAAGTCAACTGGTGTTATTGATAAATCTGGTTCAGCAAAATCGAGAATCTTCCCTTTGTTTTTGAAAGGTAAGACTTGAACCCCTAATCGCTTCATTCCATTCTTTACCGAGTCAAACGCCATTAGAATTTCATGCTTATTAGATTTTGGTGCTTCAATCGTAAACAAAAAGTCGTCAGCTTTAATTGCTTTCGCATCAAGTATATGCCCAACACGAGAAATCCATCTGTCTCCATGATCTGCAATATCCATGGGTTTAGCTTGGTTGAATGACATCGGTTTAATTGCACGAAGGTCTCTGCCAATTAAGGTAACTAGTGGAATTTTTATTTTACCAAACCCAGCATCAACAGAGCTTTCCTTGTATCTCAATGGAAGAGATCCAAATTGCTCTTTAAGCTCTCTAACCATTAATCGCTCACGCTGCTCTTTGGTTATTGGTAGATCTCTGCCAATATAAGTTTGATATAGGCGATTAAGAACGGCATCGCCATTTTCAGCAAGTATTACACCAGTTTCACTGAAGGTGATTACTCCTTCACGTTTGCGTGTTAACTCATGCATTACAGCAGATAACTCATTCCCATCAACCCTCTTTACATAATGCTTGATACGTTCTAACTCTATTTCCATAAATGAACGGGCTTTACCATAAAGCCCCCCATCAATGTCATCAAAAAAATTGTTGATACGTGTAAATGGTGCTGGTGCAAGTTTAATAAGCACTGTATTTGGGTAGTCGTTAGCCCATAGAACAATCCCAACATTCGCGAATTCTTGGGTTTCAGCAAATGGCATAAAACGTATAACAGCGTACTCAAACAGTTTTCTCACTTGATGTCCTCCCAAAAGTTGTCGTTTTTATATTGGCTTAGTATAGGTAAAATTTCTTGATTAACCTGTTCTATAGAATAGATTTCAAGCCACTCTTCAGGAAGCTCAGCTAGCATATTTTCCATTTCTTTTAGAGATAGTTCAATTAACTCTGTGTAGTATGCACGTTCAGTCTCGAATATTTCGTTCCACTCTATAAATGGTGCGGACACATGTAGCTCTTTATGCTTGCTAAGTTCGAATTCCTTATCAAACGCTAAATTATGATCAATTACAAGCGCATTATCTTTGGCTGGGTTATAAAAAAAGTTTGGATTCCCTTGTCCTTGTCTAAGAGTTCGGTCATTGTTTCTAATCCAGTAATCAAAGAAGTAAAGGTCTTTTAGTAACTGCTTTGGTAGTTTAGATAACGTTGATGTTGTTACATCTTGAATATTCTCAATAAATCTTGAAGCGAAATTGTACTCGTATAACTCCTTTACTTTTTGTAAAGGAGCATCGGCCCATGCTAATGCGAAATCTGGGATTGGCAAGCCAAAAGCAGTACCTAATCGTGCACAGATCCATTCTTTAACTAGACCGCTAGATGCGGCTTTTCGCCCCTTGACAATATGCTTATTGTTTTCATCATCAGTACAAAGGTAAGGTGCTGTTTTTCCTTGAGTCATTTCTCGTGAGATCTTCTCAATACAAATCTCTTCTTTTTTTGCCATGGAATCTCTCTTTATTACCACATTACCGAGTACTCAAACACTCGACCAAGTACAATTACGCTAGTCGCTTACTCTGGTGCGTATATTTCTTTTGGGTGCTCATTAAGTGATCTGCACCATTAAAATTAGGCATCGAGTTAATTTACTTCCCATCATACCTTTAATTATTCATTAATTGCTAATATAAGAAAATCACTGACTCACTTCGGGGTATAGAATAGTTAGCAACATGCTTTAGAAGATTCTGAACTACGCTCCTTCGTCGCTATCCAGAATGACAACGCCGGACAACACAAGTTTTAAACCTCACCCCGCTAATTGCTCAGAGCCAATACAGTGACAACCTGATTTAGATTCTATTGCCGAATTCAATAGAGCTTTTGCAATATTGTCGGCCGGGCTTATGCGCCATCGTTTAGGCAGTATTGGTCCGAAGAAAGCTAATGTTATCGCCAGTACTCGTTCGCCTAATCGAAACTCTTTACGCATACCACCGATTAAACCGGGTTGAACCAAGGTGAGTGAGTTAAATCCAATTGCTTGTAAATCTCGTTCTAATTCACCTTTCACTTGGTTATAAAAAACCTTTGAGTTTTCGTTAGCACCAACGGCTGAATTGAGTGCATAAGTGGAGGCACCATGTTGATGTGCGACGCTTGCCACCATCAAAGGATAGTCATGATCGACACGTTTAAATGCGGCTTTCGAACCTGAGTTTTTAATGGTGGTGCCTAATGTGCAAATCACGGCATCGACATTCCACCATGTTTCATGCGGTGGGAGTTGCTCAAAATCGACAATAGGGGATATTAACTTAGGGTGTTCCAGCAGTGCGCGGCGAGTTGGAGCAATAATTGACGTAATTTTAGGATCGGCTAAAGCGAGTTGTAAAACGCGACGCCCCACTAAACCTGTTGCGCCAACGATTAATAATTTCATCTTACCTTCCTACTTAAGCCGGCTGTGTTGTTGGTTATGCTGATATCTTATCACTTAGCGAACAGCTGGCTCATGTCTTTAAAGGCTTTGAATTCTAATGCATTACCGCAAGGGTCGAATAAAAACATAGTGGCTTGCTCCCCAACTTGATCTTTGAAGCGGATATAGGGCTCAATCACAAATTCAATATTAAAGTGTCTTAACCGATCGGCAAGCGCCTCCCATTGTTCCCATTGCAATACAATACCAAAGTGAGGCACGGGAACATTGTGACCATCCACTGCATTAGTATGAGCATGTTCTTGAGTGGTGGTTTTTGGATGCTCATGAATCACTAATTGATGACCATAGAAATCAAAATCGACCCAATGATCGCTAGAACGACCTTCTTCGAGTCCAAAAACGCGGTGATAAAAATCACGAGCAGTCGCTAAGTCATAAACAGGAATAGCGAGATGAAAAGGGGATAACGTCATAAATTCTCCAAGCGATTTAGTCAATAAAGTAATGTTTATGGTGTCACTTATAATAAAAGTGATGCAGTTACTATAGCAGCGATATGAATCGTGAGCTAAGGCTTAAGAATATGATATGTATGAGGGGGTGGGGAAGTGTACTGAGAGATGTTTTATGCCAAATGACACAGCTGTTTTCCTGCAGGTGTCATTTAGTACCAAGGTTAAACATAGATAATGACTCCTTATTATCTAAATGTCGTTTAATTGGCTGTACTAGTTTTTATCACCAATAATGCTGACAGTTTTCGAAATAGCGTTACCATTTTGGTCATTAATCGTAAAGGTATAGCTTTGTACATTATTGTAATGGTTTGCGAAATGTAGTTGGCCATGATCATTGGTCATTACTTGACGAGATCCCATGCCGTCGATAGTCACAGGGTAATCGGTTAACGGTTGACCATCTTGTTCCACGGTAACTATCGCATTATTGTAGCGTTGAGATACTTGTAAAGTTACATCTGATGAAGATGCCGCCATTGCCGCTGAACTAAATAGAGTTGTAATAGCGATTGCAGTTAGTAATTTTTTCATGGTATTTCCTCCGTCTGATTAGACTCACCAACGAGCTAATCAATATGCAGCCATTATAAGTGTGATCTCCGTCACGATAAATTGGAATTATTTGTTCGAGTTGGTCAAATAATTCGAATGATGTGGATTGGCAAATGATTGTTAGCATTTTTGCAACATGATTTGGGAGTGATTGGGCTGTTGGAAATAGAGGGAGGTTTAAACGCAGTTATAAAAAATGGCAGCCTGTTTAAAAGCTGCCATAGAAAAATAATCATTAATACAATTGATTATAAAGTGATCATTACTTCTTGCTCAGCCAAACGTGATTTAGGCAACTTGGCATTATAATCTTCATATGAGTCGTGATAACCAATCGCAAGGGCAACATGACACTCGTAGCCATCTAATTCGGCTGCAAACTCTTGACCAATCATTTCAGAATCGACACCTTCCATCGTTGTAGAATCAATGCCTAAACGAGCTAGAGTATGCAAGGCATTACCCAAAGCAAGGTAAGTTTGAGATTTGGTCCAATCGTTATTGAAGCCTTGCTCATTGGTATTTAAATCGACGAATACAAACCCACCAAAAGCTTGTTGTTTGTCTTCTGCTTTAGTACGACCATCAATGATGCCTTGATCGACGACTTTTTCATAATCAGCCCTGATGTACTGCATTTTATGAGCAAATAAAATGATGTGTGACGCTGCTGTTGCATGCGGTTGATTAAATTGGAATTTATTTGCAAAGGTATTGTGGAAGCGCTGTTTCGCTTGGTCTGATTCTAAAACAACAAACTTCCATGGTTGAGAGTTAATAGAAGATGGTGATAAACGTATAGCATCCTTTAATATCTGCATATCTTCGGCTGAAACTTTCTTGCTTGAATCATAACGTTTAGCAGTGTGGCGGCTGGTAAGATCTTTAATTATTGGATGCGTCATAAGAAACCTTTTTAATGATAAATGGACAACGTTAGCGTCATCTGGATTTTTATTGAGTGTCGGGGATTATATCTCTTTTTTTTTCATCACAGGTCAAAACTTTTTTGAATGACTTTATCGAAAAATTTGATAATGATCGGGTGGTATTTTTGGTATGGGATTTGAGTGATATTTGACCGCTTAATCATCAATTTAGGTCTAATCACAAAAATTACGATAAAAGCGTACTACTCTAAATGTATGCAGTGCTACAGTGGTTTATAGCCTTTAACTGAGTAAGGATTGCTTATGTCGAAAAATTCGCATTCAACTGACTTGAACTCAACATCTCCTGCATCATTTTTCAATACTCTTGATGCTTCTAAGCTTTACAATCCTGCTGATCTTGAGCAATTTCCTTGTAAATCAACCAAAGATATTCCACCGATTGATGAAATTGTAGGTCAAGAACGCGCCCAAAAAGCCGTTGAATTTGCCATGTCAATTAAAGACAAAGGCTACAATATTTATGCATCGGGACAAAATGGTTTAGGCAAACGGACGATGATTCTACGTTACCTTAACCGCCATAAACCTGAAGATTTACAGCTGTTTGATTGGTGCTATGTCGCTAATTTTGAAGATATTCGCAAACCAAAAGTGTTAAAGCTTCAGTCTGGAGTGGGTAAGCCGTTTCGCCTCGATATTGAAAAACTGCTCAGTAAATTAGTGAAAGCGTTGCCGCTAGCGTTTGATAATGAAGTGTATTTTACTCGCTCAGAAAAGTTAAAAAATCAGTTAAATCAGAAACAACAAACGGCATTAGAAGAAATAACCAAAGAAGCGAAAGAAAAACGCGTTAGCCTTGCGGTAACGATGCAAGGGGATTATGAATTTATTGCCATGCTCGATGAAGAAAAGCTGCATAGTGAAGAAACCTTTGATTCATTGACCCGTAAAGAGCAAGATTATTTTCGCACCACCATTGATGCGTTAGAGTTCAAACTTCGCGGTATGGTTCGCCAACTGACGGAATGGGAAGAAGCCTTTAGCGATAAGATCAAAAAGCTGAATGATGAAACCACATTAGATGTGCTGGCTTATCAAATTAAAGCGTTAAAAGACGTTTATGCAGAGCACCCCGAAATAAAGCAGCATTTATCGGATTTGCAAAAAGATATTGTCGAGAATGTTGAAATTTTCTTACAAGAAAGTGATGAGCAAAATGAAATTGCTTCTGCGTCTTTAGATGGCAAACTTCCGCGCCGTTATAGTATTAATGTTTTGGTTAATCAGGTTGATAATACTTTTCCGATTGTAGTGGAAGATAGTCCCAATTATCACAGCATTTTCGGATGTGTCGAAACGGCAACTTATAAAGGTACAGTCTTTACGGATTTCTCATTGATCCGCTCTGGCAGTTTGCATAAAGCCAATGGCGGCGTGTTATTGATGGATGCGATTAAGGTTCTTGAACAGCCTTATGTGTGGGATGGAATTAAACGCGCCTTACGAGCTCGTCAGTTAAGCTTAACGTCGCTTGAAAAAGAGGTGACATTATCTGGTGCGGTATCGCTTGATCCTGAAGCGATTCCATTGGATGTGAAAATCATCTTATTTGGTGATTATCGGACCTATCAACTCTTACAACATTACGATCCAGAATTCAGCGAACTGTTTAGAGTCACCGCAGATTTTGAAGATGAGATGACCCGTACCGTTGATGCTGAAATGCATTATGCACGTTTTATCTCAAGCATAGTGCGCGATAACGGCTTGTTGCATTGCGACAAAAAAGCCATTGCCAAGATTATTGAACATAGCTCACGGATGTCGGGAAATCAGAATAAGTTATCGTTACACTCTGCTCATATTGCTAACTTATTGCGTGAATCTAACTACGTGGCTCGTGGTGCAAAATCCAATTTGATCCGGGCGTCACATGTTGATCAAGCCTTAAGCAATCAAGAGCTACGTGTTAATCGCTTGCAAGATAATGTGATGGAAACCTTCAGCAATGGCACCACGCTGATTAAAACAGAAGGCTGCGCTGTGGGAGTGGTGAATGCGCTTTCTGTGTTATCGACGAGCGATCACATGTTTGGAGCACCGAACCGTATTACGGCAACGACGGCTTATGGCGATGGCGATATCTTAGATATTGAGCGTAATGTCGATTTAGGCGGCAGTATTCACTCGAAAGGTGTGATGATTTTATCGGCTTACCTTGCCTCAATTTTGGGTCGAAATGCCAAGATTCCGTTAACCACGCATATTACCTTTGAGCAATCTTATGGCGGCGTTGATGGCGACAGTGCCTCGATGGCGGAAGTGTGTGCGATTGTATCGGCGTACTCTAAGTTGCCATTAAGACAAGATATTGCGATTACAAGTTCTATGAATCAGTTTGGCGAAGCACAGCCGATTGGTGGCGTGAATGAGAAAATAGAAGGCTTCTTTAATGTATGTAAAATTAAAGGTCGTCGCTCAACACAAGGTGTGATCATTCCGCAATCGAATGTGCATAATTTAATGTTATCCGCCGAAGTACGACAAGCCGTGGCGAAAGGGGACTTTCATATTTGGGCAATTGAGCATGTGACTCAGGCGCTTGAAATTTTTACGGGTGTTGAAGCGGGTGTATTGGGTGATGATTTTACCTTTGGTGCGGGCAGTGTGTTTGGAATAACCCAAGCCAAGCTGAATGCATTAAGAAAATAATTACTCGCTAAAATAATAATAAACGAACGGATACCCTGTCAGATTTGGCAGGGTATTTTTTATGGCACGCCAATAAGTTAGATAGTGGTTTACTTTACCCTTGTAGTAAGCTTTATAATCCCTTTAAGAAATAAAAAGGAGAGAATGATGGGATGTTGTAATCAAGCGCCAAATGGTGGTGGGGACGTTAAATTAGGCCTTAAAGTTTTCGGTATTATTGCAGTGATCGTTTTATTAATTGTTGTAATATTTGGTTGATTTACTTTAATTAAATTCTCGCTTATTCTGGATGAAATTCAAACGAAACAACCCATTTTATAGTCTTATAATGAAAGGGTTACTACAAAAAGATATCAACACAAGGAGTGTGAATGAAACTATATATAGGTAATCAAAATTATTCGAGTTGGTCTTTACGTGGCTGGCTTATTTTCGCCCAAAATAATATACAAGTAGATGTGGTTAAGTTGACCTTATTTACGGATGAATTTTATCAATCACTACAAGCGGTTTCACCGGCTGCCAAAGTGCCAGCTCTGGTGGATAATGATGTCGCTATTTGGGATTCATTAGCAATTTTAGAATACATAAATGAAAATGTTTTAGGTGGAAAAGCTTGGCCACAAAATCAATCGTTGCGTGGTAAAGCGCGTGCACTTGCTTGTGAAATGCATTCAGGGTTTAGCGCGCTTCGCAACGAGTTGCCAATGAATTGTCGTGCTATTCGAAAGGTAGATTTGAGTGATTTAGCCAAAAAGGATGTTGCACGAGTCGATGCCATGTGGTCTGAGCAAATGAAGCAGAACCCCAATGCTTGGTTGTTTGGTGAGTGGTCGATTGCTGATGCGATGTACGCACCTTTAGCATTGCGTTTTAAAACGTATCAAATTGAGTTGTCTGATCTTGCTCGGCAGTATCAAGAAAAAGTGCTTCAAAGTGAAGCCATTCAACAATGGTTGGCAGAGGCAAGCTTAGAGAATGATATTGTTGAAGAAGACGAAGCAGGTACAGATATTTAACTAACGTAATCGTAGTCGAAAAATACATCTTAGTCGCTTATACGGTAGTTACTCACACGGTAGTTACTCACACCTTAGTTGCTTACATCTTAGTTACTAAGGGGTAAAAAAGCTCAAGCCATCACTTCAAAATGGTGCTTGAGTCTTTTATTATTTCTATTTCTATTTCTATTTCTATTTCTATTGATATCGATAGTGTAGATACCATGAAATAAAAATAACCCTGATAGTTTTATGCACTATCAGGGTTTTAGATTTTGGATAAATTGTAGAATATGAGCACTTAAGCTCTTGAGCGAATTACATCTGAAAATACGACATGTAAGTCGCTGGATGTGGCATCATCATTTAAGTTCAAGTTAGCTCTAATATGCTGTAAATGGTGATCCATTAAGTGAAGCGCCTGCTCTTTATCACCCGATTCAATTGCATTTAATAAGTTTGTATGTTCGTCTTGTGAACAATTACTATTATTACTGCCTTCATATTGAGCGATAAGCAAAGAGGTTTGTGAAACCAAGCTGCGTAAAAAATGCAGCAAAGGGGCATTTTTAGCCATTTTAGCTAGCTCAATATGGAACTCACCGGATAAGCGAATACCTTTACCCACATCATTATTAGCAATGGCTTCATTTTCACTAATGACTAAATTACGCAATACTTGCAATTGAACTTGGTTACAGTTTTCTGTTGCGAGTTCAGTTACGGCAAGTTCTGCTATTTCTCGCGCTTTTAATATTTGAACCGCTTCATCAATGGTTGGCGCTGAAACAGTAGCGCCACGATTTGGTTTAATATCAACAACTTGCTCAAGCGATAGGCGTAAGAGGGCACGACGAATAATCGTGCGGCTTACCCCAAATATTTCACTTAATGATTCTTCATTGAGCTTGGTATTTGGTGGTAGGCGCTGCTCCAAAATCGCATCAAAGATGTAGCAGTACACCACATCATCTTGAGTTTGATTATTGGCCTTTGCCTGAATTTTAGTATTCGATAGTTTCGTTAATTTAGTCATGGCCTAATCTGCTGATATTCCAAAAATAATATTGTACATTATAGACACTATTTTACTTATGTATCTAATGAATACAACTTTGCATGCAAAATACCTTCCAGCGCACACTTTTCGTCCAAATCAGATAAGTCACCACTGATCCCGACCGCACCAATAATTTGATTAGTTTCTGTTTTGATCAGCAAACCACCAGGTACAGGAACGAGGTTGCCTTGAGCCAATACATTAATGGCTGAAATAAACGCCGGACGAATTTCCGCATCTTGTGCGAGTTTTCTCGATGAACATCCTAATGCTAATGCTCCCCATGCTTTTGCTGTGGCTATATCAGGCCGTAACATGCTTGAGCCATCTTGCCGCTGTAGGGAAACTAGTTTGCCACCACTGTCTAGTACAGCCACAGTGAGTGGGGCAGTTTTTAATGTAATACCAGCCTCAAATGCGCCTTGGGTGATATTTAAAGCCTGTTGTAGTGTCAAACTCATATTAGGTCCTTCATTGTTATAAGGGTTAAACCGATCATATTGAAACGGCTTAACCCAATTCCATTAACAAAGAAGTGAATAGCTCGGTAGAGTCAAGAACTCTGCAAAATCGTCTTGGGTCGATAGTGTATCGAACATCTTGGCCGTTTCTTCAAATCGTCCTTGAGCATAACGTTGCTCGCCAACTTCTTGTTTAATCGTGATTAGTTCTTCAGCCAACAAAGAGCGGAAATACGCCTCTGTTACAACTTGGCCATCGTCAAGTTTCACGCCGTGTTTGATCCATTGCCAAATTCCAGCGCGTGAGATTTCTGCAGTCGCGGCATCTTCCATCAAACCATAAATCGGGACGCAACCTACGCCACTAATCCAAGCTTCAATGTAATACAACGCGATGCGAATATTTTTGCGTAAGCCTTCTTCATTGCGAGGCCCAGTGCAAGGTTCTAACAGTTGCTGCGCGGTGATTTCGCCTACATAGCTGCTGTCGTAATCGATTTGGTTTATATTGCCATTTAATTTCTTCTCAAAAATGTCCATCACAATTTCGACAAGTTTTGGATGGGCAACCCAACCGCCATCGTGCCCGTTAGAGGATTCACGATCTTTATCATCTTCGACTTTAGCCCTAACTTGTGCCATGACCTCAGGATCAGCGTTTGGAATAAAGGCTGACATACCACCCATCGCGAGTGCGCCACGAGCATGACAAGTTTTCACTAATAGCTGGCTATAAGCATTTAAGAACGGTTTATCCATTCCAATGCTATGACGGTCGGGTAGGATGCGATCTTTATGATTTTTCAGCGTTTTAATATAGCTAAAAATATAATCCCAACGCCCACAGTTCATGGCGACAATATGTTCACGCATGACGTACAGCATCTCTTCCATTTGGAATACCGCTGGTAGGGTTTCAATCAATACTGTTGCTTTGATCGTGCCGCGTTCTACTGAGAAATAATCTTCAGTGAAAGTAAACACATCATCCCACCACTTGGCTTCTTCCATACTTTCTAGCTTAGGAATGTAGTAATACACGCCATCGCCTTTTTGAGCGCGAGTTTGGTAGTTATGGAAGAAATACAATGCGAAGTCCATTAAACAACCCGCAATTGGCTTATCATTATATTGGATGTGTTTTTCTGGAAGATGCAGGCCACGAGGGCGAGCTAATAACTGTGCAGGGTTACTGATTAAATCGTAACTTTTACCTTTCTTTTCATCAAAGTAACTAATAGTGCCAGCATTGGCATCTTTTAAGTTTACTTGTCCGTCAATCATGTTCTCCCAAGTAGGAGCAGACGCATCCTCAAAACAGCACATGAATACTTTTGCGCCAGAGTTGAGTGCGTTGATCACCATTTTACGATCAATTGGACCGGTAATTTCAACGCGACGATCTTGTAAAACCGCAGGGATCGGAGCGACTTTCCAGCTTTTATCTTGTCGAATATGCTGTGTATCAGCTCGAAAGTCAGGTAACTCACCATTATCAAATTGAGATTGGCGTTGACGACGCAACGCCATGACTTCATCTAACGGCGCGCTAAATTTGGTGACTAAAGCGTCCAAGAACTCTATCGCTGGTGGCGAAAAAATCGCTTGTTGCTGTGCGCTTTGTAGTGTGCCGATCACTTTTATGGCAGGGCTTTTATTCGATGCCGCTTCTTGTTCACGTTCCTCTGTTTTGTGCATAATTGTCTCCTTTATGTACATAGGAATGAGTGGTATTGTGTACATTAATGTTTTATATTTTTACTAGGTATATCCCTTTTTTAACATTAAATCAAAACATATTTAACGTAGTGTGATCATCATCTAAGCCTTTAAACCTACACTTCTACAACTATTTTATCTTTAAAAATAGTCACTTAATTAAAAAATCCCACATTGTATACAATTAATTTATTTTTTTATTTGCCAGTTAGCCCGATCTCTGCCTAAACTAAGTCATGTATTTTTTATTGTATACAATCTTAATTAAAAGGATTTAGATTATGGCGAAGATGAAAGCAATTGAAGCAGCAGTTGAAGTATTAAAGCGTGAAGGCGTCGATATTACCTTTGGTGTACCAGGTGCAGCGATCAATCCATTTTATGCGGCGATGAAAAAAATCGGTGGCATTGACCATGTATTGGCTCGCCACGTTGAAGGTGCTTCACACATGGCTGAAGGCTATACACGTACCAATGATAAAAATATCGGTGTGTGTATTGGGACTTCTGGCCCTGCGGGCACGGATATGATCACGGGCTTATACTCTGCTTCTGCGGACTCTATTCCAATTCTTTGTATTACTGGCCAAGCTCCACGTGCTCGTTTGCACAAAGAAGATTTCCAAGCAGTTGATATTGAATCTATTGCTAAACCAGTGACTAAGTGGGCTACCACGGTTTTAGAGCCAGCTCTAGTGCCACGAGTATTCCAACAAGCTTTCCATATTATGCGTTCTGGTCGTCCTGGCCCGGTACTTATCGATTTACCAATTGATGTTCAGTTAGCTGAAATTGAATTTGATATTGATACTTATGAGCCACTTGAACCATACCAACCAAGTGCGACTCGCGCTCAAGTTGAAAAAGCATTAACCATGCTGACCCAATCTGAAAAACCACTCATCGTTTCTGGCGGTGGCGTTATTAATGCTGGCGCGAGTGCTGAGCTACAAGAATTAGCTGAGCTGTTAAATGTTCCTGTTATTCCAACATTAATGGGGTGGGGCACGATCCCAGATAACCATGAATTGATGGCAGGTATGGTGGGGCTTCAAACTTCTCATCGTTACGGCAACGCGAGCATGTTGGCATCAGATTTTGTACTTGGCATTGGTAACCGTTGGGCGAATCGCCATACCGGTTCGGTGGATGTGTACACCGAAGGTCGTAAATTTGTGCATGTGGATATTGAACCGACTCAGATTGGTCGTGTGTTCTGTCCTGATCTTGGCATTGTGTCGGATGCAAAATCTGCTTTAACTTTGTTCCTTGAAGTGGCTAAAGAAATGAAAGCCGCTGGTCAGTTGAAAGATACTAGTGCTTGGGTCAGCGAGTGTATCGAACGTAAATCGAGCATGTTGCGTAAAACTCACTTTGACGAAGTACCAATGAAACCAATGCGTGTTTATGAAGAAATGAACCGTGCATTTGGTGAAGATACTTGTTATGTCAGCACCATCGGTTTGTCTCAAATCGCGGCAGCGCAATTCTTGCATGTTTATAAACCGCGTCATTGGATCAACTGTGGTCAAGCTGGCCCGTTGGGTTGGACAATCTCGGCTGCATTAGGGGTACGCGCAGCTGATCCAAAACGTCCAATTGTGGCGATTTCAGGTGACTATGATTTCCAATTTATGATTGAAGAATTAGCCGTTGGCGCACAATTCAATCTTCCTTATATCCACGTTGTAGTGAACAACTCTTACCTTGGTTTGATTCGTCAAGCGCAGCGTCAGTTTGATATTGATTACTGTGTTCAGCTTGCATTTGATAATCAAAATGCACCAGAAATGGAAGGCTATGGGGTTGATCATGTGGCAGTGGTTGAAGGTTTAGGCTGTAAAGCGATTCGTGTTCGTAAGCCAGAAGATGCCGCCGCTGCATTTGAAAAAGCGAAAGAACTAATGGCGAAACATCGCGTGCCTGTTGTGGTTGAATTCATTTTAGAGCGCGTAACCAACATCGCAATGGGCGTTGAAATTACCGGTGTAAACGAATTTGAAAGCCTAGCGGAAGGCAGTGATGATGCACCAACCGCCATTACTTTTAACCAATAGGTTTCAACGGATAGTTTTTAATCCGTAGTGATTAATTAACCCATTTACATTCTTTCATTTATAGAGCTTGTCATATCAATGGCAGGCTCTACGAAAAAAAGATTGAGCATAAAAAGAGGATTATATTATGCCTAAATTTGCGGCCAACTTATCGATGCTGTTTACCGAAGTCGATTTCTTGCAACGCTTTGGACAAGCAGCGGACGCTGGTTTTCAAGGGGTGGAATATTTATTCCCTTATGATTTTGAAGCCACAACGATTAAAAATGTTTTAGATACAAATCACTTAACTCAAGTGCTGTTTAATTTACCTGCGGGTGATTGGGCAGAAGGCGATCGTGGTATTGCGGTTGACCCTAAACGTGTTGAAGAGTTTCAACAAGGCGTTACCAAAGCGATTCAATACGCAAAAGTGCTGGAATGTACTCAAGTGAATTGTCTTGCTGGGATCGTGCCTGACGGTGTGAGTAATGAGCAAGCGGAAGAAACGTTTGTGTCAAATTTACGTTTTGCAGCGCAAGCCTTACAAGAAAATGGCATTAGTTTAATTATTGAAGCGATCAATACCCGTGATATTCTAGGGTTCTTCCTTAATAACACTAAGCAAGCATTAGATATTATTGCCAAAGTGGGCAGCGATAATCTTAACTTCCAATACGACATTTATCATATGCAAATTATGGAAGGCGATCTTGCGCCAACGCTTAGTGAGCATATTGGTCAAATACAGCATGTGCAGTTAGCAGATAACCCAGGTCGCAATGAGCCAGGAACGGGAGAGATTAACTATCCATTTTTGTTTAATCATCTTGATTCGATTGGCTATCAAGGTTGGATTGGTTGTGAATACAAACCGAAGACGACTACGCACGAAGGATTACGCTGGATGGATAATTTAGCGGTGTGATAAATCGCTTAAAGACATTTTAAGTTTATAAAATTAAAGAATTAAGGACAATATTATGACGACTCCAACAATTGCATTTATCGGTACGGGCATCATGGGTAAACCAATGGCCGTCAATTTACAAAAAGCAGGTTACTCGATTGTGGTAACAGATCACTTCGTTGCGCCACCACAAGAGTTGGTTGACGGCGGAGCAACGGTTGTACATAGCGGTAAGGAAGCGGCACAAGCAGCTGACATCATTATCACTATGGTGCCAAATACACCAGATGTTGCCGATGCACTGTTTGGTGACAACGGTATTGCTGAAGGTTTATCGGCTGGCAAACTTGTGATCGACATGAGCTCAATCGCACCGATTGAAACACAAGAATTCGCAAAACAAATTAAAGAAGCAGGCGCACAATATTTAGATGCACCGGTTTCTGGTGGTGAAGTTGGCGCAATCAATGCCACGCTAACCATTATGGTGGGTGGTGATGAATCTGCGTTTGAACAAGCGAAACCATTGTTTGAAATAATGGGTAAAAACATTACTTTAGTCGGTGATAATGGCGCAGGGCAAATCTGTAAAGTTGCCAACCAAATCATTGTGGCATTGAACATTGAAGCGGTATCTGAAGCGTTAGTGTTTGCTTCAAAAGCAGGCGCGGATCCGGCGCGTGTTCGTGACGCATTAATGGGTGGATTTGCTAACTCTAAAGTACTTGAAGTGCACGGTGAGCGTATGGTGAAAGGTACGTTTGATCCTGGCTTTAGAATTTCACTGCATCAAAAAGATTTAAACTTAGCTTTAACGGGTGCAAAACAGTTAGGTCTTGAGTTACCTAATACAGCAAGAACCCAAGAATTGTTTGGTGATTGTGCAGAAATGGATGGTTCTAACTGGGATCACTCGGCGTTGATCAAAGCAATCGAAAAACTAGGTAACCATAATATCCGAGGTGAATAAGTATACTTATTTATCCTATTATTTTTAATATTTCTAGTTTAGAAATGGCAGGTTATTAGTCATGTACTGGACTGTCACTTTGGTCTGTTTGGGAGCATATCAAGGTGATTACTAATAACTTGTTTTAACGCACGATTTCGTCTCCTTTGAGTGCGCCCCGAGTAACTAGGTTAGTGGTAAATACGTTTCTGCTTTAATTTAATAAGCAATAACGAATGAATGGAATTTGTGTGCTTCCTTTCATATTTATCATCCTGGTTATCTCGGGATTTTTTGCGTATTCCTTTTAAAAAGAAAGACTTTGTATAGATACAGATAACAAAATTTTGAGAAAAAGAAGGATTTTTTTGTCAGCTATGTTAAAACATCTCACGGTATACATTGTGATAGTCAACTAGTGAGGAATAGATAGTGGCAAAAGTACGAGAGCGTAATCAACATGCCATTATAGAAGCCGCTAGTCAGCACTTTGCTAAATACGGTTATGCTGCCACGAAAGTTGCCGACATTGCTAAAGAAGCGAATATTCCAAAGCCCAATATCTACTATTACTACACCTCAAAAGATAACCTGTATCGCGCGGTATTAGAAAGCGTGACAGCACCACTTCTTAAATCCTCGCTACCTATTCAAGTGCTTGATAATCCGAAAGAAGCGCTGACTGAATACATTAAAACCAAATTAATTATTTCACGCGATCATGCTCATGCCTCCAAAGTTTTTGCCAATGAAGTGATGTCTGGTGGCACGTCTTTACCGAAAGATATTGAAGATGAACTGCAACAGCAATCTGAAATGATCCTAGCCAAATTTAATTCATGGATGAGCCAAGGTTTGATGGAGAAAGTGTCTGCCCACCATCTTATGTTTACCATTTGGGCGGCGACGCAAACTTACGCTGATTTCGGCTGGCAGATCTGTCGTGTGTTAGATAAAAAGAAGTTATCTCGACAAGATTACGATGAAGCGGCTGAATTCCTAACAACGATTATTTTAAAAGGGTGTGGTGTTAAGAACTGATAGCCACTTTGCTGTTCGTTTATAAACAGCTGTTTATCAGCATTTATTTATAAGGATTTACTCATAAGTATCTATCTATAAATATCGGTATATAAATATTCATCTTAAGCATTCCTGCCGTTACTTACATTCTTAAAAGATATATTAACTATCCATTAATGTCATTTCAGTCATCTTTGATCTGGCGCTATTATGCTGACTTCTTCGTTGAACATTCTCAATTGAAAAAGGTAAGCATAAATGTCTGCATTATTTAACTCATTCGCATTAAAAGATGTTGTCTTAAAAAACCGTCTTGCCGTTCCACCAATGTGCCAATACAGCGCTGAAAATGGCGTTGCTAATCAATGGCATGATATTCATTACGCTGGACTTGCGCGAGGTGGCGCAGGTTTAGTTATTCTTGAAGCCACAGCGGTGTCACCAGAAGGTCGTATTAGCCCAAATTGTTTAGGCATTTGGAATGATGAACAAGCGGTAGCTTTGGCAAAAATCGCTGAAAGTATCAAAGTTAACGGCAGTGTGGCGGGTATTCAAATTGCGCATGCCGGTCGTAAAGCCAGCGCTAATCGTCCGTGGGATGGTGATGATCATATTGCTAACGATCAACCAAAAGGCTGGCAAACCATTGCGCCTTCTGCGATTGCATTCGGTGGTGGAAATTTAGAAAAAGTGCCAACAGAAATGAGCATTGCCGATATTGAACGTGTAAAGCAAGATTTTGTCGATGGTGCTAAACGTGCATTAGATGCTGGTTTTGAATGGTTAGAGTTACACTTTGCTCATGGTTATTTGGCGCAAAGTTTTTTCTCGGCGCACTCGAATCAACGCACCGATCAATACGGTGGCAGCGCTGAAAACCGCGGTCGTTTCTTACTGGAAACCTTTGCAGCTGTTCGCGCCGTTTGGCCAGAAAATTTGCCGCTTACCATTCGTTTTGGCGTATTGGAATTCGATGGTCGCGATGAAGAAACCTTGCAAGAATCGATCGCGCTGTTAAGCCAAATGAAAGAACAAGGTTTGGATATGGTAAGTGTGAGCGTTGGATTTTCAACACCAAGCGCGCAAGTTCCGTGGGGGCCTGCCTTCTTAGCACCAATCTCTGAGCGAGTGCGTAAAGAAACCGGTTTGCCAGTAGCGTCTGCATGGGGAATTGATAAACCAGAAGATGCCAATCGAGTAGTAGAAGAAGATCAAATGGATGTGGTGATGATGGGTAAAGCGTATTTAGCTGATCCGCATTACACTTATCGTTTAGCCAAAGCGTTGAATGTGGATAAGCCATCATGGATCTTGCCTGCGCCATACGCACATTGGTTAGAGCGCTATTAATGAGATCGCTATTCGTTAATGAACTATTCGTTAGCTAAAGTATTTTAGTATTCATCGTTGTTCATTTAAATCCAGAGCTTGTACTACGAGCGCTGGATTTTTTATATCTTCACTTTTCACTTTTCACTTTTCACTTTTCACTTTTCACTTTTCACTTTTCACTTTTCGTACTTGAAGTTAAAGTCAAAGTTAACGCTAAAGCTAGAGCTTTGTTGCAGTGTTCGCTAACTTGATAAGGTTCTCTTAATTGACAGGGCTCTATAAATTACAAGGGTATCGTTTGCATTTTGAAGCCAGGCAAACTTTGCTTTTTATACTATTGCCAATTACTCAATTATTGGTATGGTGCTGCCGTTATTCTTCATCCATTAAATAAGGCCCAGCGATTATGAGTACACAACTTCCTAAAGTGATCTTACATGAACATATTGAAGGTTCGGTAACCCCTGAGCTGGCCGCTATTCTAGCCCAAAAACATAATGTCACTTTACCAAGCGATTTCCTCTATCCCGAAGGGCAATACGATAAAAGCGATTTTCCTAATGGACGTTATCAATATGATGAATCGGATTTTGGGGCTTTCGTTACTGCTTATGATGTAGTGGCAGATTTAGTTCGTGATGCAGATGATTATTACTTGGTGATGAAAGATTATTTAACCCGTAATGCTGAGCAAGGTTTGGTGTATTGCGAAATGATCACCTCGGCTTTTCATATGTGTCACAACGAAGAGAGCAACACATTAGATGCCGTTCGTTACCATGGTTTAATGGATGGCATTTTGCGCGCAATCAATGAAGTAAAAGCCAAATATGGCACCGAAACTCGTTTGCATGCGTGTGGTGTTCGTCATTTGAGCCTTGATGAATTTAAAATGAGCGCTGATTTTGTGGCAGCGCAGCCTCGCAGTGAAGTGACGGGTTTTAATATTGCGGGCAATGAAATGGCTGGTGAATTTACCGATTTCAATTATGCCCATCAGCTGGTGGCTCAAATTCCTCTGCAAAAATCGTATCATGCTGGTGAAATTCGTGGCCCTGAAAGTATCCGTGATGCATTAGCGTGTGGCGCAAAACGTATTGGGCATGGTATTGCAGCGATTAAAGATCCTGCGCTAATTCAAGCGCTAATCGATGAGCAAATCACGCTGGAAGTCGCGCCGACCAGTAACCGAATTTTGGTGACTGAATTTGAACAGTCTTTAGATCAGCACCCATTGCGTCGTTTGTATGAGGCAGGCGTTCGTTTGTCTATTAATACTGATGATGCTGGTTTGTTTGGGACTGATGTGGCTAAAGAATATCGTTTAGCTGAAGAGGTATTTGGTTTCAACCGAGTCGAATTATTAGATGTCACCTTGTGCGCTTTAGAGGCGGCATTTGTTGATGATGAGACTAAGCAGCGTTTAATTGCTCAAGTTTATACTCAGTTCAGTCAGCAAGATTGGCGGAACTTAAATACCCATTGCCAAACGTTAGCTGATGGTGCATTAAAGCAACGCTTGCAAGCGAGATTGACTCAGCAATAAGGTTTGGGATTAGATTTCGTTAGAATTAATAACAACTCAAAACGTCGACTGAATCAACGTTTTTTTGTGATTCATTTGTTTGCTTAAATAAAACATTTAGATGGTTACTTTTGAAACCCGGCCAAACGAGAAAGAGGGCTGAGCACACCACTGGCACCTCTTTCTAATACATGAGTATAAATCTGAGTCGTTTTCACATCTGAATGCCCAAGCTGCTCTTGAACTGTTCGAATGTCAGCTCCAGATTCTAGCAAGTGGGTTGCAAACGAATGCCTAAGCGTATGACATGATACCTTCTTATTAATTTGAGCAAGTTTTGAAGCGCGTTTAATCTCTTTTTGTAGTGATGAAGCATCAATATGATGTCGTCGTAATTTCTTACTCTGAGGGTCCACACTTAGCTTTTGAGAAGGAAATAAATACTGCCACTTTAGATCTTTGGGCGCGTTGGGGTATTTTCTATCCAATGCCGTTGGCAGCCAAACACCCGCAAAACTTGTATTTCGCATATCTAAAGTGAAATATTGCTCAACTATTTTTTGCTGTGCTTGTAGGTGAGGATAAAGCTCTTTGGCGAGTGTAACCGTCCGATTTTTATTTCCTTTCCCTTGCCAAATTTTGAGCGCGCCATAATCGTAATCAATATCATCATACCTTAATCGTAGCGCTTCCATTAACCGTAAACCACTGCCGTATAAAAGTTGGGCCAGTAACAAATATTTGGGTTGAATTTGAAATAACAATAACTGTATTTCTGTTTGGGTTAGCACGACAGGAAGTTTAGGTGAAACCGAAGAGCGCTTAAATTTCATATCTAAGCTTAACGGCCTTTCGACAATATGCTGATATAAAAAGGTGATTGAATTTAGCGCGGTAGCCTGAGTTTTTACTGATACATTTTTCACTGTAACCAATTGAGTGAGATATTGTTCTACCTCTGCATCACCCATTGTATTGGGATGTCGTTTATTGTGAAAAAGTATAAATTGTTTAATCCAGTATAAGTAAGTTTGAACCGTCCTTAACGCATAATGGCGAGACAACATATAATCATGGATGTATGTCAAAAATTCAGATTTCATCGCCCTTTAAACCTATGTATGTTTAACCAGTGCTGATATATTAGTCAAAGTCATCAAGCAATATGGATTTTTTCTGTCTAGTCATGGTGTTATGTTTTAAAAGTAGAGCTAGCATCTTGTTATTAAAATAAATGTTTGTACGATTCTAATAAATGAGAAAAGATAGACAGATTGGATAGATGGATGGTTTCTGTCTATTAAGCGTTAGAAAATTTAAGGAGCAACATGTAGATGTTTCAACAGTCAGGAAGTTCTGCTGAAAGTGCGGCACAATCATTACATGTCAAAAGTGCATTAAATCCTATGCTGTGGTTGACAGGCATAGCAACGCCTATATTTCTTACTGGTTCATACGCTCTGCGTGACTCTAGCCCCGCTTTTGAAATTTTAATATTTTCCGGAGTACTTCCTGTTGTAGTTACTTGTTTGGGTTTTGTATATTTTGCTTTATTTAAGAGTGAAAAACTGCAGTCTGAAGATTATCAAATAAGACATGAGTCCTTGCAAATTATTCAACAAAAAATTGGTACTATTGAAATGCCTTATACGTCAATTGAAAATATTGTTAATCCCAAAGCTAAGCAGGTAAATAATGGAGGGGAGCAGTAATGGGAGTCTTTTTAATTACATTTTTCTCACCAATACCGCCTGTTATTAATAGGGATGAAATACTAGATTACCTAAATACGCAAAGTATTATTAAGAACTGGTATGCAGTGTCGCCAAATGCAATATTAGTTGTTTGTGAGTTTGGTATTCCAGAAATAACTAAGATTATAACCGATAGATTTTCTAATTGTTTAACATGTTTAATTACTGATGCTAATCAAGCCAATGGGTTAGCCAATCAAGAGGTGTGGGATTTTATCAATAATCCTCAATCATCAGGTCGGTGGGGCTAAATTTCTAACAAAAAAATAAATTGGACGGTTGGGGCTTAGCATTTTAGGTTGTAGGTTTGGCGCGCTTTGTTGGTAAAGTGGGTTCGCCAATTATTTAAGCGCTGACGGATCCCCTCATATTTTGCCTAGCCCAGCGTTGTGTGTTAATCGCTGATATTCCAATATTGCCCACTGATATTGGGATTCATTGATTTGATATCGTCGGTGATCTCGAACCTCACGACCTAACCTAGGGATTGATAGGACTCTTCGGTGCTTGATACTATTCGCTTGAAAGTCAAAGTGCCACTTGGATTGAATGGCGGCTAAGCCATTCCACCACATTAAAATTTCTGCCAGCAATGCAATGAGTAACAGAATATCTAAACGCTTTGTACTGCGGGTTCGATTATGTCGAAGTGCGATGCCATAGGCTGTACTTTTTAGATCTCGGAATGACTCTTCAATTTGCATTCTCTTCGCGTATAAATTAACGATTTGAACTTCATTGAGCACATGTCTCGATATGTTGGTGGCCAATAACCAAGGCTCCTTTGCGCTGCGTTGATATAGATGAGTGGCAGAATGCTTCTGGCTTGTCCGACTATGACGTTTTGCTTTTCGTCCCTTTTCTAACCCTTTATAAAGATAAGCTTCACAGGCAAGCGAGGTCCGTCTAGCCAATAAGCAACGACCCAGATAGATTGGTTTATTACTCGCGTCAGGGTAGACCGTTTTATTCGATACCCAAGTTTTATTGGGTTGCTTTAAAGAGACATCACCTCGCACTCTTCCAAGCCAAAACCAGCCTTTATCTTCTACTTGTCGAAACCATGTGTTCCTAAATCCCGCATCGGACACAATGATAGGCGATGCTTCGTGAGGCAATATTGTCGACAAAGTATCGAGAAATTGTTGATGACTTTTAGGCGAGTTATAGTGTTGATATTCAAATACTTGTTCATAAAGTGTCACCGCTCGCCCATCCAACACAACGGAGGCGCGGAGCGTCATATATCTCAGTTGTTCGCGAACATCCGACCAGTCGACAAGAATAACCGGGCAAGGATTTGCCCGAGTAATTAACTGGGCATGCCATTTATAAATGTCTTCTTTTTCTCGATGTAATTGATGATTACCCAGCAGTCTATCAATGCGTTTAATCGAATGCTTTACCGTCGTATTGGTGTCGAGTTTTCGGCCTAACTTGGTTAACGTAAGATCAGCGCCACTGAGAACGCTTTTGGTCGCAAGTATCAGAGAATCAAGTCGTTTTTTGTGAATGTTGGGGCAGTGATTTTGGATAGATTGTTGTAGAATCTGAATATCGCGCATCGTTATCTCCAATTGATCGAAGTGTTTGTTTGGCGATAATCATTAGATCAAAGGTAGCGATGCGTGTCTACTTCATTGTTTATATTATAAATTATGAGGGGATTCGTAAGATTTAAGCGTTATGTTTACGAGGTTTATATTTAAGTGTATTTATTCAAAGCATTATTCTTCTTGCTCTTCAGTAAGGAGCGTTTTGGGGACCATGCAAAACAGATTATGGGTAATGAGTATGATATTGAACGAAGAGATATTGAAGTTAAAGGGCTACGCGCTGGCTTTTGGTTTTCATTATTAACGACGATCGTGATTCTTGTATTTGTCTTATCTGTAGGTTTTTGGGTTGGGAAGCTAGATCTCCAAGAGGAAATTAATTGGGTTAGCATTTTTAACTTTTTTGGAGCAGCTCTTACTGGTTGGGCAACATTATTTGCTCTAGGAAACAAGTTTGAAACATACGGAGGTAAAGCTATTGGCGATTTATTGCCTCCGTTTATTTTCAAAGTCATATTCGTCCCTGGTTTGTTCTGTTTATTGCTGGGAGCATTAGGTTAATAAACATAACAAATTACTTAAATGGACACTTAGAGTTTGCCATTTTTGGTATAAAGTATGGAATTCGTTGGTAGCTTGTCGAAAGGTGCCATTTAGTAAAGCGTTATGAAGCTGATGAAAAGCATGAGTTTTTTGGTGGTTTAGTTCATCAAAATTTTAAAGTTGAGCTGTTCAATTTAACGCTATTTTTTGTTGTGACTTGGTTTGGTTCTTTGGTGTTGAGCGCCGTTTAAATTCAACTAAAAACTAATATGCCAACAAACTTTTTCGTTCTCAAAATATCATCAAGTGCCAATTATTTGGTGGTGACTTTTGTGGGCGACGCAACGTTGTTAAAGTACGTTTCCTAATCGCTGAAATTATATTTTTGGTCAGTTTTGTGGGTCATCAGCACGGCGTTATTTCAGATGGTTTATCGTGTGCTTTGGGTTTTGTGCCACGGTTGGGAAGCGCCTTTCATAACAAAAAAATTAAATGGACGCATGGAGCTTGGCTGTTTTGGTTTGAAGTTTCGTGTGTTTGGCAAGTTTAACTGGAAGCGCCATTTATTATGGCGTTATGAAGCTGAAGAAAAACATGAATTTTTTGGTGGTTTAGTTCATCCAAATTTGAAAGTTGAGCGGTTCAATTTAACGTTATTTTTTGCTGTAACTTGGTTTGGTTCTTTGGCGTCGAGCGCCGTTTGAGTTCAACTAAAAACTAATATGCCAATTAGCCTTTTCGTTCTCAATATTTCACCAAGTGGCAATTGTTTGGTGGTGACTTTTGTAGGTGGCGCAACGTTGTTAAAGTACGTTTTTTAATCGCTGAAATTGGGTTTTTGGTGAGTTTCGTGGGTCATCAGCACGGCGTTATTTCAGATGGTTTATAGTGTGCTTTGGGTTTTGTGCCACGGTTGGGAAGCGCCTTTCATAACAAAAAAATCAAATGGACGCATGGAGCTTGGCTGTTTTGGTTTGAAGTTCTGTGCATTTGGCAAGTTTAACTGGAAGCGCCATTTATTGTGGCGTTAGAACGTGTTCGTATTTTTAAGGTTTAAACTCTCCATAAATAGCTAGTTTTCCTGCCAATTAGCACAAGTTTCTCAACCCATTCGTTCCGTGTTTTTCGCTTCGTGATTTCAACTTTCAATGTAGCTTTTTCGAAAGTCGCGTTTGAGTTTGCTATCTGGTTTTTGGTCGGTTTCGTGGTTGTTAATCGTTGAAAGTCTCGTAACCAAGTTCGTCCATTTTTCGTTTTTATTTCAGCTTGATCCCATAAATGTCATTAACCGTTTGAGTAAAATGGGTTTCTTTAATATTTTATTGGGGCGGCCAAGCCGCGTTGAGTTTCGTGGTGTTCTAACAAAAAAATAAATTGGACGTTTGGAGCTTGGCTGTTTTGGTTTTAGGTTTGGCGCGCTTTGCTAGTTAAGTGGATGCGCCAATTATTTAAGCGTTATGAAGCTGATGAAAAGCATGAGTTTTTTGGTGGTTTAGTTCATCAAAATTTGAAAGTTGAGCTGTTCAATTTAACGCTATTTTTTGTTGTGACTTGGTTTGGTTCTTTGGTGTTGAGCGCCGTTTAAATTCAACTAAAAACTAATATGCCAATTGGCTTTTTCGTTCTCAAAATATCATCAAGTGGCAATTATTTGGTGGTGACTTTTGTAGGCGGCACAACGTTGTTAAAGTAAGTTTTCTAATCGCTGTAATTCGGTTTTTGATTAGTTTTGTGGGTCATCAGCACGGCGTTATTTCAGATGGTTTATCGTGTGCTTTGGGTTTTGTGCCACGGTTGGGAAACGCCTTTCATAACAAAAAAATTAAATGGACGCATGGAGCTTGGCTGTTTTGGTTTGAAGTTCGGTGTGTTTGGTAAGTTTAACTGGAAGCGCCATTTATTGTGGCGTTATGAAGCTGATGAAAAGCATGAGTTTTTTGGTGGTTTAGTTCATCAAAACTTTAAAGTTGAGCGGTTCAATTTAACGCTATTTTTTGTTGTGACTTGGTTTGGTTCTTTGGTGTTGAGCGCCGTTTAAATTCAACTAAAAACTAATATGCCAACAAACTTTTTCGTTCTCAAAATATCATCAAGTGCCAATTATTTGGTGGTGACTTTTGTGGGCGACGCAACGTTGTTAAAGTACGTTTCCTAATCGCTGAAATTATATTTTTGGTCAGTTTTGTGGGTCATCAGCACGGCGTTATTTCAGATGGTTTATCGTGTGCTTTGGGTTTTGTGCCACGGTTGGGAAGCGCCTTTCATAACAAAAAAATTAAATGGACGCATGGAGCTTGGCTGTTTTGGTTTGAAGTTTCGTGTGTTTGGCAAGTTTAACTGGAAGCGCCATTTATTATGGCGTTAGAACGTGTTCGTATTTTCAAAGTTTTAGCTATTCAACAGTGGTTGGTTTTTCTACCAATTAGCTCAAGTTTCTCAACCCATTCGTTCTGTGTTTTTCGCTTCGTGACTTTAACTTTCAATGTGGCTTTTTCGACAGTCGCGTTTGAATTATGGGTCTGGTTTTTGGGAGTTTCGTGGTTGTTAATCGCGGAAAATATCGTAACCAAGTTCGTCCATTTCACGTTTTTTATTTCAGCTTGATCCCATAAATGTCATTAACCGTTTGAGTAAAATGGGTTTCTTTAATATTTTATTGGGGCGGCCAAGCCGCATAGAGTTTCGTGGTGTTCTAACAAAAAAATAAATTGGACGTTTGGGGCTTGGCTGTTTTGGTTTTAGGTTTGGCGCGCTTTGCAAGTTGAGTGGGTGCGCCAATTATTTAAGCGTTAGAACGTATTCGTATTTTCAAGGCTTTAGCTATCCAAAAGTGGTTGGCGTTTCTGCCAATTAGCTTAAGTTTCTCAACCCATTCGCTCTGTGTTTTTCGCTTCGATATTTCAGCTTTCACGTGGCTTTTGTGAAAGTCGCGTTTGAATTTTCCATCTGGCTTTTGGTGGGTTTCGTGGTTGTTAATCGTTGAAAGTATCGTAGCCAAGTTCGTCTATTTTTCGTTTTTATTTCAACTTGATCCCATAAATGTCATTAACCGTTTGAGTAAAATGGGTTTCTTTAATATTTTATTGGGGCGGTCAAGCCGCTTGAACATTCGTGGTGTTCTAACAAAAAAATCAAATGGACGCATGGAGCTTGGCTGTTTTGGTTTGAAGTTTTGTGTGTTTGGTAAATTTAACTGGAAGCGCCATTTATTGTGGCGTTAGAACGTATTCGTATTTTCAAGGTTTTAGTTGTTCAAAAGCGGTTGGTGTTTCTGCCAATTAGCCCAAGTTTCTCAACTCATTCGTTCGGTGTTTTTCGCTTCGATGCTTTATCTTTCAATGTGACTTTTTCGACAGCCGCGTTTGAATTGTGCGTCTGGTTTTTGGTGAGTTTCGTGGTTGTTAATCGCGGAAAATATCGTAACCAAGTTCGTCCATTTTCCGTTTTTATTTCAGCTTGATCCCATAAATGTCATTAACTGTTTGAGTTAAAATGGTTTATTTAATATTTTATTGGGGCGGCCAAGCCGCATAGAGTTTCGTGGTGTTCTAACAAAAAAATAAATTGGACGGTTGGGGCTTGGCATTTTGGGTTTTAAGTTCGGCGGGCTTTGTTGGTAAAGTGGGTACGCCAATTATTTAAGCGTTAGAACGTATTCGTATTTTCAAGGTTTAAGTTGTTCAAAAGCGGTTGGTTTCTCTGTCAATTAGCCCAAGTTTCTCAACCCATTCGTTCGGTGGTTTTCGCTTCGTGATTTTAACGTTCAATGTAGCTTTTTCGAAAGTAGCGTTTGAGTTTGCCATCTGGTTTTGGGCTAGTTTTGTAGTTGCGAATTGCTGGCAATATCGTAGCCAAGTTCGTCCATTTTTCGTTTTTATCTCAACTTGATCCCATAAATGTGATTAACCGTTTGAGTAAAATGGGCTTCTTTAATACTTTATTGGGGCGGTCAAGCCGCTTGAACATTCTTGGTGTTCTAACAAAAAAATAAATTGGACGTTTGGAGCTTGGTATTTTGGGTGATAGGTTTGGTGCGCTTGGTTAGTAAAGTGGGTTCGCCAATTATTTAAGCGTTAGTGCCACTACATAAAGGAGAGAAATCCGCATGAGTTCAATTGTAGATTACATGGAAGATCTGGAATCAAGGAAAGCACTTGCATCCGTTCTAGAATATCTTTTGGAATGTGACATGATCGAAGATGATCGTGCACGAGGTATAAGCCGACAAATCATAGGCGAACAAACCCTAGATAACCTTACAGAGAAACAAATATATCGCTATAACCAAGATGTTCTTCATCTTGTTGAAGTCGCTTGCGATGGTCATTGCGCTGGCTCTATAGATATTCACGACTTAGTAAATGCATATGGTCGTGACATGGAGCTAGGCGGCACTTATTGTCAGCATTGTATGTATGATATTGAAAATCAGCACTAACAAGGCCAATCACAAACGCCAGCAAGCTGGCTGGACTCGCTGACGCTCGCCTGTGTTGGCGGCGTTAGCTGTCTTTTGAAAATCGAGGAAAACTATGAGTGAAATAGAGCAATGCAACAGTCGGAATATTCCACTACCAATTCAACGAGAAGTTCGTCAGAGGTGTGGCTTTGGCTGTGTCATTTGTGGTTTGCCGTTGTATGAATATGAGCATATGGAGGAGTGGGCTGTAGTAAAGCGTCATGTTGCTGATGAAATTACACTATTATGTGACCAGCACCATAGAGAAAAAACTGGCGGGCTACTGCCAGTTGAAGTTGTGAAAGCTGCAAATAAAGCTCCTTTCAACTTGAAAGAGGGGAACTCTAAGCCTTACAACTTACATTTTGCGGGAACTGAAGCAACAATAGAGATCGGCAGCAATAGCTTTACCTGTAAAGATAATGGGTACGGGACCGCAATGGTGCCTGTAAGTGTTGATGGTACACCATTGATTGGATTGATTTTAGCTGACGGTCATCTACTGCTCAATCTGGTTGTATTCGATGAATGCAACGCACCAGTGCTTCATATCAAAAATAACCAACTAATTTATTCGACTTCCCCGTGGGATATACAGTTAGTTGGAAAAAAACTAACAATTAGAGAGGCGCATAAAAAAATTCTATTTGAAGTAGAGTTTTTCCCTCCTAATCGCGTTGTTATTAATCGCGGGCGTTTGTTGAGAAATGGGGTTGAAATCTTAATAAGACCAAGCAACATTCTAGTAACGAATAACTCCACCCTACTTCGAGACTGCCATGCTCATAATTGTTATGGCGGTTTAATAATAGGTTACCATGAAAATCCAGTTGGTGGCTTTATGGCGCTACAGAGTGTTCCTCGATATTTAGGTGATCGTACTGAAGCGTTGAAGTTTGAAAAGGAGTCACTTCAGCGTATCGAATCATATAGCTAACAAAGCATTTAAGAGGGATTCTCAACGCTTGGCATTTTTGCTTCTACTTCAAATTTAGTGTTTAAGGTACAATGCGTTAGGTTGGGTGGTGGCGTTGTTCACCCCTTAATGCGGCGTTAGAACGTATTCGTATTTTCAAGGTTTAAGTTGTTCAGAAGTGGTTGGCTTTTCTGTCAATTAGCCCAAGTTTCTCAACTCATTCGTTTTGTGTTTGCCGCTTCGTAACTTTAATTTTGAACGTAGCTTTTGTGAAAGTCGCGTTTGAGTTGTTCATCTGGTTTTTAGTTGGTTTCGTAATTGTTAATCGTTGAAAATATCGTAGTCAAGTTCGTCCATTTTTCGTTTTTATTTCAGCGTGATCCCATAAATGTTATTAACCGTTTGAGTGAAATGGGTTTCTTTAATATTTTAGTGGGGCGGTCAAGCCGCTTTAACATTCCTGTTGTTCTAACAAAAAAATAAATTGGACGGTTGGGACTTGGCATTTTGGGTTTTAAGTTTGGCGTGCTTTGTTGGTAAAGTGGGTTCGCCAATTATTTAAGCGTTAGAACGTATTCGTATTTTCAAGGTTTTAGTTATTCAAAAATGGTTGGCTTTTCTGCCAATTAGCCCAAGTTTCTCAACCCATTTGTTCCGTGTTTTTCGCTTCGATATTCCATCTTTCAATGTGATTTTTGTAAAAGTCGCGTTGAAGTTTGTCATCTGGTTTTGGGCTAGTTTCGTGGTTGTTAATAGTTGAAAGTATTATCGCCAAGTTCATCTATTTCTCGTTTTTATTTCAGCTTGATCCCATAAATGTCATTAACCGTTTGAGTAAAATAGGTTTCTTTAATATTTTGTTGGAGGCGGTCAAGCCGCTTGAACATTCGTGGTGTTCTAACAAAAAAATAAATTGGACGTTTGGGGCTTGGCTGTTTTGGTTATAGGTTTGGCGCGCTTTGCTGGTTAAGTGTGTGCGCCAATTATTTAGGCGTTAGAACGTATTCGTATTTTCAAGGCTTTAGCTATCCAAAAGTGGTTGGCGTTTCTGCCAATTAGCTTAAGTTTCTCAACCCATTCGCTCTGTGTTTTTCGCTTCGATATTTCAGCTTTCACGTGGCTTTTGTGAAAGTCGCGTTTGAATTTTCCATCTGGCTTTTGGTGGGTTTCGTGGTTGTTAATCGTTGAAAGTATCGTAGCCAAGTTCGTCTATTTTTCGTTTTTATTTCAACTTGATCCCATAAATGTCATTAACCGTTTGAGTAAAATGGGTTTCTTTAATATTTTATTGGGGCGGTCAAGCCGCTTGAACATTCGTGGTGTTCTAACAAAAAAATCAAATGGACGCATGGAGCTTGGCTGTTTTGGTTTGAAGTTTTGTGTGTTTGGTAAATTTAACTGGAAGCGCCATTTATTGTGGCGTTAAATGTCATCGGCTACGGAGAGCTAATGCCTAATTGGTTGAACGAATTCTTATATGTATTGGCTTTATCAAAGAAAACTCAGTGGGCCCTTATTTTTGGCGCTGTGTTCTACTTTGGTATCCTTCTTCTTGGTCAGCATATGCTCAGTAACTTTGAGTTACAGGGCTCTGTAAAAGGGATTCAGGATGTCATTGCTCATAAAATTGCTAAGAAATACGATAAAGCTGCATTAGTTGCTCTCTTTTCATTTCTGGTTCTAGCGTATAAATGCTACCAAAAAGATAAGAAGCGGTTCTGGTAAAGTGCATTTAACAAAAAAAGTCACGGCGACCCAATACTCTCCACTTGAGCTTTGTGCGCCAAAATACTCGCACAAAGCTCAAGCTCCGGTATTGGGCGCGTGCTTTAGGCGTTAGAACGTGTTCGTATTTTCAAGGTTTTGCTTGTTCAAAAGTGGTCTGCTTTCTTATCAATTAGCATAAGTTTCTCAACCCATTCGTTTTGCTTTTGTCGCTTCGTAACTTTAATTTTTAACGTAGCTTTTGTGAAAGTCGCGTTTGAATTGTGCATCTGGTTTTTGGTGGGGTTCGTGGTTGTTAATTGCTGTAAATATCGTAACCAAGTACATCTGTTTTTCGTTTTTATCTCAGCTTGATCCCATAAATATCATTAACCGTTTGAGTAAAATGGGTTTCTTTAATATTTTAGTGGGGCGGTCAAGCCGCTTGAACATTAGTGGTGTTCTAACAAAAAAATAAATTGGACGTTGGGGCTTGGCAGTTTTGGTTTTAGGTTTGGCGCGCTTTGTTGGTTAAGTGGGTTCGCCAATTATTTAAGCGTTATGCACTCAGGGGGATCGTTTGAGTTATCCAAAAAAGAATATTTAAGTATGAATCAATGTCTATACAAGCTTTGACAAACCTTAAGTCTCAAGCGATATATTTCAATTCTCCATTGAACTTTAATGATCCATTCGACTGCAGAATGGATATTAAATTTCGTGTCCCCTATATAGATGAAGTCCCTTATATACTTAAATTCCTAAGGGAAGAACTTAAAGATCATCCAAAATTGACTGAAATCGAAAGTCAGTCTACTGGTGAGTTGGCTGCCATGGGGGTGGTTCTTGCAGAAAATATGCTAAAGGAGCGTGCAAATGAGGTTTTTAAATCTAGAGGTGTATGCTGCTTCAGCGAAAGTAATGATAATCTTTTGATGTGGTCTCATTATGCATCGTCCGCTAAAGGTTTTTGCTTAGAGTTTGATACTGATAACGAACATTTTGGAAAATTGTTACCTGTCGAGTACCTCGATAATCCGCCTGAGCTGGATTATCGGAAAATATTTTCAATAGATGGCTTGTATTTCTTGAAGGCGCTATTTTGTACAAAGTCATCTAATTGGAGCTACGAAAAGGAATGGCGTGCTTTACATAGTGAGATAAATAAGGTGTACCACTATCCAAAAGAGTCGTTAACAGGTGTGTACTTCGGCCCTGAGGCCGACCAAGATTTCTTAGAAATTATCTGCCTAATTATTCAAGGCCAGAATCCAGAGGCTAAATTTTATAAAGGGACGCGGTCCAAAGAGCATTACAAAGTGACTTTTGAGGAAGTTAACTATACGCCTCATATATTGGCAAATGCATAACAAGTCGTGCCAGTCGGACAGTTTGTTCCGTGGCTCCTTTTGTACGGGGCGCTACGCTCGCACAAAAAGCCACTCCACAAACTGCCGTTGCACTCGGCGTTATGAAGCTGATGAAAAGCATGAGTTTTTTGGTGGTTTAGTTCATCTAAATTTGAAAGTTGATCGGTTCAATTTAACGCTATTTTTTGCTGTAACTTGGTTTGGTTCTTTGTCGCTGAGCGCCGTTTAAATTCAACTAAAAACTAATATGCCAATTGGCTTTTTCGTTCTCAATATTTCATCAATTTGGTGGTAACTTTTGTGGGCGGCGCAACGCTGTTAAAGTGAATTATCTAATCGCTAAAATTGGATTTTTGGTCAGTTTCGTGGGTCATCAGCACAGCGTTATTTCAGATGGTTTATCGTGTGCCTTGGGTTTTGTGCCACGGTTGGGAAACGCCTTTCATAACAAAAAAATTAAATGGACGCATGGAGCTTGGCTGTTTTGGTTTGAAGTTCTGTGTGTTTGGTAAATTTAACGGTAAGCGCCATTTATTGTGGCGTTAGAACGTGTTCGTATTTTCAAGGTTTTAGTTACTCAGAAATGATTGGCTTTTCTGCCAATTAGCTTAAGTTTCTCAGCCCATTCGTTCAGTGTTTTTCGCTTCGTGGCTTTAACTTTCAATGTGACTTTTTCAACAGTCGCGTTTGAGTTTGTTATCTGGTTTTTGGCTGGTTTCGTAGTTGTTAATCGTTGAAAGTATCGTAGCCAAGTTCGTCCATTTTTCGTTTTTATCTCAACTTGATCCCATAAATGTGATTAACCGTTTGAGTGAAATGGGTTTCTTTAATATTTTATTGGAGCGGTCAAGCCGCTTTAACATTTGTGGTGTTCTAACAAGAAAATAAATTGGACGGTTGGGGCTTGGCTGTTTTGGTTTTAGGTTTGGTGCGCTTTGTTGGTAAAGTAGTTCGCCAATTATTTAAGCGTTATACGAGAAGCAATGACAGAGGAAGTCTGGTGAAGAAATCATTATTTTACATATCATTTTTATTTATGGTTGTTGGCTGTGCAGATAGTCATAACTTACAGGTATCAGAACTTACTTCGAATGTTAAGGTACTTTCCACAGATTCAATTTATATTGCCGTTTCTGAAAATGGGCAATATGGTTCCAAAAACTATATCGGATCTGGTGATATGCTAACTCAATCAATAAAAGCATCACTAATGACAAAATTAGACAATGTTGTAGTAGCCAAAGAACATCAAACATATTCAGAAGCACTAAATTATGCAAAACAAAATAAATTTGATTATTTAGTCTATCCGACAATTTTACATTGGGAGGATAGGGCAACGGAATGGTCAGGAATCCCAGATAAACTTCAAGTGAAAATATCAGTCACCAGAATATCAGATAGTACAATTATTAAATCTGCCGTGATAAATGGGAAAAGTGGTATTTTTACTTTTGGGGGCGATCATCCTCAGGATTTATTGCCTGAAGCGGTAAATGATTATTGGCAAGGTATTCTATAAAAATCGTATAACAAAAAAATAAATTGGACGGCTGGGGCTTGGCATTTTGGTTTGTAGGTTTGGTGCGCTTTGTTAGCTAAGTGGGTGCGCCAATTATTTAAGCGTTAGGCGTCCACAATGACCCGCTCTTGCGATTGATCTTTACTCCAAGGAAAACGGATATGAGCCTAAAAACGGCAATCATCAAATATGCAGATAATAAATACCAAGCAAAGCCTGATTTTCCGTGGGCAAAGTTTCCAAATTACACGGTGTTGCGGCATCAAGGGTCAGACAAGTGGTTTGCCCTCCTAATGAACGTTCCAAGAGATAAACTCGGTCTCAAGGGAGACGGCGAGGTTGACGTGGTCAACGTAAAATGCAGGCCAGAACTCGTAGGCTCTTTACGCATGAAAGAAGGCTTTCTGCCTGCGTATCACATGAACAAAGAGCATTGGCTGACGGTTCTGGATAACACGGTCCCAGAAAAAGAAATTTATGAGCTGATTGATGACAGTCATCAACTCACCACACATGATTGAAGACGCTCTCCAATATGCCACCTAACAAGGCGCTGCACTCGGACAATTTTAAAGCTCTCGGTGAGCGCGGCGTTAGCATTAGGGCGGCCTGCCAACTATCAATATATGTCTATTTAAATCATGAATTAATGCGGTAAATTATTTAAAGTGTGTAACCTGTTTAGCGACAAAAAGTTAGCCTTTTGATGGTGTAGGAGAATACATGACTAATCACATTCCAGACTATATATCTCCCGAGGGGCGAGATTTACGTGAATATACCGACGAATTACGACAAAACCATGCAGTGGTCAAGAATACTTTCGGTGAGTGGGTGCTACTTAAACATGCGGATGTCGTAGCAGCCGCTAGCGATCATGAGCGTTTTTCCAGTGCTGTGTCTCGTTACCTTCAAATTCCGAATGGATTAGATGGTGATGAACACACACGTTATAGAAAAGTTATTGACCGGTATTTAAGTGAAGAAATGTTAAAACCGTACATTCCCGTTTTTCAAAAAGTGGCTACTCAACTAATGATAGAGTTACCTAAAGGCGAGATATTGGATGCGGTAAGCGACATTGGTGCTGTTTTTGCTGTACGTGCACAATGTGAATGGCTAGGTTGGCCAAAAGAATTAGAGCCTCGTTTGTTGAAATGGATGACTGACAATCATGCGGCTACTCGTTCTCGAAACCATAAAAAAATGGAAATTGTTGCAAAACAATTCGATGAAATAATTCGATCTATTATTAGTCAGCGGCGGTCTGATCAAGCGGAAGAAAGTAGTGATGTGGTTACTCAGCTATGTAATGACGTTAGCCTTGGGCGACGGTTGTCGGAGCCAGAATTAATTTCTATTATGCGAAATTGGACTGGCGGTGATCTTGGATCTATCGCGTTATGTGTTGGTGTCATTGTATATGAAATAGCACAGAAACCAATTCTTGTAGAACAGTTAAAAGCAGCCAAAGACAGCGAAGTGGAGGCATTTATCGATGAAGTTTTACGCATTGATGACCCATTCATTTCGAATCGGAGAATGACTACCTGCCCTGTACGAATTAGTGGGCATGATATTCCAAGTGGAGCCAAAATAAAATTAAACTGGACTTCTGCTAATCGAGATGAATCGGTATTCAGAGACAATAATTTTTGTCCTGAAAGAAATAGAGATACTAATCTAGTTTACGGGGTTGGCAAACACGCTTGCCCGGGTCGTCTGTTAGCAACTTGGGAGCTGCGGATCATGCTACAGACGTTATTGTCTTCGGTACAAACGATTAAACTGGCCCCGAATCAACAAGTAGAACGAGAAATTACACCTCTTGGAGGCTTTCATCGGGTACCGATTGTGTTTTCTTAATAGATTTGAGGAGCCTCCATTTTTAGCAAAACTTAATATAGCTGATGATGCTAACAAGTTGCTACACTCGGAAAAATTACTGCTGCACTCCGAATTTTCCGGTGAATAAGGCATTCGTTTTAACTTAGCGGAAACACTTCGAGTTTAAAAAAATGATGAGGTATAACCGGGCACAACAGGGTACGCTGGTATTGAAATTCATGTGGTGACAGAGCCGCGGGCTTAACAAAAGCTACGATACTATTGGGCTTTTGCATAGTAGCGAAATGAACATGAGGTTTGTGATCACTTCCTGATTCGTGCTTAAATTAAACTGCTTTCTATAGGCATTTATTTGCTAATTAAGGTGAGTTTTCTACCGTTTACCCCCCGAAGAGAGGAGAATTTTGATGGAGTGGTTCGAGCCAATTAAAGATTTTTTGGCCAGTGATATATGGTGGGTTTTCCCATTATTTTTATTAGTGGGTCTGATGGCGATCAACCTTATTTTAGGTGTAACGCTAACATTTCTCTGGAAAAGGGATAAGCCGGAAGTAAAGGTGTGGCGTAGTGCTATAGTTAATGCTTCTAACGCGCCTTTACGAGCGTCAGTTTGGTTATTGGGCGTTATTATTGCCACGCGACATTATTTTCCGCCGGGTAGTGGCTATCCAATAATTGACGATATAAATTCGCCAGTTCAGAAAGTTTTATTCATTTTTTTGATGGGTTGGTTTCTGTTTCGCTTGATTAATCGCGTTGAAGAAAATTACTTCAAGCGTGCCAGTGTTCAGGATATTTATGTAGACCGGACTGCAGCCACAGCGGTGAAAAAGATTGCCGTAATCGTTGCGTTTCTGATGGTGGCTCTTGGTGTTTTTCAGGCGTTAGGCCTTTCTGTTTCTGGGTTGCTAGCTTTTGGTGGTGCCGCTGGTATTGCGGTGGGTTTTGCCGCCCAGAACTTAGTGTCTAACTTTTTCGGTGGTCTGACTGTGTATGCCAGTCGAATTTTCAAGCTGGGCGATGACATTATTCTCAAAAGTACAGGCCTGTCCGGTACGGTTGCTTATATTGGTTGGCGCTCGACTACCATCGACGGGTGGGATGGTAAGCGTATTTACGTGCCCAACTCTACTTTTAACACTGAAAACTTGATCAACCATTCTCGTCTTACACACCGCACGCTCTCACAGGATGTTCTATTGAGCTATGCCGATTACGAAAAAATCAATGAAGTTGTCGAAGAGGGCAATAAGCTGTTGGCCGCGCGTGAAGACCTGAAATATTTTGTTTTTCGTTTTAGCGAATTCGGAGATAAAGCCCTTAAGCTCAGTATTTATGCTTGGGTGCAGTCGACAGGACGTCATAGTTTCGTGCCTTATGCGGATTTTGCTAAAGCGCAAGAAGAAATTCTAATGGGTATTGCCGATATTGCCCGCGGTAAAGGTTGTAAGGTGTTGCCAGTCAATCATGTGTGGTTAAACGAAGCGCCTATGCGGGAACCTGATAGCTGATAGGCGTTTTTTACTTACGTTCGTTTACTACAACATGAGCCACGCTGTAGCATAATGTTCTGAATCACGGAGCGTCTGCTATAAAGGCGCGGGTGTTTAGGACGAGGTATTATACTGATTCTGTGAGCTCCGGTTTTCGATTACATAGATAAAATCATGAGCTTGCTAATATATAATTTATTTTTCTTGAAAGGAGACGCACAATGATCAATTTAGCTACATCGCTTGATGGAAAGCGGGTCGTGGTTATCGGCGGGGCTTCTGGTATTGGCTTTGCAGTTGCTGGGTTAGTGCATGAGTTGGGCGCACAGGTTGTGATTGCTTCACGCAATTCTGCTCGCGTCGATGCAGCGATAGAACATCTACCGGGGATAACGGGTAAGACGGTCGATCTGCGGGACGAGGCCAGTATTTCTGATCTTTTTGAGAAGGTTGGAGAGTTTGATCATCTCGTTATTACGGCAAATGATTGGGGTAGCTCTGCTCCAGTGGCCACTACGGATATTGATCTCGCTGCGGCACATGATAGTTTCGAAGTCCGTTTTTGGGGGGCACTCGCTGCCGTCAAACACGGTAGTCGTTTCATCGCTTCACCTGACCGCTATTCCGCATAGAGGCAGGTGAGCTTAGCGTTAGCTCGATCGCAGGATACTCGTATTAAAAAGGTTTTATTTTAGTAATGTGATAAAGACTCTTAGATTATAAATTGAATCCAACAGGTACTTTGTATGAGAGTCACTTTCTTTGGTTTGCTTTTATGTGTGTCTAGCTTTTCCAGCTCAGCACAAGTAGAGGAATGGAACGTAATAGAAAGCCATGGTAAATGCGTTGAACTTTCTGCTATGTCAGAAAAAGCGACAGAATTTATCAATGCTAAATCGCCTAATGATTTGGTTAACAACTATATTGCTAGTGGTTACGCTGCACAAATGGTTGATCTCCGTCTAATTATCTTGGCTGATTATCCTAATATGACGAAAGAAGAAATTGGCACACTTCCACCAAGCGGAAAGTCATACCTGATTGAAGTCGATGGTCAATATATATGGATGTTGATAGATAAACCTTACTGCAAATTAATACTCCGTTGAATGCTTATTTTGGTTAAGTTTTTTAACGTGTAATATCTGCATAACAGGTTGATTAGACGGAGTGAAAACAGTTACTCATCGCTCCGCTATTATAACTAACCATTTTAACCAACCATAATCTTCTTCTTAGCAAAGCCTTAGACAAATTGAAATTATACTTGTCTCGCAAATATTAATCCCTCGAATAAATATCAATACAATATAAATAAAACTAATGGCATATTTGGATATTTAAACATTACAAGGGAAGTATATTTATGAACGACAACACTCCAGCTAGAATGAGCGATATTTATGAATACTCTGGTTTTTGGCCTAGATTTGGAGCCAGTATAATTGACGGTATACTCATATCGATTATTACTTATCCAATTTTGATATCTGTATATGGCTGGTCTTATTTAGAATCTGAAACAATTATCCACGGTGGTACAGATTTCATACTCAGTTGGGTGTTTCCATTTGTCGTTACCATGATTTTCTGGACCTATAAACAAGCAACACCAGGTAAAATGGCTATATCAGCTCGAATTGTAGATGCTGATACTGGCAATAAGCCTACACAACGCCAATACATAATTCGATATCTGGGATATATAATTGCATTCCTACCTTTGTGTCTTGGCTTCTTCTGGATCATTTGGGACAAACGTAAACAAGGTTGGCATGATAAATTGGCGAATACAGTTGTAATTAATGCTAAACATAATGTTGATGAAGTTAATTTTTTTGGTAAGAATTAGACTGAAAATTACTTAAATGAAAGCTAACAGGCTCGGCGTTCTCAGCTTGAAGCCTGGTAAAGTAAATTTATAGTGCGATTTAGTAAAGTACTATAAGTTTTATTTAACATGGAGTTCGATTGAACAGATTATTAATTATCACCTTGATTGGTTTGGCAATTTGGCAGGTTTATTTAAAAAATAATTCTGTTATTGAAGAGAAAACTTCTCAAGTTGTTTCTGAATTGACTAATAATGCGGAAATGCAAAATTTTGAAAAAGAAATACCTAATTTTAAAGTGACCTATAGATGTGATGGCAGACAATATTGTTCTCAAATGGGGTCATACGAAGAAGCTAAATATTTTCTGAATAATTGTCCTAATACAAAAATGGATGGTGATCGAGACGGAATACCATGCGAAAAGCAATTTAATAAATGGTAACTTTAAATATATAGTAAGAAAATCACTTCAGATTTTAGCAGATGATAATAACTTACCGAGTCATAAGGTTTGTGAATGTTTAGGTATGAAATTAGAAGGTATAGTGTTTAATCGTAAAAATCTGAATGGTCGTATTGTTAATCATGTTATTTATGGTTAATTTAAGGGTGGTTAGAACCAATACAATAAGGTGTTAAACGGGCACTTAAATATGATAACAATAAATCATTATTTGGTCGGCTAGCTTTATTAGTTCATGAGTTTATAAATGGTGGTCATTACTACAATATGAATCGTTATATAAAATGTAATCGCTGTGGTTCTAAGGTTCTTTCTAATAAAGGGGATGAATTGGAATAATATGGATAATAATTATTGGTGCTATTTAATTTTTTCAAGCTGTTATAGTTGGAAAAATTAAATGGCTACAGGTCACTAGGTTTTAGTCATAACCTCACCGATTTGAATCATCCCATTTCCATCGGGTGTAAGAAAAACGCTTTTATCACGATTTAAAAGGTAACAATCCTCAACATACTGGTATTGGCACCACGGTGTCTTCACTTCTTAAATATGTGTAAGTCATTCCAAACCCCGCGATTAAGACCAAAATATTAAACGCTGTCACTATAATTTGAACAGTGGTATTGCCCAAATATCGCTAAAAATTTCTAGCATAAAATCAAACCGGTTACAGTTTTATAACGCTTAGTTGTCTCCACATAAAGTCGACGTCGAGTTAAATAGGCGTGGAATGCTCCCAATATCCAATATCCAATATCCAATATCCAATATCCAATATCCAATATCCAATACCGAATACTCAATGAGCTATGAGCCAAAATCAGTGCGGCTTGATGGTGCAAAAAGAAAGTTCTTAGTCAGTTAAAAGGTATTTTTTGCACGTTTTTCCATCGAAAAAGAGTGATTCTCCATTTTTGTGAGCTTTTATTGTTCACTGTTGATCTTGATCATATAAAGAAACATCGTTTCAAAAATAATATGAACTTTGATCACAGAATGGATTGTTCGTATATGAATGCTATTGTTTGTATATAAATAACGGTTACTCTGAGTACATTACTGAGGAGAATGACATGCACATTAATTACAACAGTAACCCTATCGATGCGAAGCAATATGACACGACTCGTTTGCGTGATGAGTTCTTAACTGAAGATCTATTTAAGCCAAATGAGTTAACGATTGTTTACAGCCATATTGACCGTATTGTGGCGATGGGGGTTTGCCCAACGGATAAACCGTTAAAGCTTGACGATTTAGTGGAAAAGAAGGCATTCGGTACCGATTATTTCTTAGAAAGGCGTGAGCTAGGTATCTTAAATCTAGGCAGCAAGGCTGAAATTAATTGTAATGGTGTCTCTTATGTATTGGAACATTTAGATGCCGTTTACTTAGGCAAAGGTGAACAAAATATTGAATTTATTTCACTCGATTCTGAATTAGACCCTGCTTTCTATTGCTTGAGTGCGCCTGCGCATCACACATATCCATCTCGTATTATCCGTCGCTCTGAAGCTAAACAGGTGGACTTAGGCACGCAAGAAAATGCCAATGCACGCTTGATTACTCAGTATTTACATCCAGATGTGCTGCCAACTTGTCAGCTTTGTATGGGGGTAACTCATCTAAAACCGGGCAGTGTATGGAATACCATGCCAGCGCATACGCATGAACGTCGTATGGAAGCGTATTTATATTTTAATGTTCAGCCATCTCAAGTGGTTTTCCACTTTATGGGTGAGCCGCAAGAAACTCGTCACATCGTGGTACGAAACAAACAACTAGTACTTTCACCTAGTTGGTCTATCCATTCTGGTTGCGGTACGCAAAATTATAGTTTTGTTTGGGGAATGGTCGGTGAAAACCAAACGTTTGATGATATGGATTTCATTGATATGGAAACCATTAAGTAATCGAATATTAAAATAATTATTCTCATGGAGATGAATAGTATGTTGAAAAATAAAACGTTAAAACTTGCGACTCTTGCAGCTGTCATTGGCGGCTCACTGGCTATGTCATCCATGGTAAGTGCTGCGACTGAAATTAAAGCGGCATTTAACCAATCAAATAAACACCCACAATACCTTGCGTTACAAGACTTCGGTAAAAAGTTAACTGAAGAAACAGAAGGTCGTTATAAAGTTTCAATTTTTCCTAATGAACTATTAGGTGATCAACGTGCAGCATTAGAGTTAGTTCAAACGGGTTCGATTCAAATGGCAGTTGTCGCTAATCCATTAGTTGAAAATTACGATAAGACTTTCCGTGTGATCGGAATGCCATATATCTATTCAGGCCCTGAACATCAAGAAAAAGTGTTTACTTCTGGCATCTTAGATAACCTATTTTCATCTACTCAACGATTTGGTTTTGAAGTATTAACCGCCTATACCGCAGGTGCTCGCAGCATGTACACCAAAAGTGGTCCGGTAAAAAATATTGCTGATATGAAAGGCGAAAAAATTCGTGTGATGCAATCAGATACCATGATCAAAATGTTGTCATGTATGGGTGGGACAGGCGTTCCGATGGGACAAGGTGAAGTATACAGTGCTGTGCAGCAAGGTGTTCTTGACGGCGCTGAAAACAATGAAATTACTTATTCTGACTTAAAACAATACGAAGTCGCGCCTTTCTTCTCGAGCACTCGCCATTTAATGGTGCCGGACTTAGTCGTGATCAGTACCGACTTCTTAGACACGATGTCAAAAGAAGACCAAGCGACACTGAGAAAATTGATCAAAGCAAGTACGGTGGAAGAATTTAATATTTGGAATCAGCAAATTTCCGCGGCAAAAGCCAATGCTAAATCCCATGGTGCAACGTTTACGGATGTTGATATCAAACCGTTCCAAGAAAGCTGTAAGAAGTTGCAAGATGAGTTAGTTGAAACTCCAGCGCAAAAAGATCTATACAACAAAGTGGTATCAATGCAGTAAACAGAAAAAGGAAGTTGGGTATCATAATAATGCCCAACTTTTTTGGGGCTAAGTGAAATGGTAAACAATCAATCTAACTTTCTAAAGAGAGTCAATCAGGTTAAGTCTGCGGTCGATTTTATTGCCTCTTGGGCATGTATTACGATTGTCGGAGCAATGACTTTACTTGTTACTTATCAAGTGATTTCACGCTATTTATTTAATAGTCCAAGTGGCGTTAGTGAGGTGTTATCTCGCTATTTGTTTATTTGGTTGATCTTTTTTGGTAGTGCTTATGTGTTTGGTTTAAGAGAACACATGAGTATTTCTTTTGTTAAAGATAAGTTTTCACCAAAAATGAAAGTTATTGCCGATATGTTCATTGAACTGGTGGTTATTGTCTTTACTTATTGCATCATGATTTTTGGTGGCTATAACACCGCAATGCGCCAAATGTGGCAATTAGATTCAGCATTACAAATCCCTATGGGGGTTATTTATTCTGCTATTCCGATTAGTGGATTATGTATTTTATTTTATTTCATTTGTAACGAGATCAATCTATTTGCTCGTTTAAAAGAAATAAATCATGAGTCTAATAAATAGGAGTGATGAATATGGATTTAGCAATTCTTGCCGCATTGATCATGCTTGGTGGTGTGGTTTTTTTCCTGATTATTGGTACGCCAATTAGTATCAGTGTTGGGATTTCATCTTTTGCCGCCATGTTGGTCATTTTGCCAATGAAAGGGGCGATGTTAACTTCGGCTCAACGTATGTTTGTGGGTCTTGACTCCTTTGCTTTGCTGGCGATACCTTTCTTTATCCTTGCAGGTAATATTATGAATAACGGCGGGATCGCGATCCGCCTAATTAACTTTTCTAAAATTATCAGTGGCTTCTTCCCTGGCTCTTTAGCGCAAACTAATGTGGTATCGAACATGTTGTTTGGTTCTATCAGTGGCTCTGGCGTGGCATCGGCGGCGGCGGTCGGTGGCATTATGTCGCCAATTCAGAAGAAAGAAGGTTATGATCCGGCCTTTAGTACCGCAGTCAATATAGCTTCTGCGCCAACGGGAATGTTGATCCCACCAAGTAATACCTTGATTGTTTATGCGACTGTTGCAGGTAGTGTGTCTATCTCTGCTTTGTTTATGGGTGGGTATTTACCGGGTATTTTATGGGGGGTTGGCGTGATGATTGTGGCCGGTATTATGGCCAAACGTCGTGGTTATCTTGCTCGGCATCGAATGACACTGGCTGAATGTGGAAAAGTGGCGATTGATGCAATTCCAAGCTTATCTTTGATTGTGGTCGTCATTGGTGGAATTTTAGGTGGCATATTTACTGCCACAGAAGCTTCGGCGATTGCCGTCGTGTATTCATTATTCTTGAGTGGCTGCTATCGGTCTCTTGATTTTAAAACACTGCCCCAGATATTCCTAAATACGGCAAAAATGTCGGCGATTGTTATCTTTATGTTAGCAACCTCTTCGATTATGTCTTGGGTCATGGCATTCACTCAAATTCCAGGCATGATCGCAGACAGTTTATTGTCTTTAACTGATAATCCGATCATCATCTTATTGATCATCAATATCGTGTTGTTGTTTGTGGGAACCTTCATGGATCCAACGCCAGCGGTTTTGATCTTTACGCCCATATTTCTGCCTATTTGTATGGGATTGGGAATGGATCCGGTTCAGTTTGGTATCTTATTGGTGTTCAACTTATCACTTGGTACGATTACCCCTCCTGTAGGGCCAATATTGTTTACCGGTTGTAAGGTCAGTGGCGTTAGTATTGATAGTGTGATTAAAACGCTATTGCCATTTTTCTTTGTGATTTTCTTAGTCTTAATGATGGTGACTTACATTCCTGCTATTTCGATGGCAATTCCACAAGCGATGGGACTTGTGGGCTAATAGCTCCACGATATATATAAAATGTGATTTAAGCCCCTCAACTCGAAAGAGAACATGTTTGGGGCTTTTTTCTATCTTGATGATAAGATTAATCAACGCATAGTCGATAAGCTTGGATGTAGAATGGAAATAAATAAGAAAACAGAATATCGAGCGCCTGCTTTAGAAAAAGGGTTAGAGATTTTAGAGTTACTTGCGCTTCAGTCTGAGCCGCTTACCAAAAAACAAATCTCAGAACGATTGAATCGCAGTGTGAATGAAATTTTTCGTATGCTATCGGTGCTAGTTGAAAAGCAGTATATTCAATATGATGCAGACAGCTCGGGCTATGCATTAACCCTTAAAATGTTTGCCTTGTCTAACCAATCACCACCGGTAGCTATTTTACTAAAACGCGCGGTTTCGTTAATGGAAAAGCTGTGCTTAAAAGTAAATCAATCCTGTCATTTAAGTCGTTATAGTAATGGCGAATTAATCGTGATCGCCAGCCATGAAAGTCCGTATAAAATGGGTTTTAGTTTACGATTGGGAGCAAAGTTAGATATTTGTTCATCTGGTTCAGGAATTGTTTTATTAAGTTTTAGTGAAGAGTCGCAACGAGAGGCGATGATATCGCTTGAAGTAAGTGCAACGAAAGAAGAAGTGAAACATGCATTAGGGCAAATCGAGAAAACAAAACAGCAGGGTTATTATGTTGGTGAGAGTCCACAAATATCCGGTGTAACCAATATCTCAGTGCCCATTTTCGGTGTGTTTGGTGAAATTGTCGCGGTGGTAACCACGCCGTTTATGACGCTTAATTCTAAAACTGTTCATCATCATATTGCAGACTTAGAGAATACACGTAATGAGCTATTATCACTGGCATCACAACTGCATCAGAATTTGTCTTAAGTTCAAATAATAAGTTCGGATAAAATGATATCCGAACTTAGTCTATAGGTTCAATTAAGATTCGATCTAAACCTTATATTCAACCGCTTTTCGGCGAACTCTCGTTACGAGGTAAATACCACTACACACGAGAATTAATGCGACAAGATTTTTCCATTCCAAAATATTTTCATCGAGGAATAGGGCCGATAGCAAGCTACCAAATATAGGAATTAAGAAGTTGAAAATGGTGATCATTCCTACTGAGTTGTATTTTAATAAAACACTCCACAACGCAAACGCAGCAGAAGATAACAGGGCTAAATAAATCATCAATAATACCGATGAGTTATCAAATTCACCGCTGCTACCACCAAAACTAAAACCAATAACTAATAATAAAACGCCGCCAATGCTTAGCTGCCAAGCTGTCATTAACATTGCATCCATTTTTTGTGATAGTTTTTTGCCATAGATCGAGGCTGAAGCAAGCAAAAATGCCGCCAATACGATTGAACCTTCACCCGCTAAAGAGAAATGGAAATCAAGTAGAGATGAATCAAAGTTAACGATAAATACGCCTAAAAACCCAATTCCACAACCAAGTGCTTTCCTATGCGTTAGGCGATCATTTTGATAAATGAAGTGCGCAAGTAACACACTAAAAAATGTCCCTGTCGCATTCATGATGGATGCTTTTACGCCTGTCGTGTACGCCAGCCCAATGTAGAAAAAGATATATTGCAATGTGGTTTGAGTGAGACCAAGCAGAGCAATTTGACGAAACTTTTGAATCGTCATGCCAAATTTATGTTTGCCCATCACGCGCGCAATGATAAGTAAAAATATACCGGCTAATAAAAAGCGTTGCCCAGCAAACACCATTTGTGAGGCGGTATCGTGTTGCCCAATTTCCAGTAAAGCATAGCCCGTTTTAATGGCGGGATAAGCACTCCCCCAAAGAAAAGTACATAAAATCGCAAGGCCAAAAACAACTAATGGTCGGGTAAAAAATTCATTATTAGTGTGTGTCATGCTATATCCAAAAAAAGTAAAAGAAAGGAATATTGGAAGGGGATCAATATAGCAAAATTAGAGTGATATCTCGATGAGAAAAACAGAATAAACCTTCTAATCTTCTCTTTAAATAATAAAAATTCAGAGGGAAGATTAAAAGGCTGAGTTGGGAGCTTGAGTTTACATTTACGCCATTAACATTAAGCCAGATTGGGCTGGAATGGTTAAGGTATGTTGAGAGAGTAAATCATCCCCACCCAGCAGCACACTATATTGCGCGACGGGGAGATTAACTTGAAATTCTTCATTACTTTTATTGATAGCAACAATACCTTTAGCCGCTTCAATGCTGCCGCGCAGCAACACTAATAATTCATTACCACAGGCAAGAACATGAATCGGTTCGCCATGAACATGCTTATAAAAATGAATCATCTTAACTAAGTTATTATCGTACCAGCTTCTCATCCAACGAGGGTGACCTAATGAGTCGTAATCATTACTGGTGTTTAAATCGGTATAAATGAGCGGTGAACCATCACAAGCACCGAGTAAGTAACAATACGCGAGTTGCTCATGTTGCGGTGACATTAGCTGATTACGAAAGATATCGTTGTTAGGAATATCGTGAGTAACAGCAAAGGTGATCGCGCGATCCGACGCTAAACATTGACCATTTTCTGCCACCGATAATAAAGATTTCATACTGGTGTTATGTTCAAACACATTCAAAATAGAGTGGAACAATGGAAAGTCATACGCATCAAAGCTGGTGTGCTTGATAAAAGGTTGCAAGAATATTTCATACTCGGCTTTATCCACGCCACCATCGGTAATGATCTCGCCAAAAACTCTGACATCAGCACAAATATTAGGAGTCCAAACCTTTTCGATATGTTGAGCGGAGAGGTGCTTTGCTGCATCAATGCGAAAGCCGTTTACGCCCAGCTTTTTTAGCGCACAGATATAATGTTGTTGTTGTTTTATCACGTTGTCGGTTGGCGCAAGCGTCGGCAATCCCGGATCGGTGTCACTGCCACTTAAGCGACCTGTTTGTACTTCTTTTGCATCCAGCCAGTTTTTAATTGGAAAAGCGGCTTCAAAATCGATTTTGGTGAATAGCGGTTGAGATAAATCACCAAATAAACGTAGGCGCTCATAGTGCTCTGGCTGAGCTTGATATTGCGCTAAGATCGTTTGATTGGGGTAATTGAGATCGCTGCGTAGATAGGCTTCATTCGCCATGTGATTAAAAACGACATCGACATAGATTTTGATTTTCTGCTGTTTTAGCGCTTCAATCATGGCAATGAAATCCAGTGTATTTCCCAATGGATTGTCGATAACGCGATAATCTTGCGGTTGATAACGCATCCACCATTTTTCTTCATCTGGTGACTTCATTGGCGGTGAAATTAAGACGGATTGGTAGCCGAGTTGCGCAATACGTTCAGCTTCTTCCGTGACTTTGTGATATGGCCAATCAAAGGCATGTAAAATCACATCAGCTTGAAATACGGCTGGTTTTTGTGTGAATACAGACATAATGCCCCTTAAATATTAATAAAAACAAATTGAGAGAAAACAACTAACGCCAGCAAAAGCTAGCGTTAGAATTTAAGCGACTACGATGGCATTACCACCATGCTTCCGCTTGGATACCGACAGACATTTCAGATGAATTGCCTTTTCCAAAGCGGTCATCATTTTTAAAGTCATCAACATAAGAGGCGTAGACGCGAATTTCAGGGCGAGCCCAGAAGCCAGATCCCGCAGACCATGCTTGAGCGACCGTAAATTTAGCCCCTTCATTATCGGCGCCATCGGTTCCCCACTGATTGTCTTCGGTGTAGTAACCCGCTTCAAGTTCGGTTTTCATGATTTCAGACCAGTTATAGATTGGACGCACAACAATATTGGCAAAAGTATGGTCTTTTTTATCGCCCTTATAAGAGCTTTGAGCGTACATGACTTGGTGACCGAAATCCCAGTTCTCGCTTAAATCTACCACACCAAAGTTAATGACGCGGAAACCAGTATCACCATCCGAAACCGCAGGGATCCAGCTACCTGAACCTAGCCCAGCCATACCTGATGCTGCGCCGTTAGTGGCAAATTGGAAAACTGTTTTGTTGAAACCACCAAAGAAGTTGCCTTGAGTAATGACCGCGGTTGCCATTACGCTGTCTTTAGTATCAATATCTAAATCATCTTGCTCATCGGTTTCATTAACCATGTAGTAGTTAACACCAAGTTCTAAAGTCGCATCTTGCCACAAACCAAGGTCGGCATAACGTAAATCCAAGTTGTTAACATTGACGTTTTGGTTGTCATTAACACCATCGTTATCAAGGTCGACACCGACATCCGTTCCTAAAGCATCATCACGCATAAAAGCAAATGAGATTTTACCTGGCCCTGCTGTGACATTTTCAATACCGCCGCCCGCGCCACCAGAAGTATTCCAATAGTAGAAGTCAGTGATATGAATGTCTTGACGTTGGTAGTAACGCTTACCAGCCCAAAGAGTGGCATCTGGATCCGCATCGAATAGGCCTTTTGCTTGCACGTTAAATTGCGCTAAAGCCACATCTGCGCCGTTGTCATCATCGCGAGCCGATTCCCAACCGTTCGAGCCATCAGAGCCATAAGCAATCATTGAGCTAACAATAAATTCTGCCGTTTCACCGGCTTTGATTGGTTTGGTGTCTAATTGAATTTCACCATAAACGTCGTTCTCGTTACCCAGGCGACCGACTTTATTTTTTTCATACGATTCATTCGCGCCACCATGAGCACTTATGCCAGCACCCGCTCGCATATAACCATGAAAGTCAGCTTCAATTGCCATAGCAGAAGAAGCAAGAAGAGCAGAGGATACCGCAGCAGCTGTTAAACAAACCTTTAGCGTTTTCATAATTACAATCCTTTATATTGTTTCCCGTTACCCGATTCATGCAATGACTAACATGAATACTTAATGGGTTGATGTTCGCTGAATGCGTACAACTTTCTTTGGTTTAGTCATTCAGTGATGGAGTTATCTTGCGAGAAATGCGTTAACTCAACATCCTCCTAAAAGAGAGGCGTAGGGGGAGTAGAATTAAAGGAGGAGTGTGGTGGTCACACTTGGGGCAGAGAAGCGTTGAACCGAATGTGAAGTACGCTGTTTTTTCCTAACGATTGGTGTTAAATATGGGAGAGCTATCACGAATTATACGGATTTGTGATCGGGGTTTTATTTTGAAATTTGATGAGAATTTAGTTGGCGTCGCATTTGATTATTTTAAATATAAGGCAGTTTTGACGAGCAAGTAGGAGAATTAACAAATGGTTATTAACAACCCCAAAAAAAGCCCCAAACCAGTTAGGGATGGGGCAAGGGCATTACTATGAAAAATAATTTAATCGTGTTGAGTTTATACGCCAGGTTCTTGATATAAGCGGCGGCATGCTCTGCCATCGCTGTGAAATAAATGGCAACGGTAAGCCGGAATACCAATTTCAAAGGCATCTCCAGACTCTACATCTAACGTATCGTTTTGACGGTAGATGACATCAGCATCAACGTGATCAAGGTTTAAGTAGACTTGGGTTTCGTTACCTAGTTTTTCTACTACTTGCACCTTGCCTTTAATACTGACATCGCCTTCATTTGCTGGCAGTAAATGTTCTGGGCGTACGCCTAATGACATGCGATCACCTTGCTTGACCGTACTACCATCCACCTGTATCCAAAAAGCGGCTTGGCTTGCGAGTTCTACTTTCACACGCTCAGCTTCGACTTCTTTGATTTGTACATTAATAAAGTTCATTTTTGGCGAGCCAATAAATCCTGCCACAAAACGGTTTTCTGGATAGTGGTAAAGCTCTAATGGCTTACCTACTTGTGAAACACTGCCGCCATCTAATACCACGATTTTATCGGCCATGGTCATTGCTTCTACTTGGTCATGAGTCACATATATCATGGTGCAACCGAGTTTCTTGTGTAGCTTGGCAAGTTCAATTCGCATTTGGACACGTAGCGCAGCATCGAGATTAGAAAGTGGTTCATCGAGCAAGAATACTTTAGGTTGCGCCACCAACGTACGACCAATTGCGACTCGTTGACGCTGACCACCCGATAGTGCTTTTGGGCGACGCTCTAATAAATGACCGAGTTGTAAAATATCCGCGGCGTGATCAACGCGAGATTTGATTTTGGCTTTATCTTCTTTAGCCAGTTTTAAACCAAAAGACATATTGTCGAATAAATTTAAGTGCGGATACAGCGCATAAGATTGAAACACCATGCCGACGCCACGCTCTGATGGAGGTACATCGTTCATTTTTTTGTCGCCAATGAAAAGCTCGCCAGAGGTAATGTCTTCTAAACCAGCAATGCAGCGTAGTAATGTCGATTTACCGCAACCAGACGGACCAACAAACACGACAAATTCACCATCTTGAATATCTAAATTGATATCTTGAGAAATGAGGTTGTCACCGTACGCTTTACATACTTTTCGCAGCGTTACACTCGTCATTGGTCCGTTCCTTTTCTTTTTATTGGTTTGGCAACAAGTTGATATGAGAGGTTGCCTTTAATGTAAATAATTTGCTATGGAATCTATATTACTTGAGTGCATCAAAGCTGCCTCCTCCTTGCATGATTAATTTTTGGTGGACAGAGGGGGAGGAGTGCATAGATCACACTTTTTAATCCAGATCATCTTTGGAGTAAATACTCAATAATTGGCATGCGTTCGATCACGTTTATGCTTTGTTGTAAGGTATATTAGCAAATTATTGTGAATCTAAATCACAGTTTTTATCTTGCTGCGTGGGGGCGTAGAGATTAGGAGGATGTCCATCATTTCTAATTATTGCAAGATTTAACCGTGCCAAGATGTCTAGCCAATGTGAATGAATATAGATCTTGCTACTAATGGGTATAGCTCTTGCTGCTCAGGACTCGTTATCGTGTTACCGACCCTACAGGTTGTAACCGCCAAATAAGAACAATAGAAAGGATCATGGAAATGAAAAAAATCCTCAAAACTGCCATTTTATGTAGCTTAGCGTTAAGTGGTGTGAGTGCTCATGCCGCCATTGAAGAAGGTCAACTGACCATATGGATTAATGGTGATAAAGGCTATAACGGTCTTGCTGAAGTGGGTAAAAAATTTGAAGCGGACACTGGCATTCAAGTGACGGTTTCTCATCCTGATAAATTAGAAGAGAAATTCCCACAATTGGCTTCAACCGGTGATGGCCCTGATATTGTTCTTTGGGCGCACGATCGCTTTGGTGGATATGCGAAAGCAGGACTATTAGCAGAAGTGAAACCTTCGGCTGAATTCAAGTCGAAATTCTCTGATTTCACGTGGGATGCAGTTTCTTACGATGGTAAATACATCGGCTATCCTGTTGCAGTTGAATCCTTATCGCTTATTTACAATAAAGACTTAATCAAAACCCCACCTAAAAACTGGGAAGATATTGCTGCTCTTGATAAGAAGCTACAAAAAGAGGGTAAGCACGCCATCATGTGGAACCTGTCAGAACCTTTCTTTACTTGGCCAATTCTTGCGGCTGACGGTGGATACGCGTTTAAATTTGAAAATGGTGCTTACAACCCTAAAGATGTGGGTGTGAATAACGCGGGTGCAGTGAATGCGATGAGTTTTGTGAAAGGCTTAGTCGATCAAAAAGTGATTTCACCTGATGTGGATTACACTATTGCAGAATCTGGTTTCAACAAAGGTGAAGTCGCGATGACCATTAATGGTCCTTGGTCTTGGGCTAACATTGATAAAGCGGGTATTAATTACGGTGTGACCACATTGCCAATGTTTAATGGCAAACCATCAAAACCATTTGTTGGTGTGTTAACGGCGGGCATTAGCTCAGCATCACCAAACAAAGATTTAGCGGTTGAGTTTATTGAAAATTACATGCTAACCAAAGACGGTTTAAAAGCTATCAATGACGATACGCCATTAGGCGCGGTAGCGTTAAAATCGTATCAAACTGAGTTAGCGAAAGATCCACGTATTGCTGCCACCATGAGTAATGCGCAAAATGGTGAAATTATGCCAAATATCTCTGAAATGTCGGCATTCTGGTACGCGGAAAAAGCGGCCATTGGTAATGTGGTTAATGGTCGTCAATCGGTGAAAGAAGCACTAAATACAGTTGCTGAACGCATGACGAAATAATATCTCGTGTTCTCACTGGTCTTGGTTTATCGCTTCATGGGTAAATTAAATCCAGTGTTGTGAGAGGGAAGAGAGCTGCCTCTTTCTTCTTTCTCACTCACTTATTTATTTGCTTCTTATGTAACGGTAGACGAAACGTTTATCGATGCCTTTGATTAGAGTTTGGGCTTTGTTTCAATCTCTTATGCCGTTTCAAAAGCTGACGTGTTTTCAAAACTTCTGTTTAGATCATGCGATATGGTAATGGAATCTATTATGTCTTCGAATCTTGTGTCATCTCATCCCCTTCATATTCCAGAGTCTGCTTCTCAATCATGGCTTAAGTCTCATTGGGTTAAAATGGCGGTGTTGTCTGCGGTTACTCTACTCAATGGTTATGCGATCGTTTTAATGTACTCGCGCGGTGAATTTGCTTTTGCGTTGCTCACTTTGATTTTAGCGTCTATGGGTGTTTATGTTTTTGCTCGTAAACGGACTTACGCTCATCGCTATATTTATCCTGGTGTAGCGGGGATGATCTTATTTATTATTTTCCCATTGATTTATACCATCGGTTTGGCGTTTACCAACTATAGCGGCGCCAATCAGTTAAGTTTTGAACGAGCTCAAAGCGTATTAATGGATCAAACGTTTCAAAGTGGTGACAGTTATTCGTTTGAATTACGTCAACACGACGACCTTTACTCCATTGCTTTAAAGCTTAGAACACCTAATAAGCAAGGTGACACTTGGCTGATTTCAGCGCCGATTTCCTTGAACAAAGGTTCATTACCACAACAATCCGAATCTATAAAATTACAGCCTTCTAACACTTTATCCGGTAATAAAGTCCCGCTAAAGTCAGTGATCCAAAACCGTAATGTATTAAGTGAATTTGTGGTTGAAACGCCAGATGGCACCGATCTTAAAATGTCGGGTTTACGCAAGTTTGCACAAGTGAAATCACTGTATACGCTTGATGCAGATGGCGAGAGCTTAGTGAACAATAAAACCGGTGAAGTATTAAAACCGAATTACAAGATTGGTTACTACCAAACCGTTGATACGAATGGCGCATTTATCGGCCAACCGATGACGCCAGGTTTTATTGTGAATATTGGTTTTGATAACTTTACTCGTATCTTTAACGATCCGGGTATTCAAGGTCCATTCTTTAAAATCTTTGTGTGGACGGTATTGTTCTCAGCCATCACTGTGGCGTTAACGCTTGCCTTTGGCGTGATTTTGGCACAAATCGTTTCTTGGGAAGCATTAAAAGGACGTGGTTTATATCGTGTGTTATTAATCCTTCCTTATGCTGTGCCGGCGTTCATTTCAATTTTGATCTTTAAAGGACTATTTAACCAAAGCTTTGGTGAGATCAATCAATTACTACAAGGCTTATTTGGCTTAAGCCCAGCATGGTTTACTGACCCGACACTCGCTAAAACTATGATCATTATCGTCAATACTTGGCTCGGTTATCCGTACATGATGATCTTGGCGATGGGGATGTTAAAAGCGATCCCAGATGATCTGTATGAAGCATCAGCAATGGATGGCGCAGGACCCATCGATAACTTCTTTAAAATTACGTTGCCATTATTGGTTAAGCCAATGGTGCCGTTATTAATTGCCAGCTTTGCATTTAACTTTAACAACTTTGTATTAATCCAATTATTAACCAATGGTGCGCCCGACATGATTGGCACCACGGTTCCAGCCGGTCATACTGATTTATTGGTAAGTTACACCTACCGTATTGCCTTTGAAGGCGCTGGTGGTCAAGACTTTGGCCTAGCGGGCGCGATTGCAACTTTGATCTTCTTATTGGTTGGCGGTTTGTCACTGCTGAACATGAAATTCACCAAGCTAGAAACAGAATAAGGAGTACTGACTATGGCTATGGTTCAACCAAAATCATTAAAATACCGTTTGTGGGCAACCCATGTAGGAATGTGGGTTTTTCTTGCGGTGATGATGTTTCCTCTGTTGATGGTGATTGCTATTTCTTTACGTGAAGGCAATTACGCGGCTGGGGAACTTATTCCTAGCAACCCATCATTAGAGCATTGGAAGCTGGCACTTGGATTTGATGTGGTACATGCCGATGGCAGCGTGACCAAACCGCCATTTCCCGTTTTGTTATGGCTATGGAACTCAGTAAAAGTGGCAGGTTTAACCGCGATTGGAATTGTGACGTTATCAACCACCTGCGCTTATGCTTTTGCTCGCATGAAGTTTAAAGGCAAAACCTTAATTCTTCGTTCAATGCTGATTTTCCAAATGTTCCCAGCGGTACTGGCGCTAGTCGCTTTATACGCCTTGTTTGATCGTTTAGGTACTTACGTTCCATTCTTAGGTTTGAATACGCACGGTGGTGTGGTGTTCGCTTACATGGGAGGCATAGCACTACATGTTTGGACGATTAAAGGTTATTTTGAATCAATTGATAATTCGTTAGAAGAAGCCGCCGCTCTAGATGGTGCAACTCCATGGCAAGCTTTCCGTTTAGTATTATTGCCGTTATCCGTTCCAATTCTAGCGGTGGTATTTATCTTGTCATTCATTGCTGCGGTCACTGAGGTGCCAGTTGCTTCATTACTGCTACGAGATGTGAATTCATACACTTTAGCGGTAGGCATGCAGCAGTACTTATACCCACAAAACTACCTATGGGGTGACTTTGCCGCGGCGGCGGTACTTTCGGCATTACCGATCACCATTGTGTTCTTAATGGCGCAGAAGTTTTTAGTAGGCGGATTAACCGCTGGTGGTGTGAAAGGGTAGGCTTTTAAACAAATAGTGATAAATAACAAATGCCACAGATTTTAAGTCTGTGGCATTTTTGTATGATTAATCACATCCATTTGGAATTGATATTTCAATCAGAACTAACCAACTGCTTCTTGCCTCGCAGGGCTTTGTTGCGTAATTCGATGGAACTAAATGTGTAAGTGACAATCAGATCACATACATCCTATTAAACTGTCGATATCCATGGCAAAATCTCGCTATAAGACCAAAAACTGGAAGCAATATAATCAATCACTTATTAAACGTGGCTCACTCACTTTCTGGATTGGTGAAGAAGCGATCCAAGAATGGGAAGAAGCTAAGCAAGGAAAGCGTGGAAGGCCCCGTATTTTTAGAGATTTAGCGATAACAACAGCACTTATGGTGAAACGACTATTTTCAATGCCCTTAAGGGCATTGCAGGGATTTATAGACTCTGTATTTCAACTTGCTCAAGTCTCACTCATTTGTCCTCATTATTCCTGTATTAGTCGTCGAGCTAAAGGAGTTGAAGTCTCATTTAAAACAAAAATTCGTGGCACGATTCAGCACTTAGCCATTGATTCTACTGGCCTCAAGGTTTATGGCGAAGGTGAATACGAAGTAAGGAAACATGGAACAAATGGGAAACGTCGGATCTGGCGTAAATTACACCTTGGCGTTGATGTTGTTATCCATGAAATTATTATGGCAGAATTAACGTTATCCAATATCAGTGAGGGAGAAGTTCTACCAAATTTGCTAAAGCAAACACGTCGAACAATCTTAGAGATATCAGGCGATGGCGCTTATGATACTCGACAATGCTATGAAGCCACCCAGATCAAAAAAGCAATCCTACTTATTCCAGCAAGACGGAGGGCAAGCTTTTGGGAAAAGGGACATCCACGCAATCTATCCGTTGGTTTTCAGCAGTTTTATGGTTCAAATAAGCAGTGGAAAACACGGTTTGGGTACCATAAAGGTCAATTTCAGAAACGGCGATGCATCGCGTCAAAAAGCTACTGGGTGGAACACTAAGCTTAAGAAATTATAATGCTCAAGTTGGAGGGTAATCCTCCCATTTCTAACTGCAGTTAAAAGTAGAAGTTAAGCTGCCATCAATGGTGGTCTACCACCATTGGCTTTATGAGGCCGTTCATGATTATAAAACCAAAGCCAATTGGTTGCATAGTCTTGGACATCTTCCAATGAATCGAAAATGTGCTTGCTCACCCAACTGTATCGAATGGTTCGGTTATGCCTTTCAATATAAGCATTTTGTTGTGGATTCCTAGGTTGAATGTAATCAACCCGAATTCCATGTTGTTTTGCCCAATTAGTAAATTCATGACTAATGAATTCAGGCCCATTATCACATCGAATTGCGATGGGTTTTGACTGCCATTCTAGAAGCTGATCCAGAGTGCGCATAACTCGTGAAGCAGGCAAAGAAAATCCTGCTTCAATCGCTAAACCTTCCCGACGATAGTCATCAATTACATTAAATAAGCGATAATTTCGACCATCAGATAGCTGCTCGTGCATAAAATCTATAGACTAAACTTGATCAGAACGGAGCGGTTCCTTTAATAGTTCAGGTTTATTACGTTTTGGCCTTCGACGTGGCTTAATGCGAAGATTTAAAGCTAACTCACAGTAAATACGGTAGACGCGTTTATGATATCCAACGATAGCCTTTCACATTGCGTAAATAATCAAAACACAAACCAAAGCCCCAATCACTTTGAGCTAAAGTCAGTGAGATTAATCAATCGGCAATTAAATCATTTTCAGCACTCAACTTAGGCTGATATCGATAACAGGTTTCACTTACGTGAAACCATTCGCATGCTTTTTTTAATACTGACTAAATGTTTCGCCACCGAACTCTGAGCCATCTCACGACGCTCACAGGGCTTCACCACTTTTTTGACATAGCATCTTGAATAACTTCGGCTTTTAGCCGTTCTTCAGCATACATTTTTTTTGAGTCGACGATTTTCATCTTCAAGTTCTTTTAATCGAGCCATCAACGAGGCATCCATACCTCCATATTCTGCACGCCATTTATAAAAAGAAGCGTTACTCATTCCATGCTCACGACAAAGCTCAGGCACAGGCGTGCCGGCTTCAGCTTGTTTTAGGATGGAAAGGATCTGACTGTCCGTGTACCGTGATTTTTTCATATTGAATCTCCTACGTTTAGATTACGAGAAAATTCTACTTTTGCCAGTGGTTATTTTTAGGGGGGATTACCGGAGAAGCTTACGCAATAATTAAAGCTTTAAATAAGCTAACAGGGCTAGGTATACTTAAAACTTACCGAATTGATTGAAATACCACCATTTAGGTGTTGTTACCTCTAAATTTGAATTACGCAACAAAGCCGTAAATAGAACGAATAAAAACTTACTAGTTTATAATCTAATTAAATGGAAATAACTCCCTAGTAATAGGAGATATTTCCTATAAATTTCGTTAAAATGGTAAGGATTATGACTAATGTATTTTAGTTAACTATAATTTGGCTTAAATGACTGGTTTGTTAAGAATTTCATCGCGTGTGAAAGGGAATATAATATGAAAAAAATTTACTTAGCTTTAGCTATTGCAGGGACGCTTACTGGATGTACTTCTAACTCGGATAAGGCGCCTGTAAATACTACGCCAGTACCCGCTATGGGCAAAGTTGCTGATGGTGCATTTACTCGTTTTGCTTTAAATGGCAACAGCAGTGGTGCTTGGTTGGTGCATGCTACACCAGAGTTAGGTTTAGGCGCGGTTGAAGCAACGAATATTACCGCTTCTGGTGATCCTGGTTCTCTTCGTTTGTTTTACCCTTCAATCAATGAAAGCTCAATGTTACAAGCAGGGCCTGGTGTAAGCCAAATTATTCCAAATATTGAACCAGATACCGATTACCTTTTGACGGTTTATTACCGTGATGAAAAAGGCGATGAGTCACCAAACTTACTTGAGTTGGGTGTGAAAGATATGGGTGTTGGTTCTCTAGCTGGCAACACCTTAAGAACAAAGGTATTTACCAATGATGATATTGTTGGTTCTGGTGGCGATGATACGAATGGTTTCCGTAAAGTGGAATTAGCCTTTAATTCAGGCAGTAACACAACGTTGGAGGTTTATGCACTAACTCACCTTAACAGCACTGAAAATATCGACATGAATGGTGAGATAGCCCTCCAAACAGAGGTGTTTATTGATGATGTCGTGCTAAAGGCTGATGATTAATCGAGCTTAATACCTAAAGCTCTAATTATTATAACCTAGTACAAGAAAACCCCCTGATATTTTTGAACTGACCCCCAATAGTTGGACAACCAACATTGGGGGTTATTTATGTCTAAATACACCAGAGAATTAAAACTCTGCATCGGACAACGATGTCTTGACGGCGAATCTTCTGGAACTCTTGCCAAAGAGTTCTCTATTGATTCTAAGCAAATCCGATACTGGGCTTCAGTTGTAGTGGTCTTGAAGCTTTGGATGATTAGCTATCTCCAAGCTCTAAAATCAGTGAGGATGTTGTACCACGTAATGTTTAACATTGAGCTGTAGATTATCCCCTGATTTTACTTTCTCTAATACTGGATGGTATCCGAGCACTTAGTGATTTACTAATGATGCTGTATGTACAAGTGGAGTCATTGATATGAGATTAAATGTTGGAATTGATGTAAGCAAAGAAACGCTCGATCTCTGTTTATTGTTAAATCAAGCCAAGAGCGGCAGCAAATTTAAATGCTTCAAAAACAGAAAGATTGACTATTTAGCCATCAATGATTGGATCTTGAAGCTATCTAAATGTCAGCCTAATGATATTGTCATTACGATGGAATCCACAGGGGTTTATCATGAAGCAATAGCCCTGTATTTATACACTATGGGCTTCCAAATCTTTATTTCAAATCCTGGCAAAGCTAAGAAATTTTCGCAAGCACTAGGGTTAATCCATAAAACTGATAAGTCAGATGCTTATATGCTCGCAAGATATGGGGCCGCTCAAAATGAGCAGATTCATTTATGGAAACCTGATGATGCTAATACCAGGAATATCAAGGCTTTAACTCGCAGATTATCCGCTTTAGAAAAAGATCGTTTAAGAGAAAACAACCGACTTGAAGCAAGTGAAATCAGCGATGCTCATAATAGAGTATTACTCTCAATTACTCGTATTATTAGGATCATAGAAGACGAAATACAAGAGATTGAAAACGAAATCGATACTATTATCTCTGCTTGTCCTACCATGAAAAAGAACCATGATTTACTCATGAGTGTCATCGGTATAGGTAAGGTAATGTCCCGAGAGTTAGTCTATTTGTTTTCAGCTAAAAACTTTTCAACAGCTAAGCAAGCTGCAGCATATGTTGGCCTAATACCTAAGCTAAATGAATCAGGTTCGTTTAAAGGGAGAACGACACTGAGTAAAATTGGTCCATCCAGAATTCGATCCAAAATATTTTTAGCAGCAGTTAGTGCTGGAACACATAACCCAGATATTAAAGCACAAAAAAATCGACTTCTAGCTGCTGGGAAAACTAAGATGCAAGCGTTAGGAGCTGCAATGAGAAAGCTAATTCAAATTTGCTTTGGTGTAAAAAAAACCAAACAAAATACAAATCTGAGTTAGCATAAAATTAGGGTTGCGAGTGCTTTGGAGAGATGGTATCTACAATCATGGATATCGTAATCAACTGAAGGAAAAAGGGATTAAGCAAAGTATGTCGAGAAAGGGAAACTGTCTTGATAATGCTGTAGCGGAAAACTTTTTCGCCTTTTTAAAAACAGAAATGTACCACAGTTACCATTTTGACAATGCAAAGCAACTTATGGATTGTATTGATGAATATATTGATTATTACAATAATGATCGGATTAAGGTTAAATTAAAAGGCCTGACTCCGGTAGAATACCGAAATCAGGCCTTAGAAGCCGCATAACAGAAATGTCCAACTTTAAGGGGTCAGTTCATTTTCTATCAAGGGTTTTTCTTGTTTTTTCTGTTATTTATTATGAACCGTTTAATTCTAGCTTATCGGTGATGAACCCTTGGAAGCACTGAATATCAAGCTCAACTAATTGTTCAATTTGCTTTAAATTCTCTACATGGGTTGCAATCATACCAATCCCTAAGTTACTGGCGATACGAGTCATGGAAGCTAGAACATCATATTTAGCTGGATCATCCAACTGGTTAGTGTATGCAAAATCCAATTTGACATAGGTCGGTTGAACTTGATGTAGGTAATCGATAGAGCTGAAACTATGACCAAAGTTATCAATACCAAATTTAAACGAATGCTGGAGCAGTAATTGAGTAATGACTTTAGTTTCTTCAAGGTGTTTAGTGAAGCAAACCTCATGGAGCTCAAATATTAGCACCTCAATGAGCTGAGGGTTAGCTTTTAGCATTTGAGTTAAGAAGATAACAAATTGGCTATTATGAAGGCTATCTTTACTTATGTTAACCGCAATCGGTGACTTGTTTGGGTTAGAAGCCAATTGATTATTGACAAGCGTTAGTACATGATTATCGAACTGATAGGCTACATCAGTATCTTCTAGCGTAGTAATAAAATGATTGGCTGTGTAGATAATATTATCCACTTCAATATAAGCAAAGGCCTCGTAGTGTAGAATTTGTTGCTCTTTATTAATCGCCGGTTGAAGTCGAATTTTGACTTGTTTATTTTCAATACTTTGTTTAACAAAGTTCTGCCATTCAATTTTACCCTTAGTAAATTCTGGCAAAATTGCATTCTCATTAAATAAAAATGTTTTTAGGCCGCTTTGTTGACGAGCTTGAGTTAGGGCGCTATCAAGTTGAGTGAAAACCGTTCTCATGTCGGTTTGATTATGTAAGATCATCATCCCAATATATGTTGAGCTATCTTCAATTAACTCGTGCGATTGCCATTCATTAACGAGATTGAGTGCTGTCTCTGATAGTTGGTCTAAATACTCATAATGGCAATGAGGGGCCAGCAAAATAAACTCAGAGCGACTAAAACGAGAAAAGGTATTTCTTCCGTCAACCAACGAACTTAATTTCTGAGCAAGTTCTTTAACTATGCTATCGGCTTTATCAAATTCTTTGTTTTCATACGCATCTTCAATTATATCGACTTTCATTAACCACAGACCACAATGTTCATGAGTGTTAGAAGTTAACCATGGTTCAAGCTGAGTGATGAAATATTCACGATTACTTAACTCAGAAACAGGATCTTGGTAAGCACGCATACGTAAGCGCTTTACTTCATCTGCAGACTGTAAGTAATGAGACTCAATGTGTTTACTCATGTAATTAATCGCTTGTATTACATCAGAGAGTTCACGAGTATTGACTTGAGGAATAGGGTCGCCAAACTTATTTAAACTAATTTCATTCGCATGCTTTTGTATGTTCTTTAATGGCTTGAACATGACTCGAAGTATGATGTTCATCGAGATTGCAGCAAGTAATGAATTAATAATAAATGCGGTGAGCAAGCGTAGAGTCAGCGCCCACAGTTGGTCATAACTTGTTGCCGTATTATTGGTGACGGTTAAGGTTGCTGCTTGCATCCAACCATCCATCAATACGCGAGATTCTGTTAGCTTTTCAAAAGACGCGATTTTTTGAAACCATTCTGGGGAGTCAGATTTTTGATTAAGAGCCTTACGTTGAATTTGGGGATTGCTATTATTTATTTTGAGAGTGATAGAGCCGTAGAAGCCACTATCAAAAGAGGCATTTATGACAGATTCTAGACCCACTTTATCTTTTTGATGAATGAACGGTGTTAGCGCAATATTCAATGCGCTGATCATGTTTGTCATCTCAACCTTTTGCTGAATTTTCAGGTAAGTATGGCTAGAGTGGAGTAGTAGGCCAAAAACTGATGTTGTCAATATTAAGAAGATTATCGATAACCAAATTTGGAATTTATTATATAGACTCATAGCATCATTGATCCAAGTTTATAATAGGGTGATGAGTGTCATGCTGACTTCGCCTACGTAATTTTTTCCACATACTTAAATTGGAGGCATTACCGGCCGGTAATGATTGGCTTCCGGCAGCGCCTCCTTTTGTGATCCATAAGTTAGTGGCGTTAAAACTATAGACAGGAACGAGATCGCTTCTTTGACTGGCTGGTTTTATTTCGCCATCAATATTATCTAGAATTAAGGGCATTGAACTTGGCGTCTCATAATAAGCTACGACCATATGAAATTGATTTAATGTCAGTGATTTTACATAGATTAAGCGCAATTTTTCGTCATCTACCCCTAATTCTCGCAGGGTATAATATTTGGCAATACTAAAATCTTCACAGTCTCCGTCTCCACCGCCAACATTAAGAAACTGCACCGGTGTTGCCCAATAATCATCTTCACCCCATAATTTTATATCATCAATAAACACTAATTGATTAAAAAAGTTATTCACTTCGGATAATTGTAGAGAGAGGGAGTGACTCTGTAAGTTATGAGTGAGCTCTAACCATGATTTTATTCGTAAGCCAGCACGTTGTCCAAAGTGTTCATGACTGAAGGTGATAATTTGTTGTTCAATAGCAGTGAGAGCCGAAGCTCTCACTGAAATGATTAATAAAATGAAGAAAAGACAGGCGGTAAGCGAAAAAGAGAGAAAAGGTCTCTTAGTCTTTACGTTGATCATAGATAGTCCAGCTTTCTACTACGCTGCTATCCATCCCTACTACTGTAGCAGTAACACGACGACTTAATGTCATAGTTTCTTCTCTTGATGTTGCTTGAATTGGATCACTGTCACCATAACCTACGGCTTGTATGCGTTTAGGGCTGATGCCTGCTGCAACCAAGGCTTTATAGACATTCGCTGCACGATGTATAGAGAGGTACTTATTGTGTTCTGCCGGGCCTATTGGGCTAGCATAACCATTAAGTACAATATGAGTTTTTGGATATTTGTCTAAGAAGTTACTTATATTCTTAATGTGTTTATCATAAGCTGCAGGAATCACGGTTGAATCGTTAGCAAATAAAATATGTAGTTTATCTTCTTCTTTTGAATGTACAACAGTAGGGCATCCATTGTTATCAATCATAGCGTTTTTACGAGTATTAGCACATAAATCACGTGCGTTAATCACACCGTCATTATCCGAATCGCTCAGATCTTTTGAATGAAAGGCGATTGGCGGTGGAGCAGATTCTAGGTTTGAACATGCACCCAATAGTAAAACTAATAAAGAAAGAGTTAATGCTTTCATAGTATTTCCTTATTTAGACGAACGAACCCATTCATCAGGGATGGCAACACGTAATTCATTCAGAAGTAGGCCTGTTGAATTCAATAGGCGATAATTAGCAATAATACCAGAATAGTGTGCGGTTAAATAAGCTTTACGAGATTCAAATAATTCATTTTCGGTGTTTAATAGGTCTAATAAGGTTCGTTTACCGATTTTGTATTGTTTCTCATAAGCGATGATGGTTTTTGCTGCAGAATCTACGTGTTGTTGAAGGAATTTTTCTTGTGATTCAGCCAGTTCTTTGGCGCTCCATGATAAACGGGTACTTTCTTCTAATAGGCGGTAGGCGTTATCTCGAATGTTTTTTGCTTTACTTATTTGGCTGGCAGCTGAACGACTGTCTGCTGCATCACTACCACCGTTGTATAGGTTGTAGTTCATTTTAAGCATTACTTTAAGCTCATCGGTATCACCATTAGATGCGTCTAGTTCATCTCCATATTTCTGTGAGCCTTCGACAGTAAATGTCGGTAACATTGTGCCTTTGGTTTGTTCGTATTGATACTGAGCGGCTTGCACATCATAGTAAGCTAAATACATAGTTAGGTTATTAGCTTTGGCTTTCTCAAGTGCATCATTTAGCGACTTAGCGACATAAGTATCATCAACTCTAGGTTTTCTTAAATCTTGAGGATAAGAACCAACTACTCTTACAAATGCCGTAATTTTGTCGTTAAGGTTACTTTGGGCTGAAATTAAGTTAGTATTGGCTTGTGCAACACGTCCCTCAACCTGAATGACATCTGCCGTTGAGCTTAAACCTGAATCTGTACGTTTTTTGATATCACGGTAGATGCGCATGTGAACATCATGATTAGCTTGAGATAGGGTAACCACTTCTTGCGCTTGAATGACATCAACATAAGCCTCAACAGTGGATAATGCCATATCTTGGGCATCAGAGAGTAATTGATAGCGTTGAGACTCAGCTTCTGCTTTTGTTCTTTTTATGTCGTTATAAGTGCTTGAGCCATCCCAGATTAGCTGACGAATGCTGATTTGAGCGTAGCGAGGGTTGTATTCGCCTTGAGAGCCGGCACTGTTGTCATAATCTTCATAGCCTACAGCCGCTTCAAGATCGACCGATGGTAAGTATTTACCTATTGAGGCTCGGCTGGTTTCTTTTTGGCTGATAAATTCATTGTAGGTTGATTGAATATTTGGGTTCGTTGCTAATGCAGTGGCAATCGCTTGTTCAAGAGATTGCGCGTATGTTGGCAGTGCGATTAATTGGCAACCAAGGAAAATGGCTAATTTATTTATCTTTGGAGTTTTTATCATCATCATCCTCTTAATGCTAAATAGTTAAGCGTTAAGGAAAGGGGTACATAAAGCCGAAAACGGACAAAAATTTAGATTTACACAATATTACAGGGTATTTATAAAAAATCATATACCTTTTAATTGATCAATGGTGTTAAATATATAAATCTAAACGCATGATTTCGTTAGAATCTTATCAGTCTAGACAAAATCATGCGAATAAATTAGTTGTATACTTGTTAAATCGGTCTTGTTTGAATGGTGGATTTCTTCTGATTCGTTGCCGTTGCTTGTTTGGCTGCCGTAGTTGATGTTGGTTTAGAATCAGTATTACTTGTTGCCTTTGCCTTAGCTGCGCTTGGTTTCGGCTCGGAAGCAGAAGATGGTGCATCACTTGTTTTAGCCTCTGGTGTTGGTGCTTTTTTAGCAACAGTCGGTGCTGATTTCTGGGACTTTCCAAAGCGAAGCGTTTGTAATACTTTATCTCTAGGGCCATCGGCAATGATTTGGCCTTGTTCCATTACTATTAAACGATCGACTAAGTCTAGCATGCCGGTTTTATGCGTAATTAAGATGAGAGTTTCATCTTTACTAACGTTACGTAATTGGCGCTTGATGAACATTTCAGTACGGTTATCCATACTACTGGTTGGTTCATCCATGATCATAACTGGCGGTTTACCTAATAGTGCACGTGCAATCGCAATCGTTTGCCTTTGACCACCAGATAACGCGGCACCACCTTCACCAATTTGTTTTTCTAAACCAGCACTGTCTTTTTGCGTAAAGCTTGTTACCCCAGCGCGTTCAGCGGCAAGAATGATATCTTTATCACTGGCAAGAGGGCGGCCAAGTGCAATGTTGTCACGGATGCTACCGTAGAACAGGGTAATATCTTGCGGTACACAACCTAAATTACGGCGTATATCGATCTGATGTAACTGCTTAATATCCGTATCATCAATTAAAACTGTACCTGAAGTCGGTTGGTATAATCCCATCAAGATACGTTCTAACGTCGTTTTACCTGAACCAATACGACCAATAATACCAATGCGCTCACCAGGATTAATTGTCAGGTTAATATTTCTTAGTGAAGGCGAGGTTGCATTCGGGTAGGTGAAGTTCACATTATCAAATTGGATCTTACCTTTGATAATAGGGCGGTGGATATAACGCTTACCCGGTTCTTGCTCAGTTGGCATTTTCATTAAGTTGTCGATAATGCTCATTGCAGATTTCGCTTGGTTATAGCGAGTCGATAACATTGCTACTTGGATCATCGGGCTAACTGCACGTCCACTTAGCATGGTTGCTGCAATCAAACCACCCATGGTTAGGTCACCATTTCCGATTAAGTAAACACCGACAACGATCATTGCTACGTTCAAAAATTGTTGAACAAAACCCGCTGCATTTTGCAGTGAATCAGTGAGACGACGAGACTTTAAGCTCCAGTTTGCCATGTGGGCAACGGCTTCTTCCCAACGATATTGATACTGACTTTCTGCACCAAACATTTTTAGTGTTTCAAGACCTGATAAGCTCTCAATAAGGTTTGAGTTTTTTTGTGAAGCTAAACGAGAACCTTCTTCAATGGTACGTCGTAATGGCTTTTGTACGATAAAACTGTAACTGATCAGAATGATCACACCAATTAAAGGAACAATAGCTAATGGACCAGCAATGAAAGCAATCACGAGGATAAATAACAGAGCAAATGGCAAATCAATTAGAGTTGTAATACTAGAAGAGGTAAAGAAATCTCTGATTGATTCAAATTCTTGCATGTGTCTTGCAAAAGCACCAACGGAAGGTGGCTTAGATTCTAGGCGCATTCCCATTACATGACTAAAGATTTTTGAAGAAATCAAAATATCCGATTTCTTTCCCGCCACATCTAAGAAGTAGCTACGCATCATTTTTAAAATAAAATCAAAAATGAAGATGATGAAAACACCAACAGCTAGTACCCAAAGTGAGTCATAGGCTAGGTTAGGAACAATTTTGTCATATACCAAGCGTGAAAATAATGGGGCGCTTATGGCAAAGATATTAATTAAGATCGAGGCGATTAATACGTCACGGTAAATTTTACGTGACTGCCACAGAGTGCTCCAGAACCAGTGGCCATCGTTGTTTTTCAGAATTTCAGGTGAGCGTTCATCGTAACGGAAGCTCTTTTTAACCAAAAACAGCTGGCCGGTGTATTGTTTATTAAGTTCTTCTAAATGAATCCATTCTTGAGTGCTGTCATCATTTTGCGACAAGATTACTTCGGCTTCGTTTTTCTCGTAATCGACAGACAAGATAACGCATGCGTCACCATTTTTAAGCAATGCAACGACCGGCAAAAGTAGTGGTGGTAAATCATTAAGTGGTAATTCTTCGAGCTTAGCATTTAAGCCCGCGGTTGCTGCAGCGCGAGGGAATAAGTGTACAGTTAGTAAACCATCTTTGAGTGGTAAGCCTGCAATAAGCGCGTCAGGTGAATTAGCTTGGCCGTAATAACGACTGATATAATCGAGCGAATTTAATAGTGGATCTTTTATGGTATTCATTATCCCTGACCTTCAGTAACATCATTAATTTGCTCAGTAACAAAACCTTGGAAACCACCAAGTTCGAGTTCGATCAGTTTGTTTTTCTGTTTTATTGTTTCTACGCGAGAAGCAATAGTGGTGATTGATAAGTTGGCGGCAGTACGTGAAATGGAGAAAACAACGTCTGCTTTTTCGTTATCATCTATTTGAGTTGTGTAGGCAAAATCCAATTTGACATAAGCAGGGCGATAGGCATTGAGATAGCCAATTGAGCCAAAGTTATGACCAAAGTTATCAATACCAAAACTGTATTTGTGTGAAGTAATAATTTTACACAATAGTTTGGTATTATCAGGCTGTTTAATAAAGCAAATTTCAGGAATTTCAAACAATACACGGTTGGCATATTCAGGATTGGTTTCCATTTTTTGGCTTAACCAGCGCATAAAGCCAGTATCATTAACACTGCTTTGAGTTAAGTTAACCGCAATTGGATATTTCGGATCGTACATATCGACTTGTTCAAATACTGCGTCGATGATGTGCATATCAAAGTCTTGGCCTTTATCTAGGCTTTCAAGGGCATTCAAAAAGTTACCTGCTGAGTAGCGAGTATCGTCTTTTTGTATAGCAGCAAACACTTCTTGGTGGATCATTTGGTTATTGCTGTCGATAGCTTTCTGGTAGCTGAAAATAAACTCTTTATTGGCAATCGCTTCATCTACGATGGCTTTCCATTGTTGCTTACCAAAGCTTGGCTGGCTCTCATCACTATCCGCAGGAACCAAGATCATTGGTTCTTCGCGATTAGCACGAGCTTGTACTAAGCCGTTATCAGCGCGAGCAAGGAGATCTGAAATACTTTCGTCAGTTTGCTTCATAATTAAAGCAACCGCTGCTTGAAGTGGGGCAATATCAAGCGGATCGTTTTGTAATGCTGCGACACGGTTAAGCATAGCGCGACCCAGCTCAAGCATATCTTCGTCTGATGTGTTTGGAGCTAGTAGCATAAACTCAGAATTGTTTAAACGAGCAATATTGAACTCATCTGAAGAAATTTCCATTAATGATGCAGCAAAGTTACGAGTCAGTTCATCACCTTGGATATAACCTTCTTTTTCATACACTTCATCAAGTTGATCGACCCTGAGAAGGGCGATACCACCTGTTGAACCGCCTTCAATCCAAGATTTTAGTTGAGTCATCATGTATTTGCGATTAGCCAATCCAGATACTGGATCTTGGTATGCACGAACACGTAGTTTGTTTGCTTCTTCTGATTGTTGTTCAAAGTGTGCGTGAAGTTGCTTGGTTATTTGATTAAATGCCGAAACGACATCATTTAATTCTTGGTATTTAGAGGTTTCTAATACTTCATCAAATTTATTGTTAGCAAGATTTTGAGCGCTAACTTGGATAATTTGTAGCGGTACTAAAATTCGACGGAACACTATCGATAATCCTGCAACCAGAATCACACCACAAAATGTTAGAGCAAAAAGAATAGATTTAGTGTTATTCCACAACGTTTCATAAAAAAAAGTAGGACGACTGGTCACTTTTAGGTTGGCTAATGGTTGCCAGTTAGAGCTGATTTGTACCGTTTTCTGGACAGGTTTAATATTCGATAATGTCATAAACCAACTAGGTACAGAATCTTTTGGTTCTTTGAAGTCGAGATTAACGGCTTCACTCGATGTAATGGATACTAGAGTTGCTGATTGATAGTTATGATTATCAAATATTTTCTTGATAATAGCTTGAGCTTCTTCTAAGTCTTCGCCTTGTAGATAAGGTGAAAGAGCAAAAGTGGCTGCATTTAATGTGTCATCGAAGCGAACCGTTTGTTGTTCGACTAGGTCGCTACGCATGTGGTGGAATTCAAGAGCAAATAGAACTACGGATATAGTGATGAAAATCCCCATACTCCAAGTTAATAGCTGTTTGTACAATGTCATATCATTTCTCATTAAATAATTATGGTAATAGACCAAGAGAGATAAACTGATTTTATTGGCTACAAACCAGCTTGCAGAAATCGTTATGACGACTTGATGATGCTTATTGTTCTCTTAGTGCAGAATCAGTAGCCTTTAGAATCGGTTTTAATAGGTAACCCATTACGGTGCGTTTGCCGGTAATAATATCGGCCGAGGCAGTCATACCAGGAATAATTGGTAGGGATGCGCCGTCTTTATTGGTTAAAGCACTTTCATCCGTTCGAATTTTAACCTGGTAGAAGCTGTTGCCTTCGTCATCTTGAATCGTGTCTGCACTGATTGTTTCTACCGTACCGTCAAGGCCACCGTAGGTAGAGAAATTGTAGGCGGTAAATTTAATTAACACTGGTAATCCAGGGTGTAAGAAACCGATATCTTGAGGAGCAATTTTCGCTTCAATGAGTAATGTATCTTCTGTCGGTACAATTTCGATTAAATCCATACCTGGCTGGATAACACCACCGATAGTGTTGATATAAATTTTTTGAATGGTACCGGTAACAGGGGAGGTGACGACGGTGCGGTTTACTTTATCTTGTAATCCAATTTGAGATTCACTTTGGCCAGATAATTGTGCACTGGTCTTATTTAATTCGTTCTGGTTATCACTACGATACTTTAGAGCAATGTCTAAGTATTTTAATATCGCTTCATACACTGCAGATTCAGCAACCGGGATTTGCATTTTGGTTGAAGTCACATCACGACGAGTATCAATCAATTGACGACGTAATTTTAACAATTCAATTTCGGGAACCACGCCATCTTTTGCTAATGGCTCTGTTATATTAAATTCGTGACTTGCCACATTATAACTACTTTGGAGGCTTCTATAACGTGAGCGGTTTTCATCTAGTTCACGTTGTTTTTGTGTGACTTGTTGTCTTGCAACTGACAATTGGTTCTCAAGATTAGACACGTTACCTTGATATTCATTTAATTGACGAGTAACTAAGATTGGGTGTTTTTTTACAAAATCTTTATCAAACATAGGAAGAATTGACTCATCTACAATAACGCTATCTTCCCAGTTGCTGGTTTGCTTCGCTTTTTTCTTATCAATTTTTACGGCAGAAATTTGTGCTTTTAGACGAAATTGGTCGGCTTGCATATTGGCAATGTCAGAAGCTTTGCCTTGAAAGTCAGAGCGCGCTTGTGTGTCATCAATTAAAAGTAGACGTTGGCCTTTTTTAACAGGTTGGCCTTCACGAACGAGCACTTGTTTAACAATGCCACCTTCAAGGTTTTGTATCACTTGCATCTGAGTGGATGGAATAACTTTAGCTGTTCCTGTAGTTACTTTATCAAGCTTCGTCAGAGATGCCCAAATGATCGCGATAATAAAAAAAGCCACGATTGTCCAGAGCATGATTTTGGTCGTATAAGTGGTGCTGAGCATTAATGCTGATGACTTATCATCGACGAAGTCTAGTTGTTCGGTGGTGAGTTTTTTTTTCATTAAATTACCAAGAGCAAGCGAAGCTTGTTAACCAATAGATGGTGTTGTGTTAGTCATGCGTTAACGATGAACTATTTTATCATCAATTTTGCAAGAATAATCACTGCGACGAATGATGACATCTTTTTAATTATATTATATAGAAATAATGTTTTAAGCCACCTGTATTCACAGTTGTGAGTATATTAATAATTATAGATCATTATGTTCTCCATTACCTAAGCATGACGTTTTGGACTGGCTAAAACAGTGAATAAATTGAATGAAACGACTGTGGGTGGTATGGTTACAATAGTTTTATTTCTATATGGCAGAACTATGATTTAGCATCTTTTATAATGTAAATAGATGTGTTCTTACTTTTGCCTAAGCCTGTTTATTGTTGCTTTAAAATTAAATTCCTATA
>NZ_VHKO01000050.1 GCF_015223435.1 Vibrio hibernica
CTTGGGAGCGCCTTTTATATATTAATTAATCTGAATTATGTTTTTAGATATCTTGGACATCAAAGTTAATTTCAGTGGCCACATCAGCGTCATAGTCAACGCCTTCAACACCGAAACCAAATAACTTCAAGAATTCTTCTTTATACTCAACGTAATCCGTTAATTCTTTAAGATTTTCAGTTGTCACTTGCGGCCATAAGTTACGGCAATGCTCTTGAATGTCATCACGCAGCTCCCAATCATCTAAACGTAGACGATTAGTATCATCAACTTCTGCTACGCTACCATCGTCTTTATAAAGACGCTGGCTAAACATGCGATAAATTTGTTGCATACAGCCTTCGTGTACGCCTTCTTCACGCATCTTCTTAAATACCATTGCAATATAAAGTGGCATAACAGGAATCGCTGAGCTTGCTTGAGTGACAACACTCTTAAGCACTGCAACATTGGCTGTACCATTTAAGCTTGCTAATTTTTCGTTCAATGCCGTTGCAGCACGATCGAGATCCATTTTTGCTTTGCCTAGAGCGCCATCCCAGTAAATTGGCCAAGTTAACTCTGTACCAATATAGCTGTATGCTACTGTTTTACAGCCTTCCGCTAGAACACCAGCATCAGAAAGTGCAGATATCCACAATTCCCAATCTTGTCCGCCCATGACCGTTACAGTATCATTAATTTCTTCTTGAGTCGCAGGCTCAACACTTGCTTCAATGAGCACATCTTTATTAGTGTCCACAGCTGTTGCCGTGTATGTCTCGCCAATAGGTTTTAATGCTGAACGGATAACTTCACCCGTTTCTGGCATTTTACGCACTGGTGAGGCTAATGAATAGACCACCATATCAATCTGACCAAGATCAGCTTTAATTAAATCGATGGCTTTTTGTTTCGCTTCATTTGAGAAAGCATCACCGTTTAGACTTTTTGAATACAAGCCTTCTTGTTTTGCAAACTTGTCAAAAGCCGCAGAATTATACCAACCAGCAGTGCCAGGTTTTTTTTCTGTACCCGCTTTTTCAAAGAACACACCGATAGTTGATGCACCACCACCGAATGCCGCGGCAATACGAGAAGAAAGTCCATAGCCACTTGAAGAACCAACCACCAATACACGTTTTGGTGCATTTGCAATTTGACCTTGAGCTTTAGTATATTCAATTTGTTCTTTTACATTTGCTTCGCAACCAACAGGGTGAGTGGTTGTACAGATAAATCCACGGATCTTAGGTTTGATAATCATATTCAGCTTCCTTTAAAAAACATCTGTAGGATAAAAGTTTATCCCCATTTTCGCACCCTATTTCTCTTTTTTTTACCAAAATAGGTAGGTGGTTAGACCTGTATTTAAGCTTTTAAGTAACAAACCTATAAATTAGACACAAAAATCCTCAATTGCAATTAATCCAAATACTAAGATTATTTCACAATTGAGGATTTAGTTATTTAATAATTCGCGAGCTTTACTTTTGCTTTACAGCACTATTAAACTTTTTCAACTTTACCATTTGATTTTTTATGGGTACGAATTTCACTCATATCATGGCTGAAATGATCAACCTGAATGGAGCGATAACGCAATTCATCTGCCGCTAAGATTTCTTTTACCTCATCCTGAGTCAGAATTTTTTGTTCAAGCGCTAAAGCCAGGCGATCTTTCAATAACCCTGATTTTGGTAATTGCCCATCTTTCACTGCCTTGTGTACTTTTCTTTCTAAGTGACGAACATCATACATCGCAATAAAAGCACGTTCGATAAGACCTACGCTGTCGTTCTCATCATCACGAATGAAGCATAACTTAGTTAAACGATCACGATCAGCCCCTGGAATCATCATGCTCGTTGCTATCTTATTTTTTTGTTGATCACTTGGAACTTTAAAGCGGTTACCTAATGGGAAGACTAACAATTTAAGAAGGTTAGCGGCAATCCTGTTAGGTAAGTTATTATATGCCTCTTCTAGGGCTTTTGATGCTTGGTGTAAACAATGTGTCATGCTGTAATGGACATAATCTAAATCAGCTTGTTGGCGACCTTCATCTTCAAAACGTTTCAAAACGGCTGACCCAAGATATAAATAACTTAGCGCATCACCTAAACGTGCCGAAATCATCTCTTTACGTTTAAGCTCACCGCCCAATGTCAGCATGGCAAAGTCAGTTGTCACCGCCAGCGCTTTACTCAATCGAGTCATGTGTTGATAGTAACGTTTGGTTTCTCCTGAACTTTGAGATTTGGCCAGATGAGAACCTGTCAATGCCATTGTAAATGCACCTAAACTGTTTTTAATCGCATAACTCATATGCTTAAACAATAGGCTATCAAATTCTTTTATCCCTGCTTCTTCATCTGGATTCGCCGCCGCTTCCATTTCAGGTAATACAAATGGGTGACAACGCGTTGCTCCTTGTCCAAAAATCATTAAGTTACGGGTTAAAATGTTGGCCCCTTCAACCGTAATAGCCACCGGTACACCATAATAGTGATGAGCTAAATAATTCATAGGTCCAGTTTGAATAGCGCGACCAGAGTGAATATCCATAGAATCATTTAAAATGGTCCGTGCCATTTCTGTCATATGATACTTGGCAATCGCTGTAACAATGCCGGGTTTTTCTCCCATATCAAGTGACGTCGTGGTTAAAGCCCGCGCAGCTTCAAGCATATAAGTCATACCACCAATACGTGCCATTGCGTCAGCTACACCTTCAAACTTACCAATCGACATACCAAACTGCTTACGAACATACGCATAAGCGCCAGTTGTTCGGCTGGTTAAATGACCAATAGCAGTGCCAAGGGCCGGAAGTGAGATCCCGCGACCTGCAGATAAACACTCTACCAGCATACGCCAGCCTTTACCTGCATAATCAGCGCCACCAATTAGCCAATCCATAGGAATGAATATATCTTCTCCACGCGTTGGGCCATTCATAAAAGCCAAACCAAGTGGGTCATGGCGCTCACCAATTTCGACGCCTTCATGATCGGCTGGTATAAGTGCACAAGTAATGCCAAGGTGGTCTTTATCACCTAAAAGGTGGTCTGGATCATCAAGTTTAAACGCCAGACCTAAAACAGTCGCCACTGGCGCCAACGTGATATAGCGTTTGTTCCAACTTAAACGAATACCTAATACTTCTTTGCCTTCATGCATTCCTTTGCACACAATGCCAATATCAGGAATACTACCGGCATCCGAACCCGCTTCTGGCCCTGTTAAAGCAAAGCATGGAATATCGGTGCCATCGGCTAAACGAGGCAGCCAATAATCTTTTTGTTCTTGCGTGCCGTAATGAGAAAGTAACTCACCAGGACCTAATGAATTAGGCACCATAATAGCGACAGCAGCACTGATACTACGAGTCGCAATTTTTGTAACAATGGTAGAGTTTGCATGTGCAGAAAAGTTCTTACCGCCATATTCTTCACCTATGATCAAAGCAAAGAATTTTTCATTACGAATATAATCCCAAACTTCTTTTGGCATATCTCGATCTTGTTGAACAATTTTATAGTCATCCAACATGTTCAACAAAGTTTCAACTTCATTATCAATAAAGGACTGCTCTTCTGAGGTTAACTGCGGTTTAGGATAATTATGCAGTGTTTGCCAATCAGGCGATCCTGAAAACAGCTCACCATCCCACCACACACTTCCTGCTTCCATTGCTTCACGTTCGGTATTGGATAGCGGCGGTAAAACTTGTTTAAACCATTTAAACGCTGGCTCGCTAATCCATTTTTGTCGTAAAGAACTCATAATCTATTCCTTTTTCCGCGTTATTAATTGTTATGAACTGAAACCACAGCTAGCCCATATCGAATGTGAGGTGTCAGTATCCATCGTTTATTGTTGTTTTTAATTAACCCTAACTATCAGCCGCAACACCCGCCGCTAAAAAAGGAATAAGCCGTTGAATTACGGCGTCCGAATCCACTTTCTTGCCATACGAATTAAATGCAATTTCGGCTAATGCTTTACTTGAAGACATGGTGAAAACACAGGTTCCTAAAGTAAAGTGTAGACGCCAAAAGAGTGTTTCAGGATCAATACTAGGACTCGCTTTTTTTACCGATTCTGTAAATAAGTTAAGCACATTGCTGTATCGTGTAGTAATAAACCAGCGTAAATGCCCTTGTACATCGGTATAGCCCCTGCCAGTCAGTAACATAAAACGACTCGCTCCATTTGGCCGTACTTTATCTAAAGACATCAAAGGCTCACCTAACGTATTAAAGACATCCTTCATGCTGTAATCATTTTTTTGATTGAGTACCTGCAAAGACTTTTCGAGCTCAGGCATAAAAGCTTCTAAGTAACGGTTCAGCACTGCACGTACTAATGTTTTTTTATCACCAAAATGATAATTAACCGATGCTAAATTCACATTGGCTTTGGTGGTAATTGTTCGTAGTGATGTATCGTTAAATCCATGCTCTGCAAATAGCACTTCCGCTACATCCATTATTTTTGCTTTCGTGATATTTTTAGGACTCATTGTATATTTCGCCAAATTCAAATAAGCGTATTAAACATATGTTTGAATTTTAAAGCAAAACAGACAATTGAAACTATCGCGTAGATCACAAATGCTACAAATGAATAAAACAGAATTAAGGGTGATAATATTTATATTATTAGTTTCAATGAGTTGAGTAATTATCCCAAAAATATGGAACCGAATAGAAAAAACTGAGTCATATAATAGGTAACAAGCCGAAATTGAATTTAGTTATGACAGTAGGAATAATTATTTTCACTTATTTCAGCTAAAGTGTAATTTTTTCATATTTAATCCCTATATTGTTTTAGCCCACATCAAATTGATATGGGCTTTTTTTTTATTTCTTTTCGTTAATACCTAAACGCCATTATGGCTATTTTTCTTTCGCTAATGTGTCTTTTGAAGGTGCCTCTTTCGGTAAGAAAACATGCAGTAAGATATACCCCAGAACGGCTGCTGTTGTAGAGCCAATCAAAATACCCAAGCGTGAATAAGTATCAAAAGCTGCATCTACATTGGTAAAGGCCAAAGACGATATAAATATAGACATCGTAAATCCGATACCACACAACACTGATACGGCAAAGATATGTTTAAAATTAACCCCTTCCGGTAGCTTAGCAAAACCCAGCTTTACAGAAATCCAGCTGAAGCTAAATACACCAAGAGGTTTACCAACGAGTAGACCGAGCGCAATTCCAAGTGGCAACATTGACGTTAAGCCGCTCAAAGAGACCCCTTGTAGCGAAATACCTGCATTGGCAAACGCAAACAATGGCAAAATAAAAAAATACACATATGGATGTAATGCATGTTCTAAATGCTTTAATGGCGATCTTCCCTTATCCTTACTCTTCAAAGGAATAGCAAAACCAATCACGACACCCGCTAAAGTAGCATGGACACCTGACTGTAAAACGCTAACCCATAGAATAAAACCAACCAATAAATACCAACGTATCTGCGTCACATTCCTCATATTCATTACAAACAGTATTACTGTTGAAATGAAGCCAATTAACAATGCTAAGATCGATAAATCATTTGAATAAAATAATGCGATGATCACGACTACTCCCAAATCATCAATGATCGCTAATGCCAATAAAAACACTTTCAAACTAACCGGTACACGGCTACCTAACAACGCCATGATGCCTAATGCAAAAGCAATGTCAGTTGCAGCGGGAATTGCCCAACCACTCACGGCAACCGGGTCATTACCATTAAAGGCAAGATAAACCAAAGCCGGTACTAGCATTCCACCAATGGCTGCAATCGCTGGGAATAGTGCAGTTTCTTTTGATTTTAAAGCACCTTCTAATAGTTCACGCTTAACTTCCAATCCAATTAATAAGAAGAACACCGCCATCAACCCATCATTAATCCAATGCGAGGAAGACATACCCAAAATATTAATGTGTAACGATGCTTGGTACACATCATTAAAAGAAGAGTTAGCAACTAACATAGCAAGCACAGCTGCAACCACTAAGATGATGCCACTGGCCGATTCTTTCTTAAAAAAACCTAACATACTACCACTCATTAATTATTGTTCCCTTTAAGCCTAGTTTATTTTAGTGATATTAAAGAAGCGTCTATTCTATCAATCATGAGAGTAAGTAAAAATCGATTGTTTGGATGATAATGATCGGATTTTACGACGAATTGGAAGGTTATTAATTTTAAGGTTTGCCGAAATGATAGTGAGTAAACTGTCGTTTTATTGGCATATTCATTGAGGATAGGGATCAAAACGAGATAGCTGCATACTCTTCACAAATACAGCAGCTATCTCGTTAACATTACTGTTCTTGCGAGGTTAATTGCATAAATCCAACGCCCATATGACTGCCTGTAACTTTAATTGGTCCTTCCCAAGAAGGTACCCAAAAAGGCAGCCATAGTTCATTTTCAATAGTTTGAGTGATTAAACTGATATTATATTTAGGGATCTCGATGACCCACCGAAGTGCTAATGTTTTACCGTTTAAGAGTGTTGTATTTTCTAAAGGATAAAGTCGGATTTCATCATTTGAGATATTAGTAACAGTGCCACTTCTATTAGCAATCGTACCGGTTACAAACTTCATTTGGTCTTGTTTGTGGTATTGATTTAAGACCAACGCTCGACCATCAGTCAAATGAATGGAAAATGTGTTTGATCCAAAACCACTTTCTGGTAACAAACTATTCCCCCACTCTTTATCTATCCATGCTAATCCCTGCACCGCTACATTTTTACCATTAAGATTTAAAGTACCTTTTGTTCGTAAAAATGGTGCACTAAATTTATAGCTCACTTTAGATGGGAGATCATGCAGCGCGTTATATCCATTATCGCCGGGCAGAATATAAGGGCCGTAAGCCTCCGACGTTAGAGCGACCGAAAAATCATCTGTATGTGCCGATAAATAACTTGGCAGTGCGGTATTATTCCGCGATTGCCACGTCCAATTATCAATCCAAAGATGAAATGGATCCATAAACACACCAGCCTGTCCTACTCCACCCCGAGCAATTCTTTGCTGTAACCACGACTTCCCTTCAGTTGAAACAACAAGTTGAGCAGTATAAATTTGTGTACTATTCCATCCCACACCATTTTCATCGCTATTGGCAACACGATAAACCAGAAATTGGATACCATAGTCTTTACCATCGGAACTTTTTACATTGGCTCGATAATGCCAAGTTTCATAATGAAAACCAGTATGTTCATTCATATCAGTGGCGACCGAAACACCTTGACCAGGTATCACCGGTTCAAAAACGAAAGCTTCTGTTTCCTCATTAATATCAGTAGCAGGCTTCGGTTGTGTTGAAATCAAATGTTGAAAGAAAAAAGTAGTCAGTAGCCATAGGCCAAATACCACAACCCCCGCCAAGCTCACTAGTTTAATGCACAACCAATGTTTCTTAGTCATGATAATGAGCCTCTTAATAATTTCATTGGTGTGGTTTTAAGCATTAACCATACTGGCCAAGCACCAGCAATAAATAAGGTTAAAAGTGACCATGAAAATGTTGATAAATATTGCCACGGTAGAATTTGCAACTGCATTGTCCATCCAAAGGCGCTTTTCAGCACAACATCAACCATTAACTGAGCCAAGATAATACCTAATGGTAATGCAATAAAAGCAGTAAACAGCCCAATAACCAGCAATTGCAGAGCACCCAATAACACTAATTCTTTACCTGAAATACCAAAGCACCGTAATAAAGCTACTTGTCTTTGGCGTGAAATCTCACCCGCCACCGTTGAAAAAAACAATCCAAATATAGCAATAAATAAAGTCAGTTTACCTAAGGTATCGGCAACTTTAAAAGTTTGATCAAACACCGTCATAGCCTGATTATGCATCATCATATTATTATAAATACGATCCGTGGAGAGACTAAACCTCTGCTCAATTCGCTTTGTAAAATCAAGGGTATTAACTTTAGGATTCAGCACCACGCCTAATGCGACATTCCCTCCCTCAGGAAAAATCTTACTCCACATATGTTCAGAGATAATGACCTGTTTATAAGGATTACCATAATCATAATAGATGCCGAGCACTTGCCAATTATGCCCTAGAGGTTCAGGTAAAATAATATGGTCGCCTGGATGCAGGTTTTCTTTTAACGCCATCGATTCACTGACCATTACGCCACGGGAATGCTGCAGCAGATCCCAATACTCTGGCACGGCAAGCTTAACCGTCAAGGCTGTCTGTTCTCCTTCCGAGCTCCCTGAACTAACGACTTGTAAACTTCCAGTATCTGTTTGGAGCGATTTTTCCCAACGCCACCATAGATTTTTCACTTCAGGTTGAAGAGGCAACCATTGGCCAATTCGAGCAGAAGAGGCAATAGTAGGAGTGATATATAAATCGGCAGATAAGCGTTGAACTAACCATTGATCTGTCGTTTGTCGAAAACTTCCTACCACAGTTTCCACGCCAATATTGGTTGCTAATGCCAGCATAAACGCCATGGCAGCAACGCCGCGATAACTTAAACTCGCACCAAGATCCGAAAAGAACCAACGAACTTTGACCCAAGGCATCGTGAATGAAAAACTCAAGAATAAGCGCCACAAGAAAAATGGCATCATCAGCCCGACACTCACTAATAATAATGCAATCAGGGTGAAACCTTCTGCTTGAGACTTCGTTGTTTGATATAAAGCCACCGCGGCTACAATACAAATGCAGGCAAAAATAGCTTGTAATGTAAATTCACGGCCAGCAAAACGAATCAAAGATAGCTTTGATGCCAATCGAATAGGTTGCGTTCTAACCAACCGAACCAAAGGCCATACACAAGATAATAGACAGCCAAAAATAGACATTAATAAACTGTATTGACTCCACTCCCAGTTCCAATCAATTTTTAACCCAACATCGGCTTTATATAAGTCACTTAAACTGGCAGATACTGATGGCATTAATCTATTGGCAAGCTCTAGACCTAGCATCGTACCACTGACCCAACCAATCAAAATCCAGCCGCTAATTTCTAATAATAACGCTTTCGTTAACTGCCAGCCTGAAACTCCCGTTAAACGAAGAAGCCCGACTAAAGGTTGTCGCTGAGTAAAAGACAAAGACATTGCTTGATAGAAAATAAATAAGCCCACTAAAAAGGATAGCATTCCCATGGCGGTTAAATTCATATGAAAAGCTTTCGTTAATGCGCCCAGTTCTACCCGAGTATTACGATGCATCGAAATACCTTGAGGCAAAAATTTACGCAATCGCTCTAGCTTATCTGGAGACATCGCACTACATGCCACCATATCAAACCCGCCACTTGGATTAAGTTGGCGAAGTAGCGCAATATCAACAACTAATCGCGCACCAGAAATCCGTTCCATGGTGTCTACTTTGATCGGACCTAAGGTTTGTCCGTTATGAAGAGGTATGTAATCACCATCATCAAGATCTAAGTAGGCCGATAGCTGACGGCTGATCAGTACAGGGTATGGAGGGCGCATCAAAGAGAGAATGTCAACTTCAGAGAGTGGTTTTCCCGTCCGAAAAGACATCATAGAAACAGGGTCAAAACCAACAATATTAAGTTGCGTACCTTTTTCTGTCGACACTCGATAAGTATCAAAAGGAACACATTGATTAAAACCATTACGGCGTAATTGAATATAAAGCCCTTGTGGGATTTTATTACCCGAATGTTTGGTTTGGATGCGATAAGGCAAGGGATTAGAAAAAAGTTTTTCGCCTTGAGCATAGCTTTGTTTGGCATGGTAGTTAACCGCAAGTACCCCAACTAATAAGGAAATACCAAGCGTTAATCCAAGCCAAACCAATAATATTTGAAAAGGATGACGACGATAATGACCAAGTAGAGCTTTAGCTACGGGCCATAACATTGAGTTGTCCTCCTTGTAACCGAACACAACCATTTTCTAAATGCAGAGCTACCCTTTCAGAGTGCGTGACCAATAATAATGTACAATCCATTTTGGTGGTTAAGCTCGTTAATAAACGCATTACTGCTTCCGCATTTTTTTCATCAAGACTTCCAGTCGGTTCATCCGCAAGCAGCAAAGATGGCTCCATATATAAAGCACGAGCGATCGCGGCTCGCTGCTGCTGTCCACCAGACACTTCTTCAGGGTAACGACCAAGCAGCGGCATAAGATCAAGCGAGGACAAAATTTGACGCCAAAGTTTAGGATCGTCAGGCAAACCTTTTAATTGACGGCAGAAGCGGATGTTATCGGCAATATTAAGCGTAGTTAGGAGATTAAACTGTTGGAATATAAGACCGATATTATTACGACGAAAAGCCGTTCGTGCTCTTTCAGCAGCAGAGTGCATTGGAAAATCAGAGAACCAAATATCACCTGAATCACAAGAATCAAGACCGGCAATAAGATTCAATAATGTACTTTTCCCTGAACCACTTTCACCCATTAATGCTAGCTGATCACCACGATTTAATGTTAACTCTGCCCCTTGTAAAACAGGAATAAATACTCCCCCATCCATGTAACCTTTACAAAGATTTTTAAGCTGTAACATTACACTCTCGCCGTTATCGTTTATTCGTGAGGAAATCTACACCAATTACCTTACTTTAGAAAGCCTATTAAGCTGAGGGGAAATAGTGTATAGCCATTTTGGACAATGAAATTCGCCAACGCGACAAGTATCAAACGTTAACTTCAACGTTCTAAAGTGTTTCCTATACTGACTTCGGTATCTCAGCCAACGATTTACCCACATTATTAGGAAACACCACATATTCTCCATGATATTTTACAATCGATTTATAATCCGTTTGCTTATGTAATAAAAAACCACTCTTACTTGCCTCTTCAACGAAAGCAATGTGGTTACCTCGGACATAAAAACTCATTGGTTTGGTTAAATTTTCACCGTCAAAACACTCTTCGCATTGTTTAGCACATAAAACGAATGAATTAGGCTGATCGGCAAAAACTTGGATTTTTTCGGTTAACTCAAATTCATTCACCACTTCCCAGCCTTGAGCTTCCATATGATCCATAAATATTTCTATTTGTTTATCCGTCACTGGCTTTGATGCTTGTTCAATTGGGAGTAAACGGTGATATAAAGCAGAAATACGCTCAAATAAACTCACTAATTCACTGCCAGCCCCTTTACTACGACTTAATTTTTGCCAGCGGATCAAATCATTTTTAACACACCCATCAAAACCTTGAGATTTAATACTTTTCGTGACCCAACGAGCTAAAAAGTGAGTATTAGTGATCGGTGTATTAGCAAGCTTCTTTGTATCATGCAGTTCTTTTAACTCGGCTAAAGCACTATTAACAACGTTTTGAATTTCAACAGAATATTGCATCGTTCTCACTTCTCTATTATTTGTTCATATTAAACTGATGGATATTGTAAAGGTTACGCTTTACGACTCAATAACCAATAAGAAGACAACGATAAGATGGCGCTTCCAAACATAGCAAAAACCATCGGCCATAAATGACCACTCGGTAACATCGCAATCACAGCGCTCACTACCGCCCCAGTTCCAAAGCGTAATGTTCCAGCCAATGATGATGCTGTTCCTGCCATCGCGGGGTAATTATTCAGTAGTAATCCCATTGAATTACTACCAATAATTGAAATCGTGCCTACAAATAAAATGATACTTGGTACGATCCCCCACAATCCCCAGTCAAAGAGCCAACTCGCAAACAAAGCAATTCCGGCAATAGTTTGGCAACTTAATCCAAATCGAAGCATCCAATGTGAACCCATTTTTCGCACCGCTCGACCATTAAAACTAGTCATTAACACCATACCAATCACGTTAAGTGCAAATAAGTAGCCAAAAGATTCTGGTGCCACACCGAAAATATCGATGTAAACAAATGATCCAGCGGTAATAAAAGCAAACATTCCCGCAAATGAAAAAGCACCACAAAAAATCAAACCAAATGAAACGGGGTTAGTAAATAATTTGTAGTAATTTTTGAGTGTGGTTTTAAACCGTAATGGCTGCTTATTCTCTGGTGCTAACGTTTCTGGGATTTTGATAAAAACAGCGACCAAAACCAAACATGCCACAATCGCCAAAGCGGCGAAAATTGACCGCCAACCGAACCAAACGGCTAAATGCCCACCTATCATTGGTGCCAACAATGGTGAAATAGTGATCACTAGAGTAATAAAAGACATCGCACGTGCAAAATCTTCACGGTTAAACATGTCACGCACCACCGCTTGGACAACAACAGCAGATGCTGCGCCAACAAAGCCTTGGGCAAAACGGGTATAAAGCAAAGCATCAATATTTGTCGTAGTTGCACACACAACGGAAGTAATGGCGAATAAAATCGTACCAAGTAACATCACAGGGCGGCGGCCATAGCTGTCAGCTAAAGGGCCATGTAGTAACTGACCGATTGCAAATCCTGCCGTATAAGCCGTTAATGTTCCTTGGATCAGGCCATTATCTACGCCAAAGTCTTTTGCGATGGTTGGCATGGCGGGTAAATACATATCAATAGCAAAAGGCGTAAGTAAACCGATAGATCCTAGAATAAGAAAAAGAACAAAATGGCTTTTAGAATCTTGTTGGGACATGGAACACCTTATAGAATGCAGATAAATGCTTGGGACAAAAAAAAAGCAAAGGCTCCTGTATATTGTAATCAGATTTACAATAGGAGCCTTAAATATTGGAATAATTACCCGATCGATTGAATTTCTTCGGCAGTTAATACTCGGTATTCACCCGGTTCTAGAGTCTCATCTAATACAATTTCGCCAATAGCTTCACGATGTAGACGTTCTACTTTATTACCCAACGCGGCAAACATACGTTTTACTTGATGGTATTTACCTTCACAAATCGTCAGCAACAATTCATTTTGTGAAAAGTCTACCACTTCAATCTTAGCAGGTAAGGTTAAGCCTTTTTCATTATGCAATTGAAGGCCTACAGTAAGCTGATCAGCATAATCCTCACCAATAACCTCTTCCAACCAAACACGATAGACTTTACTGCATTTACGTTTTGGTGATGTAATTTTATGCGACCATTGACCATCATCGGTAATTAACACAAGGCCAGTGGTATCAACATCTAACCGACCAGCAAAATGCAGTTTATCTATTTTTATTTCATCTAATAAGGTAAAGGCTGTCGGGTTAGCATTATCTTCATGAGAACAAACAAAACCCTCAGGCTTGTTGAGCATAAAATATCTTGGTCCCGGCATAGGTAAAATACGATCTTGCCATTCTACTTTAGAACATTCGCTAACTTGAACAGAAGCAACCTTGATAATCTTCTCATCGACACTCACTTCACCACGGCGCAGTAAAATAGTCGCTTCCCGACGTGTTACCCCTAATGTTTCACATAAAAATTTATCTAAACGCATGTATACCTCGAATTAATTGACCGTCATTATAGGCGTCTTTAAGCAAAGAGTTGAACTATTTCACACTCTTTACAAAAAAAGAGTGTTTTTAGGTGCCGACCCTATTAAAAAACCAATATTGAGGCCGATGAAATACCACCATTTTATAAAAATGACCGAGCATCATTTTGCAACACTAATAAAAATATACTTCTATTTATTGCCATAAATTCGATGACTAACATTCCAAATTCAATATATAAATTCATTATTATTCAGCTCAATATTCCGCTGAAATAAATAGAAACATTTTTTATGTCGAAAAATAAGACCCCAGACTTTAGTCTTAGCCCGCTTTGATTTCACCTCATTTATTAAGACTTAAGTCTAGTGACATAAATACACCGCATTTTGATTAAAAAATAACCTTCTTAATATAATTAATATAAACAATGACTTAAACTGGTCTTACCTGTTTTATTAAGTTTGATAACGAAAAACACAAAAAGTATTAACCTCGTAACACTTTTGAAAAACAAAATACACACAATCAATTATTAGTAATAACATTATTAATAACTGCTGAATCGCAGCAGAGCTATAAAATAAATAATAATGTGTAAGGGATTAACCATGAAAAAAACACAATATTCACTATTAGCAGTATCTATTCTACTTGCATCGCAGGTACATGCCGCGGGCTTCCAAGTGGTAGAACATTCAGCATCAGGTTTAGGTCGAGCTTTCTCTGGTGCGGGTGCGGTTGGTGACAATGCAAGTGAAATGTCAGCCAATGCGGCCTCTATGATGTTGTTTGATAAAGCACAATTTTCTGGCGCGATTTCTTATATCGACCCTGAAATTGATGTCAAAAATAACAGCACAGGTGAATCAGCAAACAACATAGCACCATCGCAAGTAGTTCCGGCTTTCTATTACATAAACCCCGTTGGTGACAAATGGGCTTGGGGCGTTGGTATGTACACCGATTATGGTGTAGCAACTGAGTACCCATCCGATTTTATGGCTGGTGATATTTCAGGTAAAACTTCTTTAACGACCTTTAAACTGAACCCAAATATTGCTTATAGAATTAATGAGCAATTTAGTGTTGGCGCGGGTGTGAATTTCGTTTATGCAAAAGCTGAATTAAAGAGAACGAAAGGTCTTACTAGTATGAATCCTGCAATTGGAGGAAATCCTACTGATACTCTTGTAAAAATGGAAGGTGATACTTTCGGTTATGGGTGGAATATTGGTGCCTTATACGAAGTTAATAAAAATAACCGTTTTTCTGCTTCTTATAAATCAGCAGTTAAGCTAGATTTCAAAGATGGGGATTTTACCGATGGCTCAGGCATCATAGCTGGTATGACTCCAACACAACCAATTGATACTAAAGCGGACTTAGATATTAAATTACCCGATATTGTAATATTATCTGGGTTCCATCAACTCAATCAACAATGGGCTGTGCATTATAGTTGGCAATGGACCAATTGGAGTAAATTTTCGGAGTTAACCGCTACAAGCGATACATGCTCCGGTCCAGGTGCTAGTGCTCAAGGAACTTGCTTTACCAAAAAAGA
>NZ_VHKO01000051.1 GCF_015223435.1 Vibrio hibernica
CAGGTCTGTGTTTAATCATTTTGGCGATAGAAGCGCTTTAGTTCTGATAACCCTTGCAACATGACCGATAATTTAGGTTTTGCTTTCTTATCTCGTTGGTAGTCTGGAGTGTAGACTTTATAATTACCAAATTGGTCCACAACGGTTGTATTTTTATTGGTAATTAGTGCAATGTTATTATTATCACCGGCTAAGATCCAAGGGCGGTCAGATTGAGTAAATAAGTTTTTACCACTCCCAAAGTCGTATGGGTTAGATGAGGTTTCTAAAACATCTTGCATTAGTGTTGCTGAGAGATCTAAATGACTAGTTTTTTTCGTATAAACCGTTGGTGCTTTTCCTGGCCAATGTATCACCATTGGAACTTGTAACTGATAGCGGCTAAAGTTACTGTCTGAACCCCAAGTATTATTATTGCTATCGTTAAATTCCATCCCGTGATCAGATGTAATGATAACTATAGTGTTATCTAATAATTCTTTAGTTTTTATCGCCGTCAAAATTTCATCAACTGATTGATCAGCAGAAGAAACAGCCGATTGATAGCGGTTTTTTAATAATGTTAAAGCCTTTTTAGAGTTAGATGGAAATGGCTTTGTATAGCCAGTATTATCCTCAAAGTTTTCAACATCAGATAGCTCAATATAGCTAAACCAAGGTGAGTTTGAGTTACTTTCTAACCAATACTTCCAATCATTAACAACATTGTTTTTAGCATCACTGTCTGGTTTGTTATCTCTTTTTATCTCTAATTGACGGAAAATCTGATCATAAAGTTCAGGTTTTTCAAGTGCATTATCACTAAATGCTGCCATCTGATAGTGACGTTTTGATAACGTCGTTAGGAATAAAGGCTTAGTATCTTGCGCCTTGATGCTGGATGCATAGCTACTTGGTAATCCATAGAATAGACTAAATACACCATAATCATTATTACTAGCACTAAAATGGTTAATGAAATTTTGGTTGTTTTTGGCGAAATCGAAAGTGGCCGGCATGATTTCTTTCGCCAACATATCACTGCGAAGGTTATCCACCATGACTATCAAGACGTTATAGTTTTTTCCCGGGCCGTTAAACTTGATTGGTTCAAGTGGATAATTGACGACTTCATTATCGCTTCCACGTTGCTCAAGACGTTGTAAATATTCTTCTTTATCTAATAGCCCATGTTTTTCCATAAAGGATTTCGCCGTCATAGGGTAGGACAGTGGGAAATTAGCTCGCTGGCTTGTTATTGGATGATAGAAAAAAGCATCAGCCCAGATATAAATAAGATGGCTGCTTAAAAAGCATAAGAAAAATAAAATTGTGACGGGTTTACCTATTTTTTTACGAGATAACGTACGTTGTTTTTTCCAGACCCACTCTGAAATAACAATTTGAATCAAGAATAGTATTGGAACCGCAGAAAAGAGATATTGCCACTGAGCATTAAATGCAGTGTTATCTTTACTCAGTAATAACTCCCATACCGCAGGATTTAAATGCAAGTGTAATTTTTGGTATGCTTGAGTGTCCAGCAATAATACGGTCAGACATATGGTTGCGAATAGTACACTAATTAAACGTAATAACTTGCGAGAAGGAATGACAAAAGTTAGCGGAAACAAGACTAAAATATAGAGACCAAATACCAAAAAGGCAAAATGACCAAACCAAGAAATAATAAGGTACGCTTGTCCTAATAAAGTATCAGGCCATGGTGATTGTGTGATAAAACGGCTACCAATCAACATAGCAATAATAATATTACAGAAAGAGAACCAATGTCCCCAACTTACTAGTCGAGAGACGCGCTCTCCGTATGTGTTTCTGCTATCAACCATTGAAATATCGTTCTAACTCAATTTAACGTTAAAAGGTATTTTATGCATCGAGTGATGATAAAAGAGCTTGAGAAAATTTGTCTGCAATGAGTTTACGTTGTGCTCGAGGTACATTGGAATTTAAAATATTTGTCACAATATTACCAGCAATCATCAAACTAAGATCTGAGCTTGCTTCATGTTTTTTTAAAACGGCAGCAATTTCTGCCAAGATTTGTTCGATTTTTTGATCGCTGTATTTTGAATTAATAGGCATAAGTGTCTATTTTGTTCCTAGATTCGGTTAATGATAGTAAAAGCGGCTTATGATAACCTAGTCTACCTCACAACTGAAACATCAACTTGAAACTAATTTATCATGAGCTTAAATATTTCCAACGTAATACTGCATAAATTGACAAAAAATGACCAAGATGAATTGGTTGTTAACTTGCGTCATACCGCTTTATCTAACGATGCAGTTTCAGAGCAACTCGTCGCAGAGCTACACCGCACCTTCAATGCGAAAGCAAGTAAAGGTTTTGGCATTTATAAAGAAGAAAGTGAATTTCAATATTGGATGAAACAATTTCGCCAAGGTGATTTGAGTTTTTATGACTTTTCTTCTCAGTCCGCTGAGCGTTTAAAAACAGAGTTGGCTAAGTATCCGTTTGCCGATGAAGGTGTACTGGTTATGGCGCAATATCAGTCACTTGCCACGGAATATCTATTTATTGCTTTATTGCCATCAAACCAAAGCTTAAAAGTTGATGATGCTCTGGATATTTCGGGTACGGATTATCTTGATATTAATAAGATGGACATTGCCGTTCGTATTGACCTTTCTTGCTATGAAACTGATCCTGAATCTAATCGCTATCTGACTTATATTAAAGGTCGGGTAGGGCGTAAAGTGGCTGATTTTTTCTTAGATTTTTTGCAAGCTGAAATAGGATTAGACACGAAAAAACAAAATTTAGTACTGATGCAAGCAGTAGATGACTATTGCGCAGACTCTCAATTAAATAAAGAAGAAACAGTCGCTTATCGTAAACAAGTTCATGATTATTGTAATGATCAGTTAAAAGCAGGCGATGAAGTTACTATTCGCGAATTGTCTGGAGAGCTTTCTGGGTCAGGGAATGATGATAATTTCCAAGATTTTACTCAAAAGCAAGGCTATGAACTAGAAGATAGCTTTCCTGTCGATCGTTCGACTATCCGTAAACTTGCAAAATATGTTGGAGCTGGAGGCGGTCTTTCAATTAATTTTGATTCCATGTTATTGGGGGAACGAATTTTCTATGACCCAGAAACGGATACTCTAACGATCAAAGGTATTCCACCAAATTTGAAAGATCAGTTGGTGAGACATTCATAAGCGAGTTATTAATTCATGCTAATTACAATGACGATACAATATGTACGGTGACTTAAAATCAGTAAAATTGATGTTTGAAGATTGTCGTTAGCAATGAGATAGTAATGGTTACTAAATTTTAAAATATATAAAAATATCATGGAGAGGATGAAAATGATGAGAGTAGGTTTAGTTGGTTGGCGTGGCATGGTTGGTTCGGTATTAATGCAGCGCATGGTGGAAGAAAAGGATTTTGACCTCATCGAACCTGTATTCTATACCACGTCACAAGTTGGTATTCCAGCACCCAACCTTGGGAAAGATGCTGGGATGCTACAAGATGCTTTTGATCTTGAAAGCTTAAAGCAGTTAGATGCGATTATCACTTGTCAAGGCGGGGGCTATACCGAGAAAGTGTATCCGGCATTACGTCAAGCTGGTTGGAAAGGATACTGGATCGATGCCGCATCGACTTTACGTATGAAAGATGACGCAATCATTACGTTAGATCCTGTTAACTTAACGCAAATTCAACATGGCCTCCATGCAGGAATCAATACGTTTGTTGGTGGTAACTGTACTGTTAGCTTAATGTTGATGGGCTTAGGTGGTTTATACGAAAAAGGCATGATTGAATGGATGAGTGCCATGACTTACCAAGCCGCTTCTGGTGCCGGTGCGAAGAATATGCGTGAACTTATTGCACAAATGGGCGTAATAAATCAGTCAGTCAGTGCAGAGATGGCCGATCCAGCAAGTTCTATTTTAGATATTGACCGCAAAGTTGCTGAAACGATTCGTTCTAGTGCTTATCCTACCAGTGAATTTGGTGCTCCACTTGCGGGCTCATTAATTCCGTGGATTGATGTGAAGCGCGAAAATGGTCAAAGTAAAGAAGAATGGAAAGCAACGGTTGAAACCAATAAAATTCTAGGCCTTCAAGGTGCGAATTTAGTTCCTATTGATGGTACTTGTGTTCGTATTGGTGCGATGCGTTGCCACTCTCAAGCATTGACGATTAAGTTGAAGCAAAATGTTCCGATGGATGAAATTGAAGAAATTATTGCAACTCATAATGATTGGGTCAAAGTCATCCCAAATGAGCGTGATATTACGGCTCAACAACTTTCTCCAGCGCAAGTAACAGGTACTCTTTCTGTTCCTGTTGGGCGTTTACGTAAGATGGAGATGGGGGATACATTCCTCAATGCCTTTACTGTTGGTGACCAATTACTTTGGGGCGCAGCAGAACCACTTCGTCGTACATTACGCATTATCTTAGCGGAAAAATAATGCGTTAATTTTTTATAATGTTAAAAATAATGATGATGAAAAAATGCCTATGTGATTAAACATAGGCATTTTTGTTTTTGTGTGTAGTGGTAATTATCTACGTTTAACGGGGACAACACGATTGTCTGGGTCAGCAAGCTCACCCCCACAATGTTTGCAGAATAATGCATCAGATTCATGTCCACTGCGAGTGCAGTTAGGACATAGCACTAAATTTCGGTGTGCATTCATTTCCTGATTTAATTCTGCAGTAATGATGCCAGTAGGTACAGCAAGAATGCAATAACCAAGTAACATGGTGACAGATGCTATTGCTTGGCCAAGTGGTGTTTTAGGAACAAAATCACCATAGCCAACGGTTGTTATGGTGACAATCGCCCAATAAATACTTTGTGGAATACTTGTAAAGCCATTTTGTGGGCCTTCGATGACAAACATCAGCGCACCAAAGATGGTGACGAGAACCGCAACAGCACTAAAGAAAATAAAAATTTTTCGCTTAGCCATGATCAAACTACGCATCAGAATATTTGAATCTTGTAGAAAGCGTACCAGTTTGAGAATTCGGAAAATTCGCATCACCCGCAATAAACGTATAATGCCAATAAAGCTTGCAGATGGAAAAAAGAAGACTAAATAGGTTGGAATTATTGCGATCAAATCGATGATGCCATAAAAGCTTCTGGCATAAGCGGAAGGCTTAGGTGAGCAATATAGGCGTAATAGGTATTCGATAGTGAATAGCGCAGTGAAACCGTATTCTAAATAAGTGAGTTCTTGTTGCCATTTGACTTCGATTGCCGCCATCGAGTCGAGCATCAAAACAAAGAGAGAGGTAATAATGGCAATGATAAGGAAAATATCAAAACGCCGGCCAGCGGGAGTATGCGTGCCAAATATAATGATATATAACTGATGTTTCAGACTGTTTTCCTGCATATTAGCATTACCTTTCAGGCGGTATGAATGGATCCTATTTACATTAGACCTGGGAATAAACTACGTAATCCATTAGCCATAAATTCGACACCTAATGACGCTAAGATTAACCCCATAATACGTGTAATTACGTTGATCCCTGTTTGCCCCAAAAAACGGACGATAAGTGGCGCGGATCTAAATAGTAACCAAGAGCAAAAACAAAAAATGACAATAGTAATAATGATGCCAAAAATATCGATCATAGTTGGATAGCGTGCACCATATACAATCGTTGAACTAATCGCACCTGGGCCTGCCATTAAAGGCATTGCTAATGGTACGACACCAATCTGCTCACGACTGATATATTCGGTTTGCTCTTGTTTGTTTTGTTTATCCGCCCCTAATTTACCACTCATCATTGAAAATGCGATGCTCATCAACAGCATACCGCCCGCAACTCGAAAAGAATCTAGAGAAATACTGAACATATTGAGTAATACTTGCCCACATAGAAGGGAAACAACCAGAATAACCGCGACAGCAAAGTTGGCGGTAGTTGCCGTTTTTTTCTTCTCTTCGGACGTCATATGCCCGGATAAAGAAACAAACACTGGCATAATTCCAATAGGATTGACGGCAGCGACTAAACCAAAGAAGAATTGAAAATATATTGCTAACTCGATTGAGCCCATGAGCGTTATCTCACATAGTATAAAAGGGTACAAAATAAGGTGTGTTGGATAATTCAAGTATCCAATTTATACACCGCTGAAGAGTTGCATAATGTAAGGTAAATGCTTCTCTAATTCGAGGGTTAAATAGCATTTTTCTTATCTTGTATTACCTTTAATGTCGGTGTTGAAAATTATGTCATAAAAATAAAGGACTTCTAAAGAAAATTGCTACTAAAGTATTATCTATTCTGTGTATATGTATACTGTTTGTAGCATAGGGCTTTTGTATGTTTGGTTTTTTTATTTCAGAAATATTTTTACATTTTTTTATGATGTGGGTTTGTTAGTGTAATTGTAAAGTGAATATTTTCACGCTGTGAATAAATTAATACTTATTAAAAATCAATATATTACATTAGCATCTTGTTCTTTTGTACTTCTTTGGGGGTAAATTGATTTCAATAACTGATCTAAGTCAATATTTTAATTGGATGAAGGATTATACTCAGTTTTGAAAGTGATTTACTAAGAGTTTCCCATTCACTACCGCACTGTTTTTAAAGTTGTCTTGTGAGTAGTCTTACTAAATAGTTTTTAATTTTTAAATATTAGGAGATTCATTATGCCTGTAACTAATTTAGCTGAACTTGATGCTCTAGTCGCACGTGTTCAAGCGGCGCAAAAAGAATTTGCTACCTTCTCTCAAGAGCAAGTAGACAAGATCTTCCGTGCAGCTTCTCTCGCAGCTAACCAAGCTCGTATTCCTCTGGCACAACAAGCGGTAGCAGAATCAGGAATGGGTATCATTGAAGATAAAGTAATCAAAAACCACTTTGCTTCAGAGTTTATCTATAACAAATATAAAGACGAAAAAACCTGTGGCGTTTTAGAGGTTAATGATGAATACGGGACAATGACTATCGCTGAGCCGGTGGGTATCATCTGTGGCATCGTTCCAACAACTAACCCTACTTCAACTGCGATTTTTAAGTCTCTAATTTCTTTGAAAACGCGTAATGCAATTATATTCTCACCACATCCACGCGCAAAAAACTCCACTAACGATGCTGCTAAAATAGTGTTAGATGCAGCTGTTGCAGCGGGTGCACCGAAAGATATTATTGGTTGGATTGACCAACCATCAGTTGAATTATCAAATGCACTAATGAAACATGAAGGCATCAATCTTATCCTTGCAACTGGTGGTCCGGGCATGGTTAAAGCTGCATATTCTTCGGGTAAACCAGCTATCGGTGTCGGTGCGGGTAATGTTCCTGTGGTTATTGACGAAACTGCTGATATTAAACGTGCCGTTGCTTCTATTCTTATGTCTAAAACATTCGATAACGGTGTGGTGTGTGCTTCTGAGCAAGCAATCATTGTTATGGACGAAGTTTACGATGAAGTGAAAGAGCGTTTTGCTGCTCACTGTGGCTATGTTTTGTCTAAAACTGAAGCAGATAAAGTTCGTAAAATTTTATTGATTAACGGTAATTTGAATGCGGATATCGTAGGTCAACCTGCAACTAAAATTGCAGAAATGGCAGGGGTTACTGTACCGGCAAACACAAAAATTCTTATCGGTGAAGGCGGCGTAGTTAGCTACGATGACGAATTTGCGCATGAAAAATTGTCTCCTACGCTAGGGATGTTCCGTGCATCTTCTTTTGAAAATGCAGTAGAACAAGCAATTACTATGGTTGAAATTGGCGGCATTGGCCACACATCTGGCCTTTACACTAATCAAGATACTAATTCTGACCGTATTCGCTACTTTGGCGACAAGATGAAGACGGCTCGTATTTTGATTAATATTCCAACCACTCATGGTGGTATTGGTGATTTGTATAACTTCAATATTGCACCGTCATTGACGTTAGGGTGTGGTTCTTGGGGTGGTAACTCGATCTCAGAAAACGTGGGTCCTAAGCACCTTATTAATAAGAAAACGGTCGCTAAGCGAGCAGAAAATATGTTATGGCATAAACTTCCAGAATCCATTTATTTCCGTCGTGGTAGCCTTCCAATCGCGTTGACTGATTTAGCTGATAAAAAACGTGCGTTTTTAGTTACAGACCGTTTCTTATTTAATAACGGCTACGCTGATGAGGTTGTCAATCTTTTAAAAGCACAAGGCATTGAAGTGTATACTTTCTATGATGTAGAGGCGGATCCAACGCTTTCTGTTGTAGAAAAAGGTGCAGCAGCGATGAATAGCTTCCAACCTGATGTTATCTTAGCACTAGGTGGCGGCTCACCAATGGATGCAGCTAAAATCATGTGGGTACTGTACGAGCATCCAGAAACTGATTTCCAAGAACTAGCAATGCGCTTCATGGATATTCGTAAGCGAATCTACAAATTCCCTAAAATGGGTGAAAAAGCAAGTCTAGTTTGTATCACAACGACATCGGGTACAGGCTCTGAAGTGACGCCATTTGCGGTTGTTACTGATGATAAAACAGGTGCAAAATACCCGTTGGCAGATTATGAACTTACTCCTAACATGGCAATTGTTGATGCTAATTTAGTGATGAATATGCCTAAGTCATTAACTGCTTTTGGTGGTTACGATGCGATAACTCATGCATTAGAAGCGTATGTTTCTGTTCTTGCGAATGAGTTCTCTGATGGGCATGCGCTCCAAGCGCTGAAAATGCTTAAAGAATATTTACCATCAAGTTACAAAAATGGTGCTAATGACCCAATAGCTCGCGAAAAAGTGCATAGCGCTGCAACGATTGCAGGCATGTCATTTGCAAACGCATTCCTTGGTGTATGCCACTCTATTGCACACAAAATCGGTGCTGAGTTCCATATTCCACACGGCCTTGCGAACGCATTAATGATTTCTAATGTTATTCGCTTTAATGCAAATGATAACCCAACAAAGCAAGCGGCATTTTCTCAATACGACCGTCCTAAATCGCGTAGTCGTTATGCTGAAATTGCCGATCATCTTGGTTTAAGCCAAGCTGGTGACCGTACGGCACAGAAAATTGAACGTCTATTAACTTGGTTGGATGATGTTAAGAAAGAACTTGATATCCCAATGTCAATTCAAGCCGCCGGTGTTCCAGAGGCCGATTTCTTAGCAAAAGTAGATGAGTTAGCAGTAGACGCGTTTGATGATCAATGTACAGGTGCTAACCCACGTTACCCATTAATTACCGAGCTCAAAGAAGTGTTACTTGCGGCTTATTACGGTAAAGCATACATTGAAGGTGAAACTTACGAAGGTACAACCGTCATTAAAAAAACGGAACAACCAGCGAAAAAATCAGCTAAGAAAAAATAATACATCACTATCAATTTGATAATGACTAAAATTAGAAAGCCTCATCGATTGATGAGGCTTTTTTATCGGTTATTTGGGTACGTATGAACGGATATAAGCTCATAACAAGTTTAGTGACAATCCAGAACTCGACCATTAAACGAATCATTTTCTACAATATATTCGGCATTACGAATTAATTCATCTCGATTGCGAGCCCAGTTATGCTCATTACTATGAGTTGATAGTGGCAATATTCCACCTACTCTAATATTGAAAGGTAATAATTCTTTTGACCAGCTTTGAGTGAAATTTGAGATGAGAGATGCGGAATTATGATCAGATGCTTGTTCTGATTCGGAAGAGGATAAATTAACAATCACACCTTTCTTATTGTTATGCAGCATTTGTTTGGCTGCTAATTTACTAAAGCATAACATGCTACTTGCGAGAGTGGAGATCTGCCCGCTATATTGTTCAAAATTGGTTTCAGCCATTAAGGATGGAGATGGTAGGGAAGGGTATATGTTAATCAAAACATCTATTCCATTATCGAAATTTTTATCAATAGACGAAAATAATGGTTGAACGCTTTCGAAGCTATGGTCGTCTAAAACGTAAGATAGAACAATAGATGATGTTGGTTGGCATTGTTGCAGAGTTCGATTGAGTGCGACTTCATTATTGTCGACTAAGATCACGTTGGCATGTAGAGAAATAAAATGCTGTGCTAACGTTTGACCTAGATGAGAGCCTGCTGACGTAATGACAACAACTGAATTATAAATATTCATTAAACACCTCATTGGTATCAAGTTTTTGGTGGGAGGGAGGATGGCTAGCGTATTAAACAGTTTATTATTTTTAAGGGAGAAAGATTCCTCCTACATTTAATAGGCAGCTTTTAATCATGGTAGATAAATGCGGAAAAGTCTTGTGATCGAAGTGGTGTTTTTGGACTGAAATAGTGTAACTAGTGGATTTTTAAGTAATACAGAGGATAAATTGTATTGATATTATGGGCAAAAATCAGCTTACGTTAAACAAAAAGGCCAGTAATAACTGACCTTTATTAATATTTACATGTAACGCCAAGAGTGGCGAAGAAAATATTATTTGATTAGGTTTTCTTCTACGAAGTCCCAGTTTACTAATGCCCAGAATGCAGCCATGTAATCAGGGCGTACATTGCGGAAATCGATATAGTAAGCGTGTTCCCATAGATCAACCGTTAGAAGTGGTGTAACACCTTCTTCGGTCAGTGGCGTGGCAGCGTTAGAAGTATTTACGATTTCTAGAGAACCGTCTGCTTTTTTTACTAGCCAAGTCCAAGAAGAACCAAAGTTATTGATTGCAGAATCTGTAAACTTAGTTTTGAATTCTTCGAAAGAACCAAAAGCTTGTTTGATAGCTTCAGCAACTGCGCCTGCTGGTTGACCACCTGCATTTGGTGCTAGGCAATTCCAGTAAAACGTATGGTTCCAGATTTGTGCTGCGTTATTGAAAACACCACCAGTTGAAGTTTTGATGATTTCTTCTAGCGATTTACCTTCAAACTCAGTACCAGGAATTAAACCATTTAGCTTCACAACATAGGTGTTATGGTGCTTACCATGGTGAAAATCTAGAGTTTCTGCTGAAATATGAGGTTCTAGTGCATCTTTTGCGAAAGGTAATGCTGGTAATTCAAATGCCATTGCTTAAATCTCCATGTGTATAAGAAAGAGGCTAAACGCTTATATATGTTTGTTATTTATTACGACAAATATTGATATAAGCGGCTTTCAATTATTATTTTTAAGCCATTTGTTAAACTGTAACTAGTTTAGCAACTTTTTACTTTATTAAAAGCGTTGTGTTAAAAAAACATGATACCAAAGGATAAAAGTTGTAAAGAAATTCATTATAAACTGACATTTAAAATACCCTTATAAATAATAGATTTTTATTCTGATTAAGATACAAGTAGAATGCTGGTACAACTCTAAATCGATGTAGTGAGGAAGCAATGGAAACTATCGATAAAATTAAACAACAACTTTCAGAAAATACAATTTTGCTATACATGAAAGGCTCACCAAAGCTACCAAGCTGCGGCTTTTCATCACAAGCATCCCAAGCTCTAATGTCTTGCGGAGAGAAGTTTGCTTATGTAGATATTCTTCAAAACCCGGATATCCGTGCTGAATTACCAAACTATGCGCAATGGCCGACCTTTCCACAGCTGTGGGTTGAAGGTGAGTTAGTGGGCGGCTGTGACATTATCATTGAAATGTTCCAGAAGGGTGAACTGCAAACTTTAGTGAAAGATGCAGCGGCTCGCGCTCCTGTAAGCGAAGAGTAGTTTGTAAGCTTTTAATATGATAAAGGGCCTGATGGCTCTTTTTTTTGCACTGAATAATGTGGATTAAGAGATTGAACATGGCCACAACATTATATTATATACATGATCCAATGTGCAGTTGGTGCTGGGGATTTAAGCCAGCTTGGCAACAACTACAAGAATTGCTTCCTGAGGATATCAAGGTTGAATATATTTTGGGTGGTTTAGCGCCGGATAGCGTAACACCGATGCCAACTGAAATGAAAAATATGCTTGAGCAAACATGGCGAAGGATTGAGACTCAGCTAGGGACAACCTTCAATTATGACTTTTGGACACAATGTCAGCCAGTTCGAACCACATATTCAGCTTGTAGAGCCGTAATTGCTGCACAGTTTCAGGATCAAGGCAAAGCGATGGTTAGCGCTATTCAGGAAGCCTATTACTTAAGAGCAATGGAACCCCATCTGGCTACGACTCATGCATTACTCGCACAAGAGTTGGGCTTAAAGTTAGACGTGTTTCAGACAGATTTGTCTAGCCAACGGGTTGAAATTGAATTCCAGCGCCAATTGTCTTTTTGTCAGATGCTAGGAGTGCATTCATTTCCCAGCTTAGTGCTAGAGTCTAATAGCCGTTATTATTCGATACCGATTTCCTATGATTCGGTTGAATCTAGTCTATTAGAAATTAAAAAACACATTTAGCTACAATACTAAATTTTATGTTACCAGCAATTCTAAAAATAGAATTGATACAAAAATACCGCACTCTAAAATTTATAAAGTGCGGTATTTTTAGGTTGGAATCGATATAGTTTTCTGTGACTTACAGAACCATAGCGGCAATCCAGCCGAATACAATTAATGGTAAGTTATAATGGATGAACGTTGGAATAACAGAGTCTTTTATATGATCATGCTGACTATCTGCATTTAAACCAGATGTTGGCCCTAACGTTGAGTCCGATGCTGGTGAGCCTGCATCGCCTAATGCAGCAGCTGTACCGACTAGAGCAATCGTTGCTGCTGGTGAGAAGCCAAATGAAAGTGCAAGCGGCACATAAATAGTAGCGATAATAGGAATGGTTGAAAAAGAAGAGCCGATACCCATAGTAATGAGCAAGCCCACAATTAACATAGCTAACGCTGCAATGCCTTGATGTCCGCTCATGCTGGTTTGTAAAAATATCACCAAAGTTTCAACGCCGCCAGTCGCTTTCATTACACTTGCAAAACCATTGGCTGAGATCATAATAAAACCAATCATCGCCATCATTTGTACGCCACGAGTAAAGCTATCTTGGCTTGTCTGAAAAGGTTTACCAAAAGAAAGAATAATGAAACCGACTAAAGCACCTACGATCATAGAGCCTGAATAAAGTTGAGCTGATAGTGTTGCAACGATACTAAATACGGCAATAATAACGGCTTTCTTATCAATACCATTTTGTTGTTGAGCTTCTTGCGGTGCCGCTATTTCTTGGTATTGACGCGGCTTACGGTAGGTAATAAAGACACTGACCAATAAACCAAAAATCATGCCACAAGCCGGAATAAGCATTGCGGCCGGTATTTGACCAGCCGTCGCAGTTGTTAACCCGTTATTAACTAATGCTGGAAGTAAAATATCATTCAAGAAGATCCCCCCAAAGCCAATAGGTAGTGTCATATAAGGTGTCACTAAGCCGAAGGTAAGCACACAAGCAACCATTCTACGGTCAATATTCATTTTATTTAGCGCAGATAATAGTGGCGGTACAATAATTGGGATGAAGGCGATATGAACCGGAATAACGTTTTGTGAAAAAATAGCTAAGATCAGTAAGCTTGAAAGGATAGCGTATTTTAAAATAGCGGATGCTTTATGATTGGTTTCACCATGAACACGTTTAATGACAGCATTCGATAATAAATCGGTAATACCGGTTTGCGCTAAGGCAACAGCAAAAGCACCGAGTAAAGCGTAGCTTAGTGCAATTTCTGCACCGTCACCAAGTCCAGCTTGAAATGCCGAGATAGTTTGATCAAGAGAAAGGTGGGCAAGTAAGCCACCAGTAATAGCACTTAAAGTGAGTGCAATCACAACATTAACGCGAAATACTGAGAGTATCAGCATTAAGCAGACTGAAATAACAACAGGGTTCATTAGAGTTCTCTAGTTTAAATTTAAATTATTCAGCGGCTTCAAGTGGCCAGCCACCTAAAGCTTTCCATTTATTGACTATTTTGCAAAAAAGCTCTGCGGTAACTTGAGTATCATAGAGCGCAGAGTGGGCTTCTTTATTATTAAATTCCATTCCTGCGGCAATGCATGCTTTAGCGAGGACGGTTTGTCCATAGGCTAAACCGCTCAATGCTGCGGTATCGAAAGTAGCAAAAGGGTGGAATGGAATGCGTTTTAGTTTGCTACGTTCAGCTGCAGCCATAACAAAGTTAAGATCAAAAGTAGCATTGTGAGCGACCATAATGGCACGGCTACAATTGGCTGCTTTTTGTTCTTTACGCACTAACTTGAATATTTCTTTGATTGCCTCTGCTTCGCTTACCGCACCACGTAACGGGCTGTAAGGATCACGAATGCCTGTGAATTCTAATGCTTCCTTTTCAAGGTTTGCGCCTTCAAAAGGCTCAACGTTAAACTGTATCGTTGATGCGGGATAAAGATCCCCATTCTCATCCATGGCTAAAGTGACAGCACAAATTTCTAAAAGCGCATCCGTTTGTGAATTAAATCCTGCTGTTTCAACATCGATAACAACGGGAAAATAACCCCGAAAGCGATTTTTTAGTGTCAAAGCTTCATTTTTGTCAGTCATTGATTTTCTGATCCGTGAATTTAGTGGCATATTATTACAGATCAGAAAGTGAACTTCACCCATTTTTCGGTTTGCTGATTTAGGTATCTGTAAAAAATAAAGGATATAAGGTAATTATAAAAAAAGAGCTCAATTG
>NZ_VHKO01000052.1 GCF_015223435.1 Vibrio hibernica
CGAAAAGCTCTTTAACTGAAAAGTGATACGCGAATGATTAACCCTGTAGGCCTTCTGACATTTGGCTACGCTGGATAAGCTCAATCATATAGCCATCGGGATCTTTAACAAAGGCAATATGAGTCGTGCCTCCTTTTACCGGGCCAGGCTCACGAGTAACTAAACCACCGGCAGCTTTAATCGCGTCGCAAGTAGTATAAATATCATCAAACCCTAAAGCGATGTGCCCGTAACCGGTTCCCAGATCATATTCAGAAGTATCCCAGTTATAAGTAAGTTCGATGACAGCGCCTTGCGATTCATCGCCATAACCTACGAAGGCCAAAGTATATTTGTATTCGGCATTTTCACTTTTACGTAATAAGTCCATCCCTAAAACGTTAGTATAAAACTCGATTGATTTATCTAAGTCACCCACGCGAACCATGGTGTGTAATACTCTTCCGTTCGACATTGTATGCTCCATTATAGTTTTTGGAATTGATATGGTTTTTGTTGTTATTAGTATTCAGTTTTGTCTGAAAACTCACACAGATCTTCGATAATACAACTTCCGCATCTTGGTTTACGGGCTACGCAGGTATAGCGACCATGTAAAATTAACCAGTGATGAACATCAAGCTTAAACTCTTTGGGAATAACTTTGAGTAGCTTTTGTTCAACGTCATCCACGGTTTTTCCCATGGCAAGTTTTGTTCGATTTGATACACGGTAAATATGTGTGTCGACCGCAATTGTTGGCCAGCCAAATGCTGTATTAAGAACTACATTCGCTGTTTTTCGACCCACACCAGGTAGAGCTTCTAATGCAGCTCGGTCTTCAGGTACTTGGCTACCATGTAAATCAATTAACATTTTACAGGTTTTAATGGTATTTTCAGCTTTGGAGTTAAACAAACCAATCGTTTTGATGTATTGCTTTAATCCATCCACCCCAAGTGCCAAAATTGTTTCAGGTGTATTGGCGATAGGGTAGAGTTTATCGGTTGCTTTGTTGACGCTAACATCGGTTGCTTGAGCAGATAACAATACTGCAATTAATAGCTCAAAAGGTGATGACCAATTGAGTTCAGTTTGAGGGTTTGGATTATCTTCTCGTAACCGTTCAAGTATGATCCTACGTTTTTCATTATTCATTAATGACCTATCAAACTTTAGTGACGCGGGCGCGAGCAATTGTTGGTTTTTCCATTTTTGGCTGACGCATAGCAATATTTTTATCAATCACTTGTTTTAACGCGATTAAAAATCCAACGCCAATAAATGCTCCGGGTGGAAGTAGTGCCAATAAGAAACTGTTGTCGATATGAAAAAGCTCTACCCGTAATGCTAAAGCCCAATGACCGAGAAGTAAATCTGCTCCATCAAATAGAGTGCCTTGACCCATTATTTCACGTAATGCACCGAGTAACGTCAATACTGCTAGCATACCTAGACCCATCCAAAAACCATCAAGTGCGGCATTTTTAGGGCTATTTTTTGAGGCGTACGCTTCAGCGCGACCGATGATCACGCAGTTGGTCACGATTAATGGAATAAAAATGCCAAGCGAAAGGTATAACCCGTAAGCATAAGCGCTCATTAATAACTGCACACAAGTCACGACGGCTGCAATGATCATCACAAAGATAGGGATTCGAACATCTTTTGGTACATGGCTTCTTACTAAAGAGACAATGGTATTCGTACAAATTAGAACGAGCATAGTCGCAAGGCCTAAACCTAGCGCATTGGTAACGGTGGAAGAGACGGCGAGTAATGGGCATAAACCAAGCAGTTGTACTAATGCCGCATTGTTATCCCATAGGCCATTCTTCATGAGTTGTTTTTGTTCTGAAACAGATAGCTCCGAAGCTGAAGATTCGCTCGTGGTATCTTCTGTTATCTCTGTATTGAGTTCAGACATGTTAATCCTCACAATTTAAAGGTTGGTTTAGAATTGTGCTTTTGTTTTCTTTAAAATAAATCACGGTGTTTTTCACAGCTTTCACTACTGCTCTTGGTGTAATTGTCGCACCAGTGAATTGATCAAATTGGCCACCATCTTTACGAACGGCCCATTCCGATTGTTTATCATCGGTGATCGTTTTATGATCAAAGCTAAAGATCCAATTGCCTTTACGCACTTCAATTTTATCGCCAAGCCCTGGGGTTTCTTTATGCTCCAGTACTCGAGTGCTAATGACCGCACCATTGATATCGATACCAACGATGATTTTAATAGCACCATTATATCCATCCGGCGCGTAGGTTTCGATCGCAATAGCCGTTGGTTTTCCTTCTTTTGTTGCTAGATAAGCGGGTAAAGGCTTTGAAGTAACCGTGGTTTGCGAAGGTAGTAGCATACAGGACGAAAAGAGTAAATTATCATGAAATGTTTGTGGCACAACTTTGCTGAGAGTTTGTTGTAACTGAAGTTGCTGTTGTTGCTTGATAGTATCAGCGGTTACCCAATTGGTTACCGCTACTAGAGCGGTAGCGGCAATGGCAAACACCGCCAGGATCGCTCCATTTTTTTTCATGGCATTAAGCATTATTTTTACCTCTCATGCCCGTAAGTGCGTGGCTTCGTATAATAATCGATAAGCGGGACGGCCATGTTTGCGAGTAATATTGCGAACGCCACACCATCAGGAAAACCACCCCAAGAGCGAATTAAAAAGACCACTAAACCAATAAAAGCACCATAGAATAAGCGGCCTTTGGTGGTCGTTGAAGCGGTAATAGGATCTGTTGCGATGAAAAAGGCACACAGCATGGTGGCACCAGAAAATAGCTGTAGTAGCGGACTTGCCGTTGTTTCTGGTGCAAATAGGCTAGTGAATAAGCTGATAGCTAATAAACTTGTCAATACCGCCGTCGGTATTTGCCACTGGATGATACGCATTTTGAGCAATACAAGTCCACCTAATAAGAATGCAATATTAACCCATTGCCAACCTATCCCGAGTAAACCCGAATAAGGTGCTTGTTGCATAATTTCACTCGCTGTGTGACCGGCACGCATGGATGTTTTAAACGCATCTAAAGGTGTTGCCATCGTTACACCATCAATACCCGTGCGAACTTGTAGCAACGATAGCCCATCGCCATTATAGCCAGTGAAAATAAGCTTTAAGCAATCATCAAAATGCAAATGTAAGTGGCTCAATACTTCCGGTGCAACCCAACTGGTCATTTGTATCGGAAATGAAATGAGCAATACCACATAAGCCGCCATTGCTGGATTAAATAAATTTTGTCCAATCCCGCCGTAAAGGTGCTTACTGATGACAATAGCAAAAAATAAACCAATCGCCATTAACCACCAAGGCGATAGCGGAGGAATGGACACCGCTAATAGCATTCCGGTTACCATTGCGCTGTTATCTTTTAAAGCCGCAAGAGGAGAACGTTTGCGTAGTATCATGGTCGTGGCTTCAAATGCCCAAGCTAATACAATCGCAAATATCACCTGAATTAGCACACCATAACCAAAGAAATAGGTTTGAGCTGCAATCCCTGGCAATAGGCATATGGCAACCCACATCATGATATTGGATGTTTTACGTTTTATATGAACGTGAGGGGAGCTAGCAATAAAGAAAGACATTACTTCTTCTCCTGATTGTTTTTATCAATAAATACCGGGATATCAAACAGATCATCAAGGGATAAGTCAGTATCTTTATTAGATGCTTCATTGTTCTTATTTTCCTGCTCGATTTTTTCAGTACTAGATTTGTGGATTCCAGTTTCTTGCTGTGCTTTACGTGCTTTAGCTCGCGCAATGGCAGCGGCGACCGCAGGGTTTTTAGGCGTTGGTGTTACTTCTTCTTCTGTTGATTCTTGTGAGCTTTGGGTTTGAACGTCCTGATGTTCAGCCTCTTGCTGTGCCTTACGTGCTTTAGCTCGCGCAATGGCAGCGGCGACCGCAGGATTTTTAGGCGCTGGTGTTGCTTCTTCGACTGTTTCTTGTGAGCTTTGGGTTTGAACGTCCTGATGTTCAGCCTCTTGCTGTGCCTTACGTGCTTTAGCTCGCGCAATGGCAGCGGCGACCGCAGGATTTTTAGACGCTGGTGTTGCTTCTTCTGTTGATTCTTGTGTGCCTTGCGTTTGAATGTCCTGATGTTCAGATTCTTGCTGTGCCTTACGTGCTTTAGCTCGCGCAATGGCAGCGACGACCGCAGGGTTTTTAGGCGCTGGTGTTATTTCGTCGACAGTTTCTTGCGAGCTTTGCGTTTGAACATCCTGATGTTCAGTTTCTTGCTGTGCTTTACGTGCTTTAGCTCGCGCAATGGCAGCGGCGACCGCAGGATTTTTAGACGCTGGTGTTGCTTCTTCTGTTGATTCTTGTGTGCTTTGCGTTTGAATATTCTGATGTTCAGTTTCTTGCTGTGCTTTACGTGCTTTAGCTCGAGCAATCGCAGCGGCAACTGCTGCGTTTTTAGGTGTTGGCTTTTGCTCAGTAGCATCTGAAGTTTGTGCTGCTAGATCTTCAACGACCGTATTTCTATTTTCAGATCCGGCTTCTGCCTGTTGCTGAGCTTTTTTCTCTCGTGCTTGATGCTTACGTTCTTCACGTAGTTTCATCATTTCACTATTATCAGGCTCAGTTTTTCCTAATTTTGCTGCTTCGGCTTGTTTTGCTTTTGCGCGTGCAATGGCTGCAGCTACTGCTGGTTTAACGTGGGGCTTATCGGTTGTTTCAGCCGATTTTTGCGCTTTTACTCGAGCAATGGCAGCTGCAATAGCATCATCGCCACCGGTTTGCTTCATTTCTCCACGTCGTTTATCTGCCGCTTGTTTAAACCGGTTTTCACGCTCTTGTTTATCTCGATCTAGACGCTGTTGTCTTTCTTCAAAACGTTGTTTAGCGCGTTCGGCTTCTTTGGCCTCTTGATTACGAGTCCAAATTTCAGATTTTGCTTGGCGATAATACTGCACCAAAGGAATATCACTTGGGCAAACATAGGCGCAAGCACCACATTCTATACAATCAGATAAATGATATTCTTCACATTTTTCATAGTCTTGATCTTTGGCGTACCATTGTAATTGCTGTGGTAGTAATGATGCAGGGCAAACTTCAGCGCAAGCGGTACAGCGTATACAAGCCATTTCTTGTGATGGTGGAGCCAATTCTTTACGCTTTGGCGCTAAAATACAGTTTGTGATTTTAGTAATAGGAACGTTTGAACTTGGCAGAGTAAAGCCCATGAGAGGCCCACCCATAATTAAGCGAGGATGGCGCTTTTCTGCTTGGTAACCAAATTGCTCCAATAAAGAGTATATAGGTGTACCTAAACGTGCAAATACATTGCCTTTTTGGGCAAATGAATCTCCGGTTAAAGTTACCACTCGTTCTATTAATGGTTCACCATCGACGATAGCCCGTTTTATGGCAAAGGCCGTCCCTACATTTTGCATCAGAATACCAACGGCTGCTGAGTGCGCTTTGCTTGGGACTTCACGACCGGTCAATACTTTAATTAATTGTTTTGCGCCGCCAGATGGGTATTTTGTCGGGATCACTCTGATCACCAAATTGACATCTTTGGCGGCCCGTTCAAGTGCTGCAATGGCTTCTTTTTTATTATCTTCAATACCAATAATAGTGACTTCAGGCTTTAAAATATGCTGAATGACTTGAACGCCTTGAATGATCTCGTCAGCAAAGTCTTGCATTAAGCGGTCATCTGACGTGATGTAAGGTTCACATTCAGCGGCATTGATAATTAATATTTTTGTTTTGGCTAAGCCTGTATGCAATTTCCTTGCTGTTGGAAAACCGGCTCCGCCCATACCCGATATACCCGATTGACGAATTTTCTCGATCAAGACTTCAGAATCAATTTTTTGATAATCGGGGATGGCTTTCTTTTCAATCCAAGCATCAAGGCCATCCGGTTTAATGATAATACAGAGATCAGAGAGACCAGATGGATGAGCAATAATGCGTTTTTCTATTGCGATGACCGTACCTGAGGTTGGCGCATGAACAGGTACCATAAAAGCAAGGTTGGCTTGAGTAAGTTGCTGACCACGTAACACATGATCACCAATATTGACGCAGATATCACCAGGTCGGCCAATATGTTGCTTGAGTGGCAGAACGAATTCTTCAGCAAGCTCAGGATAGATCATTGGTGAATGTGAAGATTGAGCTTTATTTTCTGGTGGGTGAATGCCTCCGGGGAAATCCCAGAGTTGACCGTGACGAATTTGTTCAATTAAAGACGACATTATACTTCCTTCAATTCACGGTTTCTGATTTTGCGTTAACCGAATCAGGTGCTTGGGTATTTTTCTGACCAGAATTAGGTGTTAAATCGGTAATAACGGGAATGGTATTTAAATCCCACTTCCAAGTTTCAGGCGTGGTTTCAACTGGGATCATTTCAATACAATCCGTTGGGCAGGGCGCAACACAAAGATCACAGCCAGTACATTCACTTTTAATGACCGTGTGCATGGCTTTAGTGCCGCCAACAATGGCATCAACAGGGCAAGCTTGAATGCATTTTGTGCAGCCAATACACATATCTTCATGGATAAATGCGACTGTTTTGACGGCTTCTTCCACTTCACCAGCTTCAGATGGAACATCCACACCCATTAAATTTGCTAGTTTTTCAATTCCGGCTTGGCCACCTGGAGGGCACTTTGTTATCGCATCGCCATTAGCAATCGCTTCAGCATACGGACGGCAACCAGGATAACCACATTGCCCACATTGAGTTTGAGGTAAGATACTATCTATTTGATCGACAATGGGGTCGGCATCTACTTTAAAACGAATAGAAGCAAAACCTAAAATAACACCAAAAATAGCGGCCAAAACAGCAATGGCGGCTATTGCTATAACAATGGTACTCATTAATTACTTCACCAAGCCCGTAAAGCCCATAAAGGCAAGTGACATTAAACCTGCTGTGATCATTGCAATTGATGCACCTTTAAATGGAAGTGGAACATCTGCTGCGGCAATTCGTTCGCGCATTGAGGCAAATAAGATCAAAACAAGTGAGAAACCAACCGCAGCGCCAAAGCCATAAATGATTGATTCGATAAAATTGTGATTTTCATTGATATTTAATAAGGCGACACCTAACACGGCGCAGTTCGTGGTGATTAACGGTAAGAAAATGCCTAATAAACGATAAAGTGTTGGGCTGGTTTTATGCACCACCATTTCTGTAAACTGAACCACAAAGGCGATAACCAAGATGAAACTCATCGTTTGTAAGTATTCAATGCCTAATGGACGGAGAATATAGGTTTGAACTAAATACGAGCAAACTGAAGCAAGGGTTAGCACAAATGTGGTCGCGAGTCCCATTCCGATAGCGGTTTCGAGTTTTTTAGATACCCCCATGAATGGGCAGATACCTAAAAACTTGACGAGTACAAAATTGTTGACCAAGACGGTGCCAACAAGCAGAAGAAGGTAATCGGTCATATCGTCTCATTAGGTTGAAAGTGATCCCGATATTATCGTCATTTGTGACCTGAATAACAACCTACTGAAAATAGGTATTTAGGGTTTTGAAGTTATTTCTGTAAAGAAAAGCAGTATTTTATCAAAATTGCATAAAGCTTAAGCACGAAAAAGGCCGCATAAGTTTATTTATGCGGCCTTTTTCTAAAATTTGGCTCCCTGTGCAAGACTTGAACTTGCGACATACGGATTAACAGTCCGCCGTTCTACCAACTGAACTAACAGGGAATTATTTGACGCAGAGGATTCTATCGAGAGCCGATTTTAGTGTCAATCGATAAGGCAATAAAAAAGTTATTTATTTTATGTTTTTTAGCTTTACTTTTTTGTATCAATTGCGGCATATAGGCTAGGTGCACTTATCCACTAAATTTGTGGATAAGTGTGTGAGTTAATTCTGAGTAAATAATTGAACAATGCTGTATTGAAGAGTTGATGCTGCCATTTTTTAACTAATTAGCTGTTATATATAGATAATTATGATTTTTATTGAGATGTTCGGGCTGTTGATAATAAATGATGAAAAATTAAGATGTTAATAAAAATGGATAAAATACGTATTTTTGGGGAAAAGCAGTGGATGAAAAGGTACGGAATTTAACTTGAGTGAAACGCGAGGGACCAGAATCTTATCAGAATGAAATGTATTTCGCTAGAGATAAGAGCACTATTTTTTCAGCTAGTTTAAAGTAGATTATTGCGTGTTTTGAGAATGGAAGATTCACAAGTCAGTTATGTTTGGCTAAAGTAGGTCATCCAGATTTTTTGCTAGATGGTTATAAGCATATTGAGAGCATTATGAGTAAATTATACCAACTGAAATCCGCTTACCAACCAGCGGGAGATCAACCTGCTGCAATTGAACAGTTAACACAAGGTTTGGACTCCGGCTTAGCTCATCAAACTTTACTCGGTGTAACGGGCTCAGGGAAAACGTTTACGCTGGCGAATGTGATTGCTAACGCGCAAAGACCAACGATTGTATTAGCACCGAATAAAACACTAGCCGCTCAATTGTATGGTGAGATGAAAGCGTTTTTTCCAAATAATGCGGTGGAATATTTTGTCTCTTATTATGATTATTATCAGCCTGAGGCTTACGTGCCAACCACCGATACTTTCATCGAAAAAGATTCTTCTGTTAACGCGCATATCGAACAAATGCGGTTGTCGGCCACTAAATCTTTAATTGAGCGTAAAGATGCCATCATTGTTGCTTCTGTATCCGCAATTTATGGTTTGGGTGACCCGGATTCTTACTTAAAAATGATGCTACATATTCGTCGTGGAGATACTCTCGATCAAAGAGATATCATTCGCCGCCTAGCTGAATTGCAATATACTCGCAATGATATGATATTTGAACGTGGTAACTTTCGCGTACGTGGTGAAGTGGTTGATGTTTTTCCTGCTGATTCTGAGCATGATGCGGTGCGTATTGAAATGTTTGATGAAGAAGTGGAATGCATCAGTATTTTTGATCCGCTGACAGGCGCTATTAAACAGCGGGATATGGCGCGAGCTACGATTTATCCGAAAACGCACTATGTCACCCCACGTGAGAAAATTTTAGAAGCGATAGAAGAGATCAAAATTGAGCTAGTCGATCGTCAAAAGCATTTACGAGAAAATAATAAGCTAGTGGAAGATCAACGCATCACTCAGCGCACCCAGTTTGATATTGAAATGATGAATGAAATTGGCTTTTGTTCAGGTATTGAAAACTACTCACGTTATTTAAGTGGGCGTAAAGAGGGTGAGCCGCCTCCAACCTTATTTGATTATCTGCCAAAAGATGGTTTATTGATAATCGATGAATCTCACGTCACCGTGCCACAAATTGGCGCGATGTATAAAGGCGATCGTTCACGTAAAGAAACGTTAGTCGAGTTTGGTTTTCGTCTACCTTCCGCATTAGATAATCGGCCATTGCGCTTTGAAGAGTTCGAAGCATTGGCGCCGCAAACCATTTACGTGTCAGCCACACCAAGCCAATATGAACTAGATAAATCAGATGGTGATGTAGCTGAACAAGTGGTGCGTCCAACTGGATTACTCGATCCTGAAATTGAAGTTCGCCCTGTAGCGACTCAAGTGGATGATTTATTGTCGGAAATTCACAAACGTGTCGCGGTGAATGAACGTGTTTTGGTAACAACATTAACCAAACGTATGGCGGAAGACCTAACTGAATACTTGACCGAACATGATGTCAAAGTACGTTATCTTCATTCTGATATTGATACTGTTGAGCGAGTGGAGATTATCCGCGATCTGCGTCTCGGTGAATTTGATGTTCTGGTTGGCATTAACTTGTTGCGAGAAGGGTTGGATATGCCAGAAGTCTCTTTAGTCGCCATTTTGGATGCCGATAAAGAAGGTTTCTTACGCTCAGAGCGATCTTTAATCCAAACCATTGGCCGCGCTGCCCGTAATTTACAAGGTAAGGCGATTTTGTATGGTGATTCCATTACTAAATCAATGAAGAAAGCGATTGATGAAACGGAGCGCCGCCGTGCGAAACAGCATGATTATAATGAATCGATTGGTGCAACTCCCCAAGCGTTGAAGAAAAGCATCCAAGATATTATGGAGTTAAGTCATGTGGGGACGCGTAAAGGCAAAAAAGCCAGTAATGTTATTTCATTGTCGAAAGTGGCGGAACAAGCTGCTGAATATAAAGCTTTGTCACCGCAACAACTAGAGAAGCAAATCAGCAAGCTTGAAAATGAAATGTACCAGCATGCTCAGAACTTAGAGTTTGAACAAGCGGCCCATAAACGTGATGATATTGAAAAATTAAGAGCTCAGTTCATTGCTAATAGTTAATGACCGTAAACGTAAACATCGTGTTCACATGGATGCGAGTCACGATGTTTATACGGTATCGCGACGTTAGTTTATTGCAAAATGATTTTCTCAATCTCTTGCTGTAATTTTTTACGGTCGTGGCGCCATTCGTGGTTAGGTGACGCTAAATTTACTTCAATACATTGATAATTTGCTTTGAGCTCATCGCTAAAGTTTTCACCTAATAGAATATCCACCTTTCGACCATCACAGGCCCTTTGGCACCACTGAAGCCTTTTTTCGAGAGTCATCATCCCTGCAGGTCCATATTCATTATCGAGGTTATCGATAAAAATAACTTTGGCTTGGGTTTGTTCAGCAATTGCTTTGCCTAACTCTGGCAATAAAAGCGGCGGCATGATGCTAGTTAGAAAACTTCCGGGGCCGAGAATAATACAATTGGCTTTTTTAATAGCTTGAATGCCTTCATCGGTCGCTGGAACTTCTGGTTCTACATACAATCGCTGTAAAGGTTCGGACATATCGTCAACATTGGTTTCACCTCGAACCCATTTTCCAGAGATTGAAAGAGCAGTGAGATCGGCCGGATGTTCAGACATAGGAACAATATTCACTTCGACTTGCAGCATGTCGCGGATCAAATTAATCGCTTCAAGAGGCCGGATTGACAGATTACCTAATGCCGTTAGCATCAGATTGCCTAAATTATGTCCATTGAGTTCGCCTGCGCCACGAAAGCGATATTCAAACATCATTGAGCTTGTTGTCGGCTCTGTGATTAACTGATTAATGCAGTTACGAGTATCGCCCCAAGCAATTCCGCCTTGGCATTGTCGAATGCGACCCGTTGAACCGCCATTATCGGTTGTGGCGACAATACCTGTTGCGTTTGCCCCAAAATCTTTTAAAGCGGCTAATATTCGGCCTAAACCATGACCACCCCCAATCGCGACAACTTTGTTTTTTTTATGAATAGTCATAGAGAAATTCTTATGTGAAGTAGTACGTAATGGAAACAATAATTGAAATTATACTCATCTTATCGGAAGCTGCAGCGTTATTGGTTGCATCCACTCACCCGAATCAGTTTAAACACAAACGTATTGTTTATTCGTGTTTCTTTGATTTAGATTACTAAATATAACGGTCTTAGTCTGAAATGGGTATGGAAAAAATCACGTTTCTTGCGTAGACTTTACCAATATTATTATCAATTGATAATTCAGTAATGAAATTTCGATTGTTATGTCATAACTCCGAGCTTTAATCGCTAAGTTCATTCATTATTTGATCAATGTTGTTAACGCTATTCGAATAATGAAAGCTGAATAGGTTTTTAAAGCCAGTGGCAACAATTGTCACAAGGGTTTGTTTAGAAATGAGCATTCCTCCCGTATTTGGAAAGGTGTTTCGTGACCCAATTAGTGAATCAATATACTCCTCAAAAAAAGGAGGGTTTCCTAGACTCTCCGAATTCAGATTCTGCGGAATTTGTCGATAACTTCCAGCGTAAATTTTATTATTTGCGCTTGTCGATTACTGACGTCTGTAATTTCAAATGTACCTATTGCTTGCCCGATGGTTATCACCCAACAGGCCGTAAAAATTCGTCTTTTTTAAATCAAGCTGAGATCAAACGTGTTGTTAAAGCATTTGCTGATTGTGGAACGACAAAAGTACGTTTAACGGGTGGCGAACCAAGTCTACGCAAAGATTTTACCGATATTATTGGCAGTGTTGCTCAAACTCAAGGCATTGATAAAGTCGCGACTACCACGAATGGTTATCGTATGGCGAAGCAAGTCGATGGCTGGAAAGATGCCGGTCTTACTCATATTAATGTGAGTGTCGATAGTCTTGATCCTAAGTTATTTCATCAAATTACGGGTGAAAATAAATTCCATGATGTGATGAATGGTATTGAACGAGCATTTGAAATCGGTTATCAGCAAGTCAAAGTGAATGTGGTTTTGCTTAAACAACTTAATGGTCAATCGTTACCGAGCTTTCTTCATTGGATTAAAACCAGACCAATTCAATTACGTTTTATCGAATTGATGCAAACGGGCGAGATGGATTCCTTGTTTAAAGAGCAACATCAATCCGGTGTTAGTATCCGGAATCACTTGATTGCGAATGGTTGGTTACTCAAAATTAAAGAAGCCAACGACGGTCCTGCGCAAGTATTTGTTCATCCAGATTACCTTGGTGAAATAGGGCTCATTATGCCGTATGAGAAAGGCTTTTGTGAAACTTGCAACCGCCTGCGAATTTCAGCAATGGGTAAATTGCATTTGTGCTTATTTGGCGATCATGGCGTGGAGCTACGTGATTTACTTGAACAAGATCAGCAAGAAGATGCTTTGATTGAACGAATTCAAGGCGCTCTGAAAACGAAATCTGTCAGTCATTTTTTACAAGATGGTAATACGGGTATGACGCCTCATCTAGCCTCCATCGGTGGATAAATTTACTCTTCTTTTCTTTATATTTTTACGCTTATATTGGGTCGTTAAGTAATGATCATATATGAGTGTAGTGACAGGAATTTTAACGTGGAAAAATTTACACACATTAACGCTTCAGGTGAAGCTAATATGGTGGATGTATCTGCCAAGCAAGAAACGGTTCGTGAAGCTCGCGCAGAAGCATGGGTCAGTATGTCAGCAAAAACATTACAGCTAATTGTTTCGGGCGATCATCACAAGGGTGACGTTTTTGCCACTGCACGTATTGCAGGCATTCAAGCCGCAAAAAAAACGTGGGATTTGATCCCGCTCTGTCATCCATTATTGCTTACTAAAGTGGAGGTGCAGTTAGAAGCGTGTCCTGAGACCAACCAAGTAAGAATTGAGTCTGTTTGTAAGTTAGCTGGAAAAACTGGCGTGGAGATGGAAGCGTTAACGGCTGCATCCGTTGCTGCATTAACGATTTATGACATGTGTAAAGCGGTACAAAAAGATATCGTCATTGGTAATATTCGTTTACTTGAAAAAACCGGTGGAAAGTCGGGTCATTTTAAAGCGCTATAGGAAAATTTTTAATATGATTAAAGTATTATTTTTTGCTCAAACTCGTGAGCAAATTGGTGAAGATAGTATTCATGTCGATGCCAATAATATTACTGCTGATGCATTGCGTGAACAGCTTTGTCAAAAGGGCGGTCAATGGCAACAAGCTCTACAAGCAGGTAAGCTGTTAGTAGCGATTAACCAAGATCTCGTTTCGATGGAAGCGCTGGTAAAATCGGGTGATGAGGTGGCTTTTTTCCCACCGGTGACCGGAGGTTAAGATGAGTGATTTAAATGCATTTGAAATGGTCTCTGTTCCTTATGATGATTTTGATGTTGGTAAGGAATACGCTCAGTTGGCTCAAGGAACTCAAGCGGGCGCGGTCGTAACGTTTGTTGGTAAAGTTCGAGATATGAATTTAGGCGATGATGTGACAGGCCTGAGTTTAGAACATTATCCAGGTATGACAGAACGCTCATTGATTAATATTTGTGAGCAAGCCAAGCAACGTTGGCCGTTATTGAACATTCGTGTGATTCATCGTGTGGGCGAGTTAGATTTAGGTGACCAAATTGTGTTTGTCGGTGTATCAAGTGCACATCGAAGTGCGGCATTTGAAGCATGTGAATTCGTGATGGATTACTTAAAAACACAAGCGCCATTTTGGAAAAAAGAACGCACAGGTGACGGTGCTCGTTGGTTAGAGTCAAGAGATTGTGATGCCAAAGCAGCCGAGCGTTGGTCAAAGTAAATAAATGATGAGCTAGTTAAAAACTGCTGAAAATTAAGCAAATAAAAGCCTCTGGTTGTTTTGAAGTGACCCCCAATAGTTGGACAACCAACATTGGGGGTTATTTATGTCTAAATACATCAGAGAATTAAAACTCTGCATCGCACAACGCTGTCTTGATGGCGAATCTTCCGGAACTCTTGCAAAAGAGTTCTCTATTCCCGCTCGCCAAATTCGTTATTG
>NZ_VHKO01000053.1 GCF_015223435.1 Vibrio hibernica
GGGGCAAAAACCATTCCCCTTAACACCTAACCACCGGTAAATCCCCCCATCTCGTCGTATATTGAGGTGTTAACCTGTCACGCCTCATTGCCCATTTTCGCTCGATACCTTGCGCCGCTAAAAACACACTATCACTGCCATAACGTTGGTTTAGGCCATCTAATACTTTCATCAGTCTTGGGTCGTCCGGTTCTGGGTTTAACCAATCCATTTGAGTATGCTGACCTTCTACTAAATCAATCAAGCCAACCCCTATTTTGTAATAGCGAACATCAGGCTTAAACATTTGTTCCACCATTGCCATCACCGTTTTTGTGAGTACCGTAGTATCAGAAGTTGGATAGGCAAAACGGTGTATGCACTTATCATTAACGGGATAGGCATCATAAGGCGAACTCGCCGCAAAACACATCAGCACTTGGCAAAGCGATTGTTGTTGCCTTGCTTTGTAAGAAGCAATGGCAACATGCTTACTCAATGCTTGTTGCAATGATGGTAAATCAATAATTCGCTTCCCCACACTGCGGGTTGAGAAGATCTGCTTCTTATCGGCTTTGGCTTCATCCCACGTTTTACAAGGTTGGCCATTCAACTCTCGCACCGTTCGTTCCACTTCCACACTAAACTGACGCTGTGCTGCTTTTGGATCTAAACACGCTAAATCATACGCCGTTTTAATGCCCATAATAGAAAGCTTAGCTGTGAGCTTTCGGCCTATTCCCCATACCTCGGAGGCCGGCAGTAACTTCAACACATCGACGCGTTCTTTCTCCGTATCAAGCACACAGACCCCATGATAGCCTTGGATTTTCTTTGCGGCATGGTTCGCTATTTTAGCCAGTGTTAATGTTTTTCCCATTCCAACACACACCGGTAAACGACATTCCTTCCACACCGCACGACGAATAAGACCACCATGTTCCTTTAAACAAGGTAAAGCTTTGGAACAATGCTTAAATGACAGGAACGATTCATCAATTTATGACTACCTTTTTGATAAAATCAAAAGTGTATTTTAGATCTAATCCATTAAATAAAAACATATTATCATAAAATTAAGCTTTACATTTATCAAATAATTTGTAAAGCAGATATCTTGGCTGCACTAACTTGCTCGTAATTTAACCGATTCGAGGAATTATCGAAAAAAAAATGAAAAAACTTCAGATCCAGAATCCCCAGCATTTCTGAAATAAAATTACACTAATAGGCATCAATGACGGCACCTGATGTAATTGATATGGTGCAAAGAAAGGTCTTCAAGGTTACTTGATTTAGTGCCATATTCCAGTAAATATGCATGGCCCAGCAGCTAAAGCCCTATGCGACAAAATACCTTAGGTACAGCAGAATCGCTCGGTGATCACAGGACAAAATACCTTAGATAAAAACGAAATTGGACATAAATGAGTTGGTGTTTATTTCTAAAGTCCGCACTCACATTAGCTAATGCATATTGAAACCTGACTGCCTTTTAGAGCCATTGTAGAAAGGTTACTTCGTTATGAAATGAGCGGTATTTTTGACCGCTCATACGTTATATTAATCAATATTCTTCAGTAGAACTATCTTGACTAACTTTACCGAAAGATTTGAGTCTGAGAAATTTAGACGAAAAGCTATCTTGTGGAATTTTTTTCTTTAACAGCTCATGGAAGTTTTCGTCATGTGTTGTAAGAATAATCTGCTTATTAAACTTAACACTAATCATCCGAAGAGTATCAATCAGCCCTAGTGTGTTTATAGCGTCTATAGACTGAACTGGGTCGTCAATTAGGATACAATCTACATAATTCCCTTTGTCATCTTTAACATTTATCGCTCTAGCAAGAAAAATACTTAGCGCTAGTACATTGATTTGTGCCGAACTAAAACTTAACGTTGGAGACATAAGCTGGTTGCTTTTTGTACTTCGAGCAGACACTAACAATTTTGGTTTATCTTCTGCCGTACACGTGAATATAATTTCCTTATATTCTGGATGGGGATCAATACTTTGATATATTTTATTAATTAAATCCGTATTAAAGAAAGCATCAACTCTCGAACTAATTTCCTTTCCTAAGGATATAGAATCATTCTCCAGCTCAGTAGAAATATCGTATAGTTTTCTTAATTTACAACCTATTTCACGTAATTTTGCTTGGATTTCTGTGATATCTGAATAGCCAATCAACTCTTTAGAAATATCTTTAACTGTTGACACTAGCACCAACATGTTCTGATTCTTAATATCCTTCAAAGAAATATCATTGATCATGTTTTCAATTCTTAACCTGACGAAGGAACTCAGGTCTTCATTGCTAGCTAAATCATAACCATTCAGGATATTAAAAAACCATGGAATAGTCTTTATAATTACATTCATCTCTTCTTGTAAAAAATGGATTTTATCGCCTCTTGCCCTTCGTTCTAATTTACCATAAGGGCTTTTTTCGACATGAAGAGCAATTTTTTTCTCCTCATCTAATAACTTACTCTTTTCGGCTATATACTGCGCTAGTTTAGCATCAAGCTCTGCAATCAAACTTATCGCTAACTCTGTAATTTCAGCTATAGATGAGCTCTGTTCCAATTTTGAGTTCGTAATAAATTTGTTAAGCTTTACATAACTAGATAGTCTTGCATTGGACTCTGAAAGTCTGTTTTCTATATCTTGCAATCTATTTATGTCATCTACGCTCACATTTTCATCTTCAATTTCTTTTTTCAGCAGTTCTGCACAAGTAGATAACTCATTAATACGCTGTTTTAATGCAGACATTCTACCATCTAGATGGTGGTTGAACTCTTCTTTTGACATGTACATAACGGAAGTGTTCAGGATATTCAGTTCTTGTCTGCTTTTGGAAAGCTCCTCTCTAGAATTTATAATTTCAATCTCTTTTTTAGCCTTATTTACATCCAGAAAATCTATTTCTTTCTTTGCTGATACAATATAACTAGAGATAAACTTCTGAAACGATTCAAGTGAAGATTTCAAATTTTTATCTAACTTTGATTTATCATCATTGAGCTTGTTAAAGTCGACCACTAAAGACTTCTCTAGCTCTGAGAGAGCTGAGTTGTTGCTAATCCTAGCTAATAATTCTTCATAGCTATCGTTAGGTCTATCGCAAAGAGGACAGTGGCTTTGCTGAGTTTCTGAAATTAGAGCACTAGCTTTTTCAATTAAAGTCAGAATATCCGAATTTTGTTTTCTAACTTCATTGAGTTTCTGGTGCTTAGCATTGATCTCTCTATCAATAATTGATATTCCATTTTCTAGATTTTGATATCTATTACTTATATCACGAAGTGAATCCTTATCTTCCTGTGAAATACTTTCCTTTGCTACTAATTTGTGCACATCATTAATTTTTAAATGTTTAATTTCGTCAACCTCTTTTTTAGTTGACTTTATTTTTTCAATATAAGTATCACATTCCTTATCCAAAACTTCGGACTTTAATTTGAAATCTCCCTCAGCTTTAATTAACTTATTAAGCTTAGTGTATGTATCATTTACCTGCGATTTTCTTGACTTTATCTCACTTAAATCCTTTTCTAGAACAACTCTTTCCGATAATATTTTAGATAATTTCTTCTTATTATTATCAAGCCTTTTCGACCTAGAGCTTAAGATCTTTTTATGTTCCTCAAGTTCCTTCTCAATATTTGTTTTTTGTAAATACTCTTCCGTGAATTTTGTTGCATCTTTGCGGATTTTGGTTAAATCACTGTGTGCACTTTCTGCATTTTTAATATTATTATCTAATTTAATCTTTGTTTTGATCACCCCATCTAACTTACTTATATCACCATTTAGAAGTATAATTCTTTCTCTCTCTTCTTTAAATGAAAGATATTGCTGATACATAGATATAGCAAATTCAATTCTCGATAATTGCGACTCAAAATCTGATACTTTTTCTTTATCGATATTCGATTTTTTTTCGAGGCTATTGTGTAACTCATTCATTCGAGATGAAAGTGCTAAGTGACTACTTTCAGTGTAAGGGGCTGATATTAAAGGTAGACTTATATTTATATTGGATTTATTTAATTCGCTAATAATTCGGTTAACTTCATCTACATTATTGAGAATTTCCAGTTGTGCTTTTTCTTCTTTTTCTAATTTGAGCTTATTAGCAACAAGCTGCTCTTCCTCGTTTGAAATTTCAGACTTAACAGATAGAATAGAGGTCCTTACGCGATTGATTTCAACTAACTCATCATCAATCTCTGAGAACTTTAAAAACCTGTCTTCAGAGTTTGTTTCTCGCAAAAATGCATCTATAGACTCTTGGTAAAGCATTGACGATTCAAAGTAATTATTGATATTACTCTTGGATTGAATTCTAAGGTCTGAACTATTTTTCTGACTATCTTTATATGAAGATATAAATGGCTGTTTACTTCTGTCTGTAGAAACAATCACTAATGTCTTTAAATTTACTGGTGCATTCTTATTTCTTATTACTAACTGTTTTTCTCCTTGAGTATTATGCTGTTTACACTCCTCAAGGTTTAACTTTGATAGCTTCTCACTACGAACATATCTTGTTATTTTTTTAGTTATAGCAAAATCTATCGCATCAAAGAAAGATGTTTTCCCAAATCCATTAGGAGCAAACAGAGAAATGAAGTTAGCAGGGTTTCCACTATCACTACTAGTAAAATCAAAGGTGCCATCCTCTTTTTGTAGATAGGACTTAAACGCTTGTATTTCAATTTTTTTTAACTTCATTATTATTGACCTAACATTCTATTTATCCAATCAACCCTAGCATCTTTTGAAATTCTATCTCGACCAAATGTAATGTTCTCGCTAGTAATTGACTTTGAATATTCTCCCAATGATTCTTTCCATTTATCATTATTAGAACTATTGTTAGACAAATCAAAGTTTCGAAGAAGCAACCTATTATTTAAAAATGCTATAGTTTTATCCTTTAACATCTCTTCACTTTCAGTTGCAAGCTCTATAACTAGTTTACGCATGTAAAATTTATCATTCTCAATTTCATATTTTGTTTCTAGGGATACTTCACCTGTAATTACAAATATCAAGTAATTGTTCCATCTTTCAAACTCAGTGGTTTCATTAGTACTTAGGTATTCATAATTTAAAACATCTGCGATATCTTTCCACTGCTCTTTTAAATCACTTTCTTTTTCGAACACTAAACAAAATGCATTTACTATAGCTGACTTAGTCATATTACAAGACAAGACAAATTTTCTTATATCATAATCTGGTACTAGATCCGAAAAACTATGATTTTCTTCGAAAGATATATCATTCTTCATCAGCTAAAAACTCCCCATAACTATTTTTTAAACTCTCTTTCACTTGTTCGCTATCAAATATGGTGTAACTACTATAATCATCTTCATTATCGGACAGGCATTTGTGATTAACTGATGGCCAATGTAATATGTCATTTCTCATTTCACGGTTCCGCATTACAACTTCTATCCTATGCTTCTGACTACTAATTGAACTAGATATGTCAGCTAACGTCAGCTTAGAGACTTTTTTGTCTAATATAGGGTTTACTACACTAGCGTTTTGTGGCGAGAAGATTAGTATTTTTGACAATTCATTTAGCGGACCAAAGTCAGTTTCTAAAATATATGTACTAAAAAGTTTTTTAAAGTTAACTTTTTTATGGTCAAAGACAAATCTAAATTTTACAAACAACTCATCCAAATAATTTTCATTGCAAGAATCAGAGTCTAACGGCGGGTATAGAGATAGGCATATCGACAGGAATTCTAAGAAACCTTTCCATAAGCGTCTATTGTACAAATCATTCTTCTTTTGTTCATGCGTTAATATCTTATTCTCGAACTTTTCTAAAATTGAGTTTGGATTAATCGTCAACGAGTTAGTTACCCCATATTCTTCTAATATGACGCGTAAACACCCTTTAATTCCATTTAAGCTTCCATCATTCTCTAAATCAACATCTTCGAAAATTATATTTTTATACATTTCGAAGTTTCGAAGATAACTTGGTATCACTAATTGCCAGTTATTTTTATTGAGGATTTCGATGTATCTATCAATCTTTATAGTATCTACTTGACTGTTTGAAGACTCAGGTATTCTCATACCAATCTCAATAGCCAAAATACTAAAGCTCCCTGTTTCTCGATCAATCGAGAAGATACCACCGCCCGAAAAACCTTCGACATCATCAATTGGCGCAATACCATCTAGAAAAAAAATGTATTTCTCATCGTCTATATCACAAAGCTCACAGTTGTATGAGCCTAATTGATTTATTACTCTTTCTTGATGTCTATTTTGCTCCGGATATCCATAAAGCTTCAAATTCTGACTGAAGTTTTCGTAATTGCTCTCATAAAAGTGTACACCTTCAGCTACCTTAGATACCTTTAGAATGGCAAGATCAATATCATTATGTTCTAGTTTATCTAAGACGTTGATATCAAGACCATTCACACTTTCAATATGAATATCCTCAATATCTATCTCAGTAATCACATGTTTTGCAGTAAAAATATAGGAGTATTCATCAGTAAATGGACAGATTATTACGCCACTTCCTCCCATAACCTTTACAGTGGAATTCTTAATTTTTTGTAGTGCTAATTCATACATTTAAGTGATCTTCACAGCTTTTAATTACAACGCCTGAGCCTGCTAGCGTTTCCTGCTCTTCTTTAGTAAAGATTTTATTGATAAGTTGTGGGTAATTAAATATCAAGCTGGGCTTATCTATTGTTTTTATTATTCTTGCTAGTGTTAATTTATTCGGTAAGCCATGTAAACTACCATCTGTAGATATTATGAAGTTCTTACACTCAATCAGGCGCAAAAAGTCATAGCTTGTATTATATTTACTTCCATGATGTGAAAGTTTGACACAGTCAATTTTTAGCGTTTTTTCATCAGAGCCTTCATTCCCTTTGCTACTGACCATCTCTGACAAAGAATCACAGATAACATCGTCATGTGCATCTCCTAGAAGCAAAATGTTTTTCGACATATATTCAAAGATAAAAGCTATTGAACTTCCGTTATGAATAGATGTGTCTCCCTCAAAAACATCATCTTTAGTCAACTCATCAATACCTACTTTATAATCTTTTACAGACGCTGATGTCACACTTCTAGGAGCTTCTTTTTCCCACTTATGTAGTAACTTTGACAGCTTTTCTAATGTGGGAGACAACACCGTAATTTTCGCACCATAAAACTCAATTGAATGTCCAGAAACAATCAATTCCTCGTCCCATATACCCAGTTCTGTTATACGCTCTTCTAACGTGACTCCTTGCTTTACACCTGTTTCCCCATCCTTGCGGTTCCTTCTCTCAAGATCTAGTTCATTACTCGAAATACTTTCGGCGTTAAAATCTCGCTTAATCAGCCTTCCTGAGTTAAACCATATGCTGTCACACAAATCGGTAAGCAACTCTCCAGTTTCAAACCCTTTGATAAGTCCGCCAATATGATCATCATCAACATGAGTTAGGATCAGCTTATCTACACGCTCACCGTTGTCTCTAAGTATCTTGAGTGCTTTATAAAGTTCGCCTTTCTGTACGACTGTTTTGTATACAGAGGACTTACCACCATCAACAAGAATGTTTCTCTTAGTTCCATCATGAACCCAAGATAGCAGGATACAATCACCGTTTTTTGCTTTTAAAACTCGAACCGAAATCATTGAAGGACCTTACTTGGTATAGACGGGGAATATTATACCAACTACAATGATACAAATGAAATAGAGTGAGCAGGTATTGTGAACCTTATTCCATATTACTTCGTCCATATCTTCCTCAAAGTGGTTTATTTAAAAAGATTTATTTGTTACCAACAAGTCATCTACTTTGAGGATTCACAAACGCCCTAATGTCACCCCCCAAGCCCATCAGCATTCCTATTCTCGCTTTTCTTCAACAGGAGCTTGAAAGAGAACATGAGGCAGGATTGGTGGATTATGCTTTGCAGCGTTTGCCTTGGCGCGATTAAGTGCGACGATCTGAGCATTAACCTTGCGTTCTAGCTCACTGACTTCTCGTTGTAATCGTGCGATTTCATTTCGTAAATCGCTTTCGGTAGCAGAGATTGGAGGGTTGCGCCCAGCCTGTTCACCAGCACGTTGTGCCTCTTTCCTAATATCGTATTCATGTTTGACAGAAAAGTATTTACACAACGTTTGCCGTGTAACATCAAGAGACATCCGAGCCTTGATTTCTTTAGTCAAGCGCAGCCAAGTCAGTTTTTCGTCGTCTGACCAGACAACGATGATCTTGCAGATCGCCGATACCTGTTGGCTATTTAAGTTTAATTTTGCTGCCATATCACGACTCCATTAACTCAGCTAAAAACCTTTCCGGACAGAACTCATTAGTAATTTCATCATCCGCATTTATCTCTTGAATAGGCTGTTTAGTGAGTTCTTCAGTCTCTAGCCTTTCCCGTAAATCCTGGAGGAGAGGTCTCATCGTGACAGATTGGGTCATTGCAGCATTTGTTACAAGGTATTGGTTATTGTCATCATTGATTGGCCGAATCACCGCGCCATCTTCAATGCTGTCATCTGTTAGGAGAGACAACAAAGCGGCGCGCCTAACGTATCGACGTTCGTGTGTTTCCAGCCACCTATCATCAACAGAAGCACCCGCTGCTCGCTGCTTAATAACTGAATGCAGTCGATATGCCTGTATTGCGTGATCTTCTTGCAGCACATTCAGGTCGTCTATGTCTCCCTTAACGTGACAACTTTTATTGCAACCCACGCAGTCCAGTCCTTCCAATTTTCTACAAGGAACCAATTCAAGAGGTTGGACGCAGTAACCTGTAGGCATTCGATGGGCTGTTTTGAAGACATATGATATGACTGGCTCACCATTTTCATCCACCTCGTCGGGTAGTGCCGAGGTGGATGTCAGGCCATTGCGCCCTGTTTTCTTTCGAAACTCCGCTGTATTTGCAGGAACAACAATAATCTTCACTGCCTCGTCAGCGTCGCCTAGCACGCTAAGGCTATGTTCGTGACGTCCATCTTCAGTTTTATTGTCATAAACAAAATTGGTTTTCTTGTTGGCACGTCCAGACCAAAGCGCAATAAGAGAATCACTCATTCCCTGCTCTTGTGCGGCGGTGTTCAGCCAGTGGCGAAATCCATGGCTATCCAAGGAGTAGTGCTCCGGGTAACCCATATTTCTGAAGATGGAGGTAGAACTGCCACTGCCTGTTAAGCGACGCGTAAACCACGTTCCCACATTGACGAAAGATAACGACAGTCCTGAGCTGGAACCCGTACCAGATGGTCTTGAACTTGAATCTGGCTTGGGGTTTCCACCTCCGGTCATTGCACCGGTTGGTACTATCAGAGCAGAACTTAGTGGTACGCGTTTGCCATTGCCCTTATGCTCCGCACCGAGGTGGTATCGGTAACCATCATCCCAAGCATCTTGCTGCCGCTTGACCCAGAAGTCCTGCAATGACTTCAATGTCAAAGGCGATGGTAAACCGAGGTTCTTTGCAGTACTCAATGATACATTTAATGCTACCGCGGCCAATTCCACGGATATCTCTGTATATTGGCTCCCTAGACTCTCGTTGTTTGACTCAACCCATACATTCCAGGCCTCATTCAGTTTTTCACCTTTGGGCTTACAATCATAAACACCGATGATCGTTCCGAGCTGCCATAGAGACACAGGTTTCGATCGTTCAAGGTGTTTTGGCTCTGAAAAGCCGGTTCCAACAAGAAGATTTTTCAACACCGTGTTGGGATTGGCATAGAAACGAGCCAAGACCAAGCCAGGTTCACTCATATGCTGTAACCAGAGAACGGCACGTTTCAGCAAGGGAACAGCAGTTTCAGGTATCGCCTTATGGAAATCCGGGTGGCCCTTGCTACCACGATACCGCAGCGCGACATAGGTTTTCCCCTTATTATCAGTTTTCTCCACGACACAATCTCGCTCCAGAAGGAAAATATCGCCGTACCGGGCAGGTTCTGCGATGAGTAATGCGCAACATGAGGCGACTAAGCGCTTTTCGAAATCAAATCTTAAGCAACCTTCTACAGCCTCCATTTCTGCCATTGATGGCATCACTGTCGAGAAAATTTCAGCAGTTGCCAACATCACTTCGCTGTCCGGAATTCTCGACTTGCGTCGTTCTTCAGCAGTATTATCCACATAGTGCGGGGTGTTACCCCGATAGGGTTGCCGTGTCGCAATATAGCGAGGGATCAATTGTTCGGACTCAGTGCGTGAATTGAGCCACCTTACGAGTTTGTTTAGGTGATCCTGAGCTGTTCGCCGTCCCAATCCACGATGGTGCTTTTTTATCAAGCTAAGACAGCGGTCATATACCGCCTCAGTAAAACTGCTGATTTTTAACGGCAGGTTTTCCTCTCTAAGTGCTAACTCAACCAGTTTGATAGGCGACACATGCAATGCAAATTGCGGCGCATTATTACCATATTGGGTAAGACACCAAACTCCCCAAGCCTTGGCGAAATCCCGCATTGGATGCGGTAATAGCTCACTCTGTGCGTAGTTCTTGATACCTTTTGAATTAACTCCATGACGTGAAAATGTAAAGTGTGGCCAGTTGTCATCAGCCCATGTTTTTCCGAACGTTCCAAAGGGAAAGCTCACTGATTTCATTTCAGCGATGAACTGCTCCGCATTGACCTGCAACCTGTCAAGATGAAAGACTTTAGACATTCGGTTGCTCCTGATTGAATTTGTGACAAGCAACGATAGTTAACTGGATGTAACGGATAACTCTTGACCAACCTCGTAATTGAAACGGACGTGCTCCGCGCTTCACTTCGCGCTGATAATGCTGTACTGCTTCATTCAGTACCTGACTGTGATTTGCTGACGCGATTGGTCGAAACAGATCACATGGATAGCAGGCAAACGGCGCTGACAACTCCTTGTTTTTGCACTGCTGTTGACAGTGATTACACGCGCCTATCTCATCGACGCCATCGGAAGTCACTTGAGCATCCGCTTCGTCACGATTTATAATGATGCGTCCCATGGCGATATCGACGAGCGGACCAAAAACGGGACTCATAACACGATCGATAGTATCAATTGCCTCTGGAGTCATATCCTTGTATGCCTTTACAGTGGACTTATCGATTACACCTAACGCCTTTGCAATCACTGCATCTGTATGCCCCTCGATGGCCATTGAGGTGCCCAGCGTATGGCGTTGGCGGCGCGCCCCGTAGTTAAAATCCAAGACCCGTTCACTCTTTATATCCATGGCTTTAAGCACTTTGCGGGTCTGTGAACCGAACATATTTAAAGTCATGTGTAAACCTACTCCATTTACTGCGGTAAACAGTGACATCCGATCTGGCCACTTCAACGGCTTCATATTGGTATGGCAACCAGGAAATGCATTGGGTCGGCAAAGCAATGGCCATTCCTTGGCGAGTGTGGCGAAATCACTCTCTCTTAGCTTAATCTCGTTTTCGTGAAGCATGCGGTGTATGCAACGTTCTGTGACCCTCCGAAATGCATTGAGTTCGCCTACCAATTCTTCATTAAGTTCAATGCGGTAGCCTTCCCATTGTTTACGGAAACCACCATCCTGTGTTTTAGCTCTGGGAAAACGGGCCTCGTGCCGAATGAGCGCGATATCGCCATCTTGTGTATGGGTACTTATGAGGTCTTTCCACTTCATCTGGGATAGAGTGTCGAAACGTCGGCTCGTAAAATGCGGTAGGCGAACGCCGAAGTACCCGGACCAAGCGGCATAAGTCAGGCCAGAATTATCAGCGTTATTTGTTGCTTGCAACAAGCCCTGGTAATGCTGTCGGAGCCCATCAACAAGATTGCCGTCCTCTGTGCTACTGAGTGCACCAGTTTCCGGATTTAGGAAGTCATTTCTGTTACCGTTGCGAAAGGTAATGGTTTTAAAGTGGTCAACTAACGGTTTGTATCGACTACGATTCAGAGGGAGAAGGTATTTCAACGTACCGCTGATTACAGACAACTTGACATCTGAAGATTGGGTCTTGCGTACATATGCAACATACGCCACAAGACTACTCTTAGTGATTTTCTCGTTATTCTGGGACAGGTATTCGCTCCAGCATTTACTGGCAGGGGAGATTCGGGCGACAGTGAGCTTCCGCGCTGCTGAAGCCAACCCCTCACGCAACTCAGCAGCCAAAGTAGTGTCTTTCAGCGAATTCAGCCACCCAACCTTTACCGGCGTGCTCCCATATTTTAGCTTCCAAACATCGGTTTCTGGATCGAATTTTAGGCCAGTTTTGGCGACCCATAGTCTTGTTTTTGAATCTTCATTCGCACTGGTGCAAACGGGCTGGACAGTCAGGGCATTAGAAGTCGATGTCATTGTCATATGCTTTCTTAGGTGCGAAACGTTTTTCATTCAGGGCGGTTATGGCTCGCACTGCTTTTTGATTCAGGTTGTAGACGTCATATACCTTTTCCGGCATATCCGAGTTAGGGCTCCAGCCAAGCAGTTGACGCATTATTTGGGCTTGTTCTTCGGCATCGACCTTTAGCTCGTCCATCAGGGACTTCAGGTCTTGAACAAATCGATGCCGCAATTTGTGCGCAGATATCGATTCGCCAAGCACCAGACTAAGCTGCACGAATATTTTTGAAACCGTCTTGAGAGTGAGCTCTCGGCCACAAGTCACTCCCTTGTGTGCAACAAACAAATACTCGACTCCTTGCACGCAAGGCACCTTACTGCGGATGTCTACGATGTAATCTTTAATTCGGCGGCGAAGATGAGCAGGTAATACAGAAGTATGGCTAAGAGTTTTGACTTGAGAAGTGAGCGCTCGGCGATCAGCCTTATCATTTGGTCGGCGAATGATCCGGAGCTTGTGCGTACTGAAATCTATATCGTCAAGCTTGATGCCGCATAACTCTGAGCGGCGTATACCAGTGGTTCGTAACAGATCAATAATGAGACAGTTACGTTCTTGGATGGTAGGATTTTTCCAAATTCGTCTGAAGTATATAGAACTGGGGTCATTTTCAATGAGATGCCCTAGCAGAATAATTGCATTATCGCTGATTTCAGGCTCGCTGCCTTTTGGACTATCTGGATCGGTCTGCTCGTCAGAAGAAACTGGGCGCATCTCTAAGTCGAGTGCGTGAAGCATATCTTCACGGGACTGACGAAGCACCCAGGACTCATTTAGGCCATGGATTAGCTGAATCAAGTAATTAATGTAGCGACGTGCCATTACAAGGCGGTAGTTTGTTGTTTGAGCCTTTACTAACGATCTTTTCACTTGACCAGCGTAAACGGCTTCCATCACGATTCGTTGCTGGATTTCAGGATGCATTGATAAAACATTAGGATCAAGAAAGGCTTCTTCTCGCTTCAGCCGCGTCGCATCTGAGAACCTTTCGATCTCATTCTGTGTCAGATACTCACCGGTTTGGATTCGCTCTAGGAGATTGCCACCGTCCTTGTTTCGCTCTTGCCACCACAAAAGAAAAAACTGCAAGTCCCTGACCATACGTTCTTGAGTATTGATTGAGTAACGAGATCGACTGACTACTTGACTGATGAACAGCCCAGGGTAATCCAACGGGATATCATCTTCATCTACCAAGGTCACACATTGCTTACCAGGAGAAAGAGGATCATGAAATTTTTTTACAAACATGTAAACGTAACTCCTCTTCATAATTTACAAATCATGGTGCTACATATATTAATATCATATCAACGAAAAAAATTAGGCTAAAACCCTTTTAACACTTAGTTTTGGTACTTAAACCAAGGTTTAAATGCTTTACAAAAAAGTATGGTAGCCATAAATCAATAGAATAGATATGTTGATGAGGGGCAAAGCGCCCTATCACCGCCATCATTTTGGCCGATAAATCCGCATACAACTCATAGTTAGACGACAGCGCGATCACGCCCAGCTTTTCACATTGAGCCTGTACTTTAAAAAATGGCGCAAACTTAGGGATACCCAGCTCTTTAGCTTGACGATTAGCCGCCACAATACAGCCATCATTATTCGATAACACCACCAACGGCTTGCCACGTAGATCCGGGCGAAACACCTGCTCCGCACTGCAATAAAAAGAATTACCATGACAG
>NZ_VHKO01000054.1 GCF_015223435.1 Vibrio hibernica
GTTTTCTTTATAGGGTTATCATTGTTAACAATAGCTCAGGGGAAACGGTTCGCTTACTGCGTCCCGCCTACCGTAATAGCATTCAACTTCAATGTAGGCTGACCAACACCCACAGGAAGGCTTTGTCCTGCCTTACCACACACGCCAACACCTTTATCTATCGCCAAGTCATTACCCACCATAGACACTTGCTGCATGGCTTCAATACCAGACCCCACTAAAGTCGCCCCTTTGACTGGGCGCGTGATTTTGCCATCTTCAATTAAATACGCTTCTGATGCAGAAAAGACAAACTTGCCAGAAGTAATATCCACCTGCCCACCACCAAAGTTTGGCGCATATAAGCCCTTTTTAATAGTTGAGATAATTTCTTCTGGTGTATGCTCGCCCGGCAACATATAAGTATTGGTCATACGTGGCATAGGTAAATGCGCATAAGACTCACGACGACCATTGCCCGTTGGCGCAACGCCCATCAAGCCAGCATTATGCTTATCTTGCATATAGCCTTTTAGTACGCCATTTTCAATTAGAGTATTGTATTGCCCCGGCACGCCTTCATCATCAATATTGAGCGAACCGCGTAAATCTTTCAGTGTGCCATCATCAACGATAGTGCACAGATCAGAGGTAACCTTTTGGCCCAATTTCCCAGAAAATACGGAAGACTCTTTACGGTTAAAGTCACCTTCTAAACCATGCCCAACCGCTTCGTGCAATAATACGCCCGGCCAACCTGCTCCCAATACAATTGGCATGGTGCCAGCAGGTGCTTCATCGGCATCTAGATTGACTAATGCTTGACGAATAGCTTCATCAGCAAAATGCAATGCGACGGTTTTATCCCCATCTTGCTGTAAGAAAGCTTGATAACCATAACGACCACCGCCACCCGCACTGCCACGTTCACGTTTATCACCACGTTGAACTAATACACTGACAGATAAGCGCACCAATGGACGCACATCACCTGCATAAGTACCATCGGTTGCTGCAACTAATATTTGATCGTATTCGCCACTGATACTGACCGAGACTTCCTGAACTAATGGCTCTTTACTACGAATATAGGCATCAATCTCTTTTAACAAATTAATTTTTTTCTGCTTATCTAAACTTTCTAATGGATTGATCGCTTGGTAGGTTTGAGGAGTAGCAGATTTAGTAAACGCCTTAACCTTGGCATTTTGGCCTTGTTGAGCAATACCTCGAGCCGCAATCGCACTTTGCGTTAATCCATTAAGATCAATTTGATCTGAATAAGCAAAACCGGTTTTTTCACCCGAAATAGCACGAATGCCCACGCCACGGTCAATATTAAATGAGCCGTCTTTAATAATGCTATCTTCTAATATCAAAGATTCATGCCAACTCGATTGAAAGTACACATCCGCATAATCAATCTGGCGAGTGGCTATGCTTTCTAACGTCTTTTGAATATCACTTTCTGTTAGACCTGTGGGTGCAAGTAATGCTTGTTCTACCGTATTTAGTGTCATAAGTGCTCTATTATTTAGTAATCAGATGACCGTCGAATCGAGTGTGCTGTATAACCGGCATTCGAGATCGAATATCTTCATTTAATTTAGTATCAATGTTAGCGATTAAGTGCCCAGCTGTCTCGGACAAACTTGCCACAATATTTCCCCACGGATCAACCACCATGGAATGTCCCCACGTTTCTCGTCCGCAAGGATGAACACCAGTTTGCCCAGCTGCCACGATCCAACATTGTGTTTCAATCGCTCTGGCTCGTAATAATACTTCCCAATGAGCTTGCCCGGTCGGCTTGGTGAATGCCGCTGGCACAACAATCACTTGAGCACCTTGTTGCCTTAATTGGGAAAATAATGCGGGAAAGCGCAAATCATAACAGATAGATAAACCGAGGTTAGCAAACGGAGTTTGGGCAACGACGACTCGATTACCAGCAGAGAAAGTCTCTGATTCTCGGTAATGCTGATGGGCATCAGAAACATCCACATCAAACAAATGCAATTTATCGTAATCCGCGTATAAGCTTCCGCACGATGAAAACACCAAACAAGTTGCTTTAACTTGGTTCCCATCTTTAATCGGAAATGAGCCTACCACTAACCACATTTGATATTGCTTCGCCAGTTGAGCTAATTGGGCCTGAACCGGACCATTATTTAATGGCTCTGCTATCTTGACATAATCTTCTTTGCTACCAAACACCAAGGCATTTTCAGGTACAACCGCCCAAGCCACTTGTTGTTTATACAAGTGCTTGATTTCAGTTTCGATAGCTTTTAAATTAACATCAGGATCCGATCCTGATGTCATTTGAATGATCCCTACTTTTGCCATCTTCTATCCTTATGTCGCCAACTTAAAGCAACAACTTGATGTTTACAAAAAGCGTTTGGCTAAGATTGATCCGTCAATTGCTTTGTCACGTTTTAAATAGCTTTTCACGTTATATAGCTTGTCATATTAAATAGCTGCCACGTTAAACCCTTCAGCAAGTTAACAATATGATAGCGTGCCGCCTTGCATTATTTCTTATCTTCATTAAGCTTATATTCCCCTTTACTACGAGAAATCTCTTTCACGTTCGGTGCATCTAAAGGGCCTTTCACTTCATATTGCACTTTAGTAAATACATCGACAACCGGAGATAACACCTTAGTTAGGGCAAAGACTGCCAAAGCCGCTTGTGGTGTGACCGCAAATGCCGCCACAATGGGAATACTAGAGGTTAAATCAGGGTAAAAGGTCACTTCTGCATCAACTAAACGAGTATTTAGGTCGGCGGTTCCACGCAGTTTCATATCCCCCGCCGAACCATCCATTTCGAGATCATTGGTAACAAACACACCTTTATTCATTTTTCCGGTGCCTTTAATCGAGCTGAACGCCATCCCATCATCGAAAACACCCGTAAAGTCCAGCTTCATCTTACGAATAATCGAATCAAGACTAAAGAGACCTAATAAACGTGCTGCGCCATTCACATCCGTGATAACGCCATCTTTAAACTCACTAGACAAATCACCTTGTAGTGTATCGGTTTTCATCGACCAAGGCGCACCATCCCAACTGGTATTACTCTCAATTTTAAATGATGCCTTTTGCACACCCGAGCTAATACCAAAACGCGCCATCACTTCTGAATTATTTTCCCCAGTTAAATTTAGCGTGAAATCGGAATGACTTTTATCACCCGCTAATAACCACCAGCCATTCGCTTGTAAGTGATTAGAACCGGTTTTCAAATCCAGTTTTCGCCACACTAGCTTATATTTATCATGATATAACTGCATATCAACCGTACCGACCTTATAGCCTTGTAGCCACAGATCATTAATTTTTAGATTAAGGTTCGGCATAGATTGATGAAATTGACGATCAAAAGCGCTAATTAATGGTTCATCTTTCTTCAAATCGCTGATGAGCGTTTTTTTCTCCGATTCCTCCCACTGCGGAACAAAAATATGTGCGCTGGCTAAATCAATGGTAAGCTCTTTTTTATTACGGAAGTTTGCCGTTCCAACCGCCTCACTGCTTTGAACTTTCATCTGCCAATTATTAGTGGTATGTACCGCAGAGAAGTTAACTTTATGCCAATCCAGCCCAGCAAGTTTTAGGTTTTTTGTATTAACATCCACATTTTCTGGCATAGGTAAAACTGGAAAATTAAGATCGGTCTCAGTAGATGATTCTGCTAATACCACGGCTTGAGGTTTAGCTACCGACTTATCGATAGGTTCAAGTGCAATCTGATGATCGCCATCCATCAAAAAATCTATCCAACTATCGGCATCGAATTTAGCTTGATTGATTGAAAAATAATATCCCCCAATTGGACTCACTTTAAAATCGCCCTTACCAACAATGACATTACTTGCCTGAATCACTGGGGTGGATTTACTAATATCGATATCCGCTTGGTATTTCACTGTTGGCAGGGTTAATCTTGCGGAGACACGTTCTTGATTACCCGCGGCTTGTAAACGAGCCTTGCCTTTTAATCCTAGTCCCTTACCAAGTGGATCAGGGTAACTACTCGATATATATTCAAGATCAGCTTGGCTATCAATTTGATAAGTAAAACCGACGTCATTGAAATTCAGGTTTAGATTTAAATTCCATGGCGCAGAGCCTTTCAGCGGTTCCAACCAAGGGGAAGGAATCGCTTTTTGTAAACGAGTTAGGCTGGTTTCTCCTAACACATCGATATCCACCCCATAACCTTTGCCTTTATTTTGTCCCGTAAAATCCAATGAGATAGGCTGTTCAAGCAAGTTTGCTTTGATACCTTTTGATTTTACTACATCATTATCAAAATCAATTCTTCCTGTCGCATTGGTCAATTCAATTGGAGGGCTTTGTACGGCAATAGGATTATTCGATAAATCTGCATACCCCCACGCTCGTGCTTTATCGCCATTAAAAGGAATATTAAGCTTAAAGGTTGAGCTTACTGGGCCATCGATCTGAACCGCCGACAACGTTGCACCAACCGAATCAACTAAAGGTGTCGCCATCATATAATTACGAACATCTTTACCATCAGCTTTTGCTTTCGCCGTGATTTCAATATGGCCATCGGGATCTAAACTTGGAATTTTACCACTGATATGTTGCGCTTGAACTCCCATCAACTTCGCTGAATCAGATTCTAAATACATAGCATCATTCTCAAACAGTAGATCGAGTTGCATATCTGTTATGGTTGGCCAAGCCGTATCAAAACTAAATTTCGCATCTTGTAAACCAACTTTAACTTGGAATACACCATCATGTTGATGATAAGGAAACGAGCTTAACGGGCCGTACCAAATGAGTTTAGCGGTTTTAGCCGTACCACCTTGAATCGCAGTGGATAGGTAATTGGTCAGATCATGTCCAAGAGCAAGCGTAGGCAAATAACGCCAGGTTTCCCCTGCATTAACGACATCTACCTCAGCATAAAAAGAAAGGAAAGCAGACTTATCTTTAGGAAACTCTAAGCTAAAAGCGCCCAATGCATGTAAATCAGGGGTCGTCACTTCAACTTTATCAGCCCATAGTTTCCAACCATCATCGCCGCCTTGCCACACCAAATTCACTTCACTGTCTTGAATGCGTAAAGGGGCTTGAAAAACATCACCATAAGGAAGTTCATCATCTTTTAAGCTGGTTTTAATCGACGCTATATTTTTATTACCGCTGATTTTGGCTGATAATTTATGTACAGCAGGAAGCAGATCCCACTGCTTGATACTTCCATCAGTCAGTGCGGCTGAATAAGTTATATTTTTCTGATTACGCGGAATATCAACGCGGATATCACTTAATATTCCTGAAGGTTGCAACTTAGCGAGTAATTCATTTGTTTCTTTTTGAGAAGACAACAAACTAATAAAAGGCGTGACTTTGTCCAATTCTAATTGAGAGGCATTAAGTGCGAATGTCTCTGGTTGCCAATTAAATGAAAATTGTGGTGCTACCCATGACTGCCCATCGGTTTGCATCTCAAATTTTTGACCTTGAACCAACCAACCTTCATCGATAGGTTTTAGCTTAACCACACCACGATTTATGAGTAATTCATGCTTATCTTCTTTTTCGCCCCACAACAAACGAGATGATTGTAGCTCCATCAAAGCATCCGTTGGCTTCCCTTGCTTTAAGCTCAGCCAAGTATTCACACTGACTCGACCAGAATGAATCGTGGTCGAACTTTTCAAGTAATCGGTCATCCATGGCGTAATAGGAACATTTTGCGCCGATAGAAAAAAATCCCCATCCAGATAGCGTAAATTGCCTTGCTCAGTAAAATTGGCGATCACCGACACTTTGTTCAAGTTAACACCGGCGATACTTAATACACCTTCGGCTTTATGGTCAGCACCTTGGTTTTGCCAGCGAAGCCTATCAATATCTAATTGGCGCACTTCTCCACTTAGCGCTAAATAAGTAATGGATGAATCTAAAACTGAAAAAGATCCTAATTGTTTTAAAAATAAGGTTTGAAGGTTATTGAATAACTCAGGGTTATCTTCTTTTGAATTGATCTTTTGATTATCTTTATCTGGAATTAAAGGCCAACGACTCACATCCGCTTGCAGGCCTTGAATCGTCACGCGGTCAAGTTTCGGCTGCCAATGGATGAAAGAGGAAAACAAATCCAGCTCTAAGTCTGTACGGCCTATCGTTACAATTGGCACTTGCTCGTTAGGCAAAACCACTTGTACATTTTTAAGAGCCAAAGAGGGCGTGATATTGGTCCAATACCCTTTAATATTACCCACATTAACTTGAACACCAGTGGCGTTAAAAATCTCAGATTCAATCTCTCCGCGATATTGATTGAGATTGGGTAAAAAAAGGCGCAAAGCGGTGACAAGAATCGCCACAAGCACTGCACCCGTTAAAATGAACCATAATAAAGAACGCCAAAGGCGTGTGGCAAAGGTCACCGCTTACTCCACATTACATCATAACTACATCAAATTGCTCTTGTACATACAAAGGCTCAATCTGAATTTTGACTTGTTTACCAATAAAGACTTCTAGCTCAGCTAATGCATGAGACTCATCACCTTGCAACGTTTCGGCTACCGCAGGAGCTGCATATACGACAAAATTATCGGCATCATAAGCACGATTAACACGAGTGATTTCGCGCAATATTTCAAAGCATACCGTTTCGACTGTTTTTACCGTTCCTCGCCCTTTGCATGTAGGGCAACCGCCACATAAAACGTGTTCAATACTTTCGCGTGTTCTTTTGCGAGTCATTTCAATTAAACCCAGCTGAGTAAAACCATTAATGTTGGTTTTTACCCGATCGTTAGCCAGTGCAAGCTCTAAAGATTGAATGACTCGACGACGGTGCTCTTCTTCCATCATATCGATAAAATCAATGATGATGATACCGCCTAAATTACGTAACCTAAGTTGACGTGCAATGGCTTGAGTTGCTTCCACATTGGTATTAAAAATGGTTTCTTCTAGATTACGACGCCCTACAAAAGCGCCCGTATTAATATCAACGGTTGTCATCGCTTCCGTTTGATCGATAATCAAATACCCACCCGATTTAAGCTCAACTTTTCTATCTAATGATCGTTGGATCTCATTTTCAGCATCGAACATATCAAAAATAGGTTTGGCTCCAGAGTACAGCTCTAAGCGTTCCGTAAGCTCTGGTACAAATTCAGAAGTAAACTCTTTCAAGGTTTCAAAGGCCAGACGAGAGTCGACTTGCACACGAGAAATTTCCGTTCCAACAAAGTCACGTAAAATACGTGGTGCAAGTCCAAGCTCGCCATACAACATGGTTTTGGTTTTATACTTGCCACGACGTTCAGAGATTTTACTCCACAAACGTTTTAAGAAAGCAGCATCTTGAGCCAGCTCACGACTATCAGCCGCTTCGGCAGCAGTACGAATAATAAAACCACCATTATCATCACAATAAGGCAGTACTATTTCCTTTAGACGATCACGCTCCGCTTCATCATCAATACGCTGTGAAACCCCCACATGAGCCGCGCCTGGCATAAAAACAAGATAGCGCGATGGAAGCGTAATATCGGTCGTTAAACGAGCACCTTTTGTTCCAAGTGGATCTTTAACGACTTGAACAACAATATCTTGCCCTTGACGCACCAACTCTGAAATATCACGGACTTGGAATTGTTTTTTTTCATTCTCCGAAACACATTCGGTATGCGGAACAATATCCGAGGCATGTAAAAATGCCGCTTTATCTAAACCTATATCGATAAAAGCGGCTTGCATACCCGGCAATACACGACTGACTTTGCCTTTATAAATATTACCGACAATACCGCGGCGAGCTTCACGCTCAATATGAACTTCTTGTAAAATTCCAGCTTCGATCATGGCGACACGAGTTTCACTTGGAGTGACATTAATTAATAGCTCTGCACTTTTTGCACTCATAGGAGCCTCATAATTCTTATAAAAAATCGGTTAACAACAAATCCGTTTCCACTAAAGGCAGGCCCATTACTGCGTGGTAGCTACCTTCAATACGGGAGACAAAGCGACCACCAATTCCCTGAATGCCATAACTGCCCGCTTTGTCACAAGGCTCGCCACTCTGCCAGTAGGCTTGTATTTCTGATTCAGTCAAAACCTTGAACCAAACATCAGTAACCACGGTTGTTGTTTTAAATCGGTTATGATCAGCAACCGTCACAGAAGTCATCACTTGATGTTTTCCGCCAGAAAGTTGCTGTAACATATTCTTACTATCATTGTAGTCAACTGGCTTTTCTAATACTCGATGTCCTATCACAACGATGGTATCTGCACCTAATACAGGTAAAGATAAATGAGGAGATATCTCTTTCGCCAACACTAACCCAGCTTGGGCTTTCTCGCGAGATAAACGCGCCACATAGTCTTGTGGTAATTCGCCTGTATTTTGCTGCTCTTCAATATTGGAAATAATAATATCAAACTGATAACCCAATAGGGTCAGTAACTCTTTACGACGAGGAGAACCTGAGGCAAGTAAAAATGAAGAAGACATAAAAAGCCTTAATGGAGAAAAAGAAAGCGCCAAACAACTAATGAGAGAGATCCAAACAAACTAGAAGCAAGACATTTTTGCTTTTAGATTCCCAAGAGAAACGCCCTAAAGCTTGAATCGGCTATTAACGCATATACCAATGACGACGAAAACGTCTTAACAGCAAGAATATCCACGGCCATAGAATACAGTTAATCATCCCACCCCATAAGTAATGAGGGTTAAACTGTATGTCTTTTATTAAAAACTCACCAAAAAATTCGATAAACTTAGCTAAAACACTCAGTAAACCGATGATCACGGCTTGCTGCCATAAAGCCATATTTCTGAGCATTTGAAAATTGAGAGCCACAATATAGGCCACAATAGACATAACTAAACCATGTATGCCTAGCGTTGAACCTATTACCAAATCCCATATCAAGCCAACAACTAAAGCCGAGCCAACATTAACACGGTGTGGTAATGCTAAAATCCAATAGCACGTAATTAAAATGATCCAATTTGGGCGTAATACTTCCAAAGGCCCGGGCCAAGGAACCGCTTGTAGGATCAAAGCAATAAAAAGTGTCGCCCAAATAATTATCTTGCTACGAAAAATATTATTGCGCATCGCCGACCACCTGCTCTGACTGTAAAATAGCTTGTGCTTGCTTTTGGCGACCTTGATCAGGCCATACTAAAAGTAAATAACGTAGTCGATCAAATTCAACGACAGGCTTAGCGGTAATTTGAGCAAAAGGACGACGATTATCATTCTTTACACTGGTGACATAACCGACAGGGTAACCTTCAGGATAACGACCACCAAGACCAGAAGACACCAATAGATCGCCGGTTTGAATATCAGTACTGGTTGGTACATGTTCTAATTGAATAGAGTCTATATCCCCATTCCCACTTGAAATAATACGAATATCGTTTCTCAGCACTTGAACTGGAATAGAGCTATTACTATCGGTCAGCAGTAATACCCGACTGTTATGGGCGGAGACATTAACGACTTGGCCGACAATTCCTTTCTCATTAATAACAGGTTGCCCTTCATAAACACCATCACTTCGGCCTTTATTCACGACAACTTGATGCGTATAAGGAGAAGAATCTACCGCCATCACTTCTGTGACAATTTTCTTTTCATCACGAACATAAGGAGAACCTAATAGCTGGCGTAACCGATTATTTTCTTCTTGATATTGCTTTAATAGTAATAAATCACCTTTTAAACCTAATACTTCATTTTTCAAGGCGTTGTTATTATCAACCAAGGTTTTAAGGCTATTAAAACGTTCATACATTCTATCAAACATGCTACGAGGTAAATTGGCAGCATATTGCAAAGGTGCAACAGTACTATTGAGTAAATACCGGACATTTGAAAACGTATCTAAACGACTATCAGCCAGCATTAAGCCGGCTGATATAACGAGAGCGAAGAACAATCGTAATTGTAAGGAAGGACCACGACCAAAAATCAGTTTCATACAGGCTAACCGTCATTTCGAACAGTAAGGAAATTATTCGTCACTGAACAGGTCACCGCCATGCATATCAATCATTTCTAGTGCTTTACCGCCACCAAGAGCAACACAAGTTAATGGCTCATCGGCAACCACAACTGGGATCCCCGTTTCTTCCGTTAATAAACGATCGATATCTTTCAGTAACGCGCCACCACCGGTTAACACGATACCATTCTCTGAAATATCTGAAGCCAATTCAGGCGGACATTGCTCTAATGCCACCATAACAGCAGAAACGATGCCAGAAAGAGGTTCTTGTAATGCTTCTAAAATTTCATTGGAATTGAGTGTAAAACTACGCGGAACACCTTCAGCAAGGTTACGACCACGAACTTCCATTTCAAGCACTTCATCACCAGGATAACCCGAACCAATTTCATGCTTAATTTTTTCTGCAGTGGCTTCACCAATTAAGCTGCCGTAGTTACGACGAACATAGTTGATAATCGCTTCATCAAAACGGTCACCACCAATACGAACAGACGATGAATACACCACACCATTTAAAGAAATAACGGCGACTTCTGTTGTACCACCACCAATATCAACAACCATAGAACCGGTTGGCTCAGAAACACGAAGACCAGCTCCAATTGCTGCGGCCATTGGCTCATCAATTAGGAAAACCTCACGTGCGCCCGCACCTAATGCAGACTCACGAATAGCACGACGCTCAACTTGGGTAGAACCACAAGGAACACAAACTAAAACGCGTGGGCTTGGTTTTAATACACTGTTGTCGTGCACTTGCTTAATAAAGTGCTGCAACATTTTTTCAGTTACATAAAAATCTGCAATTACACCATCTTTCATTGGACGAATAGCTGAGATATTTCCAGGTGTACGACCTAACATTAACTTGGCTTCATGACCAACGGCTGCAACGGTTTTTGTCGTTCCGTTGCGATCTTGACGAATCGCAACCACTGACGGTTCATCAAGAACAATGCCTTGACCTTTAACATAAATGAGAGTGTTAGCAGTACCTAGATCAATAGAAAGATCATTTGAAAACATACCACGAAGTTTCTTAAACATATTCTTCGTTATCCTAAGAGCAATTGACAAAAATAAAATTGTGCTAAATGTACCAATGCCTAGCACTGTCGGCAAGCAATAACCACCAACCACCTAAGAATAGTGTGCATTCTTACAGAAAGTTAACCCAAGCAAGAGTTTATTTTTATATTGCTTGGTTAATCGTCGCTATTTAGTACTAAGATCAATTGGCCGTCAAATTCGGCTCACCACGATAAATGATACGATCATTTCCGCGATAAGCCCCAAAAATCACAACAGTTGATGGATCTTCATCCCCTAAGTTTCGCCAGTTAAATTGCAGCCAAGGTTGACCAATATCCTCGAGATTAATCCAACCTTTAATTGTTGCATTTAAATCAGGATCATCGGCAGGTTTGGGACTATTTTTATAACCTGTCGAGTCATTACCTTGACGTAAAAAGAGACGAACGGTTTCCCGCTCATGGGTACTTTTTTCGGCCTTAAGCACACTAGACTTACCATTTGTAACTTTACTAGTACCGACATCGGAAAATTTCGCCGAACTATCCTGAAGATTACTCATGACATAATAAACGCTCGGTATGAGCTGGCTGCCGCTATCATCAGGATTAGTAATAAAGCTACTCCCATCCCAATATTCAGATCGTAATGGCACACTAATTGGGCCTCCAATAGGGCCACTGACACTGTCTAATGCCATGCGACCATATCGGAAGTCGGGTTGAGTATTAAATGCGACACCAAGCCCATCCAATCCATGGTTAGTCTTAAAAGTGCTGGTATCAACAAAGTTTTTATCAAAATTCACATTGTCGTTATTAAGGTAAGTTGGATCTAATGTGTCAACCACGACACCAAAGGTCGAATTTTCAATGCTATAAGGACCGTCAGGCTTCGTGATATAAGGAGAATTATTCACATCAAATTTTTTGAACATAAAATCACTGACTCTAAATTCATAAATTGCTTTATTCCAATTTTTTAAACTTTGACTCCCTCCCAAAATACGCTCATTCAAACTATCACCATCAACCATCGAACCAAATATCCTTTCTCTTTTTATTCCTTCAATAGTAAAAGAGGCTAAAAGCTTATCTGAAAAATAACCATAATTTTCAGTATCGCTATCCATTGCATTTTTAGCTTTAACTGTGTAATTCACTTCTATGGGTTGATTCATATACGCGAAACCATTGTGGCCAGTGGCATAATTCCATTGGTTATCATTTTCAAGCTTAAAGTGGTGTGGGTAGAAACGGCCAACTTCACGATAGTTGTGATTAATTTCCATACCTAAATACTCAGGAGTATTATCAACACTGATATTAAGGCTGCCTACCTCTTGCCAACTTAAATCATCATAAAGAAAGTAATCACCCTGAACTTTTTCTGTATTTAAACGATTTAAACTCGACAAAGATTCCAACGTAATATCAGAATTACCTTCCTCAGGCGTTTCTAATTTACCGTCAAGAACAACAGTCCATGCAAAAGCACCAGGCACAAAGAAATTAGACGTCGGATCGTTATTACAGTATTCATCTGGCGATTGGATTTTTCCAATATCTTTCACCGTAGTAGGATCGGGATCTCCAGCTTTCCAAACAATAGGCTTGATTTGTAATGAAAATGCTTCACCTGCTGGAATGAATTTTTCACCCTCATCGGAGTTCCCAGTTGCATCATAAGCGTTGCCGTATTCATCTTTAGGCTTGCAAATAGCGAATGTCCAAGGGCGAACATCGACATTAACTAAACCTTGCAGTGTACTAACACTATCTGAATCCGTGCCATCTCCGCCGTCTGTTCCATCACCATTAGGGGTAATATCGCATCCATCGTAATCAGCAGGGCACACAAATTTTGGATCGGTCAGCATAAAAGTCAGTGAACCTGACTCAGCGTATTTTAAGTAAGCGGAAGATTTCGCATCTTCACTAAAATTAAGTTTAATTGCCGTTGAACTATAATTTCCATTTTCTCTATCACTCACCTGTAAACCGCCATCTTGAGCGCCTTGCGCAGTGGTAGGCTTGGTAAGGTTAATGTTAGATACTGTGAGATCCTTATCACCACTATACCCTTTTACTGGTGTGACTTTATCGTCCTTACAAGCCAATACTTGCACACTAAATTGAGTGGGGTGACCTGCCACCGCTTTTACTTGTTCAACATCAAACTTGTAAGGTCCGAATAAAATATCACCTGAATAAGTTGCGCTTGAATCGCCCGTTAATTCAGCACTTACACTGTACTCTTGAATGGTGTCAGCTCTCACCGGAACCGTCACAACCCCATTGTTAGGTGTATAGACATAATTGCTATTTTTATTGCCAACCGTAGGATCTAATGGTGTTAAACCTGTGCTGTAGATTGCTGTAATAGTTCCGTTATAATCGGTAGCAATAGTGCCATCTTCATTATAAACGGTATAAGTGACTTTAGGGGCTTGGCACAATAATGCAAATTGGTTATTTGGGGTGACATCTAAAGAGTAATTTGCATTTGGATCGATTGGACAAACGTCACCGGAATAAGTAGAGCTGGCGCTTCCTTCTAATTTTAAATCATGTGTGGTGATGGAACCAAGCACACTTGCATTCCCTGAAACAGAAACTGAACTTCGACTAAATAGTGCTGCATTTAGAGTACTACTCAATCTAACTGTAATTTTAGCGCCCGAACCCTCAGCCCAAACGATTAGATTTCCAGCACTATTTCCTTTCACATTGACGGTAATGCCTCCACCAAACTCAGCTTCATTAACAATCAATAAAGTTTTATTAGTAAAGTTGGCTGTAGCACCACTATTAATAATTAGTTTTTTAATATGGTACTCTGAACCAGTAAAATTAAAAGTTGTAGAATTTAACGTCATCTCATTATAATTCCCGGCAGGCACATCTATTGATGGAGCCCATCCAGGCTTAAAATCTTGAGTCCCAAAGTGAGTAAGAACAATCGCTGGTTCATCAATTAATAAACTAGGATCAGCTACGCAGGTTT
>NZ_VHKO01000055.1 GCF_015223435.1 Vibrio hibernica
GAGGAAGGTGGTAGCCACGAAAAGCTATACAGCTATTTCGTAAAGTTATCTCAATACATTCGGTGGTGTGACAAGAGAGATGTTGAAACCTTTACTCAATCATCAATCGAAGGCTATATGAATTTTGAAGATGAGCGTGTCATGCTAGGGCAAATCAAAAACTCAACCTATAGAACAGGCCACGCATTATTGCAGGTCATCTTTACTCAATATCTAGATTTACCTCACTCGTACTTTGATAATATTGTTACGCGATATAATGATGATGCCGAACCTTTTGAAGCCTACACTCGAAGTGACTTAAAGCAAATACTCCCTTTTTTGAGGGCATTATTTAAGCAAACGCATCAACAGTTTATAGATAATCCTGAGAAACATATTCAGGCGTATCAGAGCATACCAACCATGACCTTTCACTGGAAAGGATGTGAATACAAATTATGTGCAGCTATCTCTAAGATGATGTCCGCTGCTACATATCTAATGGCGTATTACACCTACGTAAACACAAGTGATTTGTTCAAGTTAAAGCAACCAGAGAACGCTTCAACCACAGTTGGTGAGGCATGGTATACGATGCCAGCATTTAAACGAAGAGCGTTTAAAACCATTCTTGTGGAAATGGGTGAACACGAACTAGAAATCCCAAAATATTCGATGGACTTTTTTGATCAGTTACTTGAGGTTTCACGATTAATTTCTACTGGGGAAGATGCTCTACTACTGCAAACTATAGCCATGAAAAAAGTACAGCCTGTCAAAAGGAATACCTTAAATTCTTTCCTTGCACATTGGGTGGAAAGGTACTTCACTTTCAACGATCAAACGGGGCGACGATTACGCCCTATGGTAAGTCGTTTTCGTGAAACAGGCGCACGATTAACCGCTTATCATCAGGGTGAAATAGTAAATAACATTATGCTTGGGAATACATCCAATACTCGAAAAAAGAGTTACAGTGAAGGCAATAAATACAGTAACAATGGGATGCTGCAAGATACTTTCGCCATTCGTGAAGAACAAATAAAACAAGGCGTATCACCCAAGGAAGCACAAGAAAACCTTGGTATTGATGTGCTTGTGATTGAAAAAGAGAATGCGATTGAAATACCAAATCTCAGTCGCACATCTAATGGTGGCAGTTGTAGTGACCCCTTTGGTAGTAAGTCAGAAAAGCACACCAAAAAGGCGCTGAAGCAAGGGCTAGCCAAGAATGGAGAGCGATTGGCTTGTGCGGATTTATTGGCATGTTTTGGTTGTCCTTATCAAGTCATCGTTCAATCCGTTGCGGATATTTGGTGCTTGCTGTCATTTAGGGCGTGCATTGAAGAGTCGCTGTACCTACATTTGGATGCTCACCATTACCGCAAGAATTTTGAACAAGTCATAGTGTTTATAGATTCTAAAATTCTTCCCGATATCAATTCTAAAATTTTAAAACAAGCTGAAGAAAAACTGAATGATGAAGGGCTTCACCCAGTGTGGAATGAGCCTGAATCCATTCTTTTCTTAATCCCTAATCGTCAACAGGAGAGCGTGTAATGCCAGTTCAGCACTTATATTTAGATAGCTTCCCAGAGCAGCATAAAGTAGAAGAAGCCGATGTGGTCACGCTCTATCATGAAGAACGTTTTGATGAGCTTGATAAGGTTGTGGTCTGCAAGGATGAATCTGGCAAGGTAACAGCCTACTTCGGTGATAGCGCTTGGTATTGCTTTGCGTTTTCACGAAACAAAAGTGCACATAAGAACACTCTTAATTTCAATCAATTGAATACCAATAAAGACTTACAGCGAGAGTTGAAACTTTTTACCTACGGTTGGTTATTCAATAAAGGTCCAAAACAGCGTAAGGCTTTGAAGTTTAGTAGTGTACTTTCAAGACTCAAATATACGAACATACCTTACAGTCATCTGGTAGAGCAAGGCTTTGATTCTATACGCGCTCTTTCGAAATCATCAAATTGGACTAACTTTGAAGGGCATTTGGTTGAAAAACAATACTCCCAATCTTCAATAAGGACATGTGTTGTCTCTATCAATTCAATCATTAGAGATTCAGCATGGCATAAGGTTAAGCATGAGTTTCTTGGACCTTTAAAGTCCGACGTTGTTGCTAGAAGGTTAATTCAGTTAGAGGCACAACAAACACTGGCCATTCCAGAGCGTTTGTGCAATGCCATTTATAGCAAAGCGATTGGACTGATTGAGGAAGCACACCCTAAAAGGAAGCTAATTGCTCAAGTCGAGAGTCAACTTCAAGAGAATTACCGTGAAGGTGATCGACGTCTCAGTGAAAAGGTGGCGAGTGGTGAAAGCTTCTCCTTTATGTTGGCTAATGGCGAAATAGATAAAAGTATACGTGTCGCTTATATACGTGACAACAAACCTCGAAACCCAAGGGATATTATTTCGCCTCTTGCACAAAAACTGCCGAACATACCACTTGCCAATAGCTCGGAATTTCAGCGATATCGAGGGCAGTTAATCAATGCAAGCTACATCGTGTGTGGTGGTTTTAGTGGTATGCGTGATTCAGAGTTAGATAAGCTCACGCCAAATAGCTATTACAAGGATACTTTTGAAGGTCGTGAATATCATATGCTCCAATCACACACCTTTAAGTTGGGTGAAAAACGAGAAACATGGATAACAGCCAGTTCATCTAAGATCGCAATTGAACTCATGACAACGCTAACTGAAAGGTGGCGACAAGAAGTGACCTATCCAGATAAAAAGTACACAAACACTCTTTGGGTTAACCGATCAGCTCGCTCTAAACCACCCACATTAATCTCATACTGGAGTGTACGTCTTCAGATGTTCTGCAAGCAATTCAATTTTATTGTGACAGAGGAAGACTACCAAGAATGCCTAGATTCTAACCCTCAATCACATGGGAGGGTTAAAAAGTATGTCCTAGTCGGTAAGCCTTGGCACATGTCTACACACCAATTTAGACGCTCTTTGGCATTCTATTGCATTAAGAACCGTTTTGGCACAATGGTCGCTCTCAAACAGCAGTTCAAGCACCTGTATCTTGCTATGACCGAGTGGTATACCAACGGTGGCAAGCTAGCCAGTTATCGAAGCCTTGTTGTGGATGAAAAAATCCAGTCTATGCTTGAGGACATTAACGCTGAAACCACGGCAAATAAAATCTTCAAACAGTGGCACTCTAGTGAAAAATTATCAGGCTCACATGGCAAAGCGATCATGCAAATGCGAGGAGATGTCCCAACCATCTACAGTTCGTGGGATGTTATCTACAAGGCCGTCAAGGATGGTAAGCTCACCCTTCATGGCACGACTCATAGCTACTGTAAAAATGGATACAATTGCGATATGGATGGTGTTGTCATGCCGCAATTCTGTGTCGATTGCGGCTCAGGCAGCAGCATCATTGACGAGGAACAAGCTCGGTGGTGGCAGAAAAAGCATAACAGTTTGGTTGTTTATATGGAATCCGACAAAGATATTTCGGTGAGTGAGCGTAGCCACTACATCACCCAAGTAAGAGCCGCAGAGATAGTCATGGCTGATTTTGAACTGCCATTTACCCCTTTCGAACCTGACTTAAAGGTAGCGAGCTCATGAATAAGAGCGAAAACACATTACTAGCGCTTGAAGCGGCTCTAGAACGCATTAAACAGGGTAAGCCTAAGCGTATCCCAGCCCATCGCAAGCTCAGTGTGCGCGCTGTTGAGGAGGAAGCGAACCTAGGCAACGGCAGTGGCTATTACTACCTCGAGTTTGTTGAAAAGGTTAAACAGACTAAAGCCGAAATCGCGGCAGGCAACGGTGAAATAATCCGGCCAGAGATCCAGACCGTGCGCACTAAGCTCAAAGAGCAAAAGCGTATCAAGGATAACTACAAGGCTAAGTATGAGACGGAGCGAGAGAAGTTAGCCTTATTTGCGGCTGCGCAGCATCACTTGAATGATAAGCTGGTTCAGGCGTTAACTCGTGTGGATAAGTTGGAGCATGAAAATGCAGATCTTCAGGAGGAGCTTTCTAGACTGAAAAGAAGTCAGGTCGTGCCAATCAAGTAATCCACCTGATATATTGATGTGGGCTACCAAACACTCCACACGACTGCCTCATTCTTCCCTAGATCACTTTTGGACATAAACGATTTAGGACTGAAGCTATACAGCGTTTCAGTCAGATTAAGAAAAGTATGTTGATTCCTTGACCGTTTGTTATATTTTCATTTCACTGAATAACTTACAAGGGAGCGGCTCTTTTTAGTAACGCAGTGATTTCATCAGGGGAAAGAGTTTCTAGATACTGTATTAGTTCTCTTTGAGCCTTCCTTTCTGAAGTATCCTTGGATGGGTCTATAGACAATAGGTATTCTGTTAAGCCTTTCTTAACTATTTTCACCTGAGCTTGGTAAGCTTTCAGAATATCAGGAGTTTCGTCACAGTACGGGTTGGAAATCGTTAACTGATTATTAGGGTTTGATAACCACTTTAGCATGACTTCATTCACGTGCTCATCACCGAAGCCATAGCCAATAACCACCAACTCTTGCACATTGTTGATTCTACTTTTAAATGCGTCAAATAATGCGACAGGAGCAATCTGTTCAAATTTACCTTTGAACTTATGACCTCCGGACAACAATGAGCGCCTTAGAAATTGTAACTCACCTGAAGAATCATTAACGAACAACTCATTAACACCTCGAGTTTGCATTTTTTGGCAGACATCTAAGCTTTTTGACTCAATATCTCTGATTGCAGATACAAAAGAGCCGAAACCTTCATTGCCCACTGACTTTAAGTACGTTTTTTTGTCTTCAATAGCGAAAATGTCAAAAGAACCATGGAGTTTCAGCAAGTTTACGCCTTTTTCATTTTCTTCGTAGAAGTCTAGTTTTTGTTCAGATAGTTCTTCCGAAGTAATCAGCCTAAATTCACCTATGTTCTTGTAACCATGCTCTCTATTAGCGTAAAAACCGTCTTTTAGTCCCAAATTATAATATGCACACAGTTCTTCTATAATAAGGTCGTGATTAAGAGAAAATATTTCAATTCTGCCCTGTTGTTCAAGCAAAGCCTCTAAACCAAAATAATTTTCGAACCTAACTTTCATTCGAGGTAGGTATTTTTCTTGAAGTTCTAGTAGCAATAACTGAATACACTCAGTGACCTGCCTGATTAGACCATCAACAATTTGTGCTTCTTTAGGTATTTTCGCTTCTAGTTTCCAGTTTTCTAAATACTTAACCATTTCTTCATAGTGCATCGTGTCACTTTGAAAAACTGAAGCAAACCTCTTTTTTATCGCTTCATCATCGTGGAAATTGAACAGTTTTATATCCAATCTAGATAAAATATTATTCGACAAAATGCTAGTAAACGACCAAACGAGCGGCATACCACACTCGACTGAAGCACCAGCACCTAGAAATAGACCTTTCACTGAACCTCCTCGAAAATATAACGCCGCCATAAACGGCGCGAGCTTGCGGGCGTCCGGCGACCACAGGAAGCGAATTTAATGGCCTTGTTAGGCGATTTCATGTGTAACCTCGAAACCAATTTCTTTAAGGCTTAAATTTATTAAGTTTATACCAGACTCTTTTGCCCTTTCGCTCAGCTTCTGCCATCGGTCGCTACCAAAACTTGTTTTCGTATTAGTCACCACAACTAGGTTGAAAATTGGTTTTTTGCCAGTTATTGACGAGTAGGAACTTAATTGCTCGGCGGACCTTCGTACTGAGTGGTTAATAAACATAAAGGCATGATCAGGGTTTCGCGTCCACTTAACCTCGAAAATGATGTCTTCTTTATCTCGCCCATTTGCAACAACCCCATCGAACTCAACTGACTCACTACCTTTTCTGAAGCGCACGCCTCTTTCAATGCGACCGTATTCCTTTGACAAATAATTGAGAGCCTTATCTTCAACCTCAAACGATAACTTCATCCTTGATGAATTCGAAAGTTCTTGTAATTTCGATAAATCGATTTTAGTAACTGAGGAATCGCCAGTTTCTTCTGGTTGTTCCGATGTGTACTCTTCTTCTATTGCCTCTTCAGCTTTTCGGCGAATATTTTCAGCTTTACTTAAGGCTTCTTTCTTATATTTGAAATAATTTTCATCTTTTCTAATTATCGCTGCCAAGTTCTGCAAGAACTCAAGCTCAGTAACTGCGGTTGCAACTATAAAAATGGCCGCAAAATAGGTAGCCCAGTGAGAGGAAAAGAAAGACAGTGACGCTACTAGCATTATTGAAAATAGCTTAGTCGCGTGATTTCTTAGCTTTTCTATAAATGTAACAAACAAGCAAAATATCGATACTAAAAGCGTAACAGTACCGATGAGGCTTATATAACTATCTGGTGCCACAATGTATTCCATTTCTTTCGCCTAACAGTGTCTTTTCAGCAGACAGTGTCTATATAAAATTTTCATAAATTACAGACGCCATGACAGAAACATACTGTTCTGTAAGTCTTATCCTTCCTTCCACTCACAAATTGCAGAACATGTCTGTCTAGTCGTAAATGCTCAACTAAGCTCATAGTCCACTATTAGGGAGAGTTGGGCAAGAACTGACATGAGAAAGTGGTCAGGAATCTCGAGCTAAACAGTTTTGGGGCAGAAATGAGTTTGGTGGCGCTATCCATCAGTCCACCACACCTTGAGCCTCGCCTTTTGGGAAGTGACAGATTATCTGGAAATTGGTATTCTAAAAACTCGAATTTTAGGAAAAATAGTCAAAAACTACTGTTTTTCTGGAAAAGGCTGAGAAGCCTTATCACACATACCTTTCCAGATTTATTTCAGAATCAACCTGTCGCGGTAAAGAATTGGCATCGACTAAGGCAAACATAGGCTAGTTCGCAAACAAATAACTTGGCCGGTGACAGCGTATAGAGCGAACAACAACCCCCTCAATAGAAAACTGGTCATAATCGTAGATAGAAACGGGTTGAATCTGTTCGTTTGCTGACAGTAACAAGCGGTTTTTTATATCAAGGATCTTACAAACAAACTCACCATTGAAGTTCGCCACAATAATGTCAAGATTCTTAGAGGTCTCATGGCGGTCAACAATCAAAATATCTTGGTTAAAGATGCCGACGTTCTGCATCGAATCGCCACAGGCTTTGCATAAGAAAGTCGAACTCGGGTGCTCAACCAACAAATCATCGAGCGATAAGCTCAGTTGAGAATATTCGGCAGCAGGTGACTCAAAACCGGTAATGCCGGCTCCAGCAGAAATGGGGATAACTTTCATAGCAAACACCTAAAAATAACACTGTACAAAAACACAGTGTTATTTTTAAGGATATTGATAGAAAAGGCAAGAAGATAAAGTGGATTAACCACCACAACACGACCACCGCTGTGCTGGTAATTAAGTAAAGCCAAACTCATGTTGAGGCATAGGTATGTTAGTCATGCTCGGCACTGACACATCTCTGGACAATTCCGAGTTACTCATTTATTAATTTAGCAATGAACGAATTAATTGAAGTATGGCAAGTCTCGCTTAGATAACTGTCCAGTCATACTGGTACAAATCATTCAGAACTAGGGAGTTAGTCAGACTTTGTCTGATTAATATTCAAACTTATCAACTGGGCAGTACCAAACAAGTATGGGAGTTTCGGTAGCTTTGCAATAAACAATCTAGATTGACATAACGTTTATCTGCTTTAGTAAATTTGCTATGCTGACAATATGGAGAAACTAAGCAAGTCATCATATTTGCGCTTTTAGCAGCAGTCAGACCGACAAAACTGTCTTCTATCACCAAGCAATCAGCAACATCAACCTTAAGTCTGTGAGCCGCAGTCAGATAAACATCAGGGCTAGGTTTACCATGCTCTTCATCTTCTGCGCTGCAAATCACACTAAATTTATCCCACAGTTTAAGACGATCAAAGACAGCTTTGATCACCACGTGGTTCGATGAGGTTGCGAGTGCCAGCTTTAAGCCCTGCTGTGAGAAAAAACTTAACGCGTCATAGACACCCTTCATTGCTTCACCAGTGGTGGAAATTCGGTTACACAGCTTAGTCAGAATAAGACTTTCCAACTCTTTTTCTGGCATGGACAGTGAGTACATCTCACACCAAGTACGCGCAATTTCATCAACACGCTTCCCCATTGTCAATTGCTCACAGTCCTGACGGGTGACGGTCACGCCAACACTAGCCAACGATTCAATCTGTGCTTCCTGCCACAAAGGTTCAGAGTCAATAATTACACCGTCCATGTCAAAAATAACTGCTTTTTTATTCATACTTACCTCAAAAAATAGAAAAAGTATGGCAACCAAAAGCGTTGCCATACTCTAAACCGTCTTACGCAACAGTAACTTTACTCGATTCAACGCCTCTCGCTTCGAAACCAGGTTGCTCCACTTTAATTAAATAGGTGAAGAAAAACGCCAACACATACAAGGCAGTATAGGCAATCACCACGCCTATCGTACTGAAAAACGGCAGCAAGACCACTGCAATTGCTGGCGCAAGAAAGTTGGATAGCCCCGCGGACAAGTTATAGACAGAAATCGCTGCACCTTTGTGATTTGGCTCTAGTGCAGGAAACACAGCAGCCATTGGTACAAACGCGGCCACGAAAATGCCCAGAGAAATAGCGGGGATCAGCGCCATATAGAAGTTGTTGCCAAAGTGCTGAGGGATGTAATAAAACGCGAGGCTAGAAACTGCCATTCCAATGCAGCCGAACCAGCGTACAACCTTCATCCAGCCAAGTTTCTCACCCATGATGCCCCAGAAGACGTTAGAGAAAATGGTGGTAAAGAAGAACACCGCCCATACCTGAAGCCAGTCGGATGTTGTAAATCCTAAATCATCAACAAACATCATCGGCATAATGACGGCAAAACCAAATAGCGACAGGGTGTTGATAATGCGTACGAAGCTGGAGTAAAGCACATTTTTATTGGTATAGAGTAGCGTGACGGCGCGGCTCAGCTCGGTCAGTTTCTGTTTATTGGTCAGGTTGTGCATGTGGGTTGGCATTTTAACATTACGCAGGGCAATCATGGCGATCAGTCCGCCTGCTGCACAAAATGCTAACGATAACCACAAGGTGCCATACTCGCCGATCCAAGGGATAGTGAAGCTTGGGATGTAACTGCCCGCTACACCAATACCAATTGAGTACACAGTCCAGAACCAACCAAGTGCAGAACTGACGCCATCACTACGAACGTTGTGCACAATGACCACAATAAAGGAATAGAGAAAGAGTGGATAAGCCAACCCGCGGATACCATAGAATAGAAGAATTAACGCGTAGTTTGACTGACTTAGCCCCAGCGTTAAGAACAAGACATGGAAAATACACCACAGCAAAAAGCCGATTCTCATGGTTTTCTGCGGTGTTATGATTTCCGCTACCACCCCAGACACCCAAGCGGCCAGCGCTGCGGCCAAACCATAAAGCGTAAACGCCAAAGATGATTGAGCAGGGGTAAATCCTAACTCGGTGATGTAGTGCGACAGGAACGCCAGTTCAAACCCATCTCCCGTCATAAAGATAGCAATGGCGATATATCCCCATATCAGATTTAGCGGCAATCCAAGCCACTGTTTGCTTACATTTTCCATATATTCCTCGTTTTGTAGGGTAAAGGAATCCCACGCCCCTTTTTCAGGGGCGCAGTCCTTGCTTTTATTTGTGGTTATCTTTCTAAGTTCTGGCTGTTAGCGCCAATGCTATGACCGTAAAGCTAAGTCGTTTTGGTAAAGCGCTCGGAAACGCTCATAACGCTGACTCAACACAGGCTCACGCTCTGTACATGGTTGATAGACGCGGAAGATTTCCGGTTTTTTACACACATCTTCGACGGCTTTGTCAGAAGCGAGGCACGCCAGTCGAGCCGCGCCGAGCGCCCCACCCGTTTCTCCACCTTTATGGGTGACAATAGGTAGACAGAGTGTATCGGCCAACAGTTGCGCCCAAAACGCGCTGCGTGCCCCACCCCCGACGAGAGAACATTGTTCGATTTGGGTGCCGCTTTCCTGCAATACACGTAGTCCGTCGGTAATCCCAAAGCTCACGCCCTCAATAACTGCATAGCCCAGTAGTGCGCGATTGGTGGAATGAGTCATTCCGTGGAACATCCCCATTGCCTGAGGGTCATTGTGCGGGGTGCGCTCGCCAGACAGATAAGGTAGGAAAAGTGGCGCTTTGGCTTTCTCTTCCTCACTTAACTGCGCGATGCCTTCCAGCAATTCAACCTCTGTCACACCAACAATGCGACAGAACCATTGCAGGCAACTGGCCGCACTGAGCATGACACTCATTTGGTGCCAACGCTGTGGCAACACATGACAGAAAGCATGCACCGCAGACTCAGGCGCCGGGCGATACTGTTCATTGACCACAAACAGCACACCAGAAGTGCCAAGAGAAATAAACGCATCCCCCGGATTCACGGCGCCTACACCAATTGCGCTAACGGCGTTATCACCACCACCACCAGCAACAATCACTGAAGGGCTCAGTCCCCACTTATGTGCTACCTCTGCTGACAAAGAAGCCGAAACTTCACAACCTTCCACCAACTCTGGCATCTGCGCTCGGCTGAGTTGGCATTTATCGAGCAAGGAATCTGACCAGTCACGCTGCGCCACATCCAACCATAACGTGCCCGCAGAATCTGACATGTCCGAGATTTTTCGTCCGGTCATTTTCATACGTAGAAAGTCTTTGGGTAACAGAACTGTGTTGATACGAGCAAAATGGTCCGGCTCGTGCTTACGAATCCAAAGCAACTTCGGCGCGGTGAAACCCGGCATCGCTAGGTTGCCAGCGATGTCATGCAGATCTGGTGCGGCGGCTTCCAGTTCAAGGCACTCCCGATGACTACGGGTGTCATTCCACAAAATAGCCGGACGGATCACCTCATCTCGCTCATCTAATAGAACCGCGCCATGCATCTGACCAGAAAGGCCAATTGCTTTGATTGACCCCCAATGTTCAGAACACTTTTCTCGCAGCGAACCAATCAGATAGTTGGTCGCTTCCCACCACTCCTGTGGCGCCTGCTCCGACCAATGTGGATGAGGGCGCTGAATGGTCAGCGGAGCACTGTGCGTGGCAACCGTTTCACCCTGTTCATCAATTACCAGAGCTTTGACTTCCGAGGTGCCAAGATCAATACCTAAATACATGACAGCCCCTTATTGAATCATTGAGTAAGTAGCAGCAATTTTCTCGCGCAGAAGAGTTTCAAACTCCGCATTCTCGGCAAGTTCACCAAACAAAGCTTTATTTTGCGCATACACCGCAATTGGATCAGCGGATTCAAACATCTCATGCACCGCACGCGTATCTAGAATGCCGTCTTGGTATTCATATGGCAGTAGGCCTTTATGCCATTGCAACATAAATACAAAGAACAACGCTGGCAGCATCGCAGTCGCCTGAGGAGCCACACCTCGCTGATAACATTCAATCATGGTTGGGGTGATCATCGCGGGAATTTTGGAGAATCCGTCGGCCGCCACACGTTGGTTAGTGTCTTTAATATAAGGGTTGGTGAATCGCTCAAGCACTACATCACGGTATGTCGGCAGGTCGATACCGTTTTCGCCCAAACTAGGGATTACATCTTGACTCACGTAGTCGTGCGCAATTTGATAAATGTAATCGGTAAGGGTACTTTCGTGAATAAATGACTGACCAACCAAAGTGCCAGCCCAAGCGATACAGCTGTGCGATGCATTGAGGATACGAATTTTCGCCTCTTCGTAAGGAATGACCGAATCCACCATTTCCACACCAACATTTTCTAACGCTGGTCGTGCGTCTTTAAAGTTGTCTTCAATCACCCACTGAATAAAGGTTTCACCCATCACTGGCGCTTTGTCATCAATACCGGTTTTAGCTTTGATACGTGCAGGGAGATCAGCAGCAGGACGAGGAACAATGCGATCCACCATAGTATTTGGACAGGTGGAGTTTGCTTTTACCCACTGCAGCACCTCTTCTTTACCTGTCAGAGTGAGGAATTCCATCAGACCGTCGCGGAAGCGCTCACCGTTGTGGCGTACGTTATCGCAGTTGAGCAATGTCACCGGACCTGTGTTATCGGCAATACGGCGCTCCAAAATTTTCGTCACCGTCCCGTAAATGGTTTGATGAGCACCATTTAGATCGGCACTTAATACCGCATTATCTACGTCTAATGTGTGGTCGGTTTTCAGATAATAGCCACCTTCTGTGACGGTAAACGCAATAACCTTCGTCTGCGCTTTCGCCCCTTCGTTAACCAAAGGTGCTAAGTCTTCCTGCCAAGGTAGCAGTGTCTGAATTGACTTGATCACTTCGTAATCACGTTCGCCTGCAGGGCTGACCGTTTCCAGTACATACTCGCCATTTTGAGATCTCAACGCTTCAATGGTCGCTTCCACATCATTGCGAATGTTACCCGCTGCGATGTGCCAGCTGTTATCGCCCGATTCGAGCAATTTATGTAGATACCAAGCTTGGTGCGCACGATGAAATGAGCCTAGACCGATGTGAAGCCACGTGTATTGGTTTTTCATAATAGTTCCTTGTTTTTGTTTAATGACGCCACTCTAATAAATCAAAAACCCAAATAAAGAGCCACAGATCACAAATGAACAAAAGACCTAATTACGTTCTTTTGTTCATTTGTGAAAAATTGATTGATATTGCATTCATTAAATATTCGCGAGAAGATACGACCTATTGACGCGCCAAAGAAAGAAACAATGATTTCACTCATGCTATAAGGCATTGAAAATAAGGAATTAACGTGGCTAAAGATGACACTTACAAAACTGATCAGATGGTTCGCGCAGCTTGGATGTACTACATCTCTGGCCGTAACCAACGCGATATTGCTGCTGAGCTAGGATTGTCACGCCCAGTGGTTCAACGTTTGATCGCCGCAGCGAAAGAAGAAGGAATTGTATCGGTCGGTCTACACCATCCGGTTTCAACCTGTTTAGATTACGCAGAGCTGCTCAAAGAAAAGTACCAGTTGGTGGAATGCAACATCGTACCCACCACCAGCAGCGATGAAACCCTGGATAACGTCTCGTTTGGTTGTTTTCAATTGATGTCCAAATACACCAAAGACCAGCAGGATCAAGTCATCGGTATCGGCTCTGGCTTGACGCTGAAAAAGGCGATCAACCGTATTGATTTCGAATCACCAAACAGCAAATGTGTAGCGCTGATCAGTGCTATGGGTGTAGATGGGCAATGTAATTACTATGACGATGTGCCGCTGATTTTAGCGCGTAAAATTAGGGCTAACTATTACCAATTGCCCGTTCCGCGTTACGCCACTTCGAGCGAGGAACTCAAGCTCTGGAAGAGCATGCGCGTATTTCAAGAAGTTGCGCGTGTTGCTGACAGCGCGAGTGTGGTGTTTACTGGCATTGGTTCACTGAGTAAAGCTAGCCCTATCATCAAAGATGGTTTCATTTCATCCGACAAGGCTGATGAGCTCAATCAGCAAGGTGCGGTTGGTGAAATTTTGGGCCGCTTTATCAACGCCGAAGGCGAAGTGGTTGATTGCACGATCAACACCTTCATCACCAGCTACGACATGCGCAACAACGATTGCCCTCGCATTGGTGCCGCGTTTGGCGAAGACAAACGTTCTGCGATTCTAGCGGCGTTAAAAGGACACTGGATAAATGGATTGGTCACCGATGAGACAACTGCTAGATGGTTATTAACCCAATGACAATATTACCAATAATCAACTAAAACCCTTTAAATCTGCGCTATTAGCTCTATTGAGAGTTCATCAACTAGTAATAGGAGCTACCCTTAATCTTTAACCTGCGTGCTTACCTTGATTACTAATACTAGTCTTCATGTATCGTGAGTGAATCAAATGGTGTTCATAGTAAGGTAAACAAAGATTTGTGCTTCATCAATTTAGCATTGAGCAGCAATTTCTTATACAGCCCCTTATAACACCTTTGTAGTGGCAATTACTTACCGACTAGATCTGCTGTGCATTTACTCTAACACGTTTC
>NZ_VHKO01000056.1 GCF_015223435.1 Vibrio hibernica
TAGGAGCGCCGTTCAGGATCTCCTACAACGATTTGAGACTCAATGTACTGTAGGGATTCCGTATCTTCTTCGCTTAGGCTCATGTACGAAATGACGTGTTAGGGTTATGAGCCTAGCCTATTACTCTCATTGATAAATCCATCGCTTTATTATTCCGTCATCGCTGAAAGCGACGTAGGAGCGCCGTTCAGGATCTCCTACAATGATTTGAGACTCAATGTACTGTAGGGATTCCGTATCTTCTTCGCTTAGGCTCATGTACGAAATGACGTGTTAGGGTTATGAGCCTAGCCAACCACTCTCATTGATAAGTCCATCGCTTTTAGGTGCTTAGTTAATGCGCCCACTGAAATGTAGTCGACTCCGGTGCTGGCGTATTCGTTTAAGGTTTCAATCGTAATATTACCTGAGTTCTCTAACGCGGCGGGACCCGATTCTAAACCTTGTTCTTGGCCTATTTTTTTATTGAGCTCTACTGCTTCAATCATCATGGCTTTGGTGAAATTATCCAGCATCACAATATCGGCCCCTGCGCGGATCGCGCGCTCTAATTCTTGCAGCGATTCAGTTTCGACTTCAACTGGTTTGCCGGGGTTGAGATCTTTTGCGGTTGCGATGGCTTTTTCAATGCCGCCACAAGCGATGATGTGATTTTCTTTAATGAGATAAGCATCAAAAACACCAATACGATGATTAAAACCGCCACCACAAGTCACTGCATATTTGAGAGCGCTGCGCAGGCCTGGAATGGTTTTACGCGTATCAAGTAAGCGGCAATCGGTGCCTTGTAATTCTTTTACATATTGAGCGGTTAATGTGGCGCAACCAGATAGCGTTTGAATAAAGTTCATGGCATTACGCTCACCGGTTAATAGCGCGCGTGAAGGGCCAGTTAAGGTGCATAAAGTTTGGTTTGGTTCAACTACATCGCCATCGGCCACATGCCATTTGATTTGAACTTCACCACCTAATTGTTTGAATACTTCATCAGCCCAGGATTGACCACAAAAAACGCCGTTTTCACGAGTAATGATGGTGGCGGTATTGGTGGCATCGGCTGGGATCAAGCTGGCGGTAATATCAGCATTAGGATCAAGCGTGCCGCCAAGATCTTCTTTTAATGCATCACTTACCATTCGAGTGATTTGCTCCGGCAGTTGTTGTTTTAGATATTCAAGGCGAGATTGTGAATCGTGAGTGCTTTTCATGCTGACGAGATCCTATTGAAAAAGGGAGTAGAATGAGAGGCTATTATGATACTTCAATTTTGCCCTTTGGTTCTATACCCGTCTTACTTGAAGCTGCAGCTTTGTTGACAGCGCTTACTCACCCCAATCACTTAGGCAAACTAAGCTTATGGGTCTTCGCTCACTTGTCGCCTCACTGCAACTCCAATTACTTTGGGTGTAGCGTTAGGTAAATCCGATAAATAAAAAGATGAATCATGATGCAGTGCAGCAAATTTATTGACTTCATTTTACTTTGAGACAGAATTAATTGACTCATTACATAAGGATTCATCATGCTTATCATTTCCGATCATTGGCTAAAAGGCATAAAACAGATCCCATCGCCATTTTTTGATGAGCGTCCAGATCACTCTCCGATTTCATTGCTGGTGGTACACAATATTAGTTTACCTCCAGGTGAGTATGGCGGTCCGTATGTTGAGCAATTTTTCACGGGCAAGCTCAGTCCTGATGAGCATCCATTTTTTAAGGTGATCCACAATATGGGCGTATCGGCGCATTGTTTTATTCGTCGCGATGGAGAAGTGATCCAATTTGTGCCGTTTAATGCTCGGGCTTGGCATGCAGGAAAATCAAGCTTTGCTGGTGTGGAGCGTTGTAATGATTATTCGATAGGCATAGAGCTTGAAGGAACTGATTTTGATGCTTACAGCGAGGCGCAATATCAAGCATTAGTCAGCGTGACTAATGCGATCATGAGATCCTATCCTGATATCACTTTACCTCGAATTACTGGGCACCAATATATTGCGCCATTACGTAAAACCGATCCTGGGTTAGGATTTGATTGGCGACGTTTTCGGACGATGCTAGCAGTGTGATGTTTGTCTTCAATATTGAAAGCGTTTTCTGAGTGTTAAGGCTCATTTATCTTTTTAAATGGGTTAAATAATGGTAATAAAACGGCGTTACCTTTCTTCTCTATTTACTTATTTCTAATCGATTTTTTGCTTATAAGAGGTCGATTTTGATCACGCATCCTATAAAAAATATAAACACAAAATCTAAAATACTCATAAAGAGGTGTTTTGTGTTTGGCTTTTATTAAATGGTATTACCAATGTTATTAGTGTTTTAAAGTTAAATTGTTAATTCGTAGTTAACACCAAGTCCGTTCTATGATTTGAATCAAGTTTTGACTAGACAGCGGCGTTAGGATTCTGTAAAATTTCGTACTCTTGGTAATTGGTATTACCAATTTACATCCAACTTAGTGGGACAAGATTGCATTATGGCTTATCAACGAATTCGTCAGCCAAAACTTTCTGATGTGATTGAACAGGAATTAGAAAGGCTGATTGTCGAAGGTACACTTGCACCGGGGCAACAATTGCCACCAGAGCGTGAACTAGCCAAACAGTTTGATGTGTCTCGTCCTTCAATTCGTGAAGCGATTCAGCGCTTAGAAGCAAAACGTTTACTGACACGTAAACAGGGTGGCGGAACTTTTGTAAGTGGTGCTTTATGGACGTCTTTTTCTGAACCGCTGCTAGAATTGTTATCGACACATCCAGAAACACAACTCGACTTATTAGAATCTCGCCATGCAATGGAAGGGATTTCAGCTTATTTTGCAGCGCTGCGTGGAACCGAAGAAGACTTCAAACATATCTCTGAATGTCAGCGTAATGTCGAAATAGCCATTGAAAATAAAGATATTAAACAAGAATCTAGCGCGGTCATGAAGGTGCTTATTGCCATCTCTGAAGCGGCTCATAACGTGGTATTACTCCATATTATTCGTAGCCTTGCTCCTTTGTTAGAACAAAATGTTTTACAGAATTTAGAATTACTTCATCGTCGTGATGAAGTGGTAGAGAAGGTGAGTGATCACCGTGCCAATATTGTTCAAGCGATCCTTGACCGCGAGCCAGAAAAAGCTCGTAAAGCCTCGCATGCACACTTGGCTTACATTGAAGAGACTTTGTTGGATTTGACTCGAGAAGAGAGTCGACGCGAGCGTTCGTTACGCCGAATTCAACAAGCCAATGAATCTTAAGGCCGGTTAATTAGTTAGCTTGTCTCATAAACCAACAGAAGGATAGATCGCCATGTCTGAAGTCATGAATAATGACGTTGATGCACTGGAAACTCAAGATTGGCTAGAAGCCCTTGAATCAGTGGTACGTGAAGAAGGTGTGGAACGCGCTCAATACTTATTAGAGCAAGTTCTTGATAAAGCACGTTTAGGTGGTGTTGATATGCCAACCGGCATTAACACAAACTACATAAACACCATTCCGCCAACGCAAGAAGCGGCTTACCCTGGTGATATCACCATTGAGCGTCGTATTCGTTCGATCATTCGCTGGAATGCCATCATGATCGTATTGCGTGCATCGAAAAAAGATTTGGATCTTGGCGGCCACATGGCGTCTTACCAATCTGCGGCTTCTTTCTACGAAGTTTGTTTTAACCATTTCTTCCGTGCTCCAAATGCAACGGATGGTGGTGATTTAGTTTATTACCAAGGCCATATCTCTCCAGGGATTTATGCGCGTGCATTTGTTGAAGGTCGTTTGACTGAAGAACAACTAAACAACTTCCGTCAAGAATCAACCGGTAACGGCTTGCCTTCTTACCCGCATCCAAAATTATTGCCTGAATTCTGGCAGTTCCCAACGGTATCAATGGGCTTAGGTCCAATGTCTGCTATCTATCAAGCTCGCTTCTTGAAGTACTTGAATGGTCGTGGCCTTAAAGATACGACCAACCAACGTGTTTACGCGTTCCTTGGTGATGGTGAAATGGATGAGCCAGAATCACGCGGTGGTATTTCTTTCGCTTCTCGTGAAAATCTGGATAACTTATGTTTCCTTATCAACTGTAACTTACAACGCCTTGATGGCCCAGTTATGGGTAATGGTAGCGTTATTCAAGAACTTGAAGGTCTGTTCAAAGGCGCAGGTTGGAACGTTATTAAAGTTATCTGGGGTAGCAATTGGGATGCTCTACTTGCGAAAGATACCACAGGTAAATTACTGCAATTGATGAACGAAACCGTCGATGGCGATTACCAAACCTTTAAATCAAAAGATGGTGCTTACGTTCGTGAACACTTCTTTGGTAAATACCCTGAGACAGCGGCGCTTGTTGCTGACATGACGGATGACGAAATCTTCGCGCTTAAGCGTGGTGGTCATGATTCATCTAAACTATTCTCTGCATTCAAATCTGCTCAAGAAACCAATGGTAAGCCAACGGTTATTCTGGCTAAAACTGTTAAAGGTTACGGCATGGGCGAAGCAGCTGAAGGTAAGAACATTGCACACGGCGTGAAGAAAATGGACATGACACATGTTCTTTATTTACGTGATCGTTTAGGTCTGCAAGACATCTTGTCTGATGAGAAAGTAAAAGAGCTTCCTTATCTAACTCTTGAAGAAGGTTCTGCTGAGCACACTTACTTACATGCTCGTCGTGATGCGTTACATGGTTATACACCTGTACGTTTACCTAAGTTTACTCAAGAATTCAAAGTGCCTGAATTGGCTGATTTTGATTCTTTATTAACAGAACAAAAACGTGAAATTTCAACTACGATGGCATTTGTTCGTATGTTGAATATTCTGATTAAAGATAAGAATATTGGTAAGAACATTGTTCCTATCGTTGCTGATGAAGCACGTACTTTTGGTATGGAAGGTTTATTCCGTCAAATCGGTATTTATAACCACCAAGGTCAAGAATATACGCCAGAAGATCGCAGCTTAGTGTCTTACTATAAAGAAGACACATCAGGTCAAGTTCTACAAGAAGGTATCAATGAGTTAGGTGCTATGTCTTCATGGGTTGCTGCGGCGACTTCATATAGCACCAACGATCTTCCAATGATCCCATTTTACATTTACTACTCTATGTTCGGCTTCCAACGTGTTGGCGATATGGCGTGGATGGCAGGTGACCAACAAGCTCGTGGCTTCCTATTAGGTGCTACTGCTGGTCGTACAACGCTAAATGGTGAAGGTCTACAGCACGAAGATGGTCATAGTCACATTCAAGCTAACCTGGTTCCTAACTGTGTTTCTTACGATCCAACGTTTGCTTACGAGTTAGCCGTTATTATGCAAGATGGTATCCATCGCATGTATGGTCCTGAGCAAGAGAATGTGTACTATTACTTAACAGTGATGAACGAAAACTACCACATGCCAGCCATGCCAGAAGGTGCGGAAGAAGGCATTCGTAAAGGTATCTACAAGTTAGAATCTTACGAAGGTGCGAAGGGTAAAGTTCAATTGATGAGTTCTGGTACTATCATGAACGAAGTCCGTAAAGCTGCAAAAATCCTAAGCGATGACTACGGTGTGGCTTCTGATGTGTTCTCTGTGACTTCTTTCAATGAATTGACTCGTGATGGTCAAGATGCTGAGCGCTTCAACATGCTTCACCCAGAAGCAGAAGAAAAAGTGTCTTACATCTCAACAGTTCTTGGCTCTGAGCCAGCAATCGCTGCAACGGATTACATGAAAAATTACGCAGAACAAGTTCGTGCTTACATGCCATCTGAGTCTTATAAAGTACTTGGTACTGATGGCTTTGGTCGTTCAGATAGCCGCGACAACTTACGTACTCACTTTGAAGTGAATGCGGCTTATGTTGTGGTTGCAGCTCTGACTGAACTTGCAAAACGTGGCGATATTGAAAAATCAGTGATTGTTGAAGCAATTGCTAAATTCAACATCGACGCAGATAAAATCAACCCGCTATACGCATAATCCAATTGATTGCAGTGATCTAAATGATCGCTGCAATCAATCTTTTAATAGGAAAGAATAATGACAATCGAAATTAATGTACCTGACATTGGTACCGATGAGGTTGAAGTAACAGAGATTCTTGTTAGCGTTGGCGACAAGGTTGAAGAAGAACAGTCTCTTATTACCGTTGAAGGCGATAAAGCTTCAATGGAAGTACCGGCTCCTCAAGCGGGTATCGTAAAAGAAATCAAAATTAACGTGGGTGATTCAGTGTCTACTGGTTCATTCATTATGATCTTTGAAGCAGAAGGCGCAGCGGCTCCAGCAGCAGAAGCACATAAAGCTGAGTCTGCTCCAGCCGCCGCTCCAGCTGCAGCAGAACTAAAAGAAGTTCATGTTCCTGATATCGGTGGTGATGAAGTTGAAGTCACTGAAATCATGGTTGCGATTGGTGATAGCATTGAAGAAGAACAATCTCTTCTTACTGTTGAAGGGGATAAAGCTTCAATGGAAGTACCAGCACCTTTCTCGGGTGTTCTAAAAGAAATTAAAATCAACGTTGGTGATACCGTTTCAACGGGTTCATTAGTCATGATTTTTGAAGTCGCTGGCTCTGGTTCTGCTCCAGCAGCACCGGCCGCTGAGCAAGCTGCTCCCGCTCAAGCAGCAGCACCTGCTGCGTCTGCTTCTAAAGAAGTGAACGTGCCAGATATCGGCGGTGATGAAGTTGAAGTGACTGAAATCATGGTTGCGGTTGGCGATACAGTAGAAGAAGAGCAATCTCTTATTACTGTTGAAGGCGACAAAGCATCAATGGAAGTTCCTGCACCATTTGCTGGCGTAGTAAAAGAAATTAAGATTGTGGCTGGCGATAAAGTGTCAACTGGCTCTCTTATTATGGTATTCGAAGTCGCTGGCGCAGCACCTGCACCACAAGCATCGGCTCCAGCTCAAGCAGCAGCTCCTGCACAATCAGCACCAAAAGCCGCGGCTCAAGCACCTGCTTCAACGGGTGATTTCCAAGACAACAACGAATATGCGCACGCATCTCCTGTCGTTCGTCGTCTTGCTCGTGAGTTTGGTGTTAATCTTGCTAAAGTAAAAGGTTCTGGTCGTAAGAGCCGTATCCTGAAAGAAGATGTACAAAACTTTGTGAAAGAAGCGCTGAAACGTATTGAGTCTGGTGCTGCGGCATCGGGTAAAGGCGATGGCGCAGCTCTTGGTCTACTTCCTTGGCCAAAAGTGGATTTCAGCAAGTTTGGTGAAACTGAAGTACAGAAACTTTCTAAGATCAAGAAAATTTCAGGTGCTAACCTGCATCGTAACTGGGTAATGATCCCGCACGTTACACAGTGGGACAATGCTGATATCACTGCATTAGAAGCGTTCCGTAAAGAACAAAATGCAATTGAAGCAAAACGCGATACTGGCATGAAAATCACACCTCTTGTGTTCATCATGAAAGCGGTTGCGAAAGCATTAGAAGCCTTCCCATCGTTTAACTCTTCTCTTTCTGATGACGGCGAAAGCATCATCTTGAAGAAATATGTGAACGTTGGTATTGCGGTTGATACGCCAAACGGCCTAGTAGTTCCTGTATTCAAAGATGTAAACAAAAAAGGCATTTACGAATTATCAGAAGAACTGGCTGTGATTTCTAAGAAAGCACGTTCAGGTAAGTTAACGTCTTCTGATATGCAAGGTGGTTGTTTCACTATTTCTAGCCTTGGTGGTATCGGCGGTACTGCGTTTACTCCAATCGTGAATGCACCAGAAGTAGGTATCCTTGGGGTATCTAAATCTGAAATTAAGCCTGTATGGAATGGTAAAGAGTTTGAACCACGCCTGCAGCTTCCACTTTCTCTTTCTTACGATCACCGCGTGATCGATGGTGCAGAAGGTGCGCGCTTTATTACTTACCTAAACAACTGTCTGTCTGACATCCGTCGTTTAGTGTTGTAATTGAATGAAAATAGGGTGGCCAAGCAGCCACCTTATTTTTTATACATTTCGGCTTATTGCATCGAAAACCAGTATGGAAAAAAGTGCGATAAGACTCAAAAAGATAAAGAATGTTGTCTAGCTCACAGGCTAACGTGAATGACTTTTCAGACCGCTAACAACTCGATAAACTATTGTTAATTCTGAATTCGGTAATTCACACTCACTTGTTGTCATTAGAATATTTATTATTCTGAATTATTAAAGTGAGAATCGTCAGCTTGTCAGGGATAATGACTATAACGAGGTCAAAATGAGTAAAGAAATTAAAGCCCAGGTTGTGGTACTTGGTGCAGGTCCTGCTGGATACTCAGCAGCATTCCGCTGTGCAGATTTAGGTTTAGAAACTGTTATTGTTGAGCGTTACAGTTCACTTGGTGGTGTTTGTCTAAATGTGGGTTGTATCCCATCAAAAGCATTATTACACGTATCTAAAGTCATCGAAGAAGCAAAAGCAATGGCAGCGCACGGCGTTGTATTTGGCGAGCCTCAAACTGATATCGACAAGGTTCGTTCTTGGAAAGATAAAGTTATTACTCAACTTACTGGCGGTTTAGCTGGTATGGCAAAACTGCGTAAAGTAACAGTGGTAAATGGTTTCGGTAAATTTACTGGTGCCAATACACTTGAAGTTGTTGGTGAAGAAACAACAACTGTCACTTTTGAGAACGCGATTATTGCAGCGGGTTCTCGCCCGATTAAACTGCCTTTCATTCCGCATGAAGACCCACGTATTTGGGATTCAACTGACGCACTAGAATTGAAAGAAGTACCTAAGAAACTGCTTGTTATGGGCGGCGGCATTATCGGCCTTGAAATGGCGACGGTATACCACTCTCTAGGTTCACAAATTGATGTAGTTGAAATGTTTGACCAAGTGATCCCTGCGGCTGATAAAGACGTAGTGAAAGTGTTCACTAAGCAAATCAAAGATAAATTCAACTTAATGCTTGAAACCAAAGTAACGGCTGTTGAAGCGAAAGAAGATGGTATCTACGTTTCAATGGAAGGCAAAAAAGCGCCAGCAGAAGCTGAACGTTACGATGCGGTTCTTGTTGCTATCGGCCGTGTTCCTAATGGCAAGCTAATGGACGCAGAAAAAGCGGGCATCGAAGTAGATGAACGTGGTTTTATCAACGTTGATAAGCAAATGCGTACTAACGTTTCTCATATTCATGCTATCGGTGACATCGTTGGTCAACCAATGTTGGCTCACAAAGGTGTGCATGAAGGCCACGTGGCAGCAGAAGTTATTTCGGGTAAGAAGCATTACTTCGATCCTAAAGTTATTCCTTCGATAGCTTATACCGAACCAGAAGTTGCGTGGGTTGGTAAAACTGAGAAAGAAGCGAAAGCGGAAGGCATTAACTACGAAACCGCTACTTTCCCTTGGGCTGCATCAGGTCGTGCAATCGCTTCTGATTGCGCTGAAGGCATGACTAAGCTTATCTTCGATAAAGACACTCATCGTGTTATCGGTGGTGCTATCGTGGGTACTAACGGTGGTGAATTGCTAGGTGAGATTGGCCTTGCGATTGAAATGGGTTGTGATGCAGAAGATCTTGCATTGACAATTCACGCTCACCCAACGTTGCACGAGTCTGTTGGTATGGCCGCTGAAATATTTGAAGGGACTATTACAGACCTTCCAAATGCGAAGGCAGCAAAGCGTAAAAAATAATAAAGCGGAATTCGTCACTTGAAAGTTTGAGTGACGAATAAGCATAAAAAAGGCCGTATGATCTTCGCGATCATGCGGCTTTTTTTGTTAAGAGTTAAAATTGATGTTATCTCGGAAATGAAGAACGAAATCTAATCTTTATCTTTATAAATACACAACATATCTAAGAAACTGCTGACGAGCTTGGTTAAATATTCTTTATCTGGTCGGCGGTTAGCTTGTACAAAGACGGAGTAGCAAATACCGTGGAATAATTTAGCGATATTACTTGGGCTATGATCACCACAAAGTTCACCATTTTTTATGGCGTTACTGAATATCTCACGGAAGTATTTTTGGTGTTCGCTGTGGGTGGAAACAAATAATGGCCAAACTTCTTCACGTGTTGATGTGCTCCATTCAAACCAAATCTTAATCCACTGAGTATCTTTTAGAACGAGATCAACCAAGTTGTTAGAAAGATTCGAAAGATTTTTTTTTACAGGCAGTGTGGTATCGATATTTTCTTTGACGAAATAAGAAAACTGCTGCTCTACATTAGTTAGAACTTCATCAACTAAATCTTCACGAGTGGGAAAGTAATTAAACACAGTAGCAACAGACACTTGGGCGACGTCGGCGATATCAGCATGACCTCCTCGTCCTATGCCTCGCTTGGCAAATACTTCGATAGCAATTTCTAATAGTTGTAGTTTTCTTTTTTCAGGGGACAGCCTCGTCCTTGAGCGTCTGGTCAGTAATTCCATATCTTAATCCTAGCTAAAATAAACAGGTGAAATATTAATTGATTGTTATAGTTGTTATGTGAATGAGTGTACCGCTGTCTATTTGAGAGTCAATCTGAATAAAATTCATACAGACTGGGCTGTGTTTGGTGAAAAAGTTAACGAATACGCCTAGCAATGGTAGAATGTGGCCTTTGTTAATTTTACTGGCATTATTTCAGTTATTATTAATAACGATAAAATCTAACTATTGAGAAAGATATGAAACATACAGTTGAAGTAATGATCTCTGAACAGGATGTGCAAGATCGAACAAAAGCTTTAGGTAAATCTATTGCTGAGCATTATCAAGGATCTGAAAATCTGGTTGTGATTGGTTTATTACGTGGTTCATTTGTCTTTATGGCTGATTTATCACGAGCTATTGGTATGAATCATAAGATCGATTTTATGACGGCATCAAGTTACGGCAATAGCATGACGAGTACGCGCGATGTCCGTATTCTTAAAGACTTAGATGATGACATTAAGGGAATGGATATTTTACTCGTTGAAGATATTATCGATACTGGTAACACTTTAAGTAAAGTATGCGAGATTCTAAGAATTCGTGAACCAAATTCTATTCAGATTTGTACATTGCTTGATAAGCCCTCTCGTCGAGAAGTCGAAGTTGATGCAAAATGGATTGGTTTTGAAATTCCCGATGAGTTTGTGGTTGGTGTCGGAATTGATTACGCACAAAATTACCGTTACTTGCCTTACATTGGTAAAGTAGTACCACAAGAGTAGGTTTTCTTTTTAATTGAAACGACAGTAATGCTAGGTAGGGTATTCTTACTTGTGATACTCAATATGACTGATGATCATTGGAATGGCTGCTAATGATTGAGTATGATTACTGGGCTTAAATAATAAAAAAAGAGCGATTATCAATATCGCTCTTTTTTTATCAGTCATACTTGCAGATTTTTATTTTACGTAGACTACCTAATGATTTTATCGAGATTATCCTCATTTAAAATCTTAGCAATTGAAGCTTGATGAGAGATCTCTAAGCTTTCGCTACTATGGCAGCGAACACCTAAATCTTTCAGTACGCCATCACCTATACCGTAGCACCAGCCATGGATTTGCACTTTTTGACCACGTTTCCAAGCTTGTTGAATAATGGTTGAATTACCTAGGTTATAGGTTTGCTCTGCGACATTAATTTCGCATAATTTATCAGACCATTGTTCTTTAGGGAATTGACCAAGCCAATTACGGTGTTTTAAATATAAATCTCGAATGTGGAGTAGCCAATTATTGATTAGCCCAAGATTAGGATTATCAATGGCAGCTTGAACGCCACCACATCCATAATGACCACATATAATGATGTGCTTGACCTTTAAAACGTCAACTGCATATTGCACAACAGACAGGCAATTTAAATCAGTATGTATAACTTGGTTGGCGACGTTGCGGTGGACGAATAACTCTCCGGAATGCAGACCGGTGAGACGCTCTGCTGGAACTCGGCTATCGGAACAGCCTATCCATAGATATTCTGGATGTTGAGATTGTTCTAATGTGTTAAAAAACTCGGGACGTTCAGACTTGATTTTTTCTGCCCATGTTGAGTTGTTTTTAAATAATTGTTTTATATCTGGCATGTTACATTCCTCGTTAACCTGCTTTACTATACACAAAATCGTCAAAGATCAAATCCGATTTGTGAACTTTTGTTACCAAATGAATAAAAGATAAATTATGTATGCATTAGAAATAAAAGACTTGCGTAAGATCTATGCGGGTGGAGTGGAGGCCTTAAAAGGGGTCTCACTTAATGTTAAGAAGGGTGACTTTTATGCCTTGCTTGGACCTAATGGTGCCGGTAAATCGACGACCATTGGCGTGATTAGCTCACTGGTGAACAAGACATCAGGCCAAGTAAAAGTGTTTGGTCATGATATCGATACTGCTCTGGTTAAAGCTAAATTACAGCTAGGCTTAGTACCGCAAGAATTTAACTTCAACCCTTTTGAAACCGTTCAGCAAATCGTGATGCAGCAAGCGGGTTACTATGGTGTTTCTGTTGAGCTTGCTAAAGTACGGGCTGAAAAGTACTTAACTCAACTCGATTTGTGGGAAAAACGTGATGAACGTGCTCGTAACTTATCCGGAGGTATGAAACGCCGTTTAATGATTGCGCGTGCGCTAATGCATGAACCTCAACTGTTGATTCTTGATGAGCCGACCGCTGGTGTGGATATTGAGTTACGCCGCTCTATGTGGGAGTTCTTAAAACAAATTAATCAAGAAGGCGTTACGATTATACTGACGACTCATTACTTGGAAGAAGCTGAAATGCTGTGTCGTAATATCGGCATTATTAATAGCGGTGAAGTGATTGAAGATACCTCGATGAAAGCGTTATTAAATAAGCTGACTGTCGAAACTTTTATCTTAGATATCGTTGAAACCGAGCAGCCACCAAAACTGGAGCAAGCGAGAATTACTCATTTTGATCCCACGAGTTTGGAGGTGGAAATAGATAAAACCCAAGGCTTAAGTAAAGTGTTTGAACAGTTAACGGCGCAAGGAATAGAAGTGCTTTCTATGCGTAATAAAGCGAATCGTTTAGAAGAACTATTTGTCACTATTGTTCGTAATGGAAAAAAGGGTAGCGACAATAAAAGTGAACCAGTGCAAGGAGATTCAAAGTAATGGCAGAGTTATATTGGACGGCTTTTAAAAGTTTAGTCAGTAAAGAAATTCGTCGTTTTATGCGAATTTGGGTGCAAACGATCGTACCACCAGCCATTACGATGACACTGTATTTTATTATCTTTGGTAATTTGATTGGTTCACGCATTGGACAAATGAACGGCTTTAGCTATATGGAATATATTGTCCCTGGCCTTATTATGATGTCCGTCATTACCAACTCGTATTCGAATGTGGCATCTTCATTTTTTAGTGCTAAATTTCAAAAAAATATTGAAGAATTACTGGTTGCTCCAGTGCCGCATCACATCATCATTCTTGGCCATGTGATGGGGGGGGTTGTTCGTGGGTTGATGGTCGGTGTTTTAGTCACATGTGTATCGATGTTCTTTGTTGATCTTCATATTCATCACTGGTTTATCATTATTTCGATTGTATTTTTAACCTCGATTGTATTCTCACTTGGAGGGCTAATTAATGCGGTATTTGCTACGACGTTTGATGATATTTCAATTATTCCAACCTTTGTGTTAACGCCATTAACCTACTTGGGCGGTGTATTTTACTCAATTAATTTATTACCTGAGTTTTGGCAAGGTGTGTCTAAAATCAACCCGATCGTGTATATGGTTAATGCCTTCCGTTACGGATTTTTAGGCGTGTCGGATGTAGGAATTGTGACATCTTTTAGTGTATTGTTCGTATTTATTGCCGTGATGTACGCACTTGCCTATAGCTTGATTTCAAGAGGGGTTGGGCTTAGAAGCTAGCTTTTTTAAATTTATGATCTTCAGTGTT
>NZ_VHKO01000057.1 GCF_015223435.1 Vibrio hibernica
AACTAAACAATCCCACAACTTCATCGTGAAGTTGTGGGATTTTTATATGGATCGATTAATTATAGACGAAAATAAATTCATATTTAGTTTTTACTGTTATGCGGCCTTTTAATGTGGTCGTCATATAGTCATAGTCCATATCAGATGCATTCGCGTTAAAGGAACCATCATCATTTTCGTTTTGACTATCGAAAGATACTTTTGCCGTATTAGGTGTAGTTGCATTAACATTGATTGTTAAGTGATGATTTAAACTACTATTATTTGCGTATGAGATTTTTAGCTCACCGTCATTGGTGTATGTAAAATATTCATTACCTTTATCAAAAGTGACTTCAATTTTGTTATCTTTAACATCTATTTTAAAGTTAGCATCACTTTTACCGACATTATTTGAGATAGCTTTAGGATCTTTTGCTTTTTTTGCATAATGAGTTTGTTGGGGCCATAGAGCCATTAGCTGTACATTCATTAAAAATATAGGTGACAGTTTCTTGTGTTGCTGAATATAAAATGCCAGAAGCTTTTCTTGATTGGGGTTCGGTAAAATCATTCAATTGATTAACGTTATCTTGCACATCATCGGCATTACAACCCGCTAAAATAGTAATGATAGCAGTTGTGACAAGTAATTTTTTCATAATTAAATTTCTCAATTAATAAGTGATATCTATTTACTCAGATTAGATTATTGCAAATCAGTATGTATTTCTATTATTGATTTGTTTTTATGATGATTTTGTGCGGGAAATAAAAAAGCTGCCAAATGGGCAGCTTTAGTTGGTGTGTTGTTTTACGAGGACGTGTATTTATTCTTCTTCGCCATCTAAGCTATTTATATTTGATAATTCAACGATGGTATTATCAATTAAACGCACTTGCCCAAGATATGCCGACATTAAGACAACCGCTTGTGTGCTATTTTCATTGAGTAGTTGTAACGTATTAGCATCGCGAATAAATATTTCATCAGGCTCAAGATCGGCTGCACGTAGCTGATCGGTTGCATCTTCAATTAATGATGGATAATCATTGCGTCCACCTCGCATCTGACTACTAATCCAGCGCATAGTCCGAGCCAGTACTGGAGCGCGTTGACGCTCACTCAATGTTAGGCGACTATTGCGTGAACTCATGGCAAGGTTATCTAATTCACGAACAGTTGGTACGCCAATCACATTAATATCTAACGCTAAATCAGTCACCATTTTTTTAATCACAGCTAGCTGTTGGAAATCTTTCTCACCAAAACAGGCCACATCAGGTTGGACAATATTAAATAGCTTCGTCACGATAGTGCTGACACCGCGAAAATGACCCGGACGTGAGGCGCCTTCGAGCATGTGCGATAAGCTAGGAACTTCGATAAAAGTGTGTTTGTCTAATCCTTCTGGGTACATGATTTCAGGCGTTGGCGTGAAAACAAAATCGACGCTTTCACTGTTGAGTTTGCTGAGATCATCTTCAAGCGTACGCGGATAATTATTCAGATCATCTTCACGCTCAAATTGCATTGGATTGACAAAAATACTCACAACAACAAGATCGGCTTGTTCACGCGCTTTACGCACTAAAGTTAGATGACCTTCATGCAAGTTACCCATGGTTGGAACGAAAGCGATACGGCGGCCATCACGGCGAGCACTTTTTAGCTGGTCTCTTAATGAAACTACATCAGCAAAAGTTTGCATATTTTTTCCTTATTCGAAGCTGTGTTCGATGCCAGGAAAGGTTCCGGCTTCAACATCTTGAATGTATTTATCAATAGCGAGCGCCATGCTGCCAGTTTCAGCCAAGAAGTTCTTGGAGAATTTCGGCATATAGTTGGCTGAAATACCAAACATATCGTGCATGACTAGGATTTGCCCGTCGGTTTTATTGCCAGCACCAATACCGATTACGGGGATGTGTAATGCGGAGGTGATGCGTTCTGCAAGGGCGGTTGGGACGCATTCTAACACAAGTAATTGCGCACCGGCATTTTGTAGTGATAATGCATCTCTTACCATTTGTTCTGCTTTGTCGTGATCACGCCCTTGAATACGAAAGCCACCAAAAATATTAACCGATTGTGGGGTTAAACCAAGGTGAGCGCAGACAGGAACCGAACGCTCAGTAAGCTGTTTCACGGTTTCAATTAACCATTCACCACCTTCAAGCTTAACCATGTTAGCACCCGCACGCATGAGCTTTGCGGCTTCTTGGCAAGCTTGATCTGGCGTTGCATAAGTCATAAATGGCATATCGGCGACAAGCAGGCTGGTTTTGTTACCAGCGCGGACGCAACGCGTGTGATAGGCCAGTTCGTCAATCGTGACGGGCAGGGTGCTGTCTTCACCTTGCAGTACCATGCCTAAAGAGTCGCCGACTAATAATAATGGCATTTGTTGCTGTTCAAATAATTGAGCAAAACTGGCGTCATAAGCGGTTGAGGTGGCAAATTTATGCCCTTCTTGTTTCCACTTAATTAAAGTATGAATCGATACTTTTTTCATGATTGAGTCCTTATTTGAAATTGGCATATTTGCTAGAAGTTGACGTATTTACTGAAAATAAGCGCCTTACTTCTACGCATGCCAAATACTGAGTCCGTTACTGTCAATTAAAGGTAGTAATGAGGCGAGCTTCGTTCCATCAGGTAATTGCAAATCAGGGGCAATTTCAAACAGTGGGTATAATACGAACTCTCGCTCTTTCATGCCGTAATGAGGAACGGTAAGTCGCTCATTCTCAATGACATCATTGCCATAAAGAATAATATCTAAATCTAGGCTGCGAGGCCCCCAACGCTCATCTTTACGCACTCGGCCTTGTTGCTGTTCGATAGCTTGCGTGCAATCGAGCAAATCTAAAGGTGATAAGGCGGTGTTAACTTGCGCGACAGCATTGATGTAATCGGGTTGGTTTTGAGGCCCCATCGGAGTGCTTGAATACAACGAAGAACAGGCGATTAGTTCTAAATCAGGGTGTTGTTTTAGCGTTTCAATCGCTAGTTTAGCTTGAGCAACCGGATCAGAAAGATTACTGCCTATCGCAATATAGACACTATTCGTCATGATCATTCTGATGAAGCCTTTTTCACACTGGGCTTACGTTTCGCGTAAGTTCGCTTTTTACGGCGGCCTGTCGGTTGTGGATTTCCAAGCTGTTGCACCATATTTTGGCGATGAACGGCTGGTGCGTCTTGGAACTCATGCCACCATTGGGCCAACTCTTGTGTTTGACCACCTTCCACTTCACCGCGCATTTCAAGCATATCGAAACCCGCACGGAATTTGTTGAGCTCCAGCATTTGGAAAGCACGCTTCCCCGTACGGCGCGTTAGACGTAATTGTAGCTGCCAAATATCACGAATAGTGGCAGTGTGACGACGAGGAATTGCTAAGCTTTTGACTTGCTCATCCATAATATGATTTCCGGCTGCCATGATCGCATCGTAATAGCTGAGTGATTTTTCACGCATCAGCTCTTCAGCATGGCTTTGTAATGGATACCATAAGAAAGCTGCAAACATGAACGCGGGATTAATGCGTTTATCATCATTGATGCGTTTGTCGGTCGAACGAAGGGCGATCTCAATCATTTTCTCTACTTTAGAGGCATGACCTTGACCAGCATCATCTTCAGTAAAGTAAGGTAAAACACTCGGAAATAATGTGCCAAATAATTGATATTCACGCAATAGCTTATAGGTAGCTAAACCTTGGCCCGCTTGCAGCAGTTTTAATGACTCTTCAAATAAACGCGCAGAAGGTACTTCCGATAATAAATGCGCCAATGGTTTAATCGGCTTAGCGGTATTGTCGGCAATTTTCATGTCTAATTTTGCCGCGAAGCGAATAGCGCGGATCATTCGAACCGGATCTTCACGGTAACGAGTTTCAGGATCGCCAATCATACGGATAATGCCCGCATTTAAATCTTGAATACCGTTGGCGTAATCATGAATGCTGAAATCGGCAATATTGTAATACATCGCATTAATAGTAAAATCACGACGCTCAGCATCTTCTTCAACCGTGCCGTAGACATTATCTCTTAGTAACATGCCTTCTTTAGATTGAGCCGATTGATTTTTCTCTGGTTCTTGATGATGACCACGGAAGGTCGCGACTTCAATAATGTCACGCCCAAACATGATATGAGCCAAACGAAATCGACGGCCAATTAAGCGGCAGTTACGAAATAGAGCTCTGATTTGTTCCGGTGTAGCGTTGGTCGCGATGTCAAAGTCTTTAGGTTCTTTACCCAATAATATGTCACGAACGCCACCACCGACTAAGAATGCATCGTAGCCGTGGTTACTTAATCGATACAGCACTTTAAGCGCGTTATCACTAATATGTGAACGAGAGATAGGATGCTCTTGGCGAGTAATAATGTTCAGCTTAACTTCTCCATTTGAGCTGTGTTCGTTCTGACTTGTTGGCGCAAAAATCTTGCGGCACAAATTAACTGCTTGAGTAAAGATAGCTCACCTCGGTTATTTTCTTTGTCATGATGCAACTTTTATACTTGAAGTCGTTTTAGGATCACAACGAATAAACCTTGATGGATCGCTTCAAGGCTAAAAATTTCGCACATAATAGCGCAGGTTTGATGATTTTAGAATGGGCAAGGTGCTGACAATGAATTTGGCAGCTGGTTGATGTGCCAATGTTGGCAACCCCACGCCAGAATGTGTTCTATGTTAGCGGATTGAAAATCATCAGGTAAGGTAAACCCAAGAAATTGCATCGCGAATAAGATAACAGGTTTGGGACTATCTAAATCGACGGCGGGAGCATGGTTTTGTTTCGACAATTTATTACCATGAGAATTAACCGCCAAAGGCAAATGCAAGTAGTTGACTTCGGCATGATTCAGATAGCGATATAAATTAATTTGACGGCCAGTCGGCTCGATTAAATCGGCACCTCGCACCACTTCAGTGATGCCTTGGTCAATATCATCAAGCACCACGGCAAGATTATAAGCAAATAATCCATCTCGGCGTTTAATGATGAAATCTTCTTTGGCTAGATCGGGCTGAATTTGAATGGTGGCGTGTTTTTGATCGTGAAACTGAGTAATGGGTTCATCCACCATTAAACGGATCGCGCAGCCATTAGGTGATGATAGTCCTAGAGTACGGCAATGACCTTGATAAAAACCACCAGATTGCTTGATTTGTTTACGAGTGCATTGACAGTAATAGGCTAAACCGGAATCAAGCCATTGATCAATTTGTTGTTGATAATAATGATGGCGCTGACTTTGATAGATGACATCTTGATCCCAGTGCAGACCATAAGCTTCTAATGTTTTTAGGATTAATGTCGCCGCTCCTTGCATTTCTCGAGGCGGATCGAGATCTTCCATGCGAACTAGCCATTGGCCTTGTTGTGATTTTGCTTGAAAATAGCTGCCTAAAGCGGCAACGATGGAACCAAAGTGCAGTGGTCCAGAAGGGGAAGGGGCAAAACGGCCAATATAATTAGGCATAAAGCTTATTACGATAGATGAATATGAGATGGGTTCACTCTGATCCGAGAGTCGAGAGGGAATATCTTCACCTCTCGAGTCTTGGAACTGGGTATGGATCTTAGCCTTGCATTTGCTTTTCTTTTAGCTCTGCTAATGTCTTACAGTCGATACAAAGATCGGCAGTTGGACGAGCTTCAAGACGACGAATGCCGATTTCGATACCACATGAATCGCAGAAACCAAAATCGTCATCTGTAATTTTCATTAACGTTTTTTCGATTTTTTTGATTAGACGGCGTTCACGATCTCGGTTACGAAGTTCTAAGCTAAACTCTTCTTCTTGAGAAGCGCGATCGACTGGATCAGGGAAGTTTGCTGCTTCATCTTTCATGTGAGTCATGGTGCGGTTTACTTCGCTATGAAGCTGATCGCGCCATGCTTTTAAAATTACAGTGAAGTGATCCACTTGTCCTGGCGACATGTATTCTTCGCCAGCTTTCTCTTGATACGGTTCAACACCCGCGATGGCTAGAGTGCCTAGCGTTTTTTTTATGGTTAATTCTGGCATACAGCGCTCCTACTTACTCTTCCTTAGTCAATGGCTGACTAATTGAGGGGCGTACATATAGCAGAAAGCGGTTTGCTTGGCAAATGAATCTGTAATCGAATGTGATTCTTGTTATGTAGATGAACGATTTAGTGATGTAATATTAATCAGTTGTTAATAAATTCAATACGATTGGTTAATTTTATTTCTAACGATGAAATATTGGCCGTATAGCATAAGACTTCAACGCCAGCATCTCTTGCTTGAGTTAATAGTTGTGCGTATTTTGCATCAATGTGATGAGCAACTGAAACGCGAGTAATACCGGTGTGCAATACCGCGAATAAAAGCACAGCTCGGTGGCTAGACTCAACCATTTGTATTAATTCACGCAGATGCTTTTGCCCACGCGTGGTTACGGCATCAGGAAAATAACCTTGGCCGCTATTTCTACCATCGGTTCTACCGCCTGTTGATTGGTTATTATTAGGATCTGATCGGTCTTCATCTAATAAGGTCACACTTTTTACTTCGATGTAGCATGCAGGGCGAGTCTCTGAACTTAATAAAATATCGATTCGGCTGTTTTCTTCACCGTATTTGACTTCGGCTTTTAATTCACAATAGCCAGTTAGTTCCGGTATTTGATCATTTTCAATTGCTTCAATCACTAATGCATTAGCGCGAGCCGTATTGATACAAATATGGTGCCCTTGTGAATTAACTGAAATTTCCCAGCTATTCGGATATTTGCGTTTTAGGTTACTGGATGTGGAATACCAAATAGTGTTCCCCGTTTCCGCGCACCCGGTCATTGCTCCCGTGTTGGCACAATGCATCGTTTTTTCATCACCATTCGGTAGCGTCACATCGGCTAAAAATCGTTTATACCGTTTAATTAAGATGGCGGGTTGTAAAGGGGGCGTGAATTTCATGGTCTTCCTATATTGAATCCTAAGCTTAGCGTTACCTCTATTGAAATAATTTAGGTAGAATCGCAAGCGGTAACAAAACTCATTTATCATGACATAAGGATTTTGGATTGTCACAACTGCCTATCATCGAGGTCATGCCTGCTTTGTTGCAAGCGATTGGTACCCATTCTCAAGTGATCTTAAAAGCCGCACCTGGCGCAGGGAAATCTACCTATTTACCTCTTTGCTTATTAGAACAAAAGCTTGGTGATGTTGCGCATTTGAGTGGCAAAATAATCATGATGGAACCTCGTCGATTAGCCGCGCGTAATATTGCTCATTATTTAGCGAAGCAATTGGGTGAGAAAGTTGGCGCCACGGTCGGTTATCGGATCAAAGGGGATTCTCAAGTAAGCGAAAAAACGCGACTTGAGATTGTGACCGAGGGCGTGATGACAAGAATGATCCAGTCCGATCCTGAATTAAATGGTATCGATCTGATCATTTTCGATGAATTTCATGAGCGCAGTATTTATGCCGACACCGCTTTAGCGTTTGGATTAGAAGTACAACAAGCATTGCGAGATGATCTGAAAATATTGGTCATGTCAGCCACGTTAGATCAGCAAGCTTTATGTTCACTATTACCTGATGCGCAGTATATTGAGTCGCAAGGGCGAGGTTATCCGATTGAATATCACTACTCCCCACTAAAACCAAATGAATATGTTGTGCCTCGTTTGGCGCAATTGATCCCGCGTTGGTTAGAACAAGAAACGGGTTCGATGTTGGTTTTTTTGCCCGGTGTTGGGGATATTGTTCGTTTACAGCAATTACTAATACAGCAGAAAAACAGGCCTGGTGATGGGGATTGTTTGAGCCATGTAGATATTTTTCCTTTATATGGCCAACTTGATAGCAAAGCGCAACAACTTGCCATTCAGCCAAGCCCACAAGGGCGGCGTAAAATCTGCTTAGCTACGAATATTGCTGAAACCAGTTTGACCATTGATGGTGTGCGAATGGTGATCGATTCGGGGCTTGAACGCAGTGCTAAATTTGATCCCAAAACGGGGATCACTCGCCTTGAGCAACATATGATCGCGCAGTCTTCAGCAATACAACGTGCAGGAAGAGCGGGGCGATTAGAGGCTGGGATTTGTATTCGCCTGTATAGCCAAGAAATGTTGCAACAGCAATTAAAAGTCCCCATTCCAGAGATTTTACGCAGCGATTTAACCTCGTTAAAAATGGAGTTAATTCAATGGGGAGCACAGCAAGCTGACGAGTTAATGTGGCTTGATACTCCGCCACAATCAAACCTTACTCAAGCGGCTGATTTACTGAAAAGCTTAAATCTACTTGATGTTAATGGGCAATTGACCGCGCAGGCTAAGGCTAGTCAAAGGTTTGGTCTTGAGCCGAGATTGTCTGCGATGATGCTAGGTTCACAAGCATTAAGTTCAAAGGCATTAGATTCGAGTTATGTAATGACCGCCATTGCGCTGGTGGCGTTATTGGAAGAACCTGAAAAGTCTATTATTGATATCAGTCATAGCTTACATCGGTGGCAGAGTCATTCTCATCCTAAAGTATCAAGATTAAATCAGCGTAGTCAGCAATTGGCTCGTCAGGTTGGACTTTTAAATAGTGCTTTTTCGGTATCGTCGGTTGATTCCTCTAAGTTAGGAGTTTGCTTGGCGATGGCATTCCCCGACCGAATTGCAATGCAAAGAAATGGAATGATTGGTGACTATTTACTGGCTAATGGTCATGGCGCATCAATGAATGAGCATGACGCGTTGGCCTCGGAGAAGATGATAGTTGCCATTGATGTCATGCGTACATCCGACTCTGTTCGTTCTCAGTCCTCTCATCTTAAAGCCCCTCATTTTAAAGCTATGAATAGCCAAATCTTCCGAGCGGTTAAAATTGATATGGCTGATATTGAGGCATGTTTGCCACAATTAATTGAGTTACAAACACAAGTTAATTGGGATGATAATAAAGGTCAAATTATCGCAGAAGAACAAAGACGATTAGGGAAGCTGGTATTAACTCGTCGTCGACTGCCAAAGCCTGAGCCTGAATTGATCACAAAAGCATTATTGGATTATATTCGCCGTAAAGGGTTAACGGTTTTACCTTGGAGTGATAAAAGCGACAATTTATTACACCGAATGCGTAACGGTCGAGATTGGTTGCCACAACAATCATGGCCGGAGTTAGATGACGAAACACTTTTGGCACAACTCGAACATTGGCTCGCCCCTTATATGCTAAATATAGACACTGTCGGGCAATTAAAAAAAGTGAATATGGTTCAAGCGTTATTGGCATATTTATCTTGGCCGTTGAATCAGCAGATCGATGAATGGCTGCCGACGCATTACACCTTACCTACTGGAAATCGAAAAGCGATCCGATATCGGGATAAAGCAGAGCCTGTTTTATCAGTGCGGATGCAAGAAATATTTGGTGAATCAGATTCCCCAGTGATAGCTCAAGGGCAGAAAAAACTGGTGTTGGAATTATTGTCACCCGCACAAAGGCCATTGCAAATAACCCAAGATTTAGCGGGTTTTTGGCAAAGTTCTTATAAAGATGTACAGAAAGAGATGAAGGGGCGCTACCCTAAGCATATTTGGCCAGATGATCCGGCGAATCATGTTCCAACGGCGAAAACTAAACGCAATTTTATCGAAAAAGAATAAAGGCATTACATTGAATACCCCTAAAAAAAACACGACACGTAAAACAACCTCATCTGGCCGTAAAGCCGGTCCTGCTCGCGCTCGTAAAACAACGACTAAAAAGCCTAAAAAAACGTGGTTGAAAAAACTATGGAGTATCGGTTGGAAGTTGGCTTTAGTGTTTCTTGTTTTGATGGTTGCCGCCGGCTTTTATTTAAATAATGTCGTGACTCAACGTTTCACGGGACAGCTATTTGAATTACCAACTGTCGTATATGCCAGAGTGATGAATTTAGAGCCGGGTAGTTCTATTTCAGTTAGTAAGCTTCGCCAAGAATTGGATGTGTTGAATTATCGTAAAGTGTCGAATCCGATGCGTGAAGGCGAATATTCTGCCTCATCTACGAAAGTTGAGCTGTTTCGTCGCCCGTTTGAATTTGATAATGGCCCAGAGCCTGCTCGTCATGTCATGCTGTATTTTAAAGATGGTGAACTCACTCGTATTCAATCATTGGATTCAAAATCGGATCTGGGTTTTTTGCGCATTGAACCCAAAATGCTTGGGATGCTGGAAGCTAAGAAAGAAGAAACGCGCTTATTCTTAAAGCGTGAGCAATTTCCAGAAGCCATGGTGCAAGCACTACTTTCGACTGAAGATCGTGATTTTTATCATCATGGTGGGATTTCTCCTGTTGCGATTGCACGGGCATTTTTGGTTAACCTTAAAGCCGGTCGCGCGGTACAAGGTGGTAGTACGCTTACTCAGCAGCTTGCTAAAAACTTGTTTCTAAGCAGTGAGAAAACGTTATGGCGTAAGTTTAAAGAAGCTTACATCGCAATGATTTTAGATTATCGATTTAGTAAAGATCGCATTTTAGAAGCGTACTTAAATGAAGTGTATTTAGGTCAAAATGGTGGTGAAGCGATCCATGGCTTTGCACTGGCTTCTCGTTATTATTTTGGTCAGCCTCTACAAGAGTTGCGTATCGATCAACTCGCGATGTTGGTGGGAATGGTCAAAGGTCCATCTTATTACAACCCAATACGTCGACCTGAAGTGACCAAAAATCGCCGTGATTTGGTACTTGAACTGATGATGCGCCAAGATATTCTGACTCCATCTCAATATAATGAAGCCGCAACTCGTCCATTGGATCTGCAAAAAAATCCTCATCTTGGCCGTCGTCAGCCAGCGTATTTTGAGCAACTTCAAATAGAGTTAAAAGATAAGGTGGGCGATAAATTTAAAGCTGATACCGGTTTGCGTTTGTTCACCACTCTTGATCCTGTTTCTCAGTCGTACCTTGAGTCTTCTGTCACTCGCACCTTGCCACAGCTTGAAAAACGTTCTGGTAAAGGTTTAGAAACAGCAATCGTGGCGGTTGATCGCAAAACCGGTGAGATCCGCGCGATGGTCGGTGGTCGTCAAGCGGGTTACGACGGTTTTAACCGTGCCTTGAGTGCCAGTCGCCAAATCGGTTCTTTGGTTAAACCATCCATATATTTAACGGCCTTGGAGCAACCAGAAAAGTACGATTTAGGTACAACCTTGCCCGATCAGCCGCTCACATTGACTAACAAGCAAGGTAAGACATGGTCGCCGAAAAACTTTGATCGAACTTTTAGTGGTGAAGTACCACTGTATAAAGCGATGGCAAAATCAATGAATGTCCCAACGGTGAACTTAGGCATGCAACTTGGTATTCCTGCTGTTATGGATACATTAGAAAGGCTTGGGGTAGATAAGCAAGAAATTCGCCCGGTGCCTTCTATGTTCTTGGGGTCATTTTCACTAACGCCTTATCAGGTATCACAGATGTTCCAAACCATCACCAACTCAGGTAAACGCGCTCGGTTAACAGCGCTGCGTACGGTGGTTGATGTTGATGGTAATGTGCTTTATCAAAGTATTCCAAAAGCTTCCCAACAAGTACCGCAACAAGCGGCTTGGTTGACAACTTATATTATGAAAAGAGTCGTCAGTGAAGGTACTAGTCGAGCGTTACAATCTAAATATGGTTGGGCAACGTTGGCGGCTAAAACGGGAACCAGTAACGACAGTCGCGATAGCTGGTTTGTTGGAATTGATGGCCGAGAGGTGGTCACAATTTGGACTGGGCGTGATGATAACAAACCTACAAAGCTTACAGGTGCGAGTGGTTCACTTCGGATTTATGCTGATTACTTATCACAACGAGCGCCAGAAAAATTGACGCTGCCATGGCCAAAAAATATTGCGACCGATCATTTTGAGGCAACTTCTAAAGGTGGTTATAAGATGGATTGTAGCGGTGATATCGATCTGCCGGTATGGGATGAAAAAGGGGAAGTATTAGATAAGTGTAAAAATACCGCGGCTGGTTGGATTAAAGATTTATTTAGTTTTTGAGCCATAAACCAAGCCAGTAAAGGATGCAAACTGGCGGATTTATGATTTAATAGCAACGTCTTTAAAAGCCCGTCACTATGATGGGCTAAGACTAAATGGATATTTTTTCTGCTACTAATTTAAGATAAGGATTATCGTTGAAACGACAATTTACGGCGTACTTTTATTGTATTCTCCCTTTACTGTTATTGAGTATAAAAGTTGATGCTAGAGAAAAAATGGCAGACGGAAGTTACCGTCCGACTATTGCTGTTGTTTTAGCTGGTGGTGGCGCAAAAGGTGCTGCGCATATCGGTGTACTTAAAGCGTTAGAAGAAATGCACATTCCGATTGATATCGTGACGGGTACTAGCATGGGGTCTTATGTCGGCGGGTTGTATGCATTAGGTTTGAATGCCGATGAAATTGAGAAAAAACTCAATGAAGTTGATTGGAATTCAGGTTATCACGATCGCGTTGAGCGCAGTGAACGCCGAGTGCGCGATAAAGTCTATGATGACCGTTACCAGCTTCACACCGTCTCGGTTTACGCTGGATAGGGCTTCAAGTGCCGAAAGGGGTCGTGCAAGGCCAAAATATGCTGCATATTTTACGCCAAAGTACCGGCAATATTCCCGCGTTTAAATCCTTTGATGATCTGCCTGTTCACTACCGTGCAGTTGCCACTGATATTGTTGAATTAAAGCCAGTGGTTCTTAAAGATGGTGAGGTCGTCGATGCTATGATGGCAAGTATGTCGGTTCCTGGTGCTCTTCCTCCTTATGCCTATGATGGGATGCTATTAGTCGATGGCGGCGTCACCAACAATATGCCCGTTGACATTGCCCGTTCAATGGGGGCAGATGTTATTATTGCGGTGGATATTAGTACTGATTACCGAACTGGCGACAAATTAACTACCTTTCTTACCGTTGGTGATCAGCTATCTAATTACATGGTTCGCCGTAGTACATTAGAACAAAGCGAACAGTTGCATGATACCGATGTTCTTTTAAAGCCAGCGGTGGGTAAAATGTCGACAACCGATTTTGGCCAAATGCCGGAAGCATTAAAACTAGGCTATAAAGCGGCTGAACAAAATAAAATGGCTTTAGAGCGTTACTCTATCCCTGAATTGGATTATTTAGCCTATCAAACCGAAAAAAGTGTCATTCGAGAAAAAATCCACAGTGGTGCGGATCTTCAATTAGCCAAAGTTAATATTATCAACAATACTCATTACAATGAAAAACTATTGAGAAATCGCTTAGATATTGAAGCTGGTGAAACCTACACCAGTGATGAAATTGAAATTAAAGTCAGAGATTTATATGCTTTGGACCGATTTGAACGGAGCTCCTATCAATACTCGGAAGCTGAGAATGGTCAAGCGGACTTAACCGTTGATGTGAATGAAAAAAGTTGGGGACTTAATTATATCGATTTCCGTTTTTTTCTTGAGGATAATTTTAAAAATTCAAGTAAGTATTCTATAGGCTTAACCAGTAACTTTACTGACTTAAGTGATGACGGAGCGGAACT
>NZ_VHKO01000058.1 GCF_015223435.1 Vibrio hibernica
AAGCGCTTATTATTGATTAATGGCTTCTTCAGTTAGCGCGCCAAACCTCTCTCTAAAACAATGGCACGTGTACCTTATCCGTACGCGTGCCAACACTTTGTATTGTGGAATTACTAATGATTTAGAGCGCCGTTTTGCTCAACATCAAACTGGTAAAGGAGCCAAGTACTTACGTGGGAAAGGGCCATTAGAGTTAGTGTGGTCAATATCAGTTGATGGCAAAAGTGCAGCACTAAAAGAAGAAATCAGAATAAAAAAGCTATCCAAACCTAATAAAGAAAGTTTAGTAAAGGCTGTTGGTGGTACCTTTGTATGATACCACCTATATTCATGCGAAGAGTGCGGTCGAACTTGCGACGCTATTGGTTTAAGTTAATCACATTTACTTAGATTTTAGGCTGTTTAAACCAAGCCAATTTATCATGCAGACTGGTCACACTGCCGACGATAATCAACGATGGGCTAATGGCTTGTTCTGCCATGCTATCTAATTCCGATAATGTTCCGGTTAATACTCGTTGCTGCGGCGTGGTGCCACGTTCGATAATGGCGCAAGGTGTGTTGGTGGATAAACCATTGGCAATAAGGTTTTGGCGAATAACAGGCGCTTGTTTTAAGCCCATGTAAAATACCAAGGTATGATTATTTTTGGCGAGACTTTGCCACTGAATATCTTGCCCTTCTTGCTGCTGATTTTTAGACTTTAAATGCCCCGTGATGAATTGAACACTTTGTGCGTGATCGCGATGAGTCAACGGAATACCCGCATAAGCACTGCAACCGGATGCTGCAGTGATCCCCGGAACTACATCAAAAGGAATATTGTGTTCAACCAATGTTTCTAACTCTTCGCCACCACGACCAAAAATAAACGGGTCGCCACCTTTTAAGCGCACGACATATTTCCCTTCGAGCGCTTTGTCGACCAAGATCTGATTGATTTGGTCTTGTGGTACACAATGATGATTAAGCTTTTTACCGACAAACAATAGTTCAGCCGCAGGATTGACCAGCGCCATAATTTCATCCGATACCAAGCGATCATAGAGCACAACATCGGCTGTCTGAATTAAGCGATAGGCTTTCATGGTAAGCAAATCAGGATCACCAGGACCTGCGCCAACAAGAGAAACAAAAGCTTGAGATGATTGAGTCGTCATAATGTGCCTTCAAAGATGAAATTGATGTATTGAATAGTATGGATATTCTTAACCCAAAACTCAGATTAAATCATTATGCTTTGATGGCTTGAGTGGTCGTTTCAGCCGTTTTCTCAAACACTGGGCGCTCTGCTTTTGGCGTTGCAAACCAGTAACCGAATCCCATAAATACTGCGCCAGAAACGATGTTACCAAGCGATACCCAAAGTAGGTTATGACCGATACCCGCCATGGTGAATGCATCTGAATGATTGCCAAAGTAAGACAACGCAAAAATAGTCATATTGGCAACCGAGTGCTCAAAACCTGCGCCGATGAACGCCAATAAACACCACCAAATAGCAATGAATTTACCAGTGCCTTCAACACGCTGGCACATCCAAATCGCGAGACAAACTAACCAGTTACACAATACGCCCTTGAAGAAAAGTACGCTAGCGGGTGCCATCGTTTTACCAAGAGCCGCAGCGTGTAAAAAGCTTTTTGGATCAGGTAGAAGATTACCACCGCCAGCAAGGAGGAAAAGATACGCGACAAATACAGAACCGATTAAGTTTCCTAGCCACGTTTGAGGCAATACTCGTAGATTATCTTTCCAGCTAATTTGACCAGTAATCGCGCCAAAAGCTAAAAACATAGTATGGCCAGTAAAAAGCTCAGAGCCTGCAATGATAACTAGGGTTAATGCAATCCCAAACGTTGCGCCCATCACAAGAGGACGAATAGCAGGATCCACCAGAGCGCCAAAAGTGAAGATTAAAATGATGCCGATCCCGACATAAGCACCGGCCATTGCTGAGCTAATCCAAAAGCCAAGTGGATTGCTATCCGCCAGTTTTACAATTCGCTCCGCGTTGTTCGAGCATTTTTTGATCGTATCTGTATACATGATTAATACCTATAAAAATTAAAGTTTGAATATTGATAGCGATTTAGTTTTAAGTTAAATCGCTATGGGTATTAAAACTGCTGTCGTTTACTTGCCGCCTCACTGTAACTTCAATTACTTTGGGTATATGCGTTATTTTTATTTACGCTTTCACTTCAATTTGGCTGCCGTTAACGCGTATTTCATAAGTGGCTACATTCATCGCTTCATTTTCCATACAAACGCCAGTTTCAAGGTTGAAGCGTTGTTTTTTCAGTGGGCTTGCCACCCAAAGCTCGCCATCATGCTCGCAAATTAAACCGCGTGATAATACGTTCGATTGTGAAAAGGGATCCATGTTATTGATGGCAAATAATTGTTCATCAAAACGAGGACGGAAGATGGCAACTTGCTGACCATTCACTAAAGCGCATACGCCAGTTTTTGGTGTAATGTCACTGAGTTGGCATACCTTAATCCAGCTTGATTTTTTTGCTTTTTGTTGAGCAGTCATTACACTTCCTCCGTGGTGGTTTTTAGGTCAGTGTGCAGAATATCACCTTTAAGATGCGGGAATTTTTCTGTAAATGTCGCTGGGCGGTGTTGCTCACGCTCTGAGACATAAACGACGTTATCATCACGTTCATCACTGTTAATGAAGTGAGCGAAACGTTTTAGTTGTGCATCATCATTTAAGGTTTCTTGCCATTCACAACGATATGCATCAACGAGAACTTGGATATCTTTTTCCAGTTGTTCATTAATACCAAGCGTATCGTCAATGACGACTTTGCGTAGGTAATCAACGCCGCCTTCTAGACTCTCCAACCAAGTCGCAGTACGTTGCAATTTATCGGCGGTACGGATGTAGAACATCAAATAGCGATCGATGTATTTGATCAGTGTTTCTTGATCAAGGTCCGAGGCTAATAACTCTCCATGACGAGGAATCGTGCCGCCATTACCACCCACATACATATTCCAACCACGATCGGTGGCGATAATACCTAAGTCTTTACCTTGTGCTTCAGAACATTCACGAGTACAGCCCGACACACCGAATTTCATTTTATGCGGTGAACGAATGCCTTTGTAACGATGCTCTAATAGTGATCCTAAACTGCTGCTGTCTTGTACGCCGTAACGACACCACGTTTGGCCTAAGCAGGTTTTCACCATACGCAAAGATTTACCGTAGGCTTGACCCGTTTCGTAACCTGCAGCGATCAGTTTGCTCCACACTTGTGGTAAATCATTTTTTTGCACTCCGAATAAGCCGATACGTTGCGCGCCAGTGACTTTGGTGTACAAGTTATATTCTTGCGCCACTTCTGCTAACACGATTAAAGCTTGTGGTGTCACTTCACCGCCCGCCATACGTGGAATCACGGAATATGTGCCGTCTTTTTGGATGTTACCTAAGAAGCTATCGTTAGTTTCTTGCAGGCCAACGTGTTGCGGTTTCAAAATATGATCGCCCCAACAAGAGGCTAAAATAGAACCTACGGTCGGTTTACATACTTCGCAGCCATAACCATGGCCATGCTTTTCAAGAAGATGGTCAAATGAACGGATGCCTTCAACGCGACATAAGTGGAACAATTCTTGGCGAGAATATTCGAAGTGCTCACAAATATCGTTTTTCACTTCGATGCCGGCTTTGGCGAGTTCAGCGTTAAGCACTTGAGTGATCATTGGAACGCAACCACCACAACCTGTACCAGCTTTAGTGACCATTTTTATATCGCCAAGGGTGGTATGACCTTCAGCAACCGCGGCGGCAATTTTTCCTTTAGTCACATCAAAGCATGAACAAATTACTGCGGAATCGGGAAGTGCATCGGCGCCCATTGATGGTTTTTCACCGCCAGCATGAGCCGGCAAGATCAACGCATCAGGATGCTCGGGTAAATCCATATCATTTAAATGAAGCTGCAATAGATTACCGTAGTCAGAAGTGTCACCAACGAGTACCGCACCTAATAATTTTTTATTGTCGGCTGATACGATCAAACGTTTATACACATCTTGCTCATCATTTTGATAAACAAAGCTTTTACAGTTGGGTGTGCGACCATTTGCATCGCCAATACTGCCCACTTTTACACCAAGCAGTTTCAGCTTGGCGCTCATGTCGGCACCCGTAAATTGGCTATCGGATGTGGTTTCTCTAGAAAAAGCGAGTATTTGATCAACCGTGACTTGCGCCATTTTATAGCCAGGCGCGACTAAACCAAAGAAGGCACCATTCCAAGACGCGCATTCACCAATCGCATAAATATCAGGATCAGATGTTTGGCAGCTATCATTAATGGCGATACCACCACGAGGACCAATTTCCAGTTCCGCTTGACGAGATAGACGATCTTGTGGGCGAATACCAGCAGAGAAAACGATGAAGTCGACTTCTAAATCCGTTCCATCTGCAAATTTCATGGTGTTACGTGCGGTTTCGCCTTGAGGAATGATTTCTAACGTATTTTTACTGGTGTGAACTTGCACGCCCATCCGTTCAATCTTATTGCGCAGTTGTAAGCCGCCTTGTAAATCAAGCTGCTCTGCCATTAAAACCGGGGCAAATTCAATCACGTGAGTTTGCACGCCTAATGCTTTTAATGCACCAGCGGCTTCAAGGCCAAGTAAACCACCACCGATAACGGCACCGCTTTTACTTTTTTTCGCGGTTGCCTCTATCGCTTTTAAGTCTTCAATAGTACGGTAGACAAAGCAGTCTTTGCTTTCGTTGCCTTTAATTGGCGGAACAAAAGGATAAGAGCCGGTTGCTAAAATAAGTTTGTCGTATTGAATTTCACGGCCAGAACTAGAATAGACGGTTTTATTGTCACGATTAAAGTTAATCGCACGTTCGCCAATCAGCACGTTAATATTATGCTTTTGGTAGAAACCTTCTTTAACCAGTGAAAGCTCATCGGCGGTGTGGTGGGAGAAATAAGACGATAAGTGAACACGGTCGTAGGCAACACGAGGTTCTTCACAAAAAGCAGTGATGTCGAATTGATTGAGGTCGCCTTTTTCAACGAGATCCTCAATAAAACGGTGTCCCACCATACCATTACCAATGATGACAACTTTGGTTTTGTTTGCACTTACTTCGGTCATAAATCAGCCCAACTTGTAATTAAATTACATCTATAATGCTAAATTTGTGATCGCGGATACTGATTCAAATCAATAATGGTAAAGAACTACCCTAAAGTGGTAGTTGAAATGAATGTTTATATTAAAAGGAAGAAAATAATGAACGTACATAGCTTTGAAGTGAAAAATGCACAAGGTGAAATGGTTTCTTTGTCGCAGTATAAAGGGAAAGCATTGCTGATTGTGAATATTGCGACTAAATGTGGTTTAACGCCACAACTAGAAGGCTTGGAAGATATATACCGAAGCCGTAAAGATAAAGGCTTTGAGGTGCTTGGTTTCCCATGTAATCAGTTTTTGCAGCAATCACCAGAAGATGACGCGGGTATTGCGGAATTCTGTTCTATAAACTTTGGTGTTACTTTCACTAACTTCGCCAAGATTGATGTCAATGGTCCTGATGCTGATCCACTATTCAAGTATTTAAAAACAGAACGCTCAGATGATAAAACCAATGATGGAAGTTTAGCGTTAATCGAAAAGCTAGTTTCAATCGATCAAATCTTTGATGATGGTGAACTGAAATGGAACTTCACTAAGTTTTTGGTTGATGGAGAAGGCAATGTTATTGAGCGTTATTCTCCAACGTATTCAGCCGCTGAAATGGAAATGGATATAGATAGCCTTTTATAGCTCAAAATCCCATACGTTAAATCAAGCTGCAACTTGTGATCATGAGTTGCAGCTTTTTGTTCGATTTTTATTGATTTAACCATTGTTTTTCTAGAAATATCGTCTCTTATGCTTACTTTGCAGCCATATTTAGAAAGCAATCTCACAAGTTACCATTCAACAAACCCCTTACTTTTATGTTACATTTTGCTCCCTTAAATTTTCGCGTTGCTGGTTGTTTCATGCCGGCTTAAATCATTTTTTGAGAATCAAAATGACAGTAAATGATATCAATCCCTACCGAGGAGTAAGTGCCTTTATTAAGCGCTTACATTTCTATATTGGCCTGTTTATTGGTCCATTCATTTTTATGGCGGCATTGACTGGCACGCTTTATGTGTTAACCCCGCAGATTGAACAAGCGATTTATCATCAAGAATTGACGACAACAAGTCACGGGGAGCCTCAGGCATTAAGTGCTCAGATTGCTGCTGCGCGACACAGTTTGCCAGAGCCACTGATGATTAAATCGGTACGCCCTGCGCCAGCAGTTGGTGAAACGACGCGTGTTTTATTTACTGATCCTACTCTTGATCGAGCTCGATTAAGAACGGTGTTCGTGGATCCGGTGACACTTGAGATCAAAGGGGAATTAGCCAGTTATGGTACCAGCGGTGTATTACCACTTCGCATTGCGATTGATTTTCTACACACCGATTTATTACTTGGCCCTGTTGGCCGTTATTACAGTGAGCTAGCGGCCTCATGGATGTGGATCGCCGCGCTTGGTGGGATCTTTTTATGGTGGCAGCAACGCCGCAGTTTCAATAACAAGTCCAAATCGGGCTCTTATGCGCAATATCGATCTCGACATGCCAAAGTGGCAATTTGGATCAGCTTGGGATTAATATTTTTCTCGGCGACAGGCCTAACATGGTCAAAGTGGGCGGGTGGTAATATTTCACAATGGCGTAATTCTATTGGCTGGGTGACACCATCGGTTTCCCGACAATTACCAATTAATATGGGATCTAAAGCGGCTAATACAGCATCTAAAGCGGTGGATATTAAGGATTCAGAATTTGATGGTGTATTGGCTGCGGCTCGTCAGTCTGGAATTGATGCTGGCAAGATAGAAATTGTGCCCTCATATAAAAATAATACAGCTTGGCTTGTGAGTGAGGTGGATAGATCGTGGCCCACGCAAGTGGATTCTGTATCGGTTGAACCCATTTCAATGACCGTGATTGATCACGCTGAGTTTAAGAATTTTTCTATTGTCGCCAAGCTGATCCGTTGGGGAATCGATGCGCATATGGGCGTATTATTTGGCTGGCCGAATCAACTGATCCTTGCTGTATTTGGTATTTCTTTATGTACAGTTATCGCTTGGGGTTACGTTATTTGGTGGAAACGTCGTCCTATGGCTGCAAACACGAACGAAACATTAGTCGAAGCGTGGTTAGCATTAGCCCCTCTGGCGAAAGTGTTGGTTATTGTATTTGCGGTGATATTTGGTTATGCGCTGCCACTAATGGGGTGTAGCTTACTTCTATGTTGTGTGATTGACGTGATCCGCTGGCGTTTGGTTGCTTATCGATCACAACAGCTAGCATAATCCAATTAATGCTGTAGATGAATCAAAGTAGTTACTAATCTCGGCGTTGACAAGAATAGCAACATACAAAAACAGCTTGAGCACGAAATTTGCTCAAGCTGTTTTTTATTGTGTTCTATTTATATTAATGTCGTCGATGATTAATCGCGGTCTACTGAAAATCCCGCCCAAGCTTGGCGCGTTGGCATTACTTCCAAACGGTTGATGTTGATATGATCTGGCAACGTGGCAAGGTAGAACATTTGCTCGGCAATATCTTCCGCGCTCAGTGGGGTGGTGGTGCTGTAAAGATTGTCCGATGCGGTTTGATCGCCGTTAGTACGTACTAACGTAAACTCGGTTTCAGCCATGCCTGGTGCGATATCGGTCACGCGCACACCCGTTCCTTGTAGATCGCAACGTAAGTTATAACTGAACTGCTGGACGAAGGCTTTACTCGCGCCATAAACATGGCTACCCGGATAAGGCCATTGACCCGCAATTGAGCCAACGTTAATGATAGTAGATCCAGCACCTGTCTTAATTAAAATTGGTAATAAAGCATGCGTGACATTGACTAAGCCTGTCACGTTGGTGTCGATCATCGTATGCCAATCTTTGAGATCCACTTTTTCTGCACTTTGTGGTGCTAACGCTAAACCTGCGTTATTAATCAGAGCCTTGACTTGAGCAAACTCTGCTGGCAATTCCGCCACTGCCGTTGCGACCGCTTGGTCATCACGTACATCTAATTGAACTATATGGACTGGAACGTCACTTAATTCTTCTTTGAGTTCGAGTAAACGCTCAATACGGCGACCTGATAGCACGAGCGACCAGCCATCTTTAGCAAAACGACGTGCCGCCGCACGACCAAAACCCGATGTTGCGCCTGTGATGAAGGCAATATTTGTCATAATCCGTTCCTTTCATGGGAGAGTATTGAATATTATTGTTATTCGATATTTATACCATTATTACATTATAAAAATCACGTCGATACAAAGTATCCATAAAGGATTGTTGGATTAATGATATGGCATTTGGGACATAATAGGATTAAACAATGGTCGTTATGTCAGTGTTATCGTTCTCATTACCCGTTTTGTTATCACGAATATTGATGTGCTCGTTTCAATTGATTCACGGAAGTGAGTTAAAGTGCTAACCACTTCACATATCCATCCATAAAACTAAAAAAAGCAACAAACTGTTAACTGCCTCATTTTTTTATTCTCATATTCAGTTTAACCTCGCTTGGGTAAACGTTTTCATTCAAGGTGGTATTAAGCATACCGAACCCAAGTGAAATGGATTATTCACAATAAAAATAATGAAACATAGGATACCTACATGAAAAAAATCGTACTTGCTGCAGCTATTACCTCTGGGTTGTTATTCGCAACCAATGCACTGGCTGAAACCTCTATTGGTATTACCGTTTATAAATATGATGACAATTTCATGTCTGTTGTAAGACAGGCACTTGAAGTGAATGCTGCGAAAGATCCAAGCGTCAAAGTATTAATGAATGACTCACAAAACAACCAATCTATGCAAAATGATCAGATCGACGTCATGTTAGCTCGCGGCGTTCAAGCGATGGCGATTAACTTGGTTGATCCAGCTGCGGCGCCTGCCGTGATCAAAAAAGCGAAATTTGATGACGTTCCAATTGTGTTCTACAACAAAGAACCGTCTGCTAAAGCGATGGCAAGTTACGATAAAGCTTATTACGTAGGGACTGATTCTAAAGAGTCGGGCATTATTCAAGGCCAAATGATTGCTAAGCAATGGAAAGCCAATCCAGATTGGGATTTAAACAAAGATGGCGTGATCCAATACGTATTGCTAAAAGGTGAACCTGGTCATCCGGATGCAGAAGCACGTACTACTTACGTTGTTAAAACCTTAAACGATGAAGGTTTTAAAACGGAGCAACTGCAACTTGATACTGCCATGTGGGATGCGGCCATGGCAAAAGATAAAATGGATGCTTGGCTTGCAGGTCCAAACGGTAAGAATATCGAAGTGGTTATTGCCAACAATGATGGAATGGCAATGGGCGCAGTGGAAGCATTAAAAGCCTCCGGTACGATGCTGCCAGTATTTGGTGTGGATGCATTAACCGAAGCGGTTGCACTTGTGAAATCAGGTGAAATGGCGGGTACGGTACTAAATGATGCTGATTCACAAGCTGCAGCGACATTTGAAATTGCTCGTAACCTTGCACAAGGTAAGCCTGCAACACAAGGCACAAAATGGAAATTAGACGGAAAAGTGGTCCGTGTTCCTTATGTTGCGGTTGACAAAAGCACTCTGAAATAATGATTTGGGGTCGTTGAAGTTAGATCTTTAACGACTGACTATCAGCATCAAATAGACGCTAAAAATTAAAAGAAAGGCTGACTGAATCTGGTTGGTCTTTTCTTTTGTCTTATCGATTAGCAATATTAATTTGAGTGTGATTATGGATATGAAACAAGATTCTTACTTACTGGAAATGACAGGGATTAGTAAGCAGTTTCCAGGGGTGAAAGCATTAGATAAGGTGAGCTTAAAAGTTCGGCCTCATTCTATTCATGCTTTAATGGGTGAAAATGGCGCGGGTAAATCGACGTTATTAAAATGCTTATTTGGTATTTATGAAAGAGATGAAGGTGAGATCGTTTTCCTGGGTAAAAACGTCAACTTTCAGTCTTCAAAAGAAGCTCTAGAATCCGGTGTTTCGATGGTTCACCAAGAGCTTAACCAAGTGCTTCAAAGAACGGTAATGGATAATATTTGGCTAGGACGTTATCCAACCAAAGGTTTTTTTGTCGATCATGACAAAATGTACCATGATACGAAAGCGGTATTTGAAGAACTTGATATCAATATTGACCCGAAAGAGAAAGCGGGCAATTTATCGGTATCTCAAATGCAAATGGTTGAAATTGCGAAAGCTTTTTCTTATGACGCTAAAATCGTGATCATGGATGAGCCAACCTCATCATTAAGTGAAAAAGAAGTCAGCCATCTCTTTAAAATCATCAATAAGCTCAAAGAAAAAGGCTGCGGTATTGTTTATATCTCTCATAAGATGGAAGAGATATTTGCCATTTGCGATGATATTACCATTTTACGAGATGGTCAGTGGGTCGAAACAAGGCCTCTTGCTGGGCTCGATATGAATTCTATTATTGGCATGATGGTTGGGCGTGAGCTGACCAACCGATTCCCAGAAAAAACCAATATCCCTAAAGAAACCATTCTTCATGTTCAAAATTTAACCGCATTAAACCAACCGTCTATTCAAGATGTGAGCTTTGAGCTGCGTAAAGGTGAAATCCTTGGCATTGCTGGTTTGGTGGGTTCTCGCCGTACCGATATTGTTGAAACTATTTTTGGTGTCAGAGAAAAGTTGAGTGGCGAAATCTTATTACACGATAAATTGATGCGTAATAAAGATGCGCACGAAGCAATACAAAATGGTTTTGCGTTGGTAACAGAAGAAAGACGTTCAACTGGGATTTATGGTGAGTTGGATATTACCTTTAACGCCCTTGTCGCAAACGTTGAGCAGTACAAAACCAAATCTGGTTTGCTCAGTAATTCTAAAATGAAATCCGATACTCAATGGGTGATCGATGCCATGAGGGTGAAAACGCCGTCTCACGGCACAACCATTGGATCGCTATCGGGCGGTAATCAGCAAAAAGTGATTATTGGTCGTTGGTTGCTGACGGGGCCAGAGATTTTAATGCTAGATGAACCAACACGAGGCATTGATGTTGGCGCTAAATTTGAAATCTATCAACTGATCCTCGATCTGGCGAATAAAGATAAAGGTGTGATTATTATTTCATCCGAAATGCCCGAATTATTGGGTATCACCGATCGTATCCTTGTTATGAGTAATGGTCGCGCCGCTGGAATAGTGGAAACCAAAAACACGACTCAAACTGAAATATTAGAATTAGCGGCACTTTATCTGTAAGGGATAACCCATGGAAAATTTAAAGGCACATAGTTTAAAATACATTAAAGCAGGCGGTATTTACGGCGTACTGTTTATTCTTTTGGCAATCATTGTTATTCAAGAGCCATCATTTTTAAGTCTAAGAAACTTAAGTAATATTTTAACTCAATCTTCTGTTCGTGTGATTATTGCACTGGGCGTTGCCGGGTTAATTATTACTCAAGGAACCGATTTATCGGCAGGGCGACAAGTCGGTTTGGCCGCGGTACTTTCGGCCAGTTTGCTACAAGCGACCGATAACGCGAACAAAGTATTTCCACAATTAGGTGAAATGCCAATCGTAGCCGTTATTGTTATGGTGTGTATTGTTGGCGCATTAATTGGTTTAGTGAACGGTATTATTGTGGCGTACATGAAGGTCACCCCTTTTATTGCCACGTTAGGTTCCATGATCATCGTATACGGTATCAACTCTTTGTACTTTGACTCTATTGGCGCATCGCCTATCGCCGGTTTTGATGAGCGTTTCTCAACCTTTGCACAAGGCTTTATCCGGTTAGGTGATTTTAGGCTTTCCTACATTACTTTCTACGCCATTGCTGCAATGATTGTTGTTTGGATCATGTGGAATAAAACCGTGTTTGGTAAAAATATTTACGCCATTGGTGGTAACCCAGACGCGGCAAAAGTATCGGGCGTGAACGTTCCAATTACATTGCTAAAAATCTATGCTATTTCAGGTGTTTTCTATGCTTTTGGCGGCATGTTAGAAGCAGGACGTATCGGTAGTGCGACCAATAACGTGGGTTTCATGTATGAACTAGATGCCATCGCTGCCTGTGTGGTTGGTGGGGTTTCTTTTGCCGGTGGTGTCGGTACTGTGATGGGCGTAGTGACTGGCGTATTAATCTTTACCGTGATTAACTACGGCATGACCTACATTGGTGTAAGCCCATATTGGCAGTACATCATCAAAGGCGGAATTATTATCTTTGCTGTGGCGTTAGATTCAATGAAGCATGGCAATAAGAAATAAGAAATAAGAAATAAGAAATAAGAAATAAGAAATAAGAAAAAGAAAACCACCTCGTTTGTAAGAATGAGGTGGTTTTTTATTGCTCATAGCAAGTTGATGAAGCTATAGATTTGGTGTGCTTTACAGTAATAAGATAGTAAAAATTGAACGATGCTGATTCGAATTCAGCATTAGGAAATGAGCCGATTTATTATAGAACTTGATGAGTGTTTAGAACGGCATATTACGAGTGGCTGTTACAAAGAATCTGTTCCAGCCATCACAGGATCGATTACAAACTTTATTATTCTAGCTTGATTGATACGATTCTTTGATTTTTGGTTGGAATAAAATATAGCCCATATAAGCCACAATAATAATATTGATGACAAATGCCCCAACAGTCAAAACATCGATTTGTTTTATCATTTCATAAATTTCAAAAGGTAAATAAATAGTACCGCTTAGAAAAGCAAACCACTCTGTCCACGTCTTTGCCTTCCATAAACCATAGGCTTCGATAAACCGAATAGAGCTATAAGCTAAAACTAATACGGTTATCATGCCTATATTGTCTGGTGTTAATGAGCCAACCTTGTCTATAAACATGTGGGGATAATAATTAATCAGATTAAGGTGGCAGTATTTAACCAAATTCAATGCAACTTGGTGTGCGTCATGACTAAATAAAGTATGGATGCCCAACGCGACGATAGCGGCCAATATTCCTTTTGAAGCCTCAAGTGTTGCTACCATACGCAAGCCAACTTGTTGCGACATAATTTGATTCCTAACGGTTATATCTCTTTATAACAGCGGTTATCCACGGTTACCCATCTACTTGTTAGTGACTTACTTGCTCAATAGAGGAGCAGTGATTCCTACGAACGAGTAGGAGTCTTACTATACCTGAGCTAGTTGATAATTGGTTAAAGTTATTAGTAGGTATTTGAACCCAAATTAGTTGGGCGTTGTCATTCTGGATAGCGACGAAGGAGTGTAGTTCAGAATCTCCTAAAGCATGCTGCTAACTATTTTA
>NZ_VHKO01000059.1 GCF_015223435.1 Vibrio hibernica
CAATGAAAATTGGCCACGGTTTTAGAGTTTACCCAATATAATCGTTCTGATTCATTGGGACTTAAACCAGCATTATGCTGGTGAGGCCTGACTTGGCTGTAATAGCCAATGATATATCTAGTTATCTCTATTTTCGCTTCATAAAAATTACGGTAACCCGTGCTTGGAACCCATTCAGTTTTCAAACTTCTGAAAAAACGCTCCATCGGAGAGTTGTCCCAACAATTTCCACGTCGACTCATGCTTTGTTTTATCTTGTATCGCCATAACCGTTGTCTAAACTTTCGACTCGTATAATGGCTTCCTTGATCGCTGTGGAACATAACGTCTTTAGGTCTACCTCGTAATTCGTAGGCCATTGTTAACGCTTTCATTGTTAATTCGCTATCTGGCGAATTGGATAAAGCCCAGCCTATAGGCTTGCGAGAATATAAATCGATAACGACAGCTAGATATGCCCAACGACCTCCTGTCCAAATATAGGTAACATCTCCGCACCAAACTTTGTTTGGTGCGGTCACATCAAATTGGCGGTTTAATGAATTAGGGATATTAATATGCTCTTTTGTCGCTTTTTTATATGAATGCTGCGGCAATTGGCAGCTTACTAATCCTAATTTTTTCATCAAGTTAGTGGCACGATAACGAGTTAGCGTAATATCACTGTCGTCATTCGTAATGATACAACTTATCGTTCTAGCACCAGCAGAACCACCGCTTTGTTCATGTGCATCCCTTACTTTTTCTTCTAGTAAAAGTCGCTCAGTTGAAGGCAATTTGTCACGCCTTTGCCAATATTTAAAGCTACTGCGATGGATACCAAACGCTGTACACAAGATGCTCACTGAATACTTGTTTTTGTTGCTCTTATTGAGTTTTTCGATTAATTCGAATTGTTCAGTGAGTCTGACATCAATAGAGCGGTAGCCTTTTTTAGAATTTCTTTTTCTAATTCAATCCGCTCTATCTTTTTTTCAAGTTCGCGTATTTTAAGCTGCTCTGGTGTCATCGGTGTTGCTTTGGGCGCTTTACCTTGCCGTTCATCTTTTAACTGCTTAACCCATTTACCAATGGTTGAATAACCAACGTTCATAGCTTGTGCTGCTTCCCCATGTGTATAGCCATGATCTAGTACAAGTTGGGCAGTTTCTAATCTAAATTCTGAACTGAAATTCTTACGGGATTTATTTGTCATTTTTTCACCTAATGATATTGCGAGGTGATGATATCACCTCTAATTAGGTGGCCAAAATCACTGTACCACTACAGCTTATCTTGGATGCAAGAAGACACCTACGATAGTGTGATTACCGATTTGTATTCAGACCAACAAGGGAGAGTATGGATTGGTACCGATCATGGGCTATATGAATATCTGAATGGACAAATTTTATTCGATGTTTTTAGTGCTGACTTTGGTGGAACGAATAGTATCAGCCAGTTTAATGATAAGACTTTATGGGCTGTGAATAATTATGGCGTTATTGCAATTGATATAGCAAAGAGCCATGTGGTTCGTGTGCCACTGAAGTATGGAAACAGCGCTGCATTATGTGTGGCAAGTTCAATCGATGGTACTTGGCTGACATCAACCAAAGGGATCAGTTTTTATAACTCAAAGGGTCTATTACAAGCTCACTTTCCGTCTCCTTTTGGCATAGTATCCAATGAGTTCTTACTCGATGGTTGTACCTTATCCCCAAATGGCAAACAGCTGTTATTGAGCAGTAAACTTGGCATTGTTAAAGTTTCCACTCAACAGCTATTAAATATGCACCCACCTGAAAATGATATTTTGATTGGTGAGGTTTTGCTTGATCGTTCTCGTGTCATGATCGCGCCAAATCCTAAGCAAGAATTACATCTTGGTTATGGGAAGTCGTTAACATTTTTATTCGGTGTATTACCTGATTTTGATGTACCAAATTTACAATACCGTTTATTAGGTGGTGAAAAACAAAACTGGGAGTTATTACAGGGATCTCAACTAACGTTCAATCATTTAAATCCTGGCCGTTATACTTTAGAGTTTCAAACCTTATCTCAAGTTGGCAGCAGTAAGAAAAATACACAATATCACTTTGTTATTGATGAACCTTGGTATTTATCCGGATGGTTTACTTTGTTGTTTGTGATAGGAATATTATTATTGTTGGCCAGTATCTTTGTCTGGCGTGCAAGGGCCATGGTTAGTAGCAATATACGATTACGCCGATTAATAAACTTAAAAACAACGCAACTTAAATATCAGAGCCAATTATTGATTAGCAGTAATGCTCTACTGCGTCGACAAGCGAAAACCCGTGAACTGTTGACGAAAGAAGTCAGTCGAGAAGCGTGTAAATCGATTAAAGACATACAAAATAATTTGCACAGCTATTCAACAGATTCACAATTTCAGATGCTGCAGCAATCTCTAAATTATCTTGAACAAATTAATTTAATTCATTCTTCATCGGAAGAATCTGCGCTACCTCAAGGCAAAATGGTGTCTTTAGTGATTAAGGCCATTGTTCAGGTATGGCAAGCTGACGCAAACAAAGCGGGTGTGCTACTAGAAGTACAAGATAGAACACCAGACTGCATGGTGTGCGTTCATTACGCGAATTTTGATACGGTCTTAAATAGCCTGATTGCTAGTGCATTAATTCGATCGTACCAACATCAAAAAGTGATATTGACAGCAACATTATTAGATAACAATTTACAAATCATTGTACAAGATACTGGTTCGGGGATTGCTGAGTCGGAAATATTAGCTTATGAGGCTCAAGAGTTTGGCCTCGATATATCGCTGATAACGAAAAAATCAATGAATACGACATTGTCTTCTATTGCAGAATTAGTTCATCAAAGTGGCGGCACCTTTACCTTTGATGCCAATAAGCTCAGTCATATCACAAGTATGGTGGTGACATGGCCGGTTGAAAGCGATGAATTAAGTGCTGCGAATAATAATGATTGGTTAACCTCTGAATTACAGCACGACAAAAATAAAAAATTAACCGCTGGTAAACACTCACAATGTAATGGTTTTGAGCACAGTATTAATTTTAAAGATGCTTGGCTCGAGAAAGTTTATAGTTTAGTTAGTGTTCATTATCCTAATCCTGAATTTAGTACCAGCTTAGCCGCTAAATTACTCTTTGTTTCTGAACGAAGTTTACAACGCAAATTTAAAGATCTAGCCGAGCGCTCATTTATGGAGTATCTAACACAATATCGATTAGAAAAAGCATGTGAGATGTTAATGTCTGGACAAAAAATTTCGGATACCGCATTTGAATCTGGTTTTAATGATCCTTCTTACTTTAGTCAAAGGTTTAAGAATCATTTTGGACTCACTCCCTCTCAATTTGTCGAGCGAACTTTACAAGAGTAGTTTTTCATCCGCTATTGACGATCATCTTTTATATTATATTGCTTTTTAGAGTGAGCACCCTGTTGATATAACGCATAAATTTCAATCAATTTAAATCGATATTATTTCCCAAGGTATTTGTATTGCATGCCGATTTATCCATGATTATTAATGTGGATAAAATCTGTTGGTATGAATCCAAAATGATGTTGAGACGTTTTGATAAGTAAGAATGAAAAGGAAACTAGTACGATTAGTATTATTAGTGAGAGGGAGACAACAAGTACTCACTGTCGTAGTAAGTATTTTTTATTCAGAATAAAAAAAACGTGACATGGCCGGGGGGACGATGTCACGGGTGCCAACGACACCTTTGCTTGCTGCTGGAGTGTATTGATTGAACAATACACATCAGGAATAAACTCGTTAGGCTTATGCCTATCGATAAAGTCATTTATAGCGCAGTAAACTTATTTTTCGCATGAAATTAACGACAAGATACCATAAGAAACACGACAAATTTTTGGCACGTATATTTTCGTTTAAAATCAATACCTTATGTATTTATCTGTGAGGTGGTTTTGATAAGGATGGAAGGTTACTTTTTTAAATTAACGGTTTTGACGAGGTGATAAATGTCAGAAATTAACGTTTTTAACAATTTGCAGTAATGAGAATAAGTATCAAATACGCATTTAATTTGATATATCGCAAGAAAAAGTGCTGATTTTACGAGTATCATAAGCAAAAATAGTAATGGTTATCATTAATGGTTGAGCTTTTCATGAAATTAAATGAACTTAAAAATGGGCAAAGCGCTCGTATTGTCGATATGTCAGAGTTATCCACGGATATTAGAAAGAAACTGATGATCATGGGCATGTTACCTAATACACAAGTGACGTTAATTAGAAAAGCGCCGTTAGGTGATCCGTTACAAATAGAGGTCAGGGGCGTATCCCTCGCTATTCGTGGGAAGATTGCATCCGAAATTGCAATAGAGGTAGAGGCATGAGTTTTAATATTCTAACAGTAGGTAACCCTAATAGTGGTAAAACAACTTTATTTAATGGTCTTACTGGTGCTAAGCAGCAAGTGGGTAACTGGGCTGGTGTGACGGTTGAGAGGAAAACAGGAACATTTGAATTTAGTGGTGACAATTTTAATCTGACGGATCTTCCTGGAATTTATTCGCTAGATAGTGCTAATGATGCCAACAGTGTTGATGAATCCATCGCCTCTTCTGCTATTTCGACTATGCCAGCCGATCTCATTATTAATGTTGTTGATGCCACCAGCTTAGAACGTAGCTTATACATGACTCTACAATTACGTGAGTTAGGTCGCCCGATGATTGTAGTGCTCAATAAATTAGATGCATTACATCGTGAACGTCAAGAAATTGATGTCGAATTGTTACAGCAAGAATTAGGTTGCCCAGTCTTTATTCTCTCTGCAATTAATAAAAAGCAAGTCGCACAGTTTAAGGCTGATTTACGTGATATTTCTCATCAATTTTTACAGGAATCTTTACAGGTCGATGGACTGGTTCTTAAGTATGAAGATACGATTGAAGCTATTATTGAAAAAATTAATCCAGTCTGGCCGAAAGATAGAATTATTTTACCGCGAGCTTTATCTATTAGAGCGATAGAACAAGATAGCTTGGTGACACAAGAGTTAACCGATAATGATAAAGCATTAGTATTGTCATTATCTCAACAATTGGCAGCTACAATGGATGCTGATTTATCAATAACCAATACTAAATATGAGTATTTGCATCAGCTTTGCCATCAAGTCCGAACACTCGATTCGTCTTTCAGTAAAAGTTTTACAGATAAGCTGGATCAATTTGTACTGAATAAATGGTTCGGCATTCCAGTCTTCTTTGGCATCATGTATCTAATGTTTATGTTCTCAATCAATATCGGTAGTGCGTTTATTGATTTCTTTGATATTGGGGTTGGGGCGTTATTAGTTGATGGCGGCCATCATTTACTTGATAACCATTTGCCTGTATGGCTTGTGACAGTCATTGCCGATGGTTTTGGTGGTGGTATTCAGACCGTGGCGACCTTTATCCCTGTCATTGCATGTTTGTATCTATTCTTAACGTTGCTTGAAAGTTCGGGTTATATGGCTCGAGCCGCTTTCGTGCTTGATAAAGTGATGCAAAAAATTGGTCTGCCGGGCAAAGCATTTGTTCCGCTTATTTTAGGTTTTGGCTGTAATGTACCGGCTATTATGGCCACTCGTACTTTAGATCAAGAACGTGAACGTAAATTGTCCGCAGCAATGGCCCCTTTCATGTCTTGTGGCGCTCGTTTGCCGGTTTATACGTTATTTGCGGCGGCATTTTTCCCAACCAACGGTCAAAATGTCGTTTTTGCTTTGTATTTATTAGGCATTTTAGCCGCGGTTTTTACTGGGTTAATTTTAAAAAATACGCTGTATCCCGGTAAGAGCACTAGCTTTATTATGGAAATGCCAGATTATGAAATTCCAACTTTGCGTAATGTAGTGTTAAAAACGTGGCAGAAGTTGAAACGTTTTGTATTTGGCGCGGGGAAAACAATTGTACTGGTGGTCGCAATATTAAGTTTCTTCAATTCATGGGGTGTTGATGGGTCGTTTGGTAATGAAGATAGCCAAAATTCAGTGTTATCACAAGCGGCAAAAGTCGTCACTCCAGTGCTCGCTCCTATGGGAATTAAGCAAGATAACTGGCCAGCAACCGTTGGTATCATTACCGGTATTTTTGCGAAGGAGGCGGTAGTCGGTACTTTGAATAATTTGTATTCCAATCCTGCAGATGAAGATGCCGTATTTGATCTTAAAGCCAGCTTAATGGAGGCATTGCAAAGTATTCCTGATAATTTAGCTGCACTGAACTTTAGCGATCCATTAGGTATTGAAGTAGGAGACTTAGAACACCAAGACGCAGCCGCAGAGGAGCAAGGTGTTAGCAGCGGTATCTTTGGTAACCTGCAAGCTTACTTTGTCACTGGCGGAGCTGCATTTTCGTATTTAATCTTTATCTTATTATATACGCCATGTGCAGCAGCAATGGGAGCCTATGCTCGTGAATTTGGTCGAAATTATGCCATTTTCATTGGATCTTGGACTATGTTTTTGGCGTATGCATCAGCGGTCGTTTTATATCAGATATCAAGCTTTGAAATGCATCCAATGATGAGCTCTATTTGGATAGGGATTATAGCGGTGATATTGCTAGCGGTATTTTTTATTATGAAACGTATTGGTTTGAAAGAACAAAAAATGAGAATAGATGTGGTGAATATTAGCTAGTTTATTTACCTCACCATTCAGATGGTGGATGATTTTAAGATATACGATGCCCAGATATTTAATCTGGGCATTTTTATATCATCATTAAATAGAGTTTTAAACTGGTTGAAATGTGCTTAATTGCTGTTTGAATATTCGGCGTAATTGTTGGATTAATTGTTGTTGCGCTTCATTATTACGAGCTTTGCCTTGCGTATTTCCCCAGATTGGCCCAGGCCATGCAACATCGGTTTCAAAACGGGCAATATGATGAATGTGAAGCTGGGGCACCATATTTCCTAATGCTCCCAAATTGAGTTTTTTAGGTTTAAATGTTAGTTCTAAGCTTTGAAACACAGATTGAGATTCGATTAAAAACTGTTGCTGATCGGACATTGGTAAATGGTGTAATTCTTGTAAATTGGCGACTTTAGGCACTAAGATCACCCAAGGGCCAATATCTTCTTTATGTAATAGTGCTAAACATAATGGAAATTCACCAATGACATCGGTATCCATTTGCAATTGAGAGTGAAGTGTAAAGCTCATAGTGTACCTTCTCATCTTTTTAATTTTATCGGATTGTTATACCATACCTTTCTTAAAAAATAAGATGATAGCCAAGATAAATATGAGCAAATTAGAGACTCACTCTCCTCAAGCATCACCAAAGACAGATAAACACCTGTATAACCCTACTTTTGAATGGCGTTTTTTACATCCTCGCCATTGGTTGACTTGGATTGGTTTATTTTTCGCTGTGTTTTTAGCCTTCATTCCTCATCGGTTGCGTGACCGTTTAGCCGCTAAGTTGTCTCGTCTTGCGCTGAAGAGAGAAGGCGGGCCGATGAAAAAGGCACGCTTAAATTTACTTAATTGTTTCCCAGAAAAAACGGACCAAGAGCGTCAGCAGTTGATCGAAGATTGTTTAGCAACTGCCGGGCAGTTTATGTTTGGTTATCCTGAATTGTTATTGCGTAGCCGTAAGCATAACCAGTCTCGTGGCGTTGTGCATGGTGGAGACAACTTATTCCCGTTACTTGATAGAGGTGAGAATGTGATTGCACTCGTGCCGCATTTTTGGGCGATTGATTACGCGGCGGTGATGATAGCAGCTCAAGGCTATCAAGTTTCTTCTATCATTAAAGAACAGCGCGAGCCTATTACCAATTGGTTGATCCATCGTCAACGTATGCAATATGGCGGTAAGATTTATGAGCGAAGTGCGGGCATTAAACCATTTTTGAAAAGCGTCAAAGATGGCTATTTGGGGTACTACTTACCAGATGAAGATCATGGGGCGCAAAACTCAGTATTCGTTCCATTTTTCGCCGCACAAAAAGCGACACTAAAAGGTTTTGGTAAAGTGGCTAAATTGAGCCGTGCGACTGTCGTGCCGATGTTGCCTGCATATAACGCTGAACTGGGTAAGTATGAACTCCATATTTTACCTGCGATTGAAAACTTGCCGAGTGGTGATGAAGAAACAGATGCTCGCGCGATGAATAAAGCGGTTGAGGATCTTGTCAATATTGATCCTAAGCAGTACATGTGGATCCTTAATCTATTACGCACAAGACCAGATGGTTCGCGGCTGTATTAATCAATCCTCTGTTATAAGAATATACCGTTATAAAAAAATCCCCATCAGATGAAAATTTGATGGGGATTTTGTCTTTTATAATCGTCAAATCAGATGTTTGGATTACATACGTTCTAGTGTCTCAATGCCCAATAGATCCAAACCTTGCTTGATGGTTTTGGCCGTTAATGCCGCCATCTTTAATCGGCTTTGTTTAATTGCATCATCTTCATTGTTTAAGATAGGACAAGCTTCATAGAAACTTGAAAATTGACCTGCTAGTTCAAATAAGTAGCTGCACATTAAATGTGGCTGGCCTTCTTTCGCGACAGATTGAACCGCTTCTTCAAATTGAAGTAATTTAGATAGTAGTGCTTGTTCACGTTCCTCACTGATAATGATCTCACCCGTTAGGCTATTCATATCAATGTTCGCTTTAGCAAAAATAGACGCGACACGAGTGTAAGCATATTGCATATAAGGCGCAGTGTTACCTTCAAACGCCAGCATGTTATCCCAATCGAAAATATAATCGGTGGTACGGTGCTTAGACAGGTCAGAATATTTTACGGCGGCCATCGCCACGGTATTGGCGATATTGGCTTTTTCTTCGCTTGCAAGATCAGGGTTTTTCTCTTCAATCAGTTTCTGAGCACGCTCGCATGCTTCATCTAATAAATCCGCTAAACGAACGGTACCGCCAGCGCGAGTTTTAAATGGACGACCATCTTTACCCAGCATCATACCGAAAGCATGGTGCTCTAATGACACAGACTCTGGCACATAACCGGCTTTACGCACGATAGACCAAGCTTGCATTAAATGTTGATGCTGGCGTGAGTCGATAAAGTAAAGCACTCGATCTGCGCCTAATGTTTCGTAGCGGTATTTTGCGCAAGCGATATCGGTTGTGGTGTATAGAAAGCCACCATCGCGTTTTTGGACGATAACGCCCATAGGATCGCCATCTTTGTTTTTGTATTCATCAAGGAAAACGACTTGTGCACCGTCACTTTCAACCGCTAAGCCTTTTTCTTTAAGGTCGCTCACAATCACAGACAACATATCGTTGTACATACTCTCGCCCATGACATCTTTACGAGTAAGAGAGACGTTCAAACGATCGTAGTTCAGCTGATTTTGGATCATGGTGACATCCACCAATTTCTTCCACATTTTTGCGCAGTGTTCATCACCACCTTGTAGCTTAACGACGTAACCTCGTGCACGAGCGGCAAACTCTTCGTCTTCATCGTAAAGTTTTTTAGATTCACGGTAGAAGCCTTCAAGATCGGCAAGCTCCATCGATACTTCACCTTGCTCTTTTTCAACGCGTTCAAGGTTGGCAATCAACATACCAAATTGTGTGCCCCAGTCACCAATGTGATTAGCACGAATAACGTTGTGGCCTAAAAACTCAAGAGTACGAACAACAGCATCGCCAATAATGGTTGAACGCAGGTGACCAACGTGCATTTCTTTAGCAACGTTTGGCGCGGAATAATCGGCGACGATAGTTTGAGGTTGTTCAGCGGCAATACCAAGGCGTTCATCAGATAGGGCAAGTGATGCTTGTTTGGCTAAAAATGCAGGGTCTAAAAATATATTAATAAAACCAGGACCGGCGATTTCGGTCTTATTCGCAATACCATCAAGGTCTAAGACGTCTAAAACCTTTTGTGCAAATTCGCGAGGATTCATTCCTAATTTTTTTGCAACGCCCATTACGCCATTAGCTTGGTAATCGCCAAATTGGGCTTTAGCTGATTGACGGACCGCGGCTGGGCTTCCTGCTGGAGCACCTGCGGCTTCTAAGGCTTGAGATACTTTGTCATTGATCAGTGCTGCAATATTCACACGAGTTTCCTATGGATTTAACCGTAATGGCTGGATTGAATGCTTGGTCTTCAATCTAGCGAAAATTTTTAGTCAGAAAATGGGAGACATGATACCAAAGAATAGAAAAGTATTAAAAAAGAAATCGTATTTTTATCTATTGGTCAATTGTGGGTTCAGTTACACTCATTTTCAGTTTTAAGTCATCAATACATTCATTGATCGGTTTAGATTATGATTAGAAAAATATTTATAAAAAGGAGGCTACCTTGTCTGATTTTCAATCTCTTATAAAACAATTAAGCCCAGTGGCGATGAAAGAGTCATTAGCCTTATTTTGGCAAGAAATCGATGGTCTTGCCCAGCGGCTTGGTTTAGATCTTAAGCACTTGAAAGCTGATCATTTGGCCATGCGAATTAATGATCAATTAGTGGCAGAACACATTCATCAGGCTTGGTTAAGTGAAGGCAAGCAGATATCTAATGCTATAATTAATGGTCGTCCGATTATTGTGATCCAATTGGATTCACCGCTGCAAATCGCTAATCAAAAAATAGACTGCTTAGAATTGCCTTACCCGAGTGATAAAACGTATCCACACCAAGGCTGGGAGCATGTTGAATTTGTGGTGCCAAGTGATGCTAAAACAACAGAGCAATTATTAGAGGATGTAAAAGTCACATTTCCACTAATGGCAAAAAATTGGCCTAAACTGGATGAACTTGGCATTAAGGTAAAGCTATCTAGTCCAAAAGCAGAAGCTGAACGTTTAGCTAATCCAACGATTGCTTTTAAACATAATGGGGTTTGTATCAAATTACATCCTCACACTCTGCAAGCTGTTATTAAAAGTGAGAATGCCGATTATACCCGTCTTACTTGAAGCTGCTGCTTTGTTGGCTACGCTCGTTCACCCCACTCACTTAGTAAACTAAGCTCACGGGGCTTCACTTGCTTGCCGCCTCACTGCAACTTCAATTACTTTGGGTATAGCCGAGTCTAACAATATACTATTTTTTTATGCCTCCAATTCTTGTTATTGAGAATGTGCTCTGATTAGGCATGATGATATTTTTCTCATTATTAGATGGTGCTATAGCCTTATCATTTTGGTTGGTGAATGAGGTTATGACAGTGTTTATTTCTAATGTGGCTTCGGTGAGAAAATATAAAAAATGGGTTAGGGGCATGACATTAATTGAAGTCACCATTATGTGCGTTATAATGGGGGTATTATTAGTGGCGGCCGCACCATCGTTTCGTGGTTTACATGAAAAGTATAAAATGCGTCATCTCGCGGATGAAATGATGAATGTTTTTCTGATGGCAAAAATGGAAGCCGTTATGACCAATCACGCTACTTGGCTGTATTTTGTCCCGAAAAGCAACAGCCCTATTTATAAAGGGGATTGGGTGTTTAGCGTGCAAAAAGATGCTATTTATTTCCTCGATGGTAATCAGCACAAAAATATTAGTATCTCTTCTATTCGCAATTTTCAGAAAATAAAGTTTGATAGAATAAATGGCAAGCCAGTGGGAGTAGCTGGTGGATTAACTTTTTATATTGATGCTACTCGTGGCTTAAACGTTATTTTTCATAATATTACTGGTCGAATACGAATATGTGGAACCAATATTGCCAACCATGGTAACGAGGAGCACTATTATTATGGTTACCCAGAATGTTAATCCTATATTTTTAATACAATTACTTTTCAGCTACCAACAGCTGTCTTGTCCGGCCGTCCCCACTGAACCTGCATTGAGACTGAGGGTGCCACATTTGTCTTTATTTTGAACAGAGCTTTCAACGGGGGCTGCTGTAATGACATAAGAGTCCATACCTAAACCTGTGTCATCAATATCGAACTGATAGCGTGAGGTTTCGGTGTCACAAAAACTGCATGTTCCCCCTGAAACGATACTTGAAAAATGATAAACCCCAGTCTTACTTTTATCTAATTCCAATTCTATTTGTATTTTCATCATGTCGGCCATCGCAGTAGCGCGATGGCTTTTGAGCACATGTTGTTGATAACTCGGATAAGCTATAGAAGTTAGTATTCCAATGATCGCGACCACAATTAATAATTCGATCAATGTCATTCCTTTTTGTCGTATAGGGTGTTGTATACATTCATTTTTACGAATCATTTCTATAACTTCCTTTTGTTAACTTCAGCCATTCTTGTTAAGTGTTAGCATCACTTCAACTAAAAAAATCAAGATGTAACCAGTTGCATAGGAATTTGGGAATGGATCGAGGGTTTTCACTTATTGAGTTGCTGATAACCGTCGCTGTTATGGTGATTTTGATGCTCGCGGCGGCACCATCGATGGGGAATTTAAATGAAAAAGCTAAAGTACAGCGTTTGGCGGAAGAGCTTAGCGGTTTTCTGGTTCAAGCTCGCTCAGAAGCGGTGATGTTGAATAAGCCGTTGTATCTGATTTTTTTGCCAACGGGTTCTAGCGCCACTTCACCAATACTTAGCGGCCAATGGGGACTGGCATTAAGAGATACCGATACCATCCCC
>NZ_VHKO01000006.1 GCF_015223435.1 Vibrio hibernica
AGTTGAAACCTGCAACTTCAAGTTGATTGGGTATATTACAGTGTAGTCACTCCGATGTGATCTTCTTCAAATAACGCTATTTATTATGAATAAGTAGGAAAAATGTCCGTTTTTTTATCCGTAAATACCAAATGATAGCCGCATAACAAAAACAATACGGATAGAACTATGTCTACATTAATGAGTTGCATTGGAATTGCAGCGCTGATCTTAATCGGTTACCTATTTTCAGAAAATAAACGAAATATTAACGTTAAAACTATTACTTTTGCTTTGATCCTACAAATTTCATTGGGTGCATTCGTCATGTTTGTTCCCATTGGTGTCACCATAATTGAAGGTATGAGTAGCGGTGTGAATCACGTTATCGAATTTTCAAATGCGGGATTAACGTTTGTCTTTGGCGATCTGGCTAATTATAAGGTCGGGTTTGTATTTGTCATTAATGTCTTGTGCGTTGTGATCTTTATTTCGTTCTTGTTTTGATGGAATGGCTCATTCAAGAACGCGTGAAGATGGTACCGATACGCAGTTGAGTAAAGAGGCTAGAGGGGTTGCTGGTTCAAGGATCACCTTGCTTGAATCTTATTGGATGGGAACGGTGGGAGGAGCACAAGTGCTCGATATTCCAGCGGGACAATTCAAGCCAGGTTATTATTTTGACGCACTGTGTATCTCAACTTCTCAAGCCAATAGTGATATTACCATTTATCACGAGTTTGACTCGCCACGAGATGTCTTTGAAAAATTAATTGCGTATGCATCTTCTCACAACATCATCAAAACATGGGTCAATGGAAAATTAGTTCAGAGTAGAAATTAAAGGCTCAAATTTACAATGTTAGATTAATGCCATCTCATTGTGTTCAATAAAAAGAGATAAGCCCCGTTGATACTATCTGCGGGGCTTATCTCGTATGTTATCATTACACTATATCTCTTTTATTAGGCACGGTTGCATGACGGATATTATTGCCATTATAAAATCAATTGGCATACCTGAAATTAAATACGATAAAAATACCTATTTATTAAGGCAATCTGATCCCGTGCCTGTAATGTATTATTGCCAAAATGCCAGCTTAACCATTTCTTATATCAACTCAAATGGCAACGAATTCATCTTAAAAGTCGATGAGGATTACACAGGGTTTCTTAGGGAAATGGAATTTTTTCAAGGTGATAACCATTCATTATTCAGTGTGAAAGCTAACAAACCCGGCATTAAATACGCTATTCCTCAACATCATTTTTTAAAGATGTTGAGCAAGAACCACGATATATTTTTGGCCCTAATGGCATCGATGAGCAGACGCTATAACCGAAATATGCAGACCCTAATTGCAAACCTTACCCAACCAACTAAAACCAGTGTCATTAATCAAATATTAGAGGCTAAGAATCTTGCGAATGGAAAACCGTTTAAATTACCCATGACGCTTGGAGCCAAAAAAATTGGTATTACGTCTCGCTCATATCGGCGCATCGTGCATGAGCTTATTGATGAACAGAAGATCGCTAAAATTGGTACGAGTTACCAAGTATTGGATCCTAGCTTTAAGCCGACTAAAACAGATTTTTGCCTACATAAATAAATAGGTCATCAACACGGTATTAAAATATGTCCATTAGAAAAATAAGCTAATGAAGTCATAAATAAAGCGTGCGATAATTAGGCCTAATATACTTTGCCTAAATCGAAACTCGACTTTGGTATAGGTACAATAAACCATAGAGAGAGTGCTATTTTGTCTAAACCTGCCGTTTTTATCGATCGCGATGGTGTCATTAACGTTGACCATGGCTATGTCAGCAAAGTGGATGACTTTGAATTTATTGATGGCGTTTTTGATGCCACGAAAGCTATCAAGGAATTGGGTTATCAATTGGTGCTTGTCACGAATCAATCCGGTATTGCTCGCGGCTATTATACTGAAAAAGAATTCCTAAGATTAACGGAATGGATGGATTGGAATTTTGTTGATCACGGTGTTGAGTTTGATGGCTTGTATTATTGCCCACATCACTTAGAAGGCAGCATTGAAAAATACACGCAAGAATGTGATTGCCGTAAACCGCAACCAGGAATGTTTTTATCCGCTCAAGACGAGTTAGACATTGATATGTCAAATTCAGTCATGGTGGGTGATAAAGAAGCGGATATGCAAGCAGCGATCAGTGCTGGCGTAAATACTCGTATTTTAGTTCGCAGTGGTAAAGCTGTGACGGAAGCCGCGGAGAAACTCGCGACAGTGGTACTTGATAGTATTAAAGATGTGCCAAAATATTTAGCAGAGAATAAATAACAACTCTTCGCAAGTGAACATTTGGTAGCGCTGAGTTTAATAATAGTTAGAAAAAATAGCCCTTCATCATGTTGCTACTGATGAAGGGCTATTTTGTTAATGGCGTTAACCTAACCTTTAAAAACGGGCAGCATATCTAACATCGTTAAGATATGGAATAAGGCGGTGGCGACACCAAAGAGCAAAATAAAGTAAGGTACGAACTTACCACCACCGACGACAAAATTTTGGCCGCTCTTGTTAGGTAAATGAATGTTTTTCTGACGAGATTTCAACACTAGCAATGCAGGAATAATACACGTCCATACGGTTGCCGCTGCGCCCGCATAACCAATAGCTAAAATAAATCCGAATGGAAAAAAAAGCGATAATACCAGTGGTGGCATAAAGGTAACGGCCCAGGTTTTGGTGCGCCCCGCTTTACTTTGATCAAACTTAAATAAATCGGCTAGATAATCGAATACCCCTAAACCGACACCAATAAAGGAAGACACAATGGCCGCCATTGAAAAAGCATTAATAGCTTGGGCGATCTTTTGTGATTCGACTACATCACCCAATGCTTTGAGCAGTACATCCACATTACCATCTTGCGCGATGATGGGGCCGAATGAACCACGCGGTAGATTACCAAAAATACTTAATACCCAAATAATATATAAAGTTAAGGCGATTAATGTGCCACCTAAAATAGCGTATTTTGCTTTACGTTCTTCTTTATAATAAGCCCGCATTGACGCCACTGAGTGATGGTAGCCAAATGAGGTCAGCGCGATTGGTAGCAAGGCCATCGAGTATTTGGCATATTGCCCTTGCTGATTAATGGTATCGAATAAGCTAGCTGTATCAATATGCACAGTTAAGCCAAATACCCCAAAGACAAAGGTTAGGATCATGGTCGCAATGAGCATAATGGATATACGATCAACGGCGCGTGTGGAATGCCATACAAGGCTTGAAGCTATAAAGACAAATAAGACCGACGCCAGTTTGCTATCGATGCCAAGTGAGCCTTGTAGAATCAGGCCGAATGAAGTGGTGTAAGCATAAAGTAATATTCCACCCACAAAATACACGGTTAAGTTATTAAATATATTCACTTTACTGCCGAGCATGTCGAGTGTGACGGTGTTAAACGAAACTGATAAATCGTAATGTTTAAACGCTTCAAGTAGTAGCCAGCCAGAAACCGTCATTACCGCCATGGTTAATGTGATGGCAAGAATAGACCATATAGTCCAACTCCCCGCACCAGCACTTGGTAATCCAAGCATACCTGCGCCCACACAGACACTCGCAATAATACAAGCGCCGCCAATCAATGAAGGTTTCTTCGTCATAATCAGTCTCTTTCAGAAAAATATAAAGTAGTGGAATATACTACTCAACAGCATTTAGCTTGGAAGGACGCTTGTAATAAAATTGAATTCAAAGAGAAAACAACCGACTTCAATACTAAAGAAGACACATCATAGCGGTAATTTTCAAATCAGTAAACTAGCTAGATAGTACAAGGTGGAGATGAGCGGGAAATTACGGTGTTTTATTTGAGGGGAATCTTATTTTGTACATCTAACTCATCTTTTAAAACTTGGTAATTCAGCCTCAATTTAAATAATATCTTGATTAGTCTGATCTCCTCTATAAAGCTTATCTATAAAAGCGTAGGATCAAACTACTTTAGATCAAAATTTGGTTCGCATTCAGGTGCTCTAATATATGAAATTAACGACAAAACCATTACATAATCACGCTTTACTTATTTCTATCTGCACACCGCAATTTAAAGGCGATGAAGCCGCTGAATCGCTAGCGGAACTTGCTCGCTTAGTGACAACCCTAGGATTTAAAGTGGTTGGCACTCAGTCGCAAATGCAACGCTCAAACCAAAGACAAAATGTATTGGGTGCGGGGAAATTGGCTGAAATCGCACATCTCACTGGAAATAAAGGCGAGATGGAAGAGGGAGATGACTTTGATGAAGTATTATTGGATGAATCCTCATTTGATGATATTACCTCAGAAGATCTGCCATTTTCTTGTGCCGATGTGGTGGTATTTGATTGTGATTTAAGTCCATCACAACTGCGTAATGTTGAGAATCAATTGGGCGTAGAAGTATTTGACCGTACTGGCATCATTATTGAAATATTTAGCCGCCATGCTCGAACTCGAACCGCTCGCCTACAAGTTGAAATTGCACGTCTTAATTATGTTGCACCACGCCTACGAGAATCGACCATTGGTAATAAAGAGCGCCAAATGGGTAAAGGTGCAGGCGAAACAACACTCGAGCTCGATCGTCGTAAAGTCCGCGATCAATTAGCTGAACTTAGGCGTGAATTAGTTAGCGTTCAAGCAGAATTGAAAGGGCGTCGTCGCCAGCGTTCAGATCTGTTTTGTGTTGCGTTAGTCGGCTATACCAATGCTGGTAAATCATCGATGATGCGGGCACTAACTGGCAGTGAAGTGTTGGTCGAAAATAAACTTTTTGCTACCTTGGATACCACCGTGAGAGCTTTGTCTCCAGAGACGCAACCACGCATATTAGTGTCGGATACGGTTGGTTTTATTAAAAAATTGCCGCATGATCTTGTTGCATCATTTCACTCGACTTTAGCCGAAGCGCACGATGCGTCATTGTTGCTCTATGTGGTTGATGCCTCGGATGCTACTTTCCGACTTCAGCTTGATGTGGTGCACGAGGTATTGGCGGAAGTGGGTGTGGACGATATCAATAAATTATTGGTATTGAATAAGTCCGATCAATTGAGCTTGGATCAACAACAAGCATTAATGGAAGAATTTCCTGATGCCATGATGACTTCAACTCGTGATCCGTTTGATGTGGCAAAATTACATCAATATATTGTTGATACGGCCCAGAACGAGATGATTGAAGAGGACATTATTGTTCCTTATACCGCAAACGGTATTATAGGTGAAATTCGGTCGAGCATGAGTGTGACGAAAGAAGAATATGAATATAGTCATATTAAGCTCACAGTGCGATCAAGCGCGATTGATTTAGCAAGGCTAAAAAAACGCATGCAAAATTTATAAGCACTCATAACTCACATATGATAAAAACCTCTCAATTTAGGTAACTACATACCTACCTACTCTGAGAGGTTTTAACATCAATAAAAAGACTCATTCAGTGTAGAAACTGATAATCGTTCACAACCCTCATGATCATTTCTAGTGAATTTATCGCTTCCCCGTTACAATCAATAACTATAATCTAAACAGCAAGATATGATTGTCTATCTCAATAGGGAGTGTTGAGTCATGGTGACAGGCTGGACTGGATGCTAGCGTATATTTTAAGACGACTGTTATTGGTCGTTCCTACCTTTATTGGTATTACATTGTTGATCTTTACGCTAACTCGCTTTGTGCCGGGTGGGCCAGTTGAGCGTATGTTGTTGAGTTTGCAGATGCAGCAAGGTGATAAAGCATTAACTTCGCAAGTCACGACAGGATCCAGTAATGCACTTTCTGATGATCAAATTGCAGAACTCAATGAATTCTATGGTTTAGATAAACCAATTCCACAAGCGTATTGGGCGTGGTTGACCAAGCTAGTACAACTGGATTTGGGGGAATCGACTCGCTACTACGAACCTGTGACCGATATGATTGCAGAGCGCCTACCTGTGTCGCTATTTTATGGCGGTATGACCTTTCTAATTAGTTACCTTGTCTCAATTCCTCTGGGTTATTTTAAAGCAATGCGACATGGCAGTGTGCTTGATGCCTCGAGTTCGATTTTTATCTTTGTTGGCTATGCGTTACCCGGTTATGTTATTGGAGTATTACTGATTAGTTTATTTGGCTTCCAACTAGAATGGTTTCCAATGGGCGGATTTGTTAGTGATGATTTTGATGATTTCTCGGCGTGGATGCAGATTAAAGATGTTATGTGGCATGCCGTTTTACCATTATTTTGTTATTTGATTGGCGACTTTGCTTTGCTCACTATGACCATGAAAAACAATTTAATGGAAAACCTTGCCGCTGATTATGTTCGTACTGCTATTGCCAAAGGTTTACCTTTTAAAAAAGCGGTTCGCCGCCATGCTTTGCGTAATAGCTTGATCCCTGTCGCCAGTTCGTTTGGTAATTCGTTAATGTTCTTTATGACCGGCTCTTTTCTTATTGAAGTGATTTTTAATATTAATGGTATTGGCTTACTTGGCTATGAGTCGATTATGGAACGTGATTATCCGGTCGTCATGGGGCTGTTTGCTATTAATGCCTTGATGCTATTAATTGGTAATATTTTATCGGATATTTGCGTCGCGCTGGTGGATCCTCGCATTCGGTTTGGAGCCTAAAGTTGAATATTAGTATGAAGAAATTCGATCCAATAACGAGTAAAAAAATTCAACGTTTTAAAGCGATTAAGCGAGGTTATTGGTCGCTGATTATCTTGACGTTATTAGTGATTATTGCCGTTGGTGCTGAACTGTTAGTTAATAGTCGAGCGTTAGCGGTGAAGTATAATGGTGAATGGTATTTTCCTACTTATGGCGATGTACTCTCTGGCACCACTTTTGGTCAAGACTATCAATCAGAAACCAATTATCGCCTATTACAACAGCGCTTTGAACAAGAAGATAAAACTGCTGAGCATGACAATAAAGTCATCATGCCAATCGTGCCTTGGAATCCGTATGAACAAGACTTTGATGGTGACTTCCCACCGGCGGCGCCCAATGCCGAAGCGAAGCATTATTTAGGAACCGATACCATTGGTCGCGATATCCTAGCTCGACTTTTGTATGGCTTTCGAATTGCGATGGGCTTTGCCTTTTTGACCATGATTATTTCATATGCGATTGGAGTCAGTGTGGGTTGCGCGATGGGATTTTGGGGTGGGAAGTTTGATTTATTCTTCCAGCGCTTTATTGAAATCTGGTCGATGGTGCCTTTTTTGTACGTCATTATGATCTTGGTTTCGATCATGCAGCCCAGCTTTATGTTGTTTACCTTTATTAATGTGTTATTTGGCTGGATGGGAATGACGTGGTACATGCGCACCATGACTTACAAAGAAAAAGCGCGTGAATATGTTATGGCAGCTCAAGCATTAGGGGCGTCTAATTGGCGTATTTTATTTCACCATATTTTACCCAATACTATGGTGATGATTGTGACTCTTGCGCCGTTTACTATTGTCGGAAATATTACAGCTCTTACGGCATTAGACTACTTAGGGTTAGGGTTAATGCCACCGACGCCAAGTTGGGGGGAGTTATTGCAACAAGGTAAGTCGAATTTAGATGCACCGTGGATTGCATTGTCTGTGGTCTCTGCCATTGTGGGCGTATTGGTGATGGTGACTTTTATCGGTGAGGCGATCCGCGAGGCATTCGATCCAAAACGTTATACCAAATATATTTAGTATTTAAGCATGTTCAGAGTTTTAAGGATGAACCATGAAATCACTAGTTAAAATCAGCCGATGGGCACCTTTGCTATCTTTGGGCTTCTCTTTGGCCGTATTATTGTCAGCTAATTCAATTCAAGCGGCTCAATTACCAGAAGGGTTAACTTGGCAAAGTAATCCAAATGAGCCTATTTTCGCTTCTTCTGATGCAACCTTTGGTGGAACTTACCATACGTTTATCGACAGTTTTCCGCAAACATTTCGCACCGTAGGCCCTGATTCTAATGGCGGTTTTGCCGCTTGGACTCGTTCATCGCTTGGTTTACTAGATCGACACCCAAATACGGACAAATGGCTTCCATCGATTGCATCTTCTTGGGCGCTAGGCGATGATCATAAAACCGTTTACTTTAAGATTGATCCTAATGCGAAATGGAGTGACGGCGTGCCTATCACCGCGAAGGATTTTACTTTCATGATGAAGATGATGCGTTCGAAAGACATTGTCGATCCATGGAGTAATGATTTTTATACCAAAGAGGTGAGTGAGATTATTGTTTATGATGATCACACCATTGCAGTGGTTTCGGGAAAACAGAGAAATCCGGATGAACTGATGGATTATGTCAACCTTCAGCCTCGACCTGCCCATTTTTATGAGAACCCTAAAAAAGATGCTAATGATGATGGCATCGCCGATGATTTTGTTCGTCGTTATAACTTTAAAGCCGAGCCTACCGCCGGACCTTATTACATCGATGATATTGATAAAGGCAAAGCAGTCACTTTTCGTCATGTGAAAGATTGGTGGGGTTATGACAACAAATATTACCAACATCGTTTTAATGTTGAGAAAATCAATATTAAAGTGATTCGTGATCAAGACATTGCTTTTAAGTATTTTGAAAAAGGTCAGCTGGATTCATTTGCCTTGTTGCGCCCTGCGTTATGGCATGAAAAAGCAACGGGAGAGTTGTACGACAAAGGTTACATCCATAAAGCGTGGGCTTTTAACCAAGCACCAGTTGGAGCGGGTGGGATCTGGATAAATACTGCGATGCCATTGTTAGGTGATATTAATATTCGCCGAGGCCTAGAACATGCGATCGATTATGATGGCATGATTGAGAAACTGCTTCGAAATGATTATGTTCGTAAGCCAAATCCAATGGGAATAGGGCATGGTGATTATGATGATCCAGATATAAAAGCCCCTGATTTTGATCCCAAGTTAGCAGTTTCTTTTTTTGAAAAAGCCGGTTTTACTCAAATTGGACCGGATGGTATTCGCCAAAATGGCAAAGGCCAACGATTAAGCTTTGCTGTAACGTATGCGACACCAGCTCACACCTCTCGGATTGCTTACTTACGCGAGCAAGCCAAATTAGCAGGGCTAGATTTAACTCTTAACCTGATTGATGGCTCTAGCATGTTTAAATATGTGCTTGAGAAAAAACATCAGTTGTCCTTTCATGATATGAGTAACTCTAAAATCCCTGTCTACTGGCAGTACTTCTCCTCGGAAAATGCCAATAAACCTCAAACTAATAACTTCACTAACTACTCATCCCCTGAGCTGGATAACCTGATTGATGCTTATAGAGTTGAATTTGATTTAACCAAAAAGCATCAATTATCTCGCCAGATCCAAACGTTAATTAATGAAGCGAATGTTATCGTCCCTGGTTATATGGTGCCATACGCGCGTGAAGGTTATTGGCGTTGGATGAAACTGCCGAAAGACATTGCGACCAAACAAACCGAATTTTTATTTAATGCCAACGGGTTTATGGGCACCATGAGTACATTTTGGATTGATGAAAAAGCCAAACAAGAAACCAAAGAGGCAATGAAAGCGGGTAAAGCATTTGAGCCTGTTACGCTTGTTGATGAGAAGTACAAATGATCGATCACTCTGTTCTCACGATTCGAGACCTTTGCACTGAATTTACCACTGACGATGGTGTCATGCGGGTGCTTGATGGGGTGAGCTTTCATGTTCCTAGAGGTAAAACTTTGGGTATTGTGGGCGAATCTGGCTGTGGGAAAAGTGTCACCGCTATGTCGATCATGGGATTGTTACCAAAACCATTTGGCCAAGTGGTCGCTGGGAGCATTATTTACTCTGATCAAAAAGACGATTCCCAAAGTGAACTCGATTTGTTGCAATTGCCAGCAGAGAAAATGTACCGCATGCGTGGCAATCGGATCTCGATGATATTTCAAGATCCGATGACAGCGCTAAATCCTGTGCATACCATTGGTAAGCAGTTAATGGAAGTATTGGAACTGCATCGACCTGAATTGAAAAAAAACAACGTTATAGCGCTGCATTAGAGATGCTTGAAAAAGTTGGTATTCCTTCGCCGAAACAACGAATGTTGGAGTTTCCTCATTTACTCTCGGGTGGTATGCGTCAACGGGTAATGATCGCGATGGCATTAGCGTGTCGACCTGATATTTTGATTTGTGATGAGCCGAGCACGGCATTAGATGTGACGGTACAAGCGCAGATTTTAGATTTAATGCGAGAGTTGCAAGCTGAAACCGGAATGTCGATTATTTTTATTACGCATGATTTGGGTGTAGTGGCTGAAATGTGCGATCAAGTGGTCGTGATGTATGCAGGAAAAGTGGTGGAACAGGCGGATATCTTTGAATTATTTGATCATCCAAGCCACCCTTATACTCAAGGGTTATTGGCTTCTATGCCAAGTATGATTGGTGCGCCAAAGTCTTTATTACCCACCATTGACGGTTCAGTACCAGCTTTAAATCAAATGCCTTGTGGTTGTCGCTTTGTGACGCGGTGCCAATATGCACAAGATTTATGCCATCAAAAACAACCTGATTTACAGTTAGTTATCTTAAATCAATCTGTTATATCAAAGCAGTCTGTCATATCAAAACAGCCTCCAGATTTAAACCAAGCCGCCGTGTCAGAACAAACCTCCAAGAAAGTACCAGATATTCATTTAGTCAGTTGTCATTATTGGGAACAACTTATACCCAAAAAAGATGGAGCAATAATGGAAAAAACACATGACTGAGTTAATGCGAATTGAAAACCTCACTCAACATTTTTTTTCAGGCAAAAGTTTGTTTAAAAAGAGTTATACCGTGCATGCGGTTGATGGTGTTAGTTTTCAAGTGAATAAAGGCGAAACGCTCGGTATTGTCGGAGAGTCGGGTTGTGGTAAAACTACCTTAGGTCGCAGTTTATTGCGTTTATACCAACCAACCTCTGGGAAAGTTTATTTTGAAGGACAAGATATTTGTCGGCTGGGTAATAAAGCGATGCGCAGTTTGCGACAAGAGATGCAAATGGTGTTTCAAGATCCAAGTGAATCATTAAATTCTCGTCATACGGTTGGTAAAATTTTACAAGAACCTTTTGTTATCCATGATATTGGCTCAGCTCAAGAGCGTAAGAAATGGGTTGCAGATTTGCTGATTAAAGTAGGTTTGCCTGAAAGCGCAGCGCAGCGCTATCCACATGAATTTTCGGGTGGTCAGAAGCAACGTATTGGTATTGCGCGCGCCATTGCCTTAAAGCCAAAGCTGGTGGTGTGTGATGAGTCGGTGTCGGCGCTAGATGTTTCGGTACAAGCTCAGATTTTAAATTTGTTACTTGAATTACAAAAAGAGATGCAATTAACGCTGATATTTATTGCCCATGATTTATCAGTGGTGCGTCATATTTCAGATAATATCGCCGTAATGTATCTAGGTAAAATTGTTGAATATGGCCCAGCAGAACAAGTATATCGAGATCCTAAGCATCCTTATACTCAATCATTATTATCGGCTATTCCTATTACGCACCCAAAATATCGAGACGCGAAACTGAGAGAACAAGAACTTGGTATTGGAAAACGAATCTTATTGAAAGGTGATATCCCATCGCCAATTGATATCCCGAAAGGCTGCCGTTTTGCTTCACGCTGCCAGCAAGTTATGCCGCAATGTTTGCAAATAGAGCCAGAATTGATGGCAGAGAAAGCAAGCCAACCTTCTGGCTCTAGTAGAAAAGTGGCCTGTCTTTTACATCAATAAATGTAATGAACGTAATCACGATCTTTTAGAGAGGGCATTAAATGAAGTTTTTATCATTATTGAGCTTACCTTTGCTATTACCTGCGGGTTTATTACTGGCTGGCTGTACAACGGTAGTTGAACCAGTCGCGACGCTTAAAACATCCACTTCGGTTAATGGGGTTGAAGTAACGAGTATTGTTTATGAATGCTCAACAAAACTCACAGATAGCGAGTCCCAAGGGACATTTGAAAGCCACTTTTTAGTTGAGTATTTTAGCCAAGACAAAGTGATGTTAGTGACGCGAGAAGCCTCGTATCCATTAATTCGCATTGAATCTGCTTCTGGGGAAAAATATGCATCGGTAGCAGGCGCAGAAGAGTTTTGGAGCAAAGGTGATAGCGCTATGATCAAAGTGAATAATATTCGCTATACACAATGTGTCATCAAAAACGATAACAATTAGACATCGCTAATCAAGAGCGTTTTCTATGTGCGTTTTTTAGGCAAATTAAACATTAACTTGGCTATTTCATCCATTAATACCAAGTTTAGTGCTTAGTTTTACTCAGCTTCGTCTGGTTTTGTTGTTAATGACTGGTTAATTGATGTTTTGTATTTGTTGTGGGTTTGATCGTGTTGGTGGGCACTGCTATTTGATTCATCGTACTTTTTTCTTCGATATGAGTATTTCTTATGCGAAGTATGAAATTTTCGTGTGAAGAAATTAAACATTGCTACTTTCTGATTTTGAACAAATTAGGTAGAATAGCGACCATATTAACACGATGACGTAAACGTTTGCGTAAGTGGTTGATAGTTTATACCCAGAGTCAGGCGATATAACCATAAACCATTTTTATTAGCGTAAGATTGTTAACTTTGAAGTTAAGAGACTTATGTTTTTTGGGAACTTTCAGATTATCTGAGTTAGGAGATACAAATGCTTAAACGTGACATGAACATTGCGGATTACGATGCAGATCTATTTACTGCGATTCAGGAAGAAACACTTCGTCAAGAAGAGCATATTGAACTTATCGCTTCAGAAAACTACACCAGCCCACGAGTAATGGAAGCTCAAGGTTCTCAACTAACTAATAAATATGCCGAAGGTTACCCAGGTAAGCGTTACTACGGTGGTTGTGAATTCGTTGATAAAGTAGAAACACTTGCTATTGAGCGTGCTTGTCAATTATTTGGTGCAGAATACGCAAACGTACAGCCTCACTCTGGTTCGCAAGCAAACAATGCTGTTTACATGGCGCTATTGAATGCAGGTGATACGGTTCTTGGTATGAGTCTTGCTCACGGCGGCCATTTAACTCATGGTTCTCCAGTAAACTTCTCAGGTAAGCTTTACAATATTATTCCTTACGGCATCGATGAAGCTGGTCAAATCAATTATGAAGAAATGGAAGCACTTGCCATTGAACATAAACCAAAAATGATCATCGGTGGTTTTTCTGCTTATTCTCAAATTTGTGATTGGGCGCGTATGCGTGAAATTGCAGACAAAGTAGGCGCTTACTTCTTCGTTGATATGGCTCACGTTGCTGGCTTAATTGCAGCAGGCGAATATCCAAATCCAGTGCCACATGCGCATGTTGTAACGACAACGACGCATAAAACACTAGCGGGCCCTCGTGGTGGTTTAATTCTTTCTAACGCAGGTGAAGATCTGTATAAGAAATTAAACTCAGCAGTATTCCCCGGTGGTCAAGGTGGCCCATTAATGCATGTTATCGCAGCAAAAGCGGTCGCGTTCAAAGAAGCATTAGAACCAGAATTTAAAGCATACCAAGCTCGCGTTGTACTTAACGCTAAAGCAATGGTTGCTGAGTTTATTGCTCGTGGTTACAACATCGTTTCAGGTTCTACTGAAAACCACCTGTTCCTAGTTGATTTAATCGATAAAGACATCACAGGTAAAGAAGCCGATGCTGCGCTCGGTTCAGCTAACATCACAGTTAACAAGAACTCAGTACCAAACGATCCACGTAGCCCGTTTGTAACCTCAGGCATTCGTGTTGGTTCTCCTTCTATTACTCGTCGCGGCTTCACAGAAGAAGATGCGAAAAACCTAGCTGGCTGGATGTGTGACATTCTTGACAACTTAGGTGATGAGTCTGTGATTGCAGCAACTAAAGCAAAAGTATTAGAGATTTGTAAGCGCAAACCTGTTTACGCATAATATTGCTTTATAAAAAGTAATAATTTCTTAATAAATATAAACCCAATATCTTCGGATGTTGGGTTTTCTTTTGAGTATAAAAAAACGCAAACCTAAATAAAGATTTGCGTTTCTTGTTCATATCATCTGAGTTTTTCAGATCTACTATTAATTTTTCTTGTTGATGCTGATCATCGAGCCAGATTTACATTTGAACATGTAGTAACGACTGCTTTCGTTAAACTGACCAAGACCACCACCAGAACAGTAAGATGCGTTTAAGTCTTGCATTGTGTCTAATGTTTTTGCGTTATCCATTGCAAACTTAGAACCATCCGCACAAACGATACGTACTTTACCGTCATCACTAGTAGAGAAAACTTTTACTTCGGTATTACAAAGTTGGAAAGACGCATCTAAGTAGTTATCTTCTTGAGTGGTAGATGAACAACCTGAAACTGCTAATACTAGCAATCCAGCTAATGCTAAATATTTCATTTTATAATTCCTATATGCATCTGTTGAGATCCGAAAACCTAACTTTGATTAAAATGTGGATGATGACGAGGTAGTCATCTTGCAAAATGTGTATTAAGTGTAACCGTATAACGTGCTTAGCTCAACATTAATGCTGTACACATTGTCGCTAAGCGTACACATTTCGGATAAACTAGAATGCATAACAAATGAGGATTAAGGGAAGGGATATGCATTGTCCATTTTGTTCTGAAAATGATACTAAAGTGATTGATTCTCGTTTGGTTGCCGATGGCCATCAAGTGCGTCGTCGTCGTCAGTGTTTGGCCTGTAGCGAACGCTTTACGACGTTTGAAAGCGCTGAACTTGTGATGCCAAAAGTAATTAAAACCAATGGTAATCGTGAACCATTTAATGAAGATAAAATGATTGGCGGATTGCAACGTTCATTAGAAAAACGTCCAGTCAGCGCTGATGCTGTTGAGCTTGCGATCAGTCATATAAAATCACAATTACGCGCAACGGGTGAGCGTGAAGTACCCAGTGAAATGGTGGGTAACTTGGTGATGAATGAGCTTAAAACGTTAGATAAAGTGGCTTATATCCGTTTTGCCTCGGTATACCGTAGTTTTGAAGATATCCGTGAGTTTGGTGAAGAGATCGCGCGTTTAGAAGACTAATCTTTGAATCATAAAGCCAGCCCAATACCGTATTAAAATCGATGACCAGTAACCATTAAATTAAAGGGTAGTATGTCTTTTTCAAATTTTGATCATCAAATGATGTCACGTGCATTGCAGCTGGCGAAAAAAGGAATATACACCACTGCGCCAAACCCAAATGTAGGTTGTGTGGTCACGCTAGGTGAGATTGTTGTTGGTGAAGGTGCGCATTTAAAAGCTGGTGATCCACATGCCGAAGTTCACGCGCTTAGACAAGCCGCGGATAATACAAAAGGCGCGACAGCTTATGTGACGTTGGAGCCTTGTTCTCATTTTGGTCGTACGCCACCGTGCGCCGAAGCGCTTATTAAAGCACAAGTAAGCCGTGTTGTTTGTGCAATGCAAGACCCTAATCCTCAAGTCGCGGGTCGCGGAATTCAAATGCTGCGTGATGCAGGAATTAAAGTGGACGTTGGTTTATTAGAAGCGGATGCCATCGCATTAAATCCAGGTTTTATTAAACGAATGAAGACTGGAATGCCGTTTGTTCAGCTAAAATTGGCCGCGAGTTTAGATGGTAAAACAGCGTTAAAGAATGGTGAAAGTAAATGGATTACAGGCTCGAAAGCTCGCCAAGATGTGCAACTATTTCGCGCTAAAGCTGGCGCGATATTATCCAGCAGTAAAACCGTGCTTGATGACAATGCCAGTTTGAATGTTCGTTTGGATGATTTACCAGAATCGGTTGCTCTATCTTATGCTGAACCTACTGCGCGCCAACCAATTCGGATTATTTTAGATAGAAATAGTGATATTAATAAAGTCGATGTAAATGCGTTAAATTTACTGAAGTCCGAAGGTGATCTCTTATTGGTTGTAGGACAAAAAAGTGATACCAAGGTCTGCTCATCACCGAAGAGTAAGATTGAATCTATCCAAGCACCATTAAATTTACATCATCAATTTGATTTACCCCTATTATTAAAGCAGCTTGCGAATGATCATAATATTAACCACGTCTGGGTTGAAGCGGGCGCAACGTTGGCGACCAGTTTTATCGAACAAGGCTTGGTTGATGAACTTATTGTGTATTTGGCTCCTAAATTAATGGGCACTGACGGACGAGGCTTGACTCAAATTACGGGTTTAGAATCGATGCAAGATACGATTAATTTAACGGTTAAAGATTGTCGTATGGTCGGTGATGATATTCGCTTGATCGCGACACTCAATTCAACATCAAAATAGAAAAGAGATCTTATGTTTACAGGTATTGTTGAAGCAATTGGCACCATTAGGGCCATTATCCCAAAAGGTGAAGACGTCACTATCACAGTAGATACGGGCAAGCTCGATATGTCTGATGTGCAATTAGGCGATAGTATTGCAACTAATGGCGTGTGTTTAACGGTAGTAAAGTTTGCCAAACACAGTTACAGCGCTGATCTATCGTTAGAAACCTTAAAACGCACTGGGTTCACTCAGTATCAAGTGGGTGATAGCGTTAATCTTGAAAAAGCCATGTTGCCATCAACGCGTTTTGGTGGGCATATCGTTTCAGGGCATGTTGATGAAGTCGGTACTATTATTGAGCGTCAACCTGTTGGGCGTGCCGTGGAGTATTGGGTTCAGGTGCCGAGTCACTTATCTCGTTATATCGCTGAAAAAGGTTCTATTACCATTGATGGTATTAGTCTAACCGTCAATGATGTGCGTAAAGACAGCTTTAAAATCACCATCGTGCCACACACTTCGGCTGAAACAACCGTTGATAGCTTTGTAGTTGGGCATAAAGTCAATTTAGAGGTGGATATTATTGCTCGTTATTTGGAGCGTTTAATCTCAGGTAAAGCTCAAGATGAATCGACACCAGAATCATTGATCACTATGGATTTACTCCAGAAAAATGGTTTCGCATAAGCTGACCAGTCGTAATTTTTCAGCTCGCGGTAACGTTAATTTCAAAGTTAAAGGATTTCACTATGGCAATTAGCAGCTCAAAAGACATTATTGAAGATATTCGTTTAGGCAAAATGGTTATTTTGATGGACGATGAAGATCGTGAGAATGAAGGCGACTTAATCATGGCTGCCGAGCATATCACACCTGAAGCCGTAAACTTTATGGCGACTCATGGACGTGGTTTGATTTGTTTAACATTGACGAAAGAGCGTTGTTCTAATCTAGTTTTGCCACCAATGGTGCAAGATAATAACGCGCAATATACGACTAACTTTACGGTTTCTATTGAAGCGGCTGAAGGCGTTACGACCGGAATTTCAGCAGCGGATCGCGCCGTTACGGTACAAGCTGCTGTGGCAAAAAATGCAAAAGCGGCAGACTTGGTTCAGCCTGGGCATATTTTCCCACTTGCGGCTCAGGAAGGTGGGGTATTAACTCGTGCTGGTCATACTGAAGCTGGTTGCGATTTAGCGCGTTTAGCTGGGTTAGAGCCAGCATCGGTGATTGTTGAGATTTTAAATGAAGATGGCAGCATGGCGCGTCGCCCTGATCTTGAAATATTTGCCGAAAAACATGGTATTAAATTGGGTACGATTGCCGATCTCATTGAATATCGCAACAATACCGAAACCACGATAGAGCGTGTTGCAACATGCCAATTGCCGACCGAGTTTGGTGATTTTGAATTAATCACTTACCGCGACACCATTGATAATCAAATTCATTATGCTTTGCGAAAAGATTTAGCAATTAAAGGTCAAGTACCGTTAGTGAGGGTTCACTTGCAAGATACCTTTACCGATTTATTACATTCTAACCGAGCCGCTGATCGCAGTTGGAGTTTAGATTGTGCCATGAAACGCATTGGAACGGATGGCGGTGTATTGGTGGTGCTCGGTAATGAAGAGTCTTCGGAATCTATTATCAATAAAGTAAAAGCATTCGAACAACAAGATAGTGCAGCGGCTCCAGTGATGGCGAAAAAGCAAGGTACGTCACGCAGGGTTGGAGTTGGTTCTCAAATTCTTGCTAATTTAGGCGTCACCGATATGCGTTTATTATCTTCTAGCTCAAAGCGTTACCATGCGCTTTCTGGCTTTGGATTGAATGTTGTGGATTATGTAACGGAATAGAGCAAAGACAAGCAAAGTCGTTTTAGCTTATAAAGCCAAAAAACCAGCAATAATTACTCATAGATATCGGTCACAGATTTGTGATAGAATCCGCCGATTCTCACCCTACAGAAAAACAGTTTAAGGATAACGTATGAAAGTAATTGAAGGTGATTTCTCAGCGCCGAACGCAAAAATTGCGATCGTAATTTCTCGTTTTAACAGCTTCATCAACGAAAGTTTACTTTCTGGAGCGATTGATACGCTAAAGCGTCATGGCCAAGTTGCTGATGATAATATTACCATTGTTCGTTGTCCTGGCGCCGTAGAACTCCCATTAACTGCACAATATGTTGCAAAAACGGGTAAATACGATGCGATTGTTGCTCTTGGTACCGTGATCCGTGGTGGCACACCGCACTTTGATTACGTATGCAGTGAGTGTAATAAAGGTTTAGCTCAAGTGTCTTTGGAATATAGTCTTCCAGTGGCATTTGGTGTATTAACTGTTGACACCATCGATCAAGCGATCGAACGCGCTGGCACCAAGGCTGGTAATAAAGGGCAAGAAGCGGCTCTTAGCGCACTAGAAATGATCAACGTTTTAAATGAAATTCACTAATTTTTTGCAATCTAATTCCTAATGGGGGCTCGCGTGAAACCAGCCGCACGTCGTAATGCACGTCAATTCGCACTACAAGCGATATATTCTTGGCAAGTCACAAAAGAAAATGTGGCAACAATTGAACATCAGTTTCTAACCGGTGATAAGTACGATGAAGAAGAGCATCATGCTAAAGAACCGAGTCTAAAAGCACCAGAAACGGATGTGGCTTATTTCCAAGATTTGTTGTCAGGTGTGGTGAATTCCAACATGGAATTAGACAGCAAGTTACGTCCATATTTATCTCGTCCAATGCAAGACTTGGATATGATGGAATTGGCACTACTTCGCCTTGCAATGTATGAAATGACTAAACGTGATGATGTCCCGTATAAAGTTGTGATTAATGAAGCGATCGAATTGGCAAAAGTGTTTGCTGCTGAAGATAGCCATAAATTCATTAACGGTGTGCTTGATAAAGCCGCGCCGCATGTTCGTAAAAAATAACATATTCACCGTACTTTAATTATTTTTAAGTATCGATGTTGAATTAAATAAACGAAAGGTCAGCCATGTGCTGACCTTTTTTGTATAATCAATTTAACGTTTTATATTAATTAGAGTTTGTATGTCTGGTGAATTTAATTTAATCGATAAGTATTTTGCGCATCGCCAGGGAAATCGACCGGATGTGCAGCTTGCGCTTGGCGATGATTGTGCTTTATTAAGTGTGCCTTCTGGATATCAATTGGCAGTCAGTACCGATACGGTTGTGCTGGGTACTCACTTTTTAGCGGATGCTGATCCCGCTGATGTTGCTTATAAAGCTTTGATGTCGAATATTAGTGACTTAGCGGCCATGGGAGCAATACCAGCTTGGTTATCTATGGCAATTAGTATGCCCAAGTTTCATCAAAAAGCAGAAGATAACTTATGGTTTAATGAGTCTTGGCTTGCCAAATTTTGTGACAGTATGTTTACCTTAGCGAATGAACATAACTTGCAACTGATTGGAGGCGATACCACTAACGGTCCATTGACGATAACGTTCACTATTCAGGGATTTGTCCCGCAGGGGAAAGCCTTAACTCGAAGTGGTGCGAAAGTAGGGGATTGGTTATATGTGAGTGGTAATTTAGGAGACAGCCAAGCAGGCTTAGATGTCATTCTGGATCATTCTAAATCGATACGACCATACGCACAGTATTTAGTAAAACAACATTTTCGTGCAGATTCACGTATTGCTCTCGCTCAATCTTTGTTAGGTCTAGCATCCAGTTGCATTGATATTTCCGATGGTCTTATTTCCGATCTTAAGCATGTTCTTAAATCTTCAAATGTGAATGCTAACGTCAATATAGATGCTTTGCCAGTATCACAGCAGGCTACTGCATTTTATGGTGATATAGGGCAAGCACAACAGGTTGCGCTAAGTAGCGGGGAAGAGTACGAATTGTGTTTTACCGTATCACCACAACATAAACAGCAACTGGAAACATTAATAAGTCAAAATCAGGACAATGTTGGCAGCGTTTATTGTATTGGCCAGATAATTGAAAGTACCAATGCTGATACAAATAAAATTCAACTTTTTCAACATGGTCAATTGCTATCAAAACAAGATAATGCATGGCAACTACGCGGTTTTGATCACTTTAAATAACAATAATAATAAAAATGAATAAGGTAATGACATGTCACAATCAGAAGATGAAATAAACCCGAAATCTCGTATTAAGCTTTCTAATCCATGGCATTTATTAGCCGTCGGATTTGGGAGTGGTTTATCGCCTATTGTCCCTGGAACAACGGGAACCTTAGCGGCAATCCCATTTTATTTTCTTATCGTTCAATTGCCGTTGATGGGATATTTTTTAGTCGTATTATTGGCCGCTTTAGTGGGGATTACGATTTGTCAAAAAACCTCTGATGATATGAAAGTACATGACCACGGTGCGATTGTATGGGATGAATTTGTCGGGTTTTGGATCACCATGAGTATTGTACCCATGCTTGGTTTACCCATTTATGATTGGCACACAGTATTAATAGGTTTTGTCTTATTTCGGGCTTTTGACATGATTAAACCGTGGCCGATTATTGTGCTCGACCGCCGAGTGCATGGTGGCTTTGGCATTATGGTTGATGATGTATTGGCTGGTATTATGGCTGGATTTAGTTTGTGGCTGATTGTGGTCTATTTTTGAATAAAGGAAAAATACATGTCTAAGAAAGTTTATTGCGTGGCACAGTTTCAACCTAAAGCGGGTAAAGAAGATGAATTGTTTGCGATTCTACAAGCATTAGAGCCAAATACATTACGTGAAGATGGATGTATTCAATACGTTGTGACTCGTCATCGCAGTAGCCCATTTGCAGGTGGAGAAAGTTACCCGATCGCTTTTCATGAAATCTGGGCTAATAATGACGTATTTGAAGCCCATTGCCAGCGTCAGCAAATTTCAGATTTCTTTCAGCAGCAATGCGTGGCAGAGACAGGCTTAGTTGAAAAATCGAATGTGGCTATTTATAGCGATGAGCCTAATAACTTTGATGCGCCTAATATTTAAGTCATATAATAAAAATAGAAACATAAAAAAAACGAGTCTCAGAATTGAGATTCGTTTTTTTTATTCTACAAATAGAGACTTATTAAACTAAATAAGCCTTAATTTGTTTTTCAATTCCTACAGAATCTAAACCTAGATCTACATATAATTCTGCCTGTGTCCCTTGTGAGACAAACTCATCAGGCAAACCTAGTTGTAGCACTGGTTTGAGTAATTTGTTTTGCATCATGAACTCAATCACACCTGAACCTGCACCGCCAGCAATGACGTTCTCTTCTAAAGTTACCAATACATCATGGCTATTGACTAGCGTACGGATCAGCTCTTCATCAAGTGGTTTGACAAAACGCATGTCAGCGACCGTAGCATCAAAGGTTTCAGCCGCTTTTATTGCTTCGGGTAGGAAAGTACCAAAGCAAAGAATAGCCACTTTAGGATTCGTTTCTGGTTTGTCTTGCGCGGGATCACGCTGGCGAACAATACGACCTTTACCAATTTCTAATGCTGTCATATTTTGTTCAATTTCCATTCCACAGCCATTACCTCTAGGATAACGAACCGCACTTGGTCCTTGATGCATGTGCCCGGTGTAGAGCATTTGACGGCATTCATTTTCATCACTTGGCGCCATGATCACCATATTCGGAATACAACGCATAAAGCTTAAATCAAATGCCCCTTGGTGCGTTTGACCATCGGCGCCAACCAAACCAGCACGGTCGATTGCAAACATAACCGGCAAGTTCATGATTGCCACATCGTGGATCATTTGATCATATCCACGTTGCAAAAATGTTGAATAAATCGCCACAATAGGATGATGACCAGAAATTGCCATGCCCGATGCTAGTGTCACCGCATGTTGCTCAGCAATGGCGACATCAAAATATTGCTCCGGGAATTCTTTAGAAAAACGCACCATGCCAGAGCCTTCACGCATGGCGGGAGTGATCGCCATTAATTTAGGGTCAATAGCCGCCATATCACATAGGAAGTCACCAAAGATATTTGAGAAGGTAGGCTTACCGCCGCTGCTTTTTGGCAGTGAGTTTTCTTGTGGGTCAAATTTAGGAACGCCATGATAACCAATCGGATCTTTCTCCGCAGGTTCATAACCTTTACCTTTTTTGGTCATTACATGTAAAAACTGCGGACCTTTCAGGTTGCGCATATTTTTCAGCGTTTTGACCAGTTCATTGACATCGTGTCCATCAATAGGACCAATGTAATTAAAACCAAGCTCTTCAAACATAGTGCCCGGTACAACCATGCCTTTTAAATGCTCTTCAGTACGACGCACCAATTCTTTGATTGGTGGAACGTTAGATAACACTTTTTTTCCGCCTTCACGGATAGAGGTATAGAAGTTACCAGTGAGTAATTGTGCTAAGTGATTATTCAGCGCACCGACATTTTCAGAGATCGACATTTCATTATCATTGAGGATCACTAGCATATCCGAGTGGACATCACCTGCGTGGTTCATTGCTTCAAATGCCATGCCAGCCGTGATAGCACCATCACCAATAACACTGACGACTTTACGATTTTTTCCTTCTTTAGCCGCACCAATTGCCATGCCTAATGCAGCGCTAATGGATGTTGAAGAATGGCCAACTGATAACGTGTCATATTCGCTTTCTTCACGCCATGGGAAAGGGTGTAATCCATCTTTTTGACGAATGGTTGAAAGGCGATCGCGACGACCCGTTAAGATTTTATGTGGATAAGCCTGATGGCCAACATCCCAAACCAGTTGGTCAAAAGGCGTGTGATAGACATAGTGTAGAGCGACAGTCAGTTCAACCGTGCCAAGGCCAGAAGCTAAATGGCCACTAGATTGGCTGACTGAATTAAGTAAATAGGTACGCAGCTCATCACATAACGGCGATAAGCTTTCTTTTGGTAACGAGCGCAACTCATCTGGTGTATTAGCCAGTGCGAGCGTTGGGTATTTAGAGATATCAATAGTCATAAGGTATTAGCGCTTATTGTAATCGTGCTTATCATATTAATGGCTGCGCTCGACGGCGTATCGGGCGAAATCTTCGAGTAATCGCGTATTGTACGGGATCGCCTGTAGCGCGAGTAGGGCTTCTTGTAGCAAGTTTTGCGCTTTTTGCTGCGCACCTTCTAAGCCTAGCAGTGCTGGATAAGTACTTTTATTTAAATTTTGATCGGAACCTTGCGGTTTGCCTAAGGTTTTGGTGTCGCTGATGACATCTAAAATATCATCATGCACTTGAAAGGCTAAACCCACGGCATCGGCATATTTATCTAGTTGCGGTAAAACATGTATTCCTTTTTCACCCGCGGATAGTGCGCCCATACGAATCGCACATTTAATTAGGGCACCGGTTTTATTACGATGGATATTTTCAAGCTCTTCTAAAGTCACGCCACGGTTTTCGGCTTCTAAATCGAGGGATTGCCCCATGCACATACCGAGAGCACCAGAAGCGCGAGCCAGTTCTTGAATTAAGCGAATGCGTTGAGGTTCACTCACGTCATTTAAATCGCCTTCTGAAAGAATAGTAAAGGCCATAGTTTGCAGTGCATCGCCAGTTAAAATGGCCGTCGCTTCATCAAATTCAATATGGCAGGTTGCTTTACCGCGGCGCAGTTCATCATCATCCATCGCGGGTAAGTCATCATGGATTAATGAATAAGCATGGATACACTCAATCGCAGAAGCTGGCGTATCTAAGTCTTCGATGCTCAGACCAAGCATTTGCCCAGTAATATAGACTAAAAATGGACGAGCACGTTTGCCACCAAGTAACAAACCGTAACGCATCGCTTGTGTGAGTGTTTGTTGCTGATAAGGAATACGATCTAACCATGCATTGAGTTGTTGGTTATTACGATCTTGAAATTCTGCTAGAGCCGTTTTCATGTTAAATGTCACTTTCAGGATCAAAAGGGATTAATTCTGCGTCATCGCTGTCGTTTAATAAAATTTCAACACGTTGTTCAGCTTCGCTTAACTTTCCTTGGCTGACACGTGCAAGCGAGATGCCACGTTCGAATTTTTTTAGGGCATCTTCAAGATCTAGGTCACCATTTTCTAGTTGATTCACTAAGGTATCTAGCTCAGCTAAAGATTCTTCAAAGCTCATGTTTTCAGGTTTTTTATTGGCCATATTCTTCTGCTTGCTTGAGAGTGTAATCAAAATTACTGAGGAGTAAGTCTGGTCGCTATGATGAAACGCGGCAGTATTTTTTTAATAGTACAATACGATTAAAACTCGATGCCGGGAATGCAATCGTATTCCAAGTATAAAGGGAATATTCTGTGGGCCAATTGTATTAACCCCTAGGCGCTGAAACAAGGGCTAATCTCATGTTTGTCACATTCATTTAAAGATATTTTTAACTTTAGTCAGCGAAACCCGGAAATCAATGTTGTCGATGCGTAATGTGGTGTATAATTTTGCGCCTCAGATTTGGCGATACCTTACTTATTTTATCTATGCCCAAAGTAATTGAAGTTGCAGTGAGGCGGCAAGCCAGTGAAGCCCCGTGAGCTTAGCTCACTAAGTGAGTGGGGTGAACGAGTGTAGCCAACAAAGCTGCAGCTTCAAGTAAGACGGGTATATCTGTAATGGTAAGAAATGATTATATAAGTAAGGTATGCCGTTTCATAACCCGATTAAAAGCGAATCATAATATGAAGTTTATTGTTAAACCCCATCCGGAAATCTTTATTAAAAGTGACTCGGTGCGTAAGCGTTTCACCCGAGCTCTGGAGCGCAATATTCGTACTATTATACAGCGTAGAACAGAATCTGTTGCAGTGTTTAACCGTCGTGATCATATTGAAGTGGCGGCAAATAGTGATCAATACTTCTCAGAAGTACTTGAAATCCTTACTCATACGCCGGGCATTCATCACTCGTTAGAGGTTGTGCAGTCCGATTTCACCGATATGCACAATATCTATGAGCAAGCATTAATTCAAAGTCGCGATCTAATTGAAGGGAAAACTTTTGTTGTCCGCGTTAAGCGTCGTGGCCATCATGATTTTACCTCAATTGATGTCGAACGCTACGTTGGTGGTGGTTTAAACCAAGCGGTTGAATCGGCAAAAGTAAAATTAACCAAACCTGATGTTACGGTAAATATTGAGATCGATGGCGATAAGTTAAATCAAGTGGTGGCCCGTCATAAAGGCTTAGGTGGCTTCCCTCTTGGCACCCAAGAAGATGTATTAAGTTTGATTTCTGGTGGTTTTGACTCTGGTGTATCAAGCTATTTACATATAAAACGCGGATCGAAAACACATTTTTGTTTCTTTAACTTAGGTGGACCTGCTCACGAGATCGGTGTGAAGCAAGTATCCCACTTTATTTGGAACAAATATGGGTCGTCGGCCAAAGTGAAATTCATCGCGGTGGATTTTGAACCTGTTGTGGCTGAGATCCTTGAAAAAGTGGATGATGGCCAAATGGGCGTCGTGCTTAAGCGTATGTTCATGCGTGCAGGCGGTATGATCGCTGAGAAATTTGGTATTGAAGCATTGGTGACAGGGGAGGCACTTGGTCAAGTATCAAGTCAAACGCTGACTAACTTGCGCCTTATCGATAATGTGACTGATATACTGATCCTTCGTCCCCTAATTAACTGGGACAAAGAGGATATCATCAGCGTTGCTCGTGATATTGGCACGGAAGATTTTGCCAAAGTAATGCCAGAATATTGTGGTGTAATCTCGAAAAAACCAACCGTGAAAGCCGTAAAAGCGAAACTTGAAAAAGAAGAGTTGAATTTTAATTTTGATATTCTAGAACAAGTCGTGATGAATGCGCGAGTGATGGATATTCGTGCTATTGAAGCAGAAAGCCAAGAACAAGCACCTGAGGTTGAGCAAGTCGCTGAAATCGCAAAAAATGCTATCGTACTTGATATTCGTAGCCCAGATGAAGAAGAAACTAATCCGCTTAAAATTGTTGATGTTGAAGTGAAGCATTTACCATTTTATAAGTTGGCGACTCAGTTTGGTGATTTAGACCAAGCTAAAGAATACTTATTGTATTGTGACCGTGGTGTCATGAGTCGTTTACAAGCGTTGTATTTACAAGATTTGGGCTTTGGTAATGTAAAAGTATATCGTCCATAAATAATGGGCTTCAAATAAAAGCGTCAACCTTAGGTTGGCGTTTTTTTATGTCTATATCTAAGCTAAAAACAAATCAAAATGTAAATATTATTAACAAAATGTTTATTATGTATTAGAATGTAATAGTCCTTATTTATCGTATGGATAAGTGTGAGATTTTTTATGCACTAAGGAGTCATAATGAAAAAAGATTTGTCGCAAAATGATTCGAGAAGAAAGTTTTTAAAGGGGGCTGCGATTGCTATCTCAGCCACTGCAGTTGGTCCAGGCTTAATTTACCCAGCATTTTCCCAACCTTTAAACATTAATTTAACGAAATACAAACCTATATATTTTACGGCTGAAGAGTGGAATTTCATTCTTGCTGCGACCGATAGGTTAATTCCCCCAGATGAGAATGGTCCGGGAGCAATTGAAACCAACGTACCAGTATTCATTGATATGCAAATGCAAGATTCATTCGGTAAAGCCAGCGATTGGTACATGCGTCCCCCCTTTATCCCCTCGAAACCTGAAATGGGTTATCAGTCTCCTCTTACTCCCGCTCAAGTTTATCGTAAAGGCATCAAAGCGACAGATACTTATTGCCAAGACAAGTACCACTCACCTTTTTTTAAATTAACAGAAAATGAAAAAGATACGGTACTTAGCCACCTGCAATCTGGTGATATTGTATTTACTGATGTTAGTGCATCCCAATTTTTTGATTTTTTATTACAAAATACGAAAGAAGGCTATTTTTCTGATCCTATCCATGGTGGTAATAAAAATTTAGCGAGCTGGAAAATGATTGGCTTCCCTGGTGCAAGAGCATCCTTTAAGGAATGGGTAAATTATCCAAATGTTAAATATCCATTAGGACCAGTAAGTATTGATGGTGAAAGGGGCTAAAAATGACTAGAGAGAATAAACCAGTAGATGTCGTTATGGTTGGACTCGGTTGGACAAGTTCAATCATGGGTATGGAAATGACAGAAGAAGGCTTGAGCGTTCTAGCATTAGAGCGAGGTAAAGATCAAGATACAGTACCTGACTTTGCTTATCCAAAGATGGCCGATGAATTAACTTATGGTGTGCGCTATAAAATGATGTCGGCACCTGCCGATAATACGGTCACCGTTCGACATTCGACTGATGATACGGCTGTTCCATATCGACACTTAGGATCCTTCTTACCTGGGAATGGCGTCGGGGGTGCTGGAACTCACTGGAATGGACATACTTGGAGACCAATGCCAGAAGAGTTACGCTTACGCAGCTACGTGGAAGAGACATTTGGTCGCGATATTATTCCTGAAGACATGACTATTCAGGACTTTGGTGTGAGTTATGAAGAATTAGAGCCTCATTTCGATTTTTTTGAAAAAATTCTCGGCCTTTCTGGGACGGCGGGCAATATTAATGGTGAAATTCAAGCTGGAGGTAATCCATTTGAAGCGCCAAGGAAATCCGCTTATCCTCTTCCTCCATTGAAAAGAACGCTAAATGATACGATGTTTGAAGTAGCAGCAAAGAAAAAAGGTTTTCATCCCTTTCCTTTGCCTGCTGCAAATGCATCTGAAGCATATACAAACCCTTATGGAATGCAATTAGGTCCTTGTAATTATTGTGGCTTTTGTGAGCGTTATGGGTGTATTAACTATTCTAAAGCTTCACCTCAAACCTGTATTTTAGGGGCATTAAAACAGCGTAAGAATTTTTCATATCGCACAGGATGTGAAGTCATTAAAATTAATAAAGATAGCTCGGGTAAAAAAGCGACGGGCGTAACTTATATTGATTCAAAAGGCGAGGAGGTTTTTCAACCAGCAAGCTTGGTCATTGTGGGTAGTTTTGCTTATCACAATGTTCGCTTATTGCTGTTGTCTGAAATAGGAAAACCATATGATCCTATTAGCAATACAGGAGTCATTGGGCGTAATTATGCTTACCAAATGACAGGTGGTGCTACTCTATTTTTTAAAGATAAAAACTTCAATCCGTTTATTGGCGCCGGTGGTAATGCAACTGTCATTGATGATTTTGCTATTAATCAAATAGACTTTAAAAAAGAAGGATTTATCGGCGGGTCTTATATTTCAGCCGCCATGACAAACGGTCAGCCAATTCGAAATATGCCTCTACCTTCTGGTACTCCAAGCTGGGGCAGTTCTTGGAAGAAAGCCGTGAAAGATAATTATGGACATGCGATGACCATAGGTTCACATGGTTCAAATATGTCTTATCGTGACTGCTACTTAAGCCTTGATCCAACCTATAAAGATAAACATGGTTTACCTCTGCTATGTATGACGTTTAACTGGAAGGAAAACGATATACGCATGACTCAGTTCATGAAAAAGCAGATTGAAAGCGTCGTTGATGTGATGAAACCTGACCATGTGGATTACCACTTTAAAAATTATGGTGCTGAGTATGATGTACGTCCATATCAGACCACACATAATGTGGGTGGTGCAATTATGGGTATAGATCCTAAAACGAGTGCTTTGAATAAGTACTTGCAAAGTTGGGATGTTCATAATGTCTTTGTGATGGGGGCTAGCGCTTTTCCGCAAAACATTCAGTATAACCCCACTGGATTAGTTGGGGCATTAACGTATTGGTCAGCGAAAGCTATTAGAGAAAAATACCTACCCAACCCTGGCCCATTAGTGCACGCATAGGAGCAGTGAATATGAAATTACCATTACTGTCGTTATTAAGCTTTGCGTGCATGATGAGTTACACCAATGTATCAGTTGCTCAAAGTACAGAAGCCTCTTTAATTGAACAAGGGGAATATCTATCAAAAGCCGGTGATTGTATTGCTTGCCATACGAAAGATGGCGGTGATAAATATGCTGGGGGAAAAGCGGTTGCTAGTCCATTTGGTGCTATTTATTCTACCAATATTACCCCTAGCGTAGAATATGGCATTGGCAGTTATAGCTATAAAGAGTTTGAACAAGCGTTACGGCATGGTATTCGTGCTGACGGTGAGTTTTTATACCCTGCGATGCCTTATCCCGATTATCAAAAACTGACAGATGAAGACACTAAGGCTTTATATGCTTACTTCATGAAAGGTATTCAACCAGTAGAAAAGGCGAATACTAAGACCGCACTTGGATTTCCTTTCAATCAACGCTGGGGAATTAGGTTCTGGAATTGGGCCGCGACCGACGATGGTGTGTTTGTTGAAGATACTAAAAAGTCTAAAGAATATAATAGAGGTGCTTATTTAATTCAAGGACTTGGCCATTGTGGAAGCTGTCATACGCCAAGAGGAATGCTATATCAAGAAAAAGCCTATGATCATTCAGGCGATGACTTTTTGTCTGGTGCTGATGTCGGTATTTGGTATGCCCCAGATTTACGTGCCGGAAAAAATGGAAGCTTAGAATCTTGGTCTGAACAAGACTTTGTTGATTACTTTGCAACTGGACGTAATAAGCATTCTGGAGTAACGGGTGAAATGACAGATGTAATTCAGTACAGCTTAAGTCATTTGAGTAAAGATGATTTACGTGCGATGGCTGTTTATTTAAAAGGCCAAGCAGGTAATAAGCCATCAAAGTTAGCCAGCTCTAAAGCTTCTGAGCAGACAACGAATGTACTTAATTTAGCTAAAGTTGATATTGATTCTGGGGCTCGTTTATATATTGATAATTGTGGTGCATGTCACTTTACGGACGGTGCTGGTGCGTCGCATGTTTTTCCTCAGTTAGTGGGTAATTCTTTAGTGAATGCAGATAACCCACAAGGATTAATTCATGTGATTTTGGCCGGTTCGCGATTACCATCAACAGCAGATGCACCTGAAGCGATTGAAATGCCTGGTTTTGGGTGGCGATTAGATGATGAAGAGGTTGCTAAACTAGCCACCTTTATTCGTGATTCGTGGGGAAATAAAGCCAAATCGGTTAATGCTGACGAGGTTAAAAAGATCAGAAGTACTATCGCAGTTGATATATTAAATAAAAGCGCGCCATAGTTTTTAAACTCAATGGTTAGTTAAAACCCAATTAAATTTAATTGGGTTTTTTTAATTGGGAACAAAAAAAAGCACAGCCAACTTGAGAAGTTAGACTGCGCAGAAAATTTGATAATCCATCAAATATCTTAAAAGTAAAGAGATGAGGGACTCTCTCTATTACTAGAAAACTCATAAGAGTTAATACAAACACAACATTAGCATTAGTCAATTACAGGGGAGTTCATACGAAAACATCGGGTAATTCATTAATGTGGATGAAATATAGAGTTTTAATGGTAGTTCGACAATGGACAATTTATAATGATTCGCATAAGAAAAAATAATGAATAAGGTTGAGTTATGGCAAGACGTTTACCACCATTGAATTCGTTACGCGTATTTGAAGCTGCTGCACGTTATTTGAGTTTTACTCGCGCAGCAGAAGAGCTTTTTGTGACTCAAGCTGCAGTGAGTCATCAAGTAAAAGCATTAGAAGAATTTTTAGGTATGAAACTGTTTCGTCGTCGCAACCGTTCTTTATTATTAACAGAAGAAGGTCAAAGTTACTTCCTTGATATTAAAGATATTTTTACTTCAATTTCTGATGCCACAGATAAAGTATTAGAACGAAGTGAAAAAGGTGCATTAACCATCAGTTTAACCCCAAGTTTTGCAATTCAATGGTTGGTTCCTCGTTTAGCCGATTTTAACGCCCAAGAACCGGATATTGATGTGCGTATCAAAGCGGTGGATATGGACGATGGATCATTATCGGATGATGTTGATGTGGCTATTTATTATGGACGAGGAAACTGGCCTGGAGTTCGTGCGGATAAACTCTACCTTGAATGTTTGATCCCTGTATGTTCACCGCAATTGTTACTCGGGACTAAACCATTAGAAGGATTAGAAGATCTAAAATATCACACCTTATTGCATGATAGTTCGCGTAAGCATTGGCAAAACTTTATGAAAGAGCATCAAGTTGATGGTGTGAGTGTGAATCATGGTCCTATTTTTAGTCATTCTATGATGGTGATCCAAGCGGCGACTCATGGACAAGGTATTGCGTTGGTTAATAACGTCTTGGTTCAACCCGAGCTCAATGCGGGTCGTTTAGTGCAGCCATTTGATGAAGTGCTCATGAGTAAAAATGCTTTTTATGTGGTGTGTGATAGCAAGCAAGCTGACAGTGGTCGAGTGGCGACTTTTCGCGATTGGATGATAGAGAAAGCCGCAAGTGAACAAGATGTTTTGTTAGAGGATAATGAATAGTTTGATGAGTTCGGTGTTAATTAATGGTGGCGAATCGGCTCCAGTAACGATTTTATTTGCCCATGGGGCTGGTGCGGGTATGGATCATGAATTCATGCAAGATATCGCCGAGCAACTTGGATCGGATCAAATCAGAGTCGTGCGGTTTAATTTTCCATATATGGCCAATCGAGCGACGACAGGAAAGAAAAGTCCACCGGATCGAGCGCCTAAGTTATTAGCTGCTTTTGAATCATTTATTGATGAATACGCAAACCCAAAGACTCATTTGTTTTTAGCGGGTAAATCGATGGGAGGGAGAATGGCAAGTCATTTATCTGAACTCGATAGCGTTTGTGGTGTGATGTGTTTAGGTTTTCCCTTTCATCCGCCCAAGAAACCAGATAATTACCGTGGTGAGCATTTAGTGGGTGTGACTAAACCTATGCTCATCTTACAAGGTGAGCGTGACACGTTTGGTTCAAAAGAAGAATGTTCTAATTTTTCATTATCTCAATCCACGACTATTGAATTTATTCCTGATGGCGATCATGGTTTCAAACCGCGTGTGCGTTCAGGTTTTACTGAAATACATAATCGCCATCTTATTGTTACTAAGATGCGCGACTTTATAACACTGACTCTTAAAATTAAGTAGGAGCGATAATGATGGACTCTTCTCAAACTTTTCCGTGTAAAGGACAGCGTTTTCTAGCTATTGCTGGGTTTTCAGGTTTTATCGTTGTGGCATTAGGGGCATTTGCCGCGCATGGCCTAGCAACAATATTACCTGAACATTTATTAGCGGTATTTAAAACCGGTGTGCAGTACCAAGCGTGGCATACTTTTGCTTTATTGGCGTGTGGCATTTTATTGCAACTGAGTGCGCACGAGTCTCAAGCAGCATCAGAACATCAACGCCCACGCTATAATGAAAAAGCACGAAAAGGGCTAGCTTATGCTGGTGGTTGCTTTATCATCGGCATCCTTTGCTTTAGTGGTAGCCTTTATGCGCTAGCACTCACTGGCATTAAATGGTTTGGCCCAATTACCCCACTTGGTGGTTTGTTTTTTATGTTGGGTTGGATCATTTTTACTATTTCTGTATTAAGACTTAATAAGGTGACATCGTGAAACACGTTTTAATTTACTGCCGCTCTGGCTTTGAAAAAGAGTGCGCAGGTGAAATTCAAGACAAAGCTAATGACTTAGAACTGTTTGGTTTTCCACGCGTAAAGAAACAAACGGGCTATGTTGTTTTTGAATGTTACCAAGAGGGTGATGCTGATAAGATCATTAAACAAATTGACTTTAAAACGTTAATTTTTGCTCGTCAAATGATGGCCGTCAGCGCTGAGATCTCTGATCTTCCAAGTGAAGATCGTATTTCTCCTATTCTAGCCGCGATTGAATCTCAAGAAAATTTTCCGACTTGTGGCGATATTCGAGTTGAAACGCCAGATACGAATGAAGCGAAAGAACTGTTGAAATTTTGCCGTAAGTTTACGGTACCAATGCGTTCTGCACTGCGTGGTAAAGGTTTTCTATTTGCTAAAGATAATGCGAAGAAACCAGTGTTGCATATTTGTTTTACCGCACCAGGCCAGTGTTTTGTTGGCTATTCATTATCGCAAAATAACTCACAGTTTTTTATGGGGATTCCCCGCTTAAAATTTCCATCGGATGCGCCAAGTCGCTCGACTTTAAAACTTGAAGAAGCGTTCCATGTCTTTATTCCAAAAGAAGAGTGGGAAACGCGCTTAGCGCCAGGCATGTGGGCGGTTGATCTTGGTGCTTGTCCTGGTGGTTGGACGTATCAATTGGTTAAGCGTTCAATGTTTGTACATGCGGTGGATAATGGCGCAATGGCGCAAAGCTTAATGGATACCGGTCAAGTTAAGTACCACGCGGAAGATGGCTTTAAGTTTATTCCACCAAAGAAAAATGTGACTTGGATTGTGTGTGACATGATTGAAAAGCCGTCACGCGTCGCTCAGTTAATGGGTGAGTGGTTAATCCGTGGCTTGGCGAAAGAAGCTATTTTTAATCTGAAATTGCCAATGAAAGGTCGTTACGACGAAGTGCTTGAAGACATTGAAAACTTGAAAATCTTCTTTAAAGAAAACGAAGTACCATTCAAGCTGCAAGCAAAACATTTGTACCATGACCGTGAAGAAATCACAGTCCATGTGCAAGTATTGAAAAACATCTCACCGTATTAAAGAAACGAGCGCTTCATTTTGGGGCGCTTAGTTTTTCGATATTAGATGAGAGCATTATTTTTTCTTTTTCCTCCGACTGAAGCGCCTCGGCTCTAGCTTTTTTACGCTTCTTTTTTAAACCTTATATCTTGTAGATTAAACCCTAATTCCATTTCTGTTTGCAAGGCGGCAATACGTTTGCAGGTTCTAGCTAATTCAATATGTTCATCGAGCTTTTTTCGGTATTTAGTAATCAGATCTTCTGCTGCATAAGCGGTTTCTATATCACCATATTGTTGCAAAATCTCTTTTGCAGCTTTAGGGCCAACCCCCGGAACGCCAGAAACTTTGCTTGAGCTAATGCCGACTAATCCCCAATAATCCGCCAGCTGATTTGGTTTTACGCCAAACTCTTTTTCAATAAATGGGGCGTCTAACCAGCGATGTTGAAAGTAATCTCGAATTTGAATGTTAGGGCTTAACAGCTGACAGTAACCTTTATCGGTTGAAATAATAGTGGTCTTCTCTCCAGCGGAGGCAACTTTGCGCGCTAATGTTGCAATCAGATCATCAGCTTCATCACCATCTGAAAGTAATGAATCAACACCAAGTTCCCACCATGCAGATTGAATCGACTCTAAACCGTTGAGTAATGGTAGTGGCATGGGTTTACGGTCTTCTTTATAGCTTGGCAGCACTTTGGCTCGCCACCCTCTATCTTGTAAGTGATGATCAAATACCGCAATGATATGAGTGGGTTGAGATTCATTAATAATCTTATGCAAGGTCCGGCTGGTGGTTTCAATTGTGCGAGCGATATCCGTCGGATCAGGTTGGGCAGAATGAACACGACGGATTAAGTTGAGTGCATCAATGATCACCAGATGAATCGACATAATTTTCCTTGCTGACGGTAAATAAAGTAACGCGAGATAAAATAAAAAAGCTTCGGGTACATCATGCACCAGAAGCTTGTTAGCTTAACATATTAAGGTTTTATTTTGCGATTCGATAACAGGGAATGTATTCAGAACCCGGTAACTTCATGCGATGCTGTGCAACAAAATCATTCAATAGAGTATCCATTTTCGCCATTAAATTGCGATCACCATCAATAATGAATGGACCGTTCTGTTTGATTTCCCGGATGCCTTCTGATTTTACGTTGCCCGCGACAATGCCTGAAAATGCTTTGCGCAAATTAGAGGCGAGCTTTTCTGCTGGCTGCTCTAAGTGTAAATCTAACGCTGCCATTGATTGATGTGTGGGTATAAATGGAGCTTGGAATTCTGGAGCAACCGTCAATGACCAGTTAAAGCTATAAGCATCTCCATGAGCCCGACGATGCTCTTTCACTTTTGGCATGGCGTCTTTAATAATTCGAGCGGCTTGCGCAGGATCGCCAATAACAATTTGATAGTGTTTTTGTGCTTCAGGCCCTAGCGTGTCGTGAATGAATTGATCGATGGATCTAAAATACGCTTCACTTTCTTTTGGCCCAGTCAGTACTAGTGGTAAAGGCTGATCCGCATTTTCTGGATGCATTAGAATTCCGAGAATATAAAGTAACTCTTCGGCGGTGCCTGGGCCACCAGGGAAAATAATAATCCCGTGCCCCATCCGAATAAAACCTTCTAGGCGCTTTTCTATATCCGGCATGATGATGAGCTCATTCACGATTGGATTTGGTGGCTCAGCCGCAATAATAGAGGGCTCAGTTAAGCCAACATAACGTTGGGAAGTATAGCGTTGTTTAGCATGGCCAACGGCTGCGCCTTTCATTGGGCCTTCCATAGCGCCGGGTCCACAACCGGTACAGATGTTCATTTCTCGTAAACCTAACTCATGTCCGACCGAGCGAGTATATTGGTATTCAATCTCATTAATAGAGTGTCCTCCCCAACAGACTACGAGGTTTGGATCTATGCCAGTATGCAGCGCTTTTGCATTACGTAATATACCAAATACTAAATTGGTAATTTGTGCTGAATCAACGAGATGTAACCGTTGGCTGTCTGCTAGTTGCACATGTAAGAAGACGATATCGCGTAGTACTGAAAATAGATGTGACTGAATGCCTTTTATAATCGTGCCATCTACAAAAGCATGTTCTGGCGGATCGATTAACTCTAGTTTTATGCCTCGTTCACGACGCATGACTTCGACTTCAAAAGAGAGATTCTGGCTTAATAATTGTTCTGAGTTATCAGTGTGGCTTCCTGAATTTAAGACGGCTAAAGAGCAACTGCGGTATAACTGATAAAGATCACTTGAAGCGGCTTTTTTTAATTTGTTAACTTCTAATTGAGACAGTAAATCTAAACTACCGATAGGACTTATTTGAGTGATCATAGGCGATTCCTTTCAACTTGATTTCGAAAATACCTGAACATAATTCAGGAGGGGTGTAATAAGCGTGAATAACCTGAGGATGAGGTAACCTTTGGATAGAGCAGGTTTGATCCAAAGGCTTTTATGGTTTAGTACTAAATAACGTAGTTTAAAATAACTTAGCACGAAGAATATAAACCTTACACCCGTTTTATGGCCTAGGCTACCCGCAATACCTCGGAGTTAGAGATTAGGCTTTTCATTACGAATGATTGACTTAGCTAATTCATCGTTACCATTTAAAGTTTGGATTTTGATTAAGCCTTGATTCACTGCTTGTTGGCAAGCTAAACGAATATTAGGCAATGCAAAACTAGCTGCTGGGGCATTCTTTATGGCGGAAAGGTGGACCCATTGGCTATCGGTTTCGCCTTCATATGTACTGATCTTTCGACAGATATAAATAGCCATTAGTAGTATATCTATCAGTTCTTTATCATTAATTGCAGTGACGGCTTTTGGTAAAAATGGATATTCTGCTATACCCATTTTTATATGTCGGTCTATGGTTTCATCTGTTTGGAAGGTTTCAACCCACGAATTGATTTTCTCAAACATGGTTTCGGTGTTGCCTTGATGGGTGGCTTTGGGTTCTATATAAAGAAATAATCCATCGGAAAAATGGTATAGGCGTGCCGGTGAATTGACAAAACTTTGTAAGTGCTGACCAAATGCTTTTTCTATATCTAAACCCGCGTGATAGCCTCTTTTAAGGTATACATTGCGTAAAAAAGGCACATCAAACATAACAAAATGAAGTCGATCACTTAAGGGTTCATTGATCAACTCACCCAGTCGCCATTGTTCAAAGATCGCATTACTGCGTTCGAGTGATTTTGGTAGTTTTGCATTAAGAAGTTTTAAGTTTTGTAAGCCAGAACGTGTATGGGTATAGAGATCGATCGTTTGAATTTCTAGCTCTTTTTTGATTTTCTTATTTAGGTAGCCGCGATAAATAATGACCATGAATAGTAATAGGCTGACAACCATTAATACTAAAGTAGATTGTTGATAATCATGATATTTTTCTTGGCTACGAGAAAGGTTATCTTCCAGTCCTGCATAATGTAAGGACTGTTCAATAATATCTTTTTGTTGTCGAAAAACTTCTTCATTAATGGCATTAAACTGTTCTTGTTGGTTCTGCCATAAACTTTGATAATTATGTTGGGCTTCGAGAGCTTGCTTGTAATTCCCTTGCTGCTGATAGACGGCAGAGCTGATTCTGTATGCACTCATTTTTAAGTGATTATTATTTAATTGAGTGGCAGCAGTGAGGGCTAGTTGGCTATAAGCTAATGCGGTTTCGGTGTTTCCGTGTGATAGTGCTAAGGCGGCTTGCAGTAAATTAACTTCTGATTTTTGCAGCACCGAATTAGTCTGTTCCACCATTCTTTGCGCTTGATTTAAATAAATTTCAGCATGGGAAAAGTCGAATAGTTTTAAGTAGGTGTTAGCGATGTTGATGCGTAATTCTATTATTTGACCTAAGGTCTTTAATGTTTCCTCATTGTCCAACACATTTAAATAACTGACTAAAGCTAGGTTAAATTTACCTTGTTGATAATAAGTATCGGCCATTAATTTCAATGTTTCAGATAATGGTGTTGAATGAGGATAATTATCATAAAAATCTGCCGCTTCTGTAGTGTGCTCAATGGCTTTATCGAAAACATGGCGCGAATAAAAGAGCTTTGCGAGTAATAAATTGGTTTTAGCCAGCTCAATGCTATCGCCTTCTTTTACGGCCATCCAATAAGTAATAAGAAGCTGAGTTAATGAGTCATCATATTCATCTTGCTTGAGATAATACTCACCCAAATTGAGATGATAATCGATAGTGAGTAATACCGAGTTTAAGACAACAACATAACTTTCAGCTTGCTTGAAGGCAGCTTCCGCTTTGATGCGGTTATTTTGATAAGCGTAAACACGAGCTTTAAACATATTAAGGTGATAATTCAGCTGTTGTTTCCAGTTTGTGGTTTGTTGCTCTTGTTCTAGCTTTTGATCAATCTCGCTAAGGTAACGATTTATATCATTGATACTATGAGTTTGATCCCATAATAATTGGGCATGAGAAAGGCGAGCATTGATATAAAGCTGAGGTAATTTGTATTGAGTGGCAAGTGTTTCTGCTTCTTGGATAGACTGCAAAGCCAATTGATATAAGCCTTGATTATGATAAGCCTGAGCCATGATTTGTAGAGCTTCAATACTGGTTGATGGTGTCCGAATGCTTTCTTCGCTGCCATCTCTTGATAATGTGTAGTCTTGGCTATTCGTGACGACGAGCCTACGGGCAGAGAGAAATTGTTTAGTGGTAGTAATGGATTGCTGAGGATTAATGCTTAACACTCTTGCCGCCTCTTGAAGGTAAGGGGTCAGATATGTTTTAGCTTGAGCCTGTTTAGATAATAAAAGACTGCTAAATAAAAGGGTAATAATAATCTGAGCCACTTTATTCATTGGTCTCTGCATTCTCCTAGGGATATTCAAAACAAATAGTTTGTTAACTATGATGGTGGATAGGCGATCTAACATCGCCTTACTGTAACGTCAATTACTTCTGATATTGCCTTATTGGCGTGCCATACGCTTCATGCTATTTGGCTTTTCATGCAAAGTAGAGCGGTAAGGATTAATATCCAATCCTCCTCTACGAGTATAGCGAGCATAAACGCTGAGTTGTTGAGGTTGGCAATATTTGATGATGTCACAGAATATCCGCTCTACACACTGTTCGTGAAATTCGTTATGTTCACGAAAAGAAATAAGATAGCGCAATAAAGCCTCTTGTGAGATTTTATGACCGGTATATTGAATTTCAACGCTACCCCAATCTGGTTGATTGGTGATTAAGCAATTTGATTTCAATAGATGGCTATGTAAAATTTCAGTGACGGCTTGCTCGCTGGTTGAGCCTTGTAGGTATTGTTCATTAAATTGATAATCGGTGATTTCGATATCTTGATGATCAATACAATTGCCTTGCATCGTCACAATCGGTTGTAGGGTGTAATGCTCAACATTGTGTAAGCAAACCTCTACTGTTTCACCAGCACAAGCTGAAAGATCAGCTTTTAAGGCGCTTTCCACCTGTTGCCAATCATCAAAGCGAGTTTGGTTTAAACTATTTAGATACAACTTAAACGATTTTGACTCAATAAGGTTTGGGCTAGTGACGGGCAAGAACACATCACCAATGGCCACTTGAGGTAATCCCTTACTATTAAGCCAGGATATTTCATACAAGGTCCAAATATCACAACCAATAAAAGGCAGAGTATTGATCTCGTTTAATCCGAGATCTTGGCGATTTAAGCTACGCGGCACAGGTTGTAGCAAACTCGGATCATAATCATGACGATATTGTGTATGCTGACCTAATGTTAAGCCTTGCAATTCTTTGGCATTAGCATATTTTGTGCTGCAAGGTTGAGTTGATGAATGCTTGTCTTTTGAAGTATGAGTCATAGTAAAATCTAGATTTATTACAGTGACCAGAATAGTAATACCAATTCCAATCGGTATCTATGTATAATTTTGAATATGGAGCCTTGAATGAACCACAATATTGCCCATGCGTTGGCTGTGCTTACTTCTGATTTTATTGAGCAATGGCAACAAGCCTATAAAAGCAATCCTATTGCCGATGAAATGAAAGGGTTAGCTTCACCATGTCTACAAACTCAAGCAGATAGTGAGCATGTTGAGTGGCTACCACAAGAACGTGATGAACTGGCCGACTTCAGCAATTTGGAACGCGGTATTGAGCTTACGATTCACTCTGATATTAAAGCTTTTTATGGGTCACAATATAGTGCCGATTTAACCTTATCTTGGAAAGGCAAACCGTTCACTTTGCTGCAAGTGTGGAGTGATGATGATTTTGTTCATCTTCAAGAAAATATTTTGGGTCATTTGGTCACTCAACGTCGATTAAAGTTAAAGCCAACGGTATTTATTGGTACCACCGATGCCGAGTTAGATGTGATTTCTATTTGTAATATTAGTGGTGAAGTGATTTTAGAGCGTTTAGGGACGTCTAATCGGGATGTGTTGAGCTCAAACATCGAACAGTTTTTAATTCAGTGCCAAGTGCAAGTGTAAGGAAGATAAGTGTACGTTGTAGAGTTGCAGTTTGAATGTTTTGATAATACCACCATGGATGCGGTTGAAAAATCGATCAATGGTTTACTCGATGCCTTACGTTTTAATGGGCAGATATTAGGTCGGGAATTTCCTATCATCATTGGTGATGGGGAATTTCGTGTACGCTTAATTTGCCCAGAATCAGACAGTATGCATCCAAGGTATCATTCTGCTTATGTCAAAGTATGCTTGCAACGGCTTACTGATGCGAAGGTTTTAGCGCCGAAGGTGAAAGTGCTCGGGCAAGATCTTAATTCAGAACAAACTGTCGCCCATGAAGATGCGGGGCAATCAAGTTGGCAAGTGTTGTATACCACATTTGTGCACTCATGCTCACCGTTACGCTGTGGCGATACGTTTAGACCTATTCCGTTATATCACAATCCGCCAACCTTAAATGGCGATCACAAAGCGATCATTAAATGGCAAACGGAATGGCAAGCGTGCGATGAAATTCAAATGGCAGGTGCGACCCAAGCAGAGCATGCAACATTAAAAGAAATCTCAGATGTTGGGAGCTATTTATTTCGACGAGGCTGGGATCTGCGTGGGCGCTTAGAATATCTCACCAAAATCCCAACATACTATTATTTATATCGCATTGGCGGGGAAAGCCTTGAAGCGGAAAAACAACGCCGCTGTCCACGTTGTGGTGGTGATTGGAAACTTGAAAAACCATTACACGATATTTTTTATTTCAAATGCGATGATTGTCGGATTGTGTCGAATATTTCGTGGGATCAGTTGAAAGGTTAGTTTTATTGGTGTGGCAATATAAGAGCTGCACGATTGAAATCCTGAATAACATTTTATCGTCGTTATTCAGGATGAACGCTTTATTTAGCCTTTGCTAAGATCTTATCCAGATGATTGGCAAATTCACGCTTATCAGTTTGTGAAAGTGGCGCGGGGCCACCGCTTTGAATACCACTTGAACGTAAAGTATCCATAAAGTCACGAATATTGAGACGAGCCTTAATGGTGTCTTTAGTATACAGCTCACCGCGTGAACTCAATGCTTGTCCACCCTTTGTGATGACTTCATCAGCCAGTGGAATATCGGAAGTAATCACCAAATCCCCAATTTCTACTCGACGTACAATTTCGTTATCGGCAATATCAAAGCCACTTTCGACTTGGATCGAGTGAATGTTGGTACGATTGGGGACGGGAACTTGATGGTTTGCCACAAAGGTGGTGGTTATACCGGTTCTTTCTGCAGCTCGACAAATCGTTTCACGAATGGTTTTTGGACAGGCATCGGCATCAACCCAAATTTTCATACTACTTCCCTTGCTCTGTTGTTAATTTCTGCTCTAACTGATTGATGCGTAGTTCTAATTGCTCAATACGTTGAATAAAAGTCTGCATTTGAGTTTCAAGACTCTGAACTCGTGGATCATTATTAGACGCATTTTTTTGAGCGGCTATTTCAATTTTGGGCGCTCTATTGGATGCTTTCCACGATTTGATTGTGCTGATGATAGCTGGAATTGGTACTGAGACAGATAAGCGAGCTTTCACTAATGCCACACTGGGTTCTTTGCCTTCGGCATTGAGTTCGGATAAGACTTTATGTAATTCTGCCGTGACATTTTGAGTATTCATTTTAGATTCTCTTTAACACAAAAATTGAATAGTAATTGAGCTTATTAATAATCGACCATTCTATAAGGTGGTAGACGAAAGTGCGTGGCTTTAAAACCTAGCATAATCATTTTTGCTTGGTAACAATCATCACCACGAGATGAGAATTCAAATTGATACAGTGAGTGAAAGCGCCAGCGACCATCTGGTAACCTTATCTGGTAGCGCAATAAAGAGGTTGATAGCACTTGCAGATCCAACTGTTCACAATGACGTAAAATCGCTTTATGTGCTAATTCAGATTGACGACGTTGCTGCCAAAATAAAAAGGCAATAAACATGACGATTAAAATCATTAATAAATCCGTGATCATTTACGCTTCCTTTGAGGTATTTATTTTATAAATCGGTGAATAGTGCTTTTAATAAAATCAAATACTATTGACTCGATTTAGTTTGTTGCTGCAAGGTGATCAGCGCGTTAGCCAGTTCCGGGCTTGGCGTATTATGCAGTAACGGAAGAAATGTCACCCTTAATTCAGGTAGCATCACTAAGTCTGCAAATAATTGATTAAATAGATTTTGATTATCGGTTTGAGCTAATCGTAATAAGAATTTTATCGCTCGCGCTTCGGTGGCAAGTTGTGACCAACAACGCCCAGCGATGGCAATTAATATCTCGGAATGACTCAATTCTGGTTTGGCTAAAAGGGCTTCAATGACGGTTTGAAGTTGATTGATATTACCGCCAGATAGCGCACGTACAAAAGCAGACAGCAAAAATAAGTCAGGTTGGTCTTTATTGGACTCTTCCAGTGCGAGTTCAGCAATACGTAGGCTTAATTTGTCGTCTAGATTGACATGCTCCAATGCGCCTAACAAAACATACAACGCTGGGTGGCATTGAACATTTTTTGTGAGCGATGGAAGTGCTTTACGAATTGCCACGGTATTTTGATTATTTGATAATCGTGCACATATATCGGTAATGCCTTGCAAGCCAACCGTTTGCCAATTATTCCACCCAAGATCACCCGTAAAATAATGCTGAGCATGTTCGTAATATTGGCTGGTGGGTAAATCTAAATGTGCTCGAATTAAGCTATGAAAAGCCGCCATTTTGTCATCTTTAGGCTTAAAGGTGTATGGGTTACTTGCGAGATGTTGCTGCTGTTCTTCTGTTAAGCTTTGATTTAATTGCGCTCCCATTGCCTCGGTGACATATCTTAAGAAATTACCAACATCGGTTTGATTGAGTAAACCTCGCTCATCTAATGGGAATTTTAAGAACCAAATCCAAGGTTGGTTTTGCTCTGTCCAATAAGCAATGCCAAGGTGTGCATGTCGCTGTAGAGGATAAGGGTAGGGCTTTTGTGCCATTTCGACTTGTAGAAAGGTTTTATGGTCAATGGATTGAATGCGGCGACCTAAATCAAATATTTTATATTGGCACTGACTTTTTTCGAGTAGCTGACTTAGATTGTGAATAGCATTCATAGAGGGTTATCCGATCTCAATTCAAAAGGGTATAATCTCTACTAAATGGTACCCAATTTGACCATTATCAAGGGCGCATAGAGTAAAATGATTCAAGCAGATTCACTTTGTCAAAAATTGGACACATTAAAATCGACTTTACAGCGGTTAAGTTTATGGGAAGAGCATTCGCCTAATGCTGATATGCTTACCAGTTCTCAGCCTTTTTCGCTGGATACGTTAACGCCAACACAGTGGTTACAATGGGTCTTTATTCCTAAAATGGATGCCTTGATTCGCTCAGAGCAAGCGATACCAACAGGATTTGAAATTAGCCCTTATTTTGAGCAATCGATGGTCAATGATGAAGCGCAGCACCAGTTATTGGTAGTGTTAAAACAAATAGATGAAATTGTTAAATGAGCGACATTATGAATCAAGAAAAAACCGATCAAACTAATATTGCTCAAGCTAACATTGATCAAGATAGTATCGAGCAAGCTAATACCGTTGAGCAATTAACAGTTGAAGATGACCAGACAGAGAGCGAATTACCACAGGTTGAGCTAGAAATTATTTATCAAGATGAGTCTCTTATTGCGGTCAATAAACCGGCGGGAATGTTGGTGCATCGTTCTTGGTTGGATCGTCACGAAACTCGATTTGCCATGCAAACATTACGCGATCAAATTGGTCAGCATGTGTTCCCGCTGCATCGTCTGGATCGTCCGACTTCGGGTGTGTTGCTATTTGCTTTATCCAGCGATGTCGCATCACAAGCCGCGCCAATGTTTGCTGAACATCAATTTGAGAAAACCTATCATGCGATTGTCCGCGGTTGGATCGAAGAAGGGGATCGATTAGATTATCCGCTCAAGAAAGAGTTGGATAAGGTTGCAGATAAATTCGCGAAACAAGATCAAGAAGCACAATCCGCCATTACCGACTATCGACCTCTTGCTAAAGTTGAAGTCCCATTATCAACCGGACGCTTCCCGACTAGCCGTTTTGGCTTGGTTGAAATGAAACCGCTAACAGGGCGTAAGCATCAATTGCGTCGACATATGGCTCACCTACGTCATCCAATTATTGGCGATACTTCGCATGGTGATGGTAAGCAAAATCGATTGTTTCGTGATCACCTTAATGCACATAGATTGATGCTTCATGCAACACGTTTAAGCTTTATTCATCCGATAACCAAGCAAGCCGTTATCATTGAAGCAAAATTTGATGAGGTGTGGATGAACCTTATTGAGAAGTTTGGTTGGAATAGTAGCCTCTAGTTATTAGGGAAATAAGTTTCGAGCCTCGGAGTGAGGCACGGTGATAGCAATGATAGAAACTGAAAATCGTCATCCTGAAAAACGACGTAGGAGTGCAGTTCAGGATCTCCGACAGCGATTGGAGTTTCAATGCGTTGTAGGAGATTCCGTATCTTCTTCGCTTAGGCCATGTACGGAATGACGTGATGCGAACGGAGATGTTACTCTCGATTCCCTTATTTCAGCTTAGCTAAATCCGCTTCAATATCAGCAATTTTACCTGCCACCACTTTTTCTAAATGACGTAAATCCGTTAAGATTTTATGTTTAATATCTTGGTTATCCATCGGTTTAGGCTTGGTGATTTTATTTAATTCCGTCATTACTTGAGTGAGACTAGGGCTTACTTCGGTAGTCTCTTTATAGTGACCTTGGCTGTTTTCTACACGAATACTTTTACGTTGGCGTGGGTATTTAAATTTGACACTTTTAGCAAAAAGCTCACCTTTTTGTTTGTGAAAATAGACTTTTAGTACATCGACTTGAGCTTCTTGACGCAAACTATAGCGGGCAATTAATTTAGGGTCGCTGATGCCGAGCATTTGTAAATTTGGGTACATATAGATTTACCTCAATCGTTTATTTTCACGTTAAATTAAACATCGAATCTATGGGTTATTCTAGCTTCAATTTACCTTTAATGTGGTGACAATTCTTTTATTTTTTTCATCAAGAGCGCTTTAATCGCTTGTTCTTCGTCGTCATCTAATCTTCCACTTACTGGTGAGGTAAGAATAAATAAATCTTCTGCTCGTTCTCCAATGGTTGTGATTTTAGCACCATGTAAATGAATACCAAGTTCAGCAAAAGCCGATCCGACCCTAGCTAATAGCCCAGGAGTGTCTAAAGCCACTAATTCCATCAGGCTGCGCTTACCTGTTTTGGTTGGAATGAAATTAATTTGAGTCTTTACATTGAAATGCAATAACTGGCGTGGAGTACGTCTTGGTGTAGCCAGTTTTAGCTCTGTTGATTGGAGAATAGTCGTCAATTGTTCTTGCAGTATTTGGTGTCTATTGTCTTCAACTGGGTCTCCATTGTGGTCAAGTACCATGAATGTATCGAGTGCATAGCCGTCTTTGCTCGTCATGATTTGAGCATCGTGGATGCTGAGATTACGGCGATCTAATTCAGCGGCCATGGTGGCAAACAAACTTGCTTTATCTTTAGCATAAATAAAGACTTCAGTGCCGCCTCGTGATGCATTTTTACTGATCAAAACCAAAGGGGATTGGTGGTTATGCTTTAATAAATGTTCACCATGCCACGCTATTTGGTTCGCAGTATGACGTAGGAAATAATCAGCCTTAAAGCGTTGCCATAACACTTCAATTTCTCTTGGTGAGAAGTTTTCTTTGCGTAACATTGCCGCGGCCATATGTTGATTATGGCGAATGCGATCGCGGACATCGACAGGGTTTTCTAGTCCTCGACGTAAAGCTCGCTGAGTGGAATAAAATAATTCGGCTAATAACGTTCGTTTCCAGCTATTCCATAATTCAGGGTTAGTCGCGCAAATATCGGCTACGGTGAGGCAAACTAAATTTTCTAAGTATTCTTCATCACGAACTTTTTTAGCAAATTCGGTAATTACGTCAGGATCATAGATATCGCGGCGTTGTGCGGTAACTGACATTAATAGATGATTTTGAACGAGCCAAGATACCATCTTAGCTTCTGGTTTTGATAAGCCATGTTCTATACAAAAGTCATAGGCTTCAACGGCGCCTATTTCTGAATGATCACCACCTCGACCTTTACCAATGTCGTGAAACATAGCCGCGATGATTAATAAGTTTTTCTTTTGAATCCTCGGATAAACATCACAGCAAATAGGGTGTTCTGCATGATTATCAGAATCATTGAAGGCGTGAATTTCTTTTAATACCCGCATACTGTGTTCATCGACAGTATAAACATGAAATAAATCGAATTGCATTTGTCCAACAATTTGACTCCATTGCGGAAGGTAAGCTGCGAGTACACCTAAACGGTGCATTAGACCAAATGATTTATGTAAAGAATTTGGGTGATTGACCAGCTCCATGAATTTTTCACGGGCCGCCGGGATAGTGTGAAGAAATCGATTTAACCGTCGGCGTGCTGTGCGTAATTGTCTCAAAGTAGCTGGGCTAACACCTTCGATGGTGGAGTCATTGGCAATATGTAGAAACATATCGAGAATGGTTTCAGGCCGAGCTTGGAATAAGGCGGGTTTTCTTGCTTCAATCAAAGTGTCGCGACGTTGAAAATCATCAGATAGAACCTTGATTTCTTGTTGCTTTCCTTTGTTAGTAATGGCTTGCTCAAAGAGTTTTAATAACATGGTATTGAGTTCAGCGACACGACGCAGCGTGCGATAAAACTCTTTCATCATCATTTCGATGCCACGATTGCCTTCTGCGATAAAGCCTAAGCTTTCAGCAACGCTAGCTTGATGGCCAAAGGTTAATCGATTGTCGTAACGTCTTACTTCGATATGTAGGGCAAAGCGCACTCGCCACAGGAAGTTCTGACACTCGAGTAATTCACGATATTCAGCATCAGTTAGAAAGCCGGCATAACTCATTTCACGTAAGGATGTCGCACCAAAGTGACGGCGAGCAACCCAGCTCAATGTGTGAATGTCACGTAAACCGCCAGGGCTAGATTTTATATCGGGTTCTAAATTGTAAGTGGTGTCGTGATAGCGTGAATGCCGCTCGCGTTGTTCTTGTAATTTTGCTTTATAAAATACTTCGATCGGCCAAAAGGTGGGGGCACTGATTCGTTCAATTAATGAAGCATAAGTGCTACTGCAGCCGCATAGAAATCGCGCTTCTTGTAAGTTAGTTGCTACGGTTAGATCATCCAAACCGACTTGAATGCATTCATCAAGAGTTCGTACGCTATGACCAACCTCTAAGCGCAAATCCCACAATAATGTGATGAATTGGCTAACCTTTATACTAATGTCTTCAGTAATGCTTTCTTTCGATAACACTAAAATATCGATGTCAGATAAAGGGTGTAATTCAGCACGGCCATAACCACCTACCGCGATGAGGCTGAGAGAGGGATACTCATCAAAACCGAAATATTGCCATAAACGATCTAAAATAGAATCCATATAATCGGAGCGAGCAAGTACGAGATCTTCAACTGGCTGATGAGCGAGGAAAGCTTCTTTTTGATGAAGTGAAAACTGCTCAAGTTGGGATCTGAGCTCAGCAGGACAAATTTGGTCGTCTTTTAAGCTAGTCGGTGGTTGATAAGGCATTATGCTTTCCCTGCAACAAATGGAATCTGTTTTGATAATACCGTTTCAAGCTTAGAAAACCAATGAGCAGACAACAAAAAGCCCTCACAGATAAATCCGAGAGGGCAATGAAATTGAAGCGTTTGGCTTAAGATATTTCTCGACTTAGCTGTTATGCATAATGCGAGGAATATTCTCTTCTGAGCGTAATGTCATTACTTCACAGCCTGTTTTGGTCACAACGATGGTGTGTTCGTATTGAGCTGAGTTTTTCGCATCGCCAGTATAAACCGTCCAGTCATCGGCGGCATCAACGGTTACGCCGAATTTCCCTGCGTTAATCATTGGCTCAATAGTAAATATCATGCCTTCTTTTAAAACGCGACGGTCGGTATTTTTATAATGCACTACTTGTGGCTCTTCATGGAATTCATCGCCAATACCATGCCCACAAAAATCTCTCACGATAGAAAATTTATTACGAGGATTTTTCTTGTTGCTATCCTTGATGTATTTCTCAATGGCAGTGCCAATTTCACCAAGTTGTAAACCTGGTTTGACTTTACGAAGGCCAACATACAGCGCTTCTTGGGTAACCATACACAGGCGTTTATCGGCTGGTGCGACATCACCAATTAAAAACATTTTTGATGTATCACCATAATAACCATCAGGGCGAACGCTCAGATCAGCATTAGGATCATTAGGTACGATAACCGTAATATCGATATTTAAAATATCGCCATTTTTTAATACCGCTGGCTTGAGTTGTCCATTGCTGCCAATTTCGTCTTGCGAGGCAGGAATACCGTGGCAAACGATATGGTTAATGGAAGTACAAATTGATTTTGGATAGCCATGATAATCAAGTGGTGCTGAATACGCGCCGTGTTTAATGCCGTAATCATGGCAAATCTGGTTGAGCTCTTCGGTGGTTACGCCGGCTTTGACATGCGGTTCGATCATTTCAAGTGTATCGGCTGCTAATTTGCAAGCAATGCGCATTTTTTCAATTTCTTCGGCAGTTTTAATTTTAATCGTCATGTTTATTGGCCTTTTTAACTATTGTGAATAGTGTATTCAGTGACGGCGCTAATCGCAATTGAAATCCGTTATCATCAGCATAATTAGGCTAAAAACTCACATGTCAGGTTAAATGAATAAAAAATGATAGCAAGTTAATGAGTTTTTCTGGATTAATAAGCAGGTTTTATGGTATAAAGCGCACCGAAATTGGCATCTGTTCACTCCTGTATTTGGCGTAGCAATGTGAGTTTCACATACTTATTTCTTAAATCACACACATTCCGACACGTGATCCGGGGTGCTCAAGTCAATATTGAACTTGGGTCGGAGTCATGGGGGATGTGGAGGCCTAACCCCATTAAAGAGGATTATATAATGGCAACTGTATCAATGCGCGATATGCTTAAAGCTGGTGTTCACTTTGGTCACCAAACTCGTTACTGGAACCCAAAAATGAAGCCTTTCATCTTTGGCGCTCGTAACAAAGTTCATATCATCAATCTAGAAAAAACAGTTCCTATGTTCAACGAAGCGCTAGCAGAGCTTAGCAAAATCGGTGAGCGCAAAGGTAAAGTACTTTTCGTTGGTACTAAGCGTGCGGCTTCTGAAGCAATCAAAGAAGCGGCAATTGCAAGCAACCAGTACTATGTAAATAACCGCTGGTTAGGCGGTATGTTGACTAACTTTAAAACAGTTCGTCAATCAATCAAACGTCTTAAAGAATTTGAAGCGCAATCTCTAGATGGTACGTTTGAAAAAATTACTAAGAAAGAAGCTCTAATGCGTACGCGCACAATGGAGAAACTTGAAAAATCTCTTGGTGGTATTAAAAACATGGGTGGTTTACCTGACGCATTATTCGTAATCGATGCTGATCACGAGCACATTGCAGTTAAAGAAGCAAACCACCTAGGTATCCCAGTATTTGCAGTAGTCGATACTAACTCTGATCCAGATGGCATTGATTTCATCATTCCTGGTAATGATGACGCAATCCGTGCTGTACAACTTTACCTAAACGCTGCTGCTCAAACAGTAACTGAAGGTCGTAACAAAGACATAGCTGCAGTTTCTGATAAAGATAGTTTCGTAGAAGAAGCTTAATATCACTGCTCCTTGTCACTTAGCGTTGATTGTCATTATTTGGTAGTTAAGGTTAAGTTATAGTTAGTAATAGGGGCCATGCTTTTAATGTAAAATTAAGCTGGCCCCTGTTTTTTACCATTTTTGGAACCAACCGAGGATTATACCATGGCAACAGTAACAGCTGCTCTAGTTAAAGAATTGCGTGAGCGTACTGGCGCAGGCATGATGGATTGTAAAAAAGCGCTTGTTGAAGCAAATGCTGATATCGAATTAGCAATTGAAAATATGCGTAAAAGCGGAGCTGCAAAAGCGGCTAAAAAAGCGGGTAATATCGCTGCTGAAGGAACCATCTTAGTTAAAGAAGGTGAAGGCTTTGCAGTACTTCTAGAAGTAAACTGCCAAACTGACTTCGTAGCAAAAGATGCAAACTTCCTAGGTTTTGCTAATGCTGTTCTTGATGCTGCACTTACTGAGCGTTCAGATGTTGAAGCACTTCAAGCTAAATTTGAAGAAACTCGTATTGCTCTAGTTGCTAAAATCGGTGAGAACATCGGCATTCGTCGTGTTGTTTACATTGAAGGCGCTAAAGTAGGTTCATACCGTCACGGCGAGCGCATTGGCGTAGTTGTTGCGGGTGATGCTGATGAAGAAACTATCAAGCATGTTGCAATGCACGTTGCAGCTTCTAAGCCTGAATATGTTCATCCTGAAGATGTACCTGCAGATGTGGTAGCTAAAGAGAAAGCGGTTCAAATTGAAATCGCAATGAACGAAGGCAAACCACAAGAAATCGCTGAGAAGATGGTTATTGGTCGTATGAAGAAGTTTACTGGTGAGGTTTCTCTTACTGGTCAAGCATTCATCATGGAACCTAAGAAAACTGTTGGTGAATTCTTAAAAGAAAAAGGCGCAACAGTAACTAACTTCGTACGTTTAGAAGTTGGTGAAGGTATCGAGAAAGTGGCTGAAATGAGCTTTGCTGATGAAGTTGCAGCGGTACAAAAAGGCTAATTCCTGTTTTGTATAGTTAATCTAAGAGACCGTGGCCATGCTACGGTCTTTTTGTGAATAAAGATAATTCGTTAATTGTTATGAATAAATATTATGATAGCCTTTTGGGGAGGTTAATTTACGCCATATTTATTCATAACAGTTAATCAAATAACACTTTTGAAAGGTAAACTCCATGACAACGAATCCTAAGCCTGCATATCAACGTATTTTGTTAAAACTGAGTGGTGAAGCCTTACAGGGAGCAGAGGGTTTTGGTATTGATCCTACGGTTTTAGATCGTATGGCTCAAGAAGTGAAAGAATTAGTTGAACTCGGTGTTCAAGTTGGTGTCGTTATCGGTGGTGGTAACTTATTCCGTGGAGCGGGCCTTGCAGAAGCTGGGATGAATCGTGTGGTTGGTGATCACATGGGTATGCTTGCCACTGTAATGAATGGCTTAGCAATGCGTGATGCACTTCATCGCGCTTATGTGAACGCTCGTGTTATGTCGGCGATTCCTCTTAAAGGTGTGTGTGATGATTACAATTGGGCTGATGCAATTAGCCAATTGCGTCAAGGTCGCGTTGTGATTTTCTCTGCGGGTACGGGAAATCCATTTTTTACTACTGACTCAGCAGCATGCTTGCGTGGGATTGAAATTGAAGCGGATGTTGTTTTAAAAGCAACCAAAGTGGATGGTGTTTATACTGCCGATCCTGTCGCTAACCCAGATGCGATTTTATGTGATAAACTCAGTTACAACAGCGTATTAGAAAAAGAATTAAAAGTAATGGATTTAGCTGCCTTTACTTTGGCTCGTGATCATAAAATGCCAATTCGTGTGTTCAATATGAATAAACCTGGTGCGCTACGCCGCGTCGTAATGGGTGAACAAGAAGGGACATTGATCAGCGATCTATCGGAATAAAGCACAGAAAGGGCAAGTAGAATGGCTTTCTTGCCCTGTTAAAATATCAATAATTAAGGTGATACCGTGATTAACGAAATTCAAAAAGACGCTCAAGAGCGCATGCATAAGAGTGTTGAAGCTCTTAAAAGTAATCTATCAAAGATCCGTACTGGTCGAGCGCATCCAAGTATTTTACAAAATATTTCAGTAGAGTATTACGGAGCACCAACTCCGCTTAATCAAGTAGCAAATATCATTGCAGAAGATGCTCGTACATTGGCAATTACTGTTTTTGATCGAGAACTGACTCAAGCGGTAGAAAAGGCAATCATGAAATCAGATCTTGGCTTAAATCCAATGTCTGCTGGTACGGTTATTCGTGTACCACTTCCTGCATTAACGGAAGAGCGTCGTAAAGATTTAGTGAAAATCGTTCGTGCTGAAGCGGAAGGTGGTCGTGTAGCCATACGTAATATTCGTCGTGACGCTAATGGCGACTTTAAATCATTACTGAAAGATAAAGAAATTTCAGAAGATGAAGATCACAAGGCACAAGATGAGATTCAAAAAATCACCGATGTAGCGATCAAAAATATTGATGATCTCTTAGCTGTGAAAGAAAAAGAGTTAATGGAAGTTTAATTTCCGCTCAAACTGGGAAACGCTGTGCTGATTTAATTAGTCTATCAGTATGGCGTTTTTTATTTTGGCCTAATAAAAAGACTGTAAATAATGTCAGACATTCAACTCTCATCGGAACTTTTACCTCAACATATTGCGATTATCATGGATGGTAATGGCCGTTGGGCAAAACAACAAGGTAAGCCTCGCTTGTATGGGCATCGTGTTGCGGTAAAAGCTGTGCGGGAGACGATAAGTGCGGCTTCTCGTTTGGGAATTAAAGCCGTTACTTTATTTGCCTTTAGTAGTGAGAATTGGAAGCGACCCGAAGAAGAAGTCGGTTTATTGATGGACTTGTTCATGATGGTGCTGACTAGAGAAATCAAAAAACTGCATAAAAATAATTTGAAACTTAAAATTGTTGGGGATAAATCTCGTTTTAGTACCTCCCTACAAAAAAAAATAGCAGAAGCGGAATATCTCACTCAAAGTAATACAGGGTTAGTGGTCAATGTGGCTGCAAATTATGGAGGTAAGTGGGATATTACTCAAGCTGTTAAGCAATTAGCGATATCTATTGAAAAAAAGCAGTTTACCTCTGAAGAGATAACGGAAGAATCAATTTCTCAATATTTATGCATGTCTGATTTACCTGATGTTGATCTTATGATCCGGACGAGTGGTGAATGCCGAATCAGTAACTTTATGTTATGGCAGATGGCTTATGCTGAATTGTACTTTACTGATCTTTACTGGCCAGAATTTAATGAACAAGCGTTACTAGAAGCAATTTCTTGGTTTATTAATCGTGAGAGACGATTTGGTTGCACGAGTGAACAGCTGCAATCATTAATGAATCATAAATAGAGATAAAGCATAAGGATGGAAGTTTGAAACAACGAATTATTACGGCATTGATTTTAGCTCCTTTGGTGGTGTGGGGGATTTTTCAATTACCGATTCCTTTGTTTATTGCCGCTTTAACTGCCGTCGCATGTATTGGATTTTGGGAATGGACTCAGTTTATTAGTCTTACCTCTCGAGTGAAAAATTTATTTCCTGCAGTTATTGTTTTGCTTGCCAGTCTTGTATTTATTCCAGTTGATGTTGATAGCTTATCCCAAGTTTCAAACATACATCTCGCGATTTTGAGTGTTGGTAGTTTATGGTGGGTATTTGCTAGCTTGTTGGCGTTGACTTATCCCAAAAGTGCTTGGATATGGAGTAAGAGCCTTTCTCTACGTCATTTGTTTGGTATTTTATCGATTCTGCCATTCCTATGGAGTGTGTTTATACTCCGCTCGGAAGGATATGCAGAGCATCCACTGCATGGCGCTAAGTTAGTCATGTATGTATGCTTATTAGTGTGGGCAGCAGATACCGGAGCCTATTTTACTGGAAAAGCATTTGGTAAACATAAAATGGCACCAAAAGTGAGTCCAAATAAAACATTAGAAGGTTTATTTGGCGGATTGGTATTCGCTATGTTGGTTGGTTGGGTGGTGACAAAATTATTTGATATCCAGTTTGCTAATCTAATAACTATGTTCGTTATTACCTTCGTTACAGTCGTGATCTCAGTATTAGGCGATCTTGTCGAAAGCATGTTTAAGCGTGTGTCAGATATTAAAGATAGCAGCAATATTATTCCTGGGCATGGCGGGGTTCTTGATAGGATTGATAGCCTAATGGCTGCATTCCCTGTTTTTGCTCTACTATATTTTCTTTGCCAATAATATCGGTGTTACATCATCTTTCTCTTTTAATGGTTTTATTTTATGCAAAAGATAACGATTTTAGGTGCAACGGGTTCTATCGGGGCGAGTACTCTATCTGTCATTGAGCATAACTCAACTGATTTCTCTGTGTTTGCATTAACTGCATGTTCCAACGTTGAAAAAATGCATCAGCTGTGTCTGCAATGGCAACCTGAGTATGCGGTTATGTCTGATGACTCAGCAGCATTGTTATTAGAAAAGCAACTAAAAGGCTCACATGTTTCGACCAAGGTTTTGTCGGGATTAGAGGGGCTGTGTGAAGTCGCCTCTGCTGGGTCTGTTGATATGGTGATGGCGGCCATTGTTGGGGCTTCTGGGCTATTACCAACTATGGCAGCGGTAAAAGCAGGTAAGCGAATTTTACTGGCTAACAAAGAAGCTCTCGTTATGTCGGGGCAATTTTTTATTGATGCGGCGAAACAGTATGGAGCACAAATCTTGCCCGTAGATAGTGAGCATAACGCTATCTTTCAATGTCTTTCTCAAACTATCCAAACTAACTTAGGACATTGTGATCTTGATGCTGGAGGCGTTCATTCTATCTTGTTAACAGGCTCAGGCGGCCCGTTTCGCTATAGTGACGTTTCATCGTTAAGCCAAGTCACACCTGAGATGGCGATAGCTCATCCTAATTGGTCTATGGGCCCGAAAATCTCAGTTGATTCTGCCACTATGATGAATAAAGGCTTGGAGTTTATCGAAGCCAAATGGTTATTCAATGCCAAGCAAGAGCAGCTTAAGGTCTTGATTCATCCTCAGTCCGTTATTCATTCTATGGTGCAATATAATGATGGATCTGTTATTGCCCAAATGGGGGAGCCTGATATGAGAACCCCGATTGCATTATCAATGTCATACCCTGAGCGAATTCCCTCCGGTGTTAGCCCTATTAATTTTACGCAATTGAATGAACTGACTTTTCTTGAGCCTGATATGTCAAGATACCCATGTTTACAGCTTGCTATTGATGCTTGTTATACTGGGCAAAATGCGACGACTGCGATTAACGCAGCCAATGAAATTTCAGTTGATGCTTTTTTAAAGCATCAGCTTAAATTTACCGATATTGCCATCATTAATGAGGCTGTGATGTCGAAAGTGTGTGGTTTATCAACTCTTGGTGCGCAGAGTTTGGAGAACTTACTGGAGCTCGATAATATGGCTCGCCAATACGCCAATGAATTATTAACAGAGCGATCATTATGACTGGCATAATATGGAATTTAGCATCGTTTATCGTTGCACTTAGTATTTTAGTAGCAGTACATGAATTTGGTCATTTTTGGGTTGCTCGCCGGTGTGGTGTCAAGGTTCAAAAGTTTTCGATTGGATTCGGTAAGTCTCTTTGGAGTCGTAAAGCGAAAGATGGAGTCGAGTATTCCATCTCAATGATCCCGTTAGGCGGTTTTGTCAAAATGCTCGATTCTCGAGTTGATAATGTCCCTGAAGATCAGAAGCACATGGCTTTTAATTATAAGAGTTTATGGCGACGTAGTGCCATTGTTGCCGCAGGCCCTGCTTTTAATTTTCTTTTTGCGATCTTTGCCTATTGGCTAGTTTTTATGATTGGAGTTCCAGCTGTAAAGCCTGTGATTGGTGATGTAGCGCCAAGTTCTATTGCTGCAAACGCAGGAATGACGTCAGGTATGGAACTAAAATCAGTATCTGATATCCAAACCTCTGATTGGGAATCTGCGCATATGGCATTGATTTCTCATATTGGTGATAAGCAGATAACTCTTACTGTAAGTTCGCCAGAAGATGTTGGCCTTGAAAGAAAGATTACTTTAGACACTCAAGATTGGTCATTTGATCCTGAAACTGATTCTGTCATGCAAACATTAGGCTTTAAGCCTTATCGACCAGCGTTGACCATGGTTATCTCTAATGTCAGTGAAAATAGTGCAGCAGAGAAAGCAGGATTTAAAGTTGGCGACAAATTATTGTCAATTGATGGTAAGCCTGTCGTGCAGTGGCAAGACTTTGTTGATGCAGTGAAATCGAGTCCGGAAAAGTCACTTTCTCTACATGTGGAAAGAGAAGGGGCGGAGCAAGCTTTAGTTTTAGTCCCTGCGATGAAGGTCTTAGCAGATGGAACTAAAATAGGGTTTGCAGGTATTGCGCCTTCGATGGAAGCTTGGCCAGAAGAGTATCGAATTGAACAAAAGTATGGTGTGTTTGCATCTATACCTAAAGCCATCGATAAAACCGGACAAATCGTTGGGTTAACTCTTACGATGGTGAAGAAGTTGTTTACTGGTGATGTCGGCATTAATAATTTAAGCGGACCAATTACGATTGCTAAAGGCGCTGGAACTACTGCTGATTATGGTTTAGTTTACTTTTTAGGTTTTTTAGCCCTTATTAGTGTTAATTTGGGTATTATCAACTTGATGCCGCTTCCTGTATTGGATGGTGGACATCTTTTATTTTTTGCAATAGAAGCTATTATTCGCCGTCCTGTCCCTGAAAAGGTGCAAGAGATCGGTTATCGCATTGGTAGTGCCGCTATTTTTTCTTTAATGTTAATAGCGATTTTTAATGACGTTGCTCGCCTGTAGTGCCAGTAGTGGTTTTAACAAGGCATCGATATATAAAGGATTTATGAACAAGTTTATGGCGATCAAACGCATTTGGATTATGGCCTTACTGATAATATCATCAGTGGCTCATGCGGACTCTTTTGTAGTCTCTGACATTAAAATTGAAGGTTTACAGCGCGTTGCGCTTGGTGCTGTGCTATTAAAAATGCCAGTCCGAGTCGGTGACACTGTGGATGCACAAGATGCGTCTGCAATTATTAATGCGCTTTATTCTTCGGGTAATTTTGAGGATGTTAAAGTCTATCGTGATGGCTCGGTCTTATTACTTAAAGTGAAAGAGAGACCAACGATTGCGGAAGTGTCTTTCTCCGGTAATAAAGCCATTAAGGATGAGCAACTACAGCAGAATCTTGATGCATCTGGCATTCGTGTCGGCGAAGCGTTAGATCGAACTAAATTAAGCTCAATTGAAAAAGGTTTAGAAGATTTTTACTATAGCGTGGGTAAATATAACGCGACAGTAAAGGCCGTCGTGACCCCTTTACCGCGTAATCGTTCCGATTTGAAGTTTGTCTTTACAGAAGGGGTTTCAGCCAAAATTCAGCAAATTAATTTCATTGGTAATAAGGTGTTTACCGATAGCCAACTTTTATCACGTTTCGATCTTAATGCTGATGTGCCGTGGTGGAACTTTTTAGCAGACGAAAAATATCAAAAGCAAGTGCTTGCTGGTGATATTGAAAAACTGAAAACATACTATTTTGATCGTGGCTATTTAAAATTTCAAGTGACGTCTACTCAGGTATCAATTTCACCAGATAAAAAAGGTGTTTATATCACGCTTAATGTGATCGAAGGCGAACCTTATATCATTAAAGAGGTGAAGTTTCGCGGTGATCTTATTGGGAAGGAAGACGATTTTAAAGCGATGATCCCATTTAAAAGTGGTGATACTTACAATGGCTCATTAGCGACCATGCTTGAAGATGGCATTAAAAAGTCATTAGGGGAATCTGGATACGCTTACCCTAAAGTTCAAACGATACCTGAATTCAACGATGAAACGAAAGAAGTCTCTTTGACCATTCAAATAGATCCTGGCAGCCGTATGTACGTGCGTGATATTCGTTTTACGGGCAATACCATTACACGAGATGAAGTATTACGTCGTGAAATGCGCCAAATGGAAAGCTCGTGGTTAAATTCTAAATCCGTTGATGCGGGTAAGGCTCGCTTGAATCGCTTGGGTTTCTTTGAAACTGTCGATGTCCAAACACAACGCGTTCCCGGAACTGACGACCAAGTTGATGTAGTTTACAACGTAAAAGAAGCCAACTCAGGCAGTATTAACTTTGGGGTTGGTTATGGCACGGAATCGGGTGTTAGTTTTCAAGTTGGTTTACAACAAGACAACTTTTTAGGGACAGGTAATCGAATTGGTATCAATGCCATGACAAACGATTACCAAAAAAATATTAGTTTAGATTATCGGGATCCGTACTGGACGTTAGATGGTGTTAGTTTAGGTGGCAAGGTATTCTATAATGAATTTGAAGCATCTGAAGCAGGGATAGTTGATTATACTAACGAAAGTTATGGTACCAGTTTAACTTGGGGTTTCCCTATCAATGAGCTTAATTATATTGAATTAGGTATTGGTTATACCCATAACAAGATCTCTAATATCAAAGATTATGTTCAAAATGATGGCTTTGTAGCGACTCAAACTGCTGCGGGTAATTATGAGGATGGCACATTAAAAGTGGATGACTTTGATGTGAATATCTCCTGGACACGTAACAACCTGAATAAAGGATATTTTCCAACAGCGGGTAACCACCAAAGAGCATTCTTTAAAATAACAACACCAGGTTCGGATGTTCCCTATTACAAAATTCAATATGATGCAAAACAATACATTCCCTTGACTAAGAAGCAAGACTTTACTGTTTTATTAAGAGGGCGTTTGGGATACGGTAATGGTTACGGTTCTGTGAATGGTAATGATAACTTATACCCATTCTATGAGAACTATTACTCAGGTGGTTTCTCTACATTGCGCGGTTTTGGTTCTAACTCTGCAGGGCCAAAAGCGGTCTATGATCAAGAGCCGGCTAATAATCCTAATTACAGCGCAACTGATGATTCTGTTGGTGGTAATGCAACCGCTGTCGCGAGTGTTGAGCTTATTGTTCCGACCCCGTTTGCTTCAGAAGAAGTGGCGAATTCACTTCGGACGAGCATCTTTCTTGATGCAGCAAGTGTTTGGGATACTGAGTTTAAGTATAGGGATCCTGATGCAAACATGGCAGGTAAGAAATATTATTATGATTACTCTGATCCATTAAATTTCCGCTATTCGGTAGGGATGGCGATGCAATGGATGTCACCGATGGGGCCTTTGGTGTTCTCGCTAGCCAAACCGTTGAAAATTTATGAAGGTGATGATGATGAGTTCTTCACCTTTACTATTGGACAAACATTCTAATTTTAGATTCTTTTTGTAAGGAAATTATTGTGAAAAAATTGATGAAAATTACCGGTATCAGCTTAGTTGTATTAACTGCATCTTTAACGGCACAAGCGGCACAAGCAGCTCAAAAAATTGGCTACGTGAATACGGCAAAAGTATTTCAAACCGTTCCTCAAGTTCAAGCGGTAGAGCAAAAATTAGAAAAATCGAGCAAAGACAAAAGAGCTGAGCTAGATAAACTAAAAAAACAAATTGATACTAAAGTTGAAAAACTAAAACGTGATGCTCAACTAATGTCGAGCAATGATGTTGATAACTTGCGTATTGATATTCAATCTATGCAAGCGAAGTTGGAAGTGAAAGGTAAATCTTTCCAAGCCGATATCAATAAAATGAAGCAAGAAGAAATGCAAAAAATTAACGTGAAAATTCAAGCAGCGATTGATAAAGTTGCGAAGAAAGATGGCTACGATATCGTATTAAATGGTCAAGCGTTAGTTTATGCAACACCGAGTGCAGATATTACAGATTCTGTTATTAAAGAATTAAAATAATAAAAATAGAAAGATTTGATTTATGCCAAATAAAACACTTGCTGAGCTAGCAACAATAATAGGTGGAGAGCTACATGGGGACGGTGATTGTACCGTTTCTTCTGTTGCCGCGATGGATAAAGCCGGTGCTGGTCAAATAACTTTTTTGACTAACGCAAAATACCGTAAACATTTATCGGAATGTAAAGCCAGTGCTGTGCTTATTAAGGCATCTGAGCTCGACGTATGCCAAACCAATGCACTTGTGGTCGATGACCCTTATCTTGCTTATGCATTAGTAGCGCAGGCTCTTGATATTACACCAAAACCTGCAAGTTGTATTGAAGCAACAGCAGCCGTTGCAGATGATGTAATATTGGGTATGGATGTTTGTATTGGTCATCATGCTGTGATTGAAACTGGTGTTGAGCTTGGGGACAATGTGGTAATCGGTGCAGGTTGCTTTATCGGTAAGAATACTAAGATTGGCGCTGATACAAAAATTTGGGCTAATACTACGATTTATCATGATGTTAATATTGGTAAATCATGCTTAATTCAAGCGAATACCGTTATTGGTGCGGATGGTTTTGGTTATGCAAATAATCGTGGTGAGTGGGTTAAAATTCCTCAAGTCGGAGGCGTTATCATTGGTAATCGGGTTGAGATTGGTTCTTGTACTACGATTGACCGCGGCGCGTTGGATGACACAGTTATTGAAGATAATGTTATTCTTGATAACCATATTCAAATCGCACATAACGTTCACATTGGATATGGGACAGCCATGGCGGGTAGCAGTACCATTGCTGGTAGTGTGACTATTGGTAAATATTGCATCATTGGCGGAGCAACGGTAATTAATGGGCACATTGAAATTACTGATGGTGTCACCATTACCGGCATGGGAATGGTGATGCGTAGTATTCCTGAAAAAGGTGTGTATTCATCAGGTATTCCATTACAAACAAATAAAGAGTGGCGTAAAACAGCTGCTCGAACGTTGAAAATAGATAATATGTATAGACGTCTTAAAGCTTTAGAAAAAAAACAATAAGACAAATTTTACGCTTAGAGTTTTTATTGAACACCCATTTCGTTTAACCATCTCTAAGTTTGAAAAAGATCTGTTATGACAGATCTTTTTCACTATTAATCAATGTTATTTTAAGAACATTTATAGGAAGTTGATTGTGACTACTGAAAAGAAAACATTAAATATTACAGAAATTAGAGCGCTATTGCCGCACCGTTACCCATTTTTATTGATCGATCGAGTGACCGATTATGAAGAAGGTAAATATCTTATTGGGCTTAAAAATGTTTCTGTCAATGAACCCCAATTCACAGGGCACTTTCCACAGCTTCCAATTTTTCCGGGTGTTTTGATTTTAGAAGCGATGGCGCAAGCAACCGGCTTACTTGCATTTAAAACCTTTGGCGCACCGAAAGAAAATGAGCTCTACTACTTTGCGAGTATTGATAGAGCTAAATTCCGTAGACCTGTAGTGCCTGGTGATCAATTAATGATTGAAGTTGAATTTATTAAGGATCGTCGAGGTATTGCTTTATTCAATGGCGTAGCAAAAGTAGATGGCGACGTTGTTTGCTCTGCTGAATTAAAATGTGCGCGTCGTGAATTCTAAAGGGTGAGCGCTAATATGAATAATGCAAAATTAATCCATGCAACGGCTCAAATACATCCTTCGGCAGTGATTGAAGATGGGGTGAAGATTGGTGCTAACGTTAAAGTTGGTCCATTTACTTACATTGGCTCTGATGTGGAAATTGGTGATGGCACAGAGATCTATTCTCATGTTGTTATTAAAGGTCCGACCGTTATTGGTAAAGAAAATAAAATCTATCAATTTGCCTCTATCGGTGAGGCTTGTCAGGATCTCAAATATAAAGGTGAACCGACTCGATTAGAAATCGGTGATCGTAATGTCATCCGTGAAAGTGTCACCATGCATCGCGGCACCACTCAAGATAAGCATTTAACCAAAGTTGGTAGTGATAACCTATTTATGGTAAATGTGCATGTCGCGCATGATTGTGTGATTGGTAATCGCTGTATTTTGGCTAATAATGTTACCTTAGCGGGTCATGTTACGGTTGAAGACTTTGCTATTATCGGTGGGATTTCAGCGGTACATCAATTCTGTCATATTGGCCAGCATTGTATGGTTGGTGGCGCATCAGGTGTTGCTCAAGATGTCCCGCCTTATGTTATTGCACAAGGTAATCATGCGACACCATTTGGTGTTAACTATGAAGGTTTGAAGCGTCGTGGTTTTGAAAAAGATGAAATACATGCTATCCGCCGAGCTTATAAGTCACTTTATCGTAATAAAAATACGTTAGAAGAAGCGAAAGCAGAAATGGCAGAAGATGCGAAAGTATTCCCTTCAGTCCAAGTTTTGATTGATTTTATTAATAATTCCTCACGTGGCATTATTCGATAATCATCGAAAATTTCAATGTTGAGATTGGAAAGGCCTAACCTCGTTTAGGCCTTTTTTGTTTGAAAAGGATAATAATATGGATCGTCCATTACGAATTGGTGTGGTTGCTGGTGAGCTATCTGGAGATACTTTAGGAGCCGGCTTAATTAAAGCGATTAAAGTCATGCATCCAAATGCTGAGTTTGTTGGCATTGGTGGCCCACAGATGATTGAGCAAGGCTGTGATTCTCTTTTTGATATGGAAGAGCTTTCTGTTATGGGGTTGGTCGAAGTGCTTGGACGTTTGCCTCGTTTGCTTAAAGTTAAAAAAACGATAACCGATTATTTCATTCAAAGTCCACCCGATGTTTTTATCGGCATCGATGCGCCAGATTTCAATTTGCGAGTTGAACTAGCACTGAAAAAATCGGGTATTAAAACGGTTCATTATGTCAGTCCATCGGTATGGGCATGGCGACAAAATCGTATTCATGGTATAGCCGCCGCGACTAATTTAGTTTTGGCTTTCTTACCTTTTGAAAAAGCGTTTTATGATAAGTTTAATGTCCCGTGTGAATTTATTGGCCATACCTTAGCCGATACCATTCCGCTTTATAGTGATAAATTAGCCGCGCGAGAAAAGCTAAATTTAGATCCTAATAAAACCTGGCTTGCGGTGTTACCTGGTAGCCGCAATGCTGAATTAAAAAAATTATGCGAACCTTTTATCCAAACTTGCCAGCAATTAGCTAAAAACAACCCAGATTTAGGTTTTGTTGTTGCATTGGTTAATCAGAAGCGTCGCGATCAGTTTGAAGCGGCGTGGAAACAATATGCCCCGGAATTACATTTTGAATTAATCAATGGTACAGCAAGAACGGTATTAGAAGCCTCGGATGTTGTCATGCTGGCATCGGGCACGGTGGCGTTAGAATGTATGCTGGTAAATCGCCCAATGGTCGTCGGTTACCGTGTGAATGCATTATCGGCTGCTATTGCTCGTCGTATGGTAAAAACGCCTTATGTATCTTTGCCTAATATTCTTGCTAACCAAGAGCTAGTTAAAGAGTTCTTACAAGAAAATTGTACGGTTGAAAATCTTACCGCTGAAATTGAGCGCTTGATGACGGAAGAAGGTGAAGCGATGCAAGCGAAGTTTACCGAAATGCATCAATGGATACGTAAAGGTGCTGATAAACAAGCAGCCCATGCTGTTATCGCTTTGATTGATCCAAACCTTGTCAACTTGAATCCTGAACCTAATTTAATCACAAAGTGATAAGCAGACAGATGAAACAAGAACTTCTTATGTATGAGTATCCAGCAGGCTTCCAATGCATTGCTGGGGTGGATGAAGTGGGCCGTGGCCCGTTAGTCGGCGCTGTTGTTACCGCTGCCGTAATTTTAGATCCTAATAATCCGATTGAAGGATTAACCGATTCTAAAAAACTGTCTGAAAAGAAGCGCATGGCACTGTTTCCTGAGATCCAGCAAAAAGCACTAGCATGGTCGATTGGTCGTTGCGAAGCTTGGGAAATCGATGAGTTAAATATTTTACAAGCGACTATGGTTGCTATGCAGCGTGCGGTAGCAGGATTGGCCATTCAGCCGGATTTTGTTGTGATTGATGGAAATCGAGTTCCTCATTTACCAATGGTAAGTGAAGCGGTCGTTAAAGGGGATTTGCGTGTGGCAGAAATTAGTGCGGCGTCTATCCTTGCTAAAGTCATTCGTGATGAGGAGATGAAACAGCTAGATACGCAATTTCCACAGTTTGGTTTCGCAAAGCATAATGGCTATCCGACCAAGGCGCATCTTGCGGCAATCGAGCAGTTTAGTATTACGCAAGATGCTAGTTTATTAGCGCAATATAGAAAAAGCTATAAGCCAGTGAAAAAGGTGCTAGGTCTAATTTGATTCAGTGGATATTTCCTTGTGATGAGCATCATGAGGCCGTAAACTTTCACCTGCTTTAAATAAGTGATTTAAACACACCATTTGAACATACAATCTGAGCAAAAATAGAAATTTATGTCTGATCCTAAGTTTGTACATCTTCGAATTCATAGCGACTATTCCATGGTGGATGGCCTGTCAAAAGTGCCGCCTTTGGTCAAGAAAGTGGCAGAATATGGCATGCCAGCAATGGCGATTACCGATTTTACTAACTTATGTGGTTTAGTGAAATTCTACGGTAATGCGCATAGTTGTGGGGTAAAACCTATCATAGGTGCAGATTTTACCCTCCAGTCACCGGAGTTTGGCGACGAACTGACTAAAATCACTATCTTAGCAAAAGACAATAAAGGCTATAACAACCTCACTTTATTGATTTCTGAAGCCTATCAACGTGGTCATGTACAGCACCAACCCGTGATTGATAAAGAATGGCTAGTGAACCATAAAGAAGGTTTAATCATTCTTTCTGGTGGACGTGTTGGTGAGGTTGGACGAGCTTTACTCAAAGGTAATAAACCTTTAGTGGACGCTTGTATTGAGTTTTATCAAACGCATTTCGAAGATCATTTCTATTTAGAATTAACTCGTACCGGCCGCGCTGATGAAGAAAGTTATTTGCATTTTGCACTCGATCTAGCCGAGCAATATCAACTTCCTGTTGTGGCGACCAATGAGGTGGTTTTCTTATCGCCAGACCAATTTGATGCTCATGAAATCCGAGTGGCTATCCATGACGGTTATACTTTAGTGGATCCTCGTCGACCTAAAAATTACAGCCCACAGCAATATCTTCGCACTGAAGACGAAATGTGCCACCTGTTTCGTGACATTCCCGAAGCTCTACAAAATTCAGTTGAAATCGCCAAGCGCTGTAACGTTACCGTGCGTTTAGGTGAGTACTTTTTGCCAAATTTTCCAACAGAAGGTTTGGCTATTGAAGATTATCTAGTCAAAAAATCGCAAGAAGGTTTGGAAATTCGTCTTGAGTTCTTATTCCCAGATGAAAATATTCGCTTAGAGAAACGCGCGGAATACGATGAGCGACTTCAAATTGAGCTCGATGTTATCAACCAAATGGGCTTTCCAGGTTACTTCTTGATCGTAATGGAATTCATCCAGTGGTCAAAAGACAATGATATTCCGGTAGGGCCTGGACGTGGTTCGGGCGCTGGTTCATTGGTCGCTTATGCTTTAATGATCACCGATCTTGATCCGTTGGAATACGATTTACTTTTCGAGAGATTCTTAAACCCAGAACGTGTTTCCATGCCCGATTTTGATATCGATTTTTGTATGGATAAACGCGATCAGGTTATTGATCATGTTGCTGAAATCTATGGTCGTGATGCGGTATCTCAAATTATCACTTTCGGCACTATGGCGGCCAAAGCGGTTATCCGCGATGTAGGCCGTGTCCTCGGTCACCCTTATGGCTTTGTGGATCGCATTTCAAAAATGGTGCCACCAGATCCGGGAATGACATTGGCGAAAGCTTTTGATGCTGAGCCGCAATTACCTGAAATTTATGCTGCCGATGAAGATGTAAAAGAACTCATCGACATGTGCCGAATTCTTGAAGGCTGTACTCGTAATGCCGGGAAGCACGCCGGTGGTGTGGTTATATCGCCAACCACGATCACAGATTTTGCCCCAATCTATTGTGACTCGGAAGGAAACTTCCCAGTAACTCAGTTTGATAAAAATGATGTAGAGACGGCCGGTTTAGTTAAGTTTGACTTTTTAGGCTTAAGAACATTAACCATTATTGATTGGGCTTTAGGCTTAATTAACCCAAGGCTTGAGAAGGAAGGCAAAGCGCCGATTCGAATTGAATCCATCGATTTAAAAGACCAAGAATCGTTTAAAGTACTACGAAACTCTGAAACTACCGCCGTTTTCCAGTTGGAATCGCGTGGTATGAAAGATTTGATTAAACGCCTTCAGCCGGACTGTTTTGAAGATATTATCGCACTCGTTGCGCTTTTCCGTCCTGGGCCATTGCAATCAGGCATGGTAGATAACTTCATTGACCGTAAACATGGCCGTGAAGCGGTGTCGTACCCTGATGAAAAGTGGCAACATGAGTCTTTAAAAGAAACATTAGAGCCAACCTACGGCATTATCTTGTATCAAGAACAAGTCATGCAGATCGCGCAGATTTTGGCTGGCTATACGCTTGGCGGCGCAGATATGTTACGCCGTGCGATGGGTAAGAAAAAGCCAGAAGAGATGGCAAAGCAGCGCTCTGTATTTAAGGCGGGTGCTGAAAGTATTGGTGTCGACGGTGAGTTGTCGATGAAGATCTTTGATCTGGTTGAAAAATTTGCCGGTTATGGATTTAACAAGTCGCACTCGGCCGCTTATGCTTTAGTTTCCTATCAAACTTTGTGGCTAAAAACTCATTATCCCGCTGAGTTCATGGCGGCAGTAATGACTGCGGATATGGACAACACCGAGAAAGTCGTAGGCTTGGTGGATGAATGTATTCGCATGAAAATCAAGTTATTGCCACCGGATGTGAATTCTGGCTTATATCGTTTTAATGTGAATGAAGACGGTGCGATTGTTTATGGTATTGGCGCGATAAAAGGGGTTGGTGAAGCGCCGATTGAAAATATTATCGCCTGCCGCGAACAAGGTGGCCACTTTAAAGATCTCTTTGATTTTTGTGCTCGAGTAGATTTGAAAAAGTGCAATAAGCGCGTGATTGAAAAACTAATTCAAGCCGGTGCATTAGACCGATTAGGTCCGCATCGAGCTGCATTAATGGCTTCGGTGGAAGAGGCAGTAAAAGCGGCGGGTCAATTTCATCAGGCTGAATCTTTTGGTCAGTCGGACATGTTTGGTGTGTTGACAGAAGCACCAGAAGAAATTGAGCAAGCGTATGCTCAGGTACCGGAATGGCCAGAAAAAATTTGGTTAGAAGGTGAAAAGAGCACATTAGGACTATATTTAACGGGGCATCCTGTTAATGCTTATTTAAAAGAGTTGAGTAAATATACTCAGTGTAGATTGAGCGATTTACAACCAACGCGTCGCGATCAATCGTTAACCGTAGCAGGTTTAGTCATTGCCTCACGAGTGATGACCACCAAACGTGGTACTCGAATTGGTCTCATGACGCTCGATGATCGCTCTGGTCGTGTGGAAGTGATGCTGTTTTCTGATGCACTTGAAAGGTATGCGGAATTGCTAGAAACGGACAAAATAGTGATCGTTTCTGGACAGGTCAGCTTTGATGACTTCAATGGTGGCCTTAAAATGTCGGCAAGAGAGATCATGAGTTTGGCTGACGCCAGAGAAAAATACGCCAGAGGCTTATCAATATCATTAGATGAAAAGCAAATTGATGGGGTGTTCTTTGAGCGTTTTACTCGAGTTTTAGAGCCTTATCGTGCTGGAACCGTGCCTGTGAATATTTATTATCAACGTCAAGATGCGAGAGCAAAATTGGCGCTGGGTGTTGAGTGGCGAGTGACACCGGAAGATGAATTACTCGACGAATTGAAACTTCTTATCGGTTCTAAGCAAGTAGAACTCGAATTTAACTAAATAAAAGGGCATTATTAGCACATTCGCTAAAATATGCCCTGACTAAATGTATTTGCTGTCGCCGCAAGTGAATAGCAAAACAACTAAATGATATTAAAGGATCCATTGATGAGCCTAGATTTTCTTGAATTTGAAAAACCTATTGCAGAGCTAGAAGCTAAAATTGAAGCCTTACGTGAAATCTCACGTCACGGTGGTCAATCCTCTGTTGATTTAGGTAAAGAGATCAGCCAACTAGAAGCTAAAAGCCTAGAGCTAAAGAAAAAAATCTTTGGTGATCTTGGCGCGTGGCAGGTTGCACAACTTGCACGTCATCCAAAGCGTCCATATACATTAGATTATATTGAGCATGCCTTTACTGAATTTGATGAATTAGCGGGCGATCGCGCTTATGCTGATGATAAAGCCATTGTTGGTGGTTTGGCTCGCTTAGATGGCCGTTCAGTGATGATTATTGGTCATCAAAAAGGTCGTGAGACGAAAGAAAAGATTCGTCGTAATTTCGGCATGCCTCGACCTGAAGGTTACCGTAAAGCATTGCGTTTAATGGAAATGGCGGAACGTTTTAATATTCCAATTATTACTTTTATTGATACAGCAGGTGCATATCCTGGTGTTGGCGCGGAAGAACGTGGTCAATCTGAAGCGATTGCTCGTAATCTTAAAGTGATGTCTAGTCTTAAAGTGCCAGTGATTTGCAATGTTGTCGGTGAAGGTGGTTCAGGTGGCGCACTGGCGATTGGCGTCGGTGATTATGTGAATATGATGCAATATTCGACGTATTCGGTTATTTCTCCAGAAGGTTGCGCATCAATCTTATGGCGTGATTCTGACAAAGCGCCACAAGCTGCTGAAGCGATGGGTCTTGTTGCACCACGTCTAAAAGAGCTAGGTTTGATTGATCAAATCATTGAAGAGCCATTAGGCGGTGCGCATCGTGATAAAATAGCCTCTGCTGAAAATATTAAAGCCGTTTTACTTAAGCAGCTTGAAGAGCTAGATCAATTAGATCATGACAACTTGCTTGAACGTCGTTACCAGCGTTTGATGAGCTACGGTTATTGTTAAACTTAGCTTTTGAGTACTTAGGTTTTTTAAGTATTTAGCATTTTAAGTGCTTAGGCTTTAAGCATAGAAGTGAATATTGAAGCGAGCTGAGGCTCGCTTTATTTTTGCCTATTTATTATCATTCCAATTTAATCTAGTTTTAGAGTAGCTCCTTCTATGTTATATCGTCACTTTTGCGATCAACTCAATGGGTATCTTTTACATGACTTACACGCTAATACGCATTTTGTTTTAGCTCTTAGTGGTGGCGTAGACTCGCGAGTTATGCTGTCTCTACTTGGGCGATTTAAAAAGCAATACCCTAACTATCGTTATAGCGCTGTGTATATTCATCATGGGTTGAGTCGTCACGCGGATTATTGGCAGCAGCAATGTACAATTTACAGCCAACAGGCCGATATTAATTTTTATGCAGAAAAAGTGAGATTAGATCTCGGCGCGCAAGTGAGTATTGAGCAAGCGGCGCGTGACGCTCGTTATAAAGCGTTATCCAGTTACATTGATGAAAGTAGCGTTCTTTTGACAGGCCAACATGCTAGCGATCAAGTCGAAACTTTTTTATTGGCTCTAAAGCGCGGCAGTGGGCCTAAAGGTTTGTCGGCCATGGCAGAGTTGTCAGATTTTTATCAAGGTCATTTATTACGTCCATTTTTATCCATTTCTCAAACGCAAATTCAAGATTATGCTGAGCAGTATTCTTTAGATTGGATAGAGGATGAAAGTAATCAAGATGTTCGCTTTGATCGTAATTTCATTCGACATCAAATTACGCCATTGTTGAAAGAACGATGGCCTCATATCGAAAAAACGATTACTCGCAGCGCTGCATTATGTGCAGAACAAGAAGCATTGCTACAATCGCTTCTTTATGAACGATTACAAGACATGGTACAGCCAGATGACGCTTTGCCTATCGATAGCTTGAAACAACAATCTAAGCCGGCAAGAGATGCCTTAATTCGTATGTGGTTAGCCAGGCTTAGGTTCTTAATGCCGAGTGAGAAACAATTGCAGCAATTATGGCAAGATGTGGCTTTAGCAAAAGCGGATGCGGCTCCTCAGTTTCGTTATGGCCGAACTCAAGTGGGTCGATTTGAGAATAAGCTTTATGTTTTTCCGGTAGCTGATGATCTGTCATCCATCGCATTAGATTGGAATATTACTACGTCATTAATGTTGCCGGATGGATTAGGCCTATTGAGCTTAGTTTCTGCTGGAAATGCACCTGAATTAGAAGAGGGGGATCTGGTATTTGATTTGTCACTAGAATCTGAGGTGCGACATCTGCAAGTTAGATTTTCACCATCAGGCATTATGGCGAAACCAGAAACTCGTCAACATAGCCGTAAACTAAAAAAATTGCTGCAAGAATATAAAGTTCCAACGTGGCAAAGAAACCGAATTCCATTACTTATGGATGCTGAACAGTTAATTTCAGCGCTAGGTTTATTTGTCTGTAAACCTTATAGCGGCTGTACACATCAGTTAGTGTGGCATAGATCAACGCTGCACAAAAAGTAACAAACCAAGTAGACAAGTATTTGATTCAATTATCTTCAATGGAATAAAAACTAAACGCAATTATTCTTCTTTTTCAGATAACGCTCTCTTTTCAGTAATCTATAGTATGAGTATACTGAACCAATATTTCAGGAATTTAGGGATAAACATAATGAAAAAAATTGAAGCCATTATCAAACCATTTAAGTTAGATGATGTACGTGAAGCGTTAGCTGAAGTTGGCATTACCGGTATGACAGTGTCAGAAGTGAAAGGATTTGGCCGCCAGAAAGGGCATACAGAGCTTTATCGTGGCGCAGAGTATATGGTCGATTTTCTACCAAAAGTAAAACTAGAAATCGTTGTTTCAGATGATGTATTGGACGATTGCATTGATTGCATTATGAAAACGGCACAAACGGGTAAAATTGGTGACGGCAAAATTTTTGTTTCAGAAGTTTCACGTGTAATTCGTATTCGTACTGGTGAAGAAGACGACGAAGCAGTTTAAATATACAGTTCACCTTTATGTGTTTTTACGAAGGGAGCATTACGCTTCCTTTTTGTTTATCTGCTATTTGAAAATTATTTTTCTCGATCATTGAAGGTTATTACGTATGAGAATAAAACACATTAAATGGTCGTTAATTGTGATTACCGTCTTGGCTTTCGTCGGGTTTACGGCGTTTTCTTGGGTGTTTTCCGTACCAGATAAGCCGCAACTTATTTCTATGAGCCATGATACTGAGCGCAGTGATTGGTATTGCCATCAAGCCAAGAAAACTGAAAAGTCTCAACAATCCCAGCCATCGATTGATCAAAATGGTGATCTTCATGTTTTAGTCTGGAATATTCATAAGCAACTTGATGATGGTTGGCAGCAAGCATTGACGGCTTATAGCCTACAAAGTCAGCTGATGTTATTACAAGAAGCGAGCTTAACACCTGAGTTGAACCGTTGGGTTGATGATCAAGTTTGGGGAGCCAGTTATGTTAATGCTTTTAAGGTTTTTGATGTTAGTGCCGGAGTATTAAATTTATCGGCATCATTACCCGATAATGCTTGTGCTTATACAGCGCTTGAACCGTGGATCCTTCTTCCTAAATCTGCTTTGTATGCGCAGTATTCTTTATCGAATGGTCAGCAGCTAGGTGTGGTTAATTTGCATTCCATTAATTTCACATTGGGGACGAAAGACTTCCGATCACAGATTACCCATTTGAGTGAAAAAGTGAAGCAGCATGTAGGACCGTTGATTATTGCGGGTGATTTTAATACTTGGAGTGAGACTCGAACTAAAGAGGTGAGGAGATTAATGATCAACCTCGGAATGCATGAGGCTCGCTTTGCTCCTGACAATCGTCGCCGATTCATTAATGGATTAGCGTTTGATCATGTTTTTTATCGAGGACTAAAATTGATAAAAGCGACATCGCCTCAGACTACTGCCTCAGATCACAACCCTATGTTGGCGCATTTTCGATTAATCAGCGCTCAATAAAATACAAAAAATCCCCAATATTGGATTATGTACCAAGGATTGGGGATTTTTAATTTATGTTATATGAGCTCTTTGTCTATTGGCTAAACGCTACCTACTTTGGTCACATCTACATAAAGCTTCAATTTTTGACCTGGCTTTAAATATTTTTGTTCTGCGATTCCATTCCATTCAACAATGTCTGTTGATTTAACTTTAAATTTCTCTGCAATATCACCAATGGTATCGCCAGAGCGAACATTGTAATAAACGGTTCGTATTACTGAGCCACTTTTATTGCCTTTCCAGATGACTAATTTTTGCCCACTGCGTAATGAATCTTTTGGAGCCATGCCATTCCAGCGAGCTAATGCATCTACAGTGATATTATTTTTACGTGCGATAGACCAAAAACTATCTCCTTTAGTGACGATATAGTTCGTTTTATATTTTCCACGAGCAACAGATTGAGTTTTGGCTAAACGATTTTGAGCACTTAACGCGTAGGCTTGATTATTTTGAGTCGAACGCGGCACAAGTAAATATTGGCCAATACGAATGTTCACACCTTTTAAGTCATTTGCTTGTTGAATGACTTTGGTGGTGGTTTGATTTTTTTGTGCAATGACACTTAATGTATCACCTGATTTTACTTGGTAACGTATTAACTTGATGCCTTTACCACGGTTTTCGGCGGCTTTTTGGTTAAATTGATCGACGTTATCAATCGGGATTAAAAAATCATGTGGTCCATCAGGCGCTGTAGCCCACTGGTTAAACCCGGGGTTATAACTTTGTAACTCTTTGACTGAGATACCTGCATACTGCGCTGCAATCGCGAGATCGAGCTGCTCTTTTGGATCGACACTGGCTAAGACTGGCTTGTTATCAATTACCGGAATTTGTACCCCATATTCTTCTTCATTGGCTAAAATATCGGCTAAAGCAAGTAACTTGGGTACATAGCTACGAGTTTCTTTTGGTAAATCCAATGAGAAAAAATCGGTTGGTTTTCCTGCGTTTTTATTTTTTCGTATAGCACTCGATACTCGACCACCACCGCTATTGTAAGCGGCAATGGCATTCTCCCAGTCTCCATCAAATCGATTACCTAAGTAGGTCATATAATCGAGAGCTGCATCGGTTGCCGCACTAACATCACGTCGACCGTCATACCAATAATTTCGTTCTAAACCAAACCGGTCGGCCGTCATTGGAATGAACTGCCATAAACCTGCGGCGCTGCCGAAAGAGTAAGCAAATGGGTCAAATGCACTTTCGACGACAGGAAGTAAGGTTAGTTCTAACGGTAGTCCACGATCTTCAATGCGCGTTGTGATCATATATAGGAAAGGCGCAGCACGTTCTGAGACTGTTTTTAGGTGATCCGGGTGCGTTAAATACCAAGTACGATAATAGTTAACTGTTGGATCATCATCTGGGATCGGCAGCGTAAACTGCATTGATATGCGCTTCCAAAGATCAGCTTGTTCTTGCGGCACAAATGGAACAGTTTTAGTCGCAGTGGTTTTTGCTGTGGTTGCGTCTTTATCCGAAATTGTAGCGCTATCATTGTGAGGAGGAGCGGTTTGGCAGCCCGCTAATAGCAGTACCAGTATCCAGATAAACGGTTTCATTTATGTCGCCTTTTCAGAAATGGTTGCAAATAATACTTGTGTTAGTGATTTGCTTGCAAGTAAGAAGGGGATAAAAATAGCATAAATTTTTATTTATTCAGCATATTCAATCGTTACGGATTATTTTCATGTATCTAGAAAATATTCGTTTGTAAGAGGGCGTGTAAGATAATTGTTTGATAGGTATGGGTTTTTATTGCTATAAACATCTAATGTTACCGTTTGGTTTATAGGTAACATTAGAGGATTTATGGGTGTATCCCTTCAAATATAAAGGCTCAAAATTCATTTTTCCAGTCACGTAATGCACAAAAAACAGATAAGGCAGAAAGATCGTTGGTTCTTTCTGAAACAGCCTTCATGACATCAGGCTCTTGGCAACGCAAAAATGGATTGACCCACTTTTCTTGACGTAACGTGGTTGGAATTGTCGGTTTTTTTTGCGCTCGTAAACGATTTACTTCATCACGATATTGATGTAATAAATCATTTTCGGGTTCAACAGCAAGCGCAAAAGAGAGGTTAGAAGAGGTATATTCATGAGCGCAATATACTTCGGTTTCTTGTGGTAATGAGGCCAGTTTTTGCAAGGAATCGTACATTTGTTGGTAAGTGCCTTCGAAAACGCGACCACAACCGGCTGAAAATAATACATCGCCACAAAAAAGCTTGCCATCCCCAACATAGGCAATATGGCCATTGGTATGCCCTGGAACATCAATAACTAAAAACGTTTCACCAAAAACATTAATACAATCACCACCTTGTACTGATTGAGTCAGCATCATCACCGGATCATTTGCAGGCCCAATGACTTTTGCTTTTGGATAATGACGTAGAAGTTCTGCGACGCCGCCAACATGGTCAGCATGATGATGAGTTATAATAATCGTATCAAGTTGTAAATTTTGACTCTGTAACTCGGCAAGCGCAGGCGCGGCTTCGCCCGGGTCAATTAGTGCGCAACGTTGATCATTACCTTGAATTAACCAGATGTAATTATCATTAAACGCTGGGATGTTTTTAATCGTTAGTCCAGCCGTATTTGTTTCTGTTAACATGGGTAAAACTCCAATCTTGCCGCGAAGAGACGTATTGTATGAAGCCAGCACGAAGTCAAAAAACTTTTTCTCAGCCGTATTCATGGCAGCAATTGAAAAGTGCTGAATGGGCTTTTGACTCGATCCAAACTCGTCTCGATGAATGGTGCCCAAAACTGTTTGGTTACCATATGTTAAAGCTTGGCGGTTTAAGCTGTGAGCTTGAAACAAGTAACTGTAATATTAAGCATCAAATCCATCTTGATATTACTAATTCTCGTCATACCGTCATTGCAGATGCCTTTGATTTACCTTTTATTGAAAAAAGTATCGATACAGCCTTGGTTTGTCATCAGCTTGACTATTGTAGCGATCCTCATCGGTTGTTGCGAGAAGTTGATCGAATAATTATTGATGACGGTTACATAATCCTAACCGGCTTTAATGCCCTGAGTATTTTAGGTTTTGCAAGAATACTTCCCTGGAGGAAAAATAATCTGCCATGGAGCGGTAGAATGTTTACGCCTTATCGCATTAAAGATTGGTTGGGCGTTCTTAACTATGAAATTATTGACTCCGATTGCTATGGTTTATTCCCATCACGAAAAGCAAGTAGTCCATTGAATACATGGTTAGAGCATAGCTTAGGCCGTTGTGCTTCTTCATTTGGCAGTGCTTATTTTATTGTCGCTAGGAAGCGTACTTGTCCACTTCGCCCAATAAAACCTCATTGGAAATCAAAGCGGAGTTTGGCACCTGCAAGTGTTAGCTTTAATAACAATGTTGCAGATAAATCGACGTTTGATGATAAATAGGCATGATTAATGTTAAGGCGTATTGGTTTTAAAACGCAGCAAAAAATAGACACTAAAGGTGAAAAATGACTTGTCCTACTCATCCATTTGGCATTGAAATCTGTGCTCAAGACGTTATCGACACGATGCAATTTTTAACTAGCTGGGAAGATCGCTACCGACAAGTCATTATGTGGGGAAAGTTATTGCCTAAAATGCCCGAAGAAATGAAAGTTGATCAAGATTTAGTCTCGGGTTGTGAAAGCCAAGTATGGTTAATGTCTGAATTTGATGGCAAGGTTTGGTATTTCATCGCAGATTCAGATGCTCGTATCGTCCGAGGTCTGATTACTTTGGTTTTAGCGGCTTTTAATAATCAAACGTCTCAACAGATCTCAAGTTTTGATACTCAAGCATATTTCGAACAATTAGGCTTAGTTGAACATTTGACGCAAACCCGAGGTAATGGCTTGCGTGCCATTGTCGATAAAATTCAGGCAAAGGTTCAATCGGTTTAAAGTAAATCAATACTTTTGGTTAATGCGTTGAGAAAGGCGCTAATATCTTGTTTATTAGTATAGATGCCTAGTGATACACGAACCGTACCATTAATCCCTAGTGCTTCCATCAGTGGATGAGCGCAATGGTGACCAGAACGCACCGCAATATTTTGTTGATCTAATAATGTCGCGATGTCTTGATGATGAACCTCTTCATTATCTATCGTGACTTTAAAGCTGATCACACTACTGTTGGTTTGTAGCCCTATGATTGTAACTTCCTCGACCTCATTTAATCCATCGACTAATTGCTGGTGTAAATCATGCTGATAGGCGGTGAGTTCTGCATAATTAAAATGTTGTAACCAGTCAATCGCGGTGGCTAAAGCAATCGCACCTGCCACATTCGGTGTGCCTGCTTCAAATTTTGCTGGAAGCTCTGCGAAAGTAGTGCGCTCAAAGCTGACGTGTTGCACCATCTTCCCACCACCGTGCCAAGGCGGCATGGCTTCTAATAAATCTAACTTACCGTAAAGCACACCAATACCCGTTGGCGCATAAAGCTTGTGGCCAGAAAATACATAGAAATCACAATCAAGATTTTGCACATTGACGGTTTCATGGACGATACCTTGAGCGCCATCAATAACAGCGATCGCGCCATATCGATGTGCTGCTTGTGTGATTTGCTCAATGGGTTGACGGGTACCCGTTACGTTGGTGGTATGAGCGGCGGCGACGATTTTAGTTCGCGCGCTTAATAGTGATTCAAATGCAGACATATCCCATTGGCAATCCTTCGTCATCGGCACTTTTATGACTTTGGCGCCGGTCTGCTTCGCCACAATTTGCCAAGGTACGATATTAGCGTGGTGCTCCATCTCACCAACCAAGATTTCATCACCTACTTTTAGTGTATTGCGGGCATAAGTTTGCGCGATAAGGTTAATGGCTTCAGTGGCTCCACGGGTCCAAATGACTTCTTTATTATGCTGAGCTTGAATAAAATGTTGCACTTGGTTGCGCGCTTGTTCGAATTGAGCGGTTGCATTCGCTGTCAGGCTGTGACTGCCGCGATGTACATTGGCATTTTGTTGGCGGTAATAGTCATTCATGGCATTGATCACACAAAGTGGTTTTTGAGTCGTAGCCGCGCTGTCTAAATACACCAATGGAGAGGAAGTATTCTGTATCGGATCCAGTACGGGAAACTGGTGGCGGATGGCTTCTATATCAAAGCCGATATCGCCATTATCAAACACACTCTTACAATCCATAAAATTCTAGCCATGTACATAAAAAAGTTAAGACGGCGAGTATAAATCAAATCATGGAACAGCCCAATATAAAGGGGGTTATTGTATGGATTTATTGTCAAATTATTGGATGGGATATTTCGTTTCAAGATGTTTGATTTGAGAAAAAAGCTGGTGGTTCATTGGGATGTCAATATCGTGTAACTTTGCTGTGCGGATTAAGTAACCGGTGATGTAATCAATTTCAGTTGCTCGATGATGGACCACATCTTGTTGCATGGAGGAGTAATTATTCGCGGTGGTTATGATGACATTATTAATGACTTTGGTCAGTTGCGAGGTGGAAGTGGTAATACTTACTGCATTCATTACTTGTACTATTTCTTGGATTAAGAGATTTAAGGTGGGCGTGAATGTTGGCTGTGCTAATTCGCCATTTTTACATTGATGAATCGCCGTAAGAGGATTAATGACACAGTTAATCGCAAGCTTATTCCACAGCGCAGTTTGAATGTTTTCTTGCCAATGAACCGGTGCTAATGCGTTATTTAATACTTTGATAATATTGGATTTTCTTATGTTTGAGCTATAAGGACCAATTAACGTTCCCCCTAAACCTGTGTGTTGAACATGGTTAGGTTTTGGGCGAAAAGCAGCTTGCGTGGTGGTGGCTAAGTAGACAGGAAAATTAGCCAGTTGGCTTTGTAGATTGTCAACCGCCCCCATGCCATTGTGAATAAAAATAATTGAGGTAGTGGTTGGCAGAAAAGGCAGGAAAGGCGATATAGCTTGGGTAACTTGAGTCGATTTCACTGTGACCAGTAGGCACTCGCATTGCGCTAGACTGTCATGTTGATTGGTTGGAAAGGTGTAAACAGAGTCATTGTTAGAATCCATATCGAGAGTGACTTGGGCGGTTTGTTGATGTGTATTTCTGGTGAACACACAAACTTGATGACCCGCTTGATGTAATTTTACTGCCCACAAGGATCCAATCGCGCCTAATCCTACGATGCCTATGTTCATAAAGCCTTCCTTGAATATTTATTTGTCAGCTTAACATCGTGATCGCGTTATTTTAATCAAATACAGCAATAAAAAAGCGCAGGCTAGAAAGCCTGCGCTATTTTAAGTATTAACCAATAAAGAGTTGATTAGAACTTGTAAGTAACATCGAAGTAGTGAGCAAAGCCATTAGTATCTAGACCATATGCACCATCTTTAATACCGTGAACATTGTGGTAAGCTTTTAAGCCATAACCAACGGCGTAATGTTGGCTATGCCAATAAATGCCGTTAAACATCGCACCACCATTACTCGAGGTTGCATACTCATCTTTCATACCAAATTGGTAATCGATATAACCTTGGTAAGAAATGAAAGTATCATTGCTGAAGGTGTAGAAAGGCTTGAACCAGTTAGTGGAAATTTGGTAACCATTCCAATCTTTTTGATTAGAATCGTAAGTGGCGTATAGATTTAGGCCCATTTTACCAAACCAAGGTACATTTACATCTGAACCAAGACCAATTTTTTGGGTATTAACAGCGCCATTATTTTTTGTGCCACCATCCCATTCCATTAAAGTTGCGACATATAGCTCTTGAACTGGCCCAAACGATAAATCTTTACCTGTCATGGCATCAATAGATAGACGTGGTGCAAATTTCATGAAGATTTTTTGCGAGTCATCACTACCTTTATCGTTATTGCTATTATCATTACTCGTTAGGTTAAAAACATCAACGTAGCCATAAAGATCAAAAATCCCCGAGCGACCACCAAATTCCATTTCTAGATAATCATGGCCAGAATTACTATCTGATTTAGCCTGAGGTTTCTCATTTAAAGCGTACATCAAATTAAACTGAACGAATTTATAATCATTTTTATGAATGTCATCAGAGTAGTCAGCGGCTAACGCAGGGGCAGAAGCGGCAACTAAACTAAGAGCTAAAAGTGTTTTGCGCATGAGTAGGCTCTCTTATTAGTAAATGGTGGTTTGCATTCATCCATGATGCAGGTGTTCCTTTAATGGCGCTGATAATATAGCTTTAAATCCCATTTGTAAGTGATAGATCATGCAAATTCATATTTTCATTGTGACCGTGATCACGATTGGGCGATCTCATTGGAACTTAGCCTAGAAAAGTGACTGTAAAACTGAACAAGTAACAAAAAACGTCCAAAGCAAGCGATTGCATTGGACGTTTTGTATTTAGGGGGCTGAGTTTGCCTATTGATATTGTTCAGTGTGTATCTTGATTTTTCATATCAATTTGTTGAATCTTAATGTTTTGTTGGAGATCATCACTTTTTGAATATCAGCGTTGGTCTTTGGCTTTTTCTAACAAATTATGAAAATAGTGCCGTAACGAATACAGCATGATCAAACTTGGTATCACCATTAAAGCGGTAATGATGAAGAACAGAGGCCAGTTATTTAAGTAGTCCACTAACTCACCACTGAAGGAGGCTAGAGTTGTACGTCCAAAGTTACCTAAAGAGGCGAGTAATGCATATTGAGTCGCTGAAAACGCTTGGCCGGTCAGCACGGTTAAGAAAGAGACAAATGCGACGGTTGAAAATGCAGTGGTGAAGTTATCAACCAATACTGTGGCGAGAAATAAATGCTCGTTTGGTCCCACAGATGCCATCCACGCAAACATTAAATTACTGCTTGCCATCGCAACACCGCCAATCATTAATCCTTTTACGATGCCAAATCTAACGTTGAACATGCTGCCAATAAAAGTGAACAACATGGTGGCGCCCCAACCAATTAGCTTTGAATAGTCTCCTATTTGTTCATTACTGAAGCCGACTTCTTTATAAAAGACAATCGACATGCGGCCAAGAAATGCTTCACCAATTTTGAATAGAAAAACAAACAGTAAAAGAGTCAGCGCGACTTGGGCACCATTACGACGAAAGAAATCAAGAAAAGGTTCAATTAGGGTTACCGATAACCAAGCGGTAATTTTCGATTTCACCACTTTAGTATGGCGTTGCTCTGCTTGATGTTGAAGCTCATCGCGTTGGGTAACGGGTTCACCAGTGAAAAGGGTAAACAGCATGAGTAAAACAATAACCACTGTCATACCATAGTAAATATGATTCCAACCTAAAGTGTCCGCATAGGCAAAAGCAAAGTAACCAGGCAGAGAGTAGCCAGTCCACCAGCCAATAACCGACATGGCAGAAGCTTGAGGAAGCTTACTATGGCTTTTTGAAAAGCTATCGATTCGAAAGGCATCAATGGCAATATCTTGAGTGGCCGATGCCGTTGAAATTGCCAGCGCAACAGCAGACATTAAAATGAGATTATGGACAGGGTTTAGTCCTGCGATATAAAAAGTGCAAATTAAAATGATCGCTTGGCATAAAAAGATCCAGCTACGACGTTGGCCTAGAAATGGATATAGAAAAGGTAACTTAACTCGATCAACTAAAGGTGCCCATAAAAAATTAATCGCATAAACGGCAAATACTGAACCAAAATAACCAATAGCAGTACGGGTTAGCCCTGCATCGGTTAACCATCCGGACATGCTTGAGCCAATTAAAACCCATGGGAAACCACTCGAGCAACCTAACATGAAAATCCATAATAGGCGCTTGTCTAAATAGGATTTAAAGGTTTCTTTCCATGTCATTGAAGCCATTTAATATTCCTTGGTGGGATATCAGATAAAACAATCGAGCCATCAAAATGATTTATGATGGCTCGATTGAAATCTATAGTGGATACGGGAGGGTTATTTCACTACTGTCATATTAGTGATTAGAATTGGAGTGACAGGAACATCTTGCATGCCGCGTTGTGAGCTAGTTGGTTTCTGTGCCATTTTTTGAACGACATCAAAGCCTTGAGTAACTTTACCAAAGACGGCATAACCTGGGTTACTACGAGCGTAATTTAAAAAATCATTATCGGTCAAGTTAACAAAAAACTGACGCGTCGCTGAATTTGGATTATTAGTACGAGCCATTGCAACGGTTGCCGTATTATTTTCTAGGCCATTGGAAGCTTCGTTACGAATTGGTGAGTATGATGATTTCTGGTTAAGGTCTTCATCAAAACCGCCACCTTGCGCCATAAAGCCTGGGATCACACGGTGAAACTGAGTGCCCACATAGCTACCATCATCGACATAACGTAAAAAGTTTTTAACCGAAATAGGCGCCATTTGCTGATTAAGATCAATAGTAAAGCTACCGACAGTGGTTTCAACTTTTACCAGAGGCGCGGCAATGCTTGATACGCTAAATAGCATTAAAAGAGAAAATACGATCTTTTTCATTAAAAGTTACCTTTCATATAATTAGTCAGTTCAGAATCTTTGGCAATATTGGCTAACACGTTACCTGACACACGGTTAATGACTTCTTCAACATCAGCAATGCTAGCGGTAAATGATCCTGTTTTGTTGCCTGTTCCTTGGTAGCTTTTTACAAATTTACCATTAGGTGTCTCTGCGGTAATTTGAATCACGACTTTTCCGCTAATAGCGAATTTCATTGATTTTTGATCGACTTTTGCAACGGCATCTACAATTTTGACATTCAATGTATTATTGCTGTTTTTGGTTTTTGCAAAGCCTTGAGAGTAAAACTGTTGATAAATCGCGCTAGTGTAAGCTTGACGGACATTTTGTTTAGCATGTAGTGGCTGAACTTGTTCTTGTCCATCCATTTTTATTTCAGCAATGTATTGCGCGGTACGGATATCTTGGCTGGTTAATGTAAAGGTTTTACCGCTAACGATTTGTTTAGCACTCAAGGTTGATGATGGCGTGAGATTGACTAAATCATTTTGAGATACGCTGGCACAAGCCGATAATAATATGCTTGCTGTAGCGATGAGTATGGTTTTCAATTTTTTAGCAGAGTACATTTTCATTATTACTATCCTTTATTTAGATCATTATTTTTAATGGCTTCAATGATCATGAATTTCGAATTTTCAGCCACAATAGAAACTTGAGAGTCGCCAAATAATCTTTCCAGTTTTATATGGTAATCAAGATGACGGTTACCTACGACCAATAATTTGCCATCATGGTTCAATGTATCTTTGGCATCACAAAACATTTGCCAAGCAATATGATCGGTAATCGCATTTTGTTGATGAAAAGGAGGGTTACAAATAACCAGAAAACTACTGTTTTGTTTCATACCGTCTAAGCAATTATTGGCTAATACTTGGATATTACGCTCAGCACCTAAATTCCGTTCGAGGTTTTTCTTAGCCGACGCCACCGCCATAAAACTCTCATCTATACAGGTGATTCGAGCTTGCGGATTGAGTTGTCCAGCCTTAATTGCCAAGATACCGTTACCACAGCCTAAATCGATAATATGACGTAGATCTTCTATTTGTGGTAAATGATTTAGCATGAAGCGCGCACCAAGATCTAGATTTTCACCTGAATATACATTGGCATAATTAGACAAGACTATCTCTTCACCATCCACTGGCCATTCACATTCTGCCGCCACAGGTAAAATGGATTCGCAGTTTGCATTTGAGAATACAAGCCGATGCTTTTTCCAAGCAAGAGAAGTGGTGGTGATACCGAGGTGCTTTTCAAATAAATCCAAAGTGGAGGTATGAATTTCTTTCGCTTTATTAACGCCGATAATGCGGCAGTCAGCAGGAATTGATGATCGAAGTTTTGATAGCTGCCATGTGAGTAAGCGATTGTTTTTTGGCAGCTGCATTAATACCAAATTAATATTACTTGGTATATCATCAAGGCAATTGAGGAACTGTATTTTACTGCATTGATTTCGTTGTAGATTTTTCAGTGTTGCTTTGTGAGATATAAACGAATCACTCATCATTGTGACGTTATGTTGTTCTGAAAACCAGCATGATAACGCGCCAAAACTATCATTCAAAATGAGAATATTTTGTCCAATAGGAAGGGAGGCTTCAGTCATATGATTGATGAGGTATTCATCGCCTGCATCCCAAGCTTGTAGTGTTTCATTTGCTCGTTTAGGGAAGCGATAAAGGTCAAGTTTACGATCGTGTAAAGTTAATAATGTTTTCATCTTCAATCTATAATAGTTAGCCGTAATGGGCTGCGTTATGTGGGTATAAACAGTATGATAACACGTTAGAGATAACGAATGCTTATCTCGATTATTGAATCATAATGAAAAATGACAATGCTGCTATTTAGGTCATTGGTGCTATTTAATCATAATAAAGCATCGATGAATCTGCGCATTAACGAGAAGAAGGAACAGATATGATCCAAGATATGATAGAGAAAAAACTGCAAGCTTCTTTTAGCCCTCAGTACCTTGAAGTACTGAATGAAAGCAATATGCATAATGTCCCACCAGGATCCGAAAGTCATTTTAAAGTCGTTATCGTAAGTGATGAGTTTGACGGCAAACGATTGATTATGCGTCATCGGGCTGTCAATACCGTACTTGCGGAAGAATTAAGCAACCATATACATGCTTTATCGATCCATACCTATACCAAAACCGAATGGGAAGTGCTAACTAGTGGGATTCCAGCATCTCCTAAATGTGCTGGTGGTGGGAAATAAAGAGGTATTTTTAGAATAAATGAAACGATATCAATATGCTGAAAAGTTTATCTGGCTATTATGTTGTTCATTGTTGGTAAGATAAGCGTAATGTTTGATTTATGTACACCGTTATATAGTTAAACAGTCCGTTTAGCCTTGATGTCCGGTTTGTTTTCGTTTTTTTGTCCCAACTTAAATCATTTATTATATTTGTGCAGCGCCTCAAAAATATGAATTTTAGCGCATTGTTTATGTCTGGTTTGAGTCAAAAAAGTGTAGGAATAATGTGAATCATCATGGCATGCCATTCTAAAAAAGTGTTAGAATATGACCCCTGTGGGTTTGTTTATCTCAAAAACTTATCCAAAAGGCCTCAAGTAGACCTTTCTATGCGGATGTTGCGATTCTGATCACATAGAGTCAGAACTGGACACAATAAAATAAAATGTCGTGTCTCAAGTCGCACAATACAAAGAATCCTATTTCCTAAAATAAAGTAGTGCAACTGCGTATGATTACAATAAAAAAGGGTATGGACCTTCCAATTTCTGGAACTCCAGCCCAAGTGATTAGTGATGGTCCTACCATCAAAACTGTCGCCTTGCTCGGCGAAGAGTACGTAGGCATGCGTCCAACAATGCATGCTCGCGTAGATGATGAAGTGAAAAAAGGCCAAGTTCTTTTTGTTGATAAAAAGAATCCTGGTGTTCAGTACACTTCACCTGCAAGCGGTAAAGTTATCGAAGTCAATCGTGGTGCAAAGCGTGTGCTTCAATCTGTTGTGATTGAAGTGTCAGGTGATGACCAAGTGACTTTCGAAAGCTTCCCTATCGATCAACTAGCAAAACTTGACCGTAAGGTTATTGTGTCGCAATTAGTTGAGTCTGGTATGTGGACTGCTCTGCGAACTCGTCCGTTCAGCAAGGTTCCTCTCATTGAATCCAACACTCAGGCAATTTTCGTCACGGCAATGGATACGAGTCCATTGGCTGCGGATGCTGCGGTGATAATTAATGAACAACCAGAAGCATTTAAAGCAGGCCTAGATATACTTTCTGTTTTAACTGAAGGTAAAGTTTATGTCTGTAAAGGCAATCAAACCTTGTCAAACTCTTCTCAATCAAATGTTGAAGAGCATGAGTTCTCTGGTGTGCACCCTGCTGGCTTAGTGGGAACGCATATGCATTATTTATACCCAGTCAGCCTAACTAACGTTGCATGGAGTCTAAATTATCAGGATGTTATTGCATTCGGTAAGTTATTCCTAACGGGGGAGATTAATACTGATCGTGTTATTTCTCTTGCGGGACCTGCAACTAAAAATCCTCGCCTTATCCGTACTCAAATTGGTGCAAGTCTAGATGATGTTATTGAAGGCGAAGTATTGCCGGGTGAAGTTCGTGTTATTTCAGGTTCTGTATTGTCTGGTACTCAGGCTTCAGGTCCGCACGCGTATTTAGGTCGTTATCACATGCAAGTTTCGGTTTTGCATGAAGGCCGTGAAAAAGAGTTCTTGGGCTGGGCAATGCCAGGCAAAGATAAGTTTTCAATTACTCGTTCATTCTTAAGTCACTTATTTCCAAGTCGAGTCTTCAATATGACGACAACGACTAACGGTAGTGACCGTTCAATGGTACCAATCGGTAACTATGAGCGTGTTATGCCTTTGGATATCGAACCAACATTGTTGCTTCGTGACTTATGTGCAGGTGATTCTGATAGTGCACAACGCCTAGGTGTGTTGGAGCTTGCAGAAGAAGATTTGGCATTGTGTACCTTTGTATGTCCAGGCAAATATGAATATGGCGAATTACTTCGCGATTGCCTAGATAAGATCGAGAAGGAAGGGTAATTCATGGGCCTTAAGAAATTTATTGAAGATATTGAACCGCATTTTGAACCAGGCGGTAAACATGAGCGTTGGTTTGCTTTGTATGAAGCAGCTGCAACTTTAGCTTATACGCCAGGTACAGTAACAAAACGCAGTTCTCATGTTCGTGATAGTGTTGATTTGAAGCGCATCATGATCATGGTATGGCTTGCTGTTTTTCCTGCCATGTTCTGGGGGATGTACAACACAGGTCATCAAGCTATTGATGCTTTGAATCACATGTATTCAGGTGAGCAATTTGCTTCTATTGTTGCGGGTGATTGGCATTATTGGTTTACTGAAATGCTGGGTGGCACATTAGGTGCAGAAGCGGGTTGGGGTAGCATGATGATGCTAGGCGCGACTTACTTCTTACCTATTTACGCGACAGTATTCCTTGTAGGCGGCTTCTGGGAAGTCTTGTTCTGTATGGTACGTAAGCATGAAGTGAATGAAGGTTTCTTTGTTACTTCTATTTTGTTTGCGTTAATTGTTCCACCAACGCTTCCTCTTTGGCAGGCCGCTTTAGGTATTACCTTTGGTGTTGTTGTTGCTAAAGAAATTTTTGGTGGTACAGGTCGCAACTTCTTAAACCCTGCTCTTGCTGGTCGTGCATTCCTATTCTTTGCTTATCCTGCACAAATTTCAGGTGATGTAGTCTGGACTGCGGCTGATGGTTTTTCAGGCGCAACTGCTTTAAGTCAATGGGCTCAAGGCGGTCATGGTGCGTTAGTTAATACGGTAAGTGGTCAGTCTATTACTTGGATGGATGCCTTTATTGGAAATCTTCCAGGCTCTATTGGTGAAGTATCTACTTTGGCGTTGATCCTTGGCGGCTTGATGATCGTTTATATGCGTATCGCATCATGGCGTATCATTGCTGGTGTATTGATCGGAATGGCAGCAGTAGCCACAATATTTAATGTTATTGGCTCATCGACTAATCCAATGTTTGCAATGCCTTGGTATTGGCACCTTGTCTTAGGTGGTTTTGCTTTCGGTATGATTTTCATGGCAACCGATCCTGTCTCGGCCTCATTTACCAATAAAGGTAAGTGGTGGTACGGTATTTTGATTGGCGTAATGTGTGTGTTAATTCGAGTGGTCAACCCTGCTTACCCTGAAGGGATGATGTTGGCAATTCTATTTGCAAACTTATTCGCACCATTGTTTGATTACTTTGTCGTTGAGAAAAACGTCAAAAGGAGATTAGCTCGCTATGGCAAATAGTAACGATAGCATTAAAAGAACTCTGATTATTGTTATTGCATTGAGCTTAGTGTGTTCAATCGTAGTATCAACAGCAGCGGTCGTGTTAAAACCAAAACAAGTCGCAAATGCTAAACTGGATGTGCAAAGTAATATCGTTGCTGTTGCTGGCTTTAAAGCTAAAGACGCGAATGATATACAAGCTATTTACAGTCAACACATTGAACCACGTTTAATCGATTTTAATACTGGTGAGTTTGTTGAAGGTGATGCAACTAAATTTGATGAGCGCGCTGCAGCTAAAAATGTAGATGAATCTATCAAATTAACGCCAGCACAAGATAAGGCAAACATTATTCGTCGTGCGAATCATGGCATTGTTTATCTTGTGAAAAACGACGATAAAGTGACGGAAGTTATTTTACCGATGAACGGCACTGGTTTGTGGTCGATGATGTACGCTTTTGTCGCGGTTGATACTGATGGTAATACTGTGAAAGGTATTACTTACTACCAACAAGGTGAAACTCCTGGGCTTGGTGGTGAGGTTGAGAACCCTAAATGGCGAGATCAATTTATTGGCAAGAAATTGTTTGATGACAATAATAAGCCTGCCATTAAAGTTATTAAAGGTGGCGCGCCACAAGGTTCAGAACATGGTGTTGATGCGCTTTCTGGTGCAACATTAACCAGTAATGGCGTTCAACATACTTTTGATTTCTGGTTAGGCGATATGGGTTATGGTCCATTCCTTGCAAAAGTACAAGCGGGAGAACTTAACTAATGGCGAGTATTAAAGAATTTAGAAAAGTCGTTATTGCTCCGATTATTGATAATAACCCGATTGCACTTCAAGTGCTGGGTGTGTGTTCAGCGTTAGCAGTAACAACGAAATTAGAAACCGCATTCGTTATGACGATTGCAGTAATGCTAGTAACAGCATTCTCTAACTTCTTTGTGTCCCTGATGCGTAATCATATTCCAAACAGTGTGCGTATTATTGTCCAAATGGCCATTATTGCATCTTTGGTAATCGTGGTTGATCAGGTTCTACGGGCTTACTTTTACGATATTTCAAAACAGCTATCTGTTTTTGTTGGGTTGATTATTACCAACTGTATCGTAATGGGACGTGCTGAAGCGTTTGCAATGAAGTCACCTCCAATTCCTTCTTTTGTTGATGGTATTGTTAATGGCTTGGGTTACGGTTTTGTCTTGATCGTGGTTGGCTTTTTCCGCGAATTACTTGGTTCAGGAAGAATATTTGGTATGGAAGTATTGCCATTAATTAAAGATGGTGGCTGGTATCAACCTAATGGTTTGATGTTACTTGCACCTTCGGCATTCTTCTTGATTGGTTTCTTGATTTGGGTTATCCGAACTGTGAAACCTGAACAAATTGAAGCGAAGGAGTAGTTGTCGTGGAACATTATATTAGCTTACTAGTTCGCTCTATTTTTATTGAGAACATGGCACTGTCTTTCTTCTTAGGCATGTGTACGTTCTTAGCTGTATCAAAAAAAGTTAAGACGTCTATTGGTCTTGGTGTAGCGGTTGTTGTGGTTCTAACGTTATCGGTACCGTTGAATAACCTTGTTTATACTTATGTACTTAAAGATGGCGCATTAATTGAAGGCGTTGATCTTAGCTTCCTTAATTTCATTACTTTTATCGGTGTGATCGCGGCGTTAGTACAAATTTTGGAAATGGTGCTTGATCGCTTTTTCCCACCTTTGTACAACGCATTAGGTATCTTCTTACCGTTAATTACTGTGAACTGCGCTATTTTTGGTGGTGTATCTTTCATGGTTCAGCGTGATTACAACTTTACTGAATCTATCGTATATGGTTTCGGTTCTGGTTTAGGTTGGATGCTGGCAATTGTTGCTTTGGCTGGTATTCGTGAAAAAATGAAATATTCAGATGTACCACCAGGACTTCGTGGTTTAGGTATCACCTTTATCACGGCTGGTTTAATGGCGCTAGGCTTTATGTCTTTCTCTGGTATTCAACTGTAGGGTAAGCACCCAATAAATAAGGAAAATAGTCAATGGACATTATTCTTCTTGGTGTCGGATTGTTTACTCTGATTGTTCTAGTTTTAGTTTTAGTGATTTTGTTTGCTAAATCGAAATTAGTACCAACAGGTGACATTACGATTTCCATTAATGGCGATCCAACGAAAAGTATAATTACTTCTCCTGGTGATAAGTTACTAAGCGCAATGTCGAGTAAAGGCATCTTTGTATCGTCTGCGTGTGGTGGTGGTGGTTCATGTGGGCAATGCCGCGTGAAAATTAAATCTGGTGGTGGTGATATTCTACCAACAGAGCTAGATCACATCAGCAAAGGTGAAGCTCGTGATGGTGAACGTTTAGCCTGTCAAGTGGCAGTGAAAAACGACATGGAAATCGAACTTCCTGAAGAAATTTTCGGTGTTAAAAAGTGGGAATGTGAAGTTCTTTCTAATAATAACGAAGCAACCTTTATCAAAGAATTAGTACTTCATATTCCTGATGGAGAGGAAGTACCGTTCCGAGCTGGTGGTTATATTCAGATTGAAGCTGAACCGCATCATATTAAATACTCTGACTTCGATATTCCGGAAGAGTATCGTGGCGATTGGGATAAGTTTAACTTGTTCCGTTATGAGTCAGTGGTTAAAGAGCATTCTATCCGTGCATACTCTATGGCGTCATACCCAGAAGAGCGTGGCTTGATTAAGCTTAATGTACGTATTGCGACGCCACCACCAAATAATCCAGACGTAACACCTGGTATTATGTCTTCTTATATTTGGTCACTGAAACCAGGCGATAAATGTACCATTTCAGGTCCATTTGGTGAGTTCTTCGCTAAAGATACTGATGCAGAAATGGTCTTCATCGGTGGCGGTGCAGGTATGGCACCTATGCGTTCTCATATCTTCGATCAGCTATTGCGTTTGCAATCGAATCGTAAGATGTCTTACTGGTATGGTGCACGTTCTAAGCGTGAAATGTTCTACATTGAAGATTTTGATAAGCTAGCTGCTGAGAATGATAACTTCGTATGGCATTGTGCTCTGTCTGATCCGATGGCTGAAGATAATTGGGATGGCTACACTGGTTTCATCCACAATGTACTTTATGAAAACTACTTGAAAGATCATGAAGCGCCTGAAGACTGTGAGTATTACATGTGTGGTCCGCCAATGATGAATGCTGCCGTTATCGGTATGTTGAAAGATTTGGGCGTAGAAGACGAAAACATTCTATTAGATGACTTCGGTGGCTAATTTTAGCTAACTGATTGATAATAATGGCTGACTTAATTAAGTCAGCCATTATTTTTTGAAATTGAAATAATGAGAAATAACGTTTTTACTGAATGGGTTTAATGGTTATTTCTGATTTTTATCACACTAAGGAGTAAGCAAATGAAATTAAGTGTTATTCACCTTGCTAATCGAGCGAAATACTCGCTTGCACTGGTTTTGTCGATATTTGTCTTAGTTGGCTGTTCTAAGCCATCTCAGCAAATGCATATCTCAGGTCCAACAATGGGGACTGGATACAATGTTAAGTACCTAACTGACAGTAATTCTCCAGCTCCTGAAGATATTCAAAAAGAAGTCGATAAAGTACTGGAAAAAGTGAATGATGAAATGTCGACTTATCGACCAGATTCAGAGTTAAGTCGTTTTAACCAGCATCGTAGTAGTGAACCTTTTATCGTGTCTGAAGATACCGCGACCGTTGTCCGCGAAGCTTTACGCATCAATAAGATAACGGAAGGGGCGATGGATGTGACAGTTGGCCCAATTGTTAACTTGTGGGGGTTTGGTCCTGAAGATCGACCTGATCACACACCAACTGCAGAAAAACTTGAGCAGCGTCGTGCGATTACTGGTATTCAACATTTATCTGAAATGGGAAATGCTTTAATTAAAGATATTCCTGAGCTGTATGTTGATTTATCAAGTATTGCTAAAGGTCGTGGCACGGATGAAGTAGCGAATTATTTAGAATCCATTGGTATACTGAATTATATGGTTGAAGTGGGTGGAGAAATTCGTGTTAAAGGACATAATCGTGAGGGTGTTGCGTGGCGTATCGCCGTTGAGAAACCTGTATCTAATGAGCGTTCAGTCGAAAATATTATTGAGCCTGGTGATATGGCGATAGCAACTTCAGGTGATTATCGTAATTACTTTGAAGAAAATAGTGTCCGTTATTCTCATATTATTAACCCTAAAACAGGCAAACCAATTAATAATAAGGTTGTGTCAGTCACGGTATTAGATGCATCATGTATGACAGCAGATGGCCTCTCAACAGGATTGATGGTGTTGGGTGAAGCGGAAGGGATCCGTATTGCGAATAAAGAAAATATTCCAGTGTTGTATATTGTTAAAACCGACGACGGCTTTAAAGAATATGCATCAGAAGCATTTAAGCCTTATCTGAACGATAAGCAGTAACAAATGAGGGTTTTATTATGACAACGTATTTGATCACTTTTTTAATGTTTTTATTAGTAATTACCGCGATGTCTGTCGGCTATATCTTTCAGAAGAAAGTAGTTAAAGGCAGTTGTGGTGGTTTAGGTTCGGTTGGTGTCGATAAGGTTTGTAACTGCCCAGAGCCTTGTGATGCTCGCAAAAAACGTGAAGCTAAAGCCGCCATTCGAGCGCAAAAACTAGCAGAGTGGGAAAGTAATCGTATTCAATAATCTTGATCGTTGCTCTGACTCTGTGCCATCACTATGGCCCTTACTTTTAATAGAATAAGGGCTTTTTTGTGTGTCCCTTATTCTATTTCATAGATTTATTAGGTTTTATTGCTTAACTCAGCTATTATTGATGCTGTTTATTTGTACAGTATTTGTGTGGTGCTGTTTATGGATGCTAGGAAAATTATTCATATCGATATGGATTGCTTTTATGCTGCGGTCGAAATGCGAGATTTCCCGCAATATAAAGAGGTTGCTTTAGCGGTAGGTGGTAATGAAAAGCAGCGTGGAGTGATTAGCACTTGTAATTATAAAGCGAGAGAATATGGCGTACGTTCTGCTATGCCGACGGTAAAAGCGTTTCAACTTTGTCCTAATCTTGTTTTAGTTCCTGGCAGAATGTCTGTATACCAAGCCGTTTCAAAGCAAATTCGTGCTATTTTTGAGCGTTATACACATTTAATCGAGCCTTTATCTTTAGATGAAGCTTACTTAGATGTCAGTCATTGCTCAATGTATCACGGTTCAGCAACCTTAATCGCAGAGGCTATACGGCAGGATATTGAACGAGAGCTCAATTTAACGGCTTCAGCAGGGGTTGCGCCATTAAAGTTTTTAGCCAAAATAGCCTCTGATCTTAATAAGCCTAATGGTGTCGCCGTCATCCCTCCAAATAAAGTCCAATCAACAATCGATGAGTTGCCATTAGAAAAGATTCCAGGTGTTGGGAAGGTGAGTATCGCTAAATTACATCGGGCCAATTTATATACTTGCCTTGATGTGAAGCAAGCTAATTATAGCGATTTGTTACGCCAATTTGGACGAATGGGGGCCTCTTTGTGGCAGCGCAGCCATGCTATTGATAAGAGAGAGGTGGTGATTGAGCGGCAAAGAAAGTCGGTCGGTGTTGAGCGAACTTTTAGCGTTAATATCCAGTCATATACACAATGTTGGCAGGTGATTGAAGATAAGTTATACCCTGAACTCGAAAAGCGCTTATTAAAAGTGAGTCCGGATAAGCAAATATTGAAGCAAGGTATAAAGATGAAGTTTGCAGACTTTCAACAAACCACAATTGAACATAATTATAAGCTATTAAACTTGGGTGATTTTAAATCGTTATTAGAGGATATTTTAAAACGTAGCGATGGCCGGGAAATCCGTCTACTCGGTTTGAATGTGATGCTAAAGCCTGATGAATTGAATCAGCAGTTATGTTTATTGTAGAGGGAAATTCGATAGTCCCTAGCGGCTAACAATGCAAATGAGCTTGATAATATAGAACAAGCTAAGCAATGCAATGCCTCCGAACTACTAGGGACTCAGTTTATATTTTATGCTTTTTCTGGGATGTTTTCTAAAATGGCAATCATCTGTTCCCAATAAAGCGCTACACTCGCGATCTCTACTTTCTCATCAGGTGAGTGTGGAAATTTAATCGTAGGACCAAATGAAATCATATCCATCTCTGGGTAGGGTTTTTTAAATAAACCGCACTCTAAGCCGGCATGAATAACCATGATGTTTGGTTTTCGCCCGTAGATCCCTTCATAAACATCACGGAATATATGCATGATTTCAGAGTCTGCGTCTGGTTTCCAGCCCGGATAAGTACCATCGAGTTTTAATGTTGCGCCAGCCAGTTGTGCGAGTGAGCCTAGCATGCTTTCAACCATCTCACGACCCGAATCAATAAGTGAGCGAACCAAGCATAAAATAGTGATCTTATTTTCTTCTGTGGTGATAACGCCAACATTTAGAGAGGTTTCAACAACACCTTCGATATTGTCATCCATCCGGATCACACCATTTGGACAAGCATTTAAACTTGCAATAAAGCGATTTTGATCTTGCTGGTTTAATGGTGCTAACGGACTTGAGTCATTGGTTAGTTGAGATTGAAGCGTGGTTTCAACCTTGCCTAATTCTTGTTTGACAGTTTGTGTATATTTCTCAAAAACTGACGCTAATTCAACTTTGTTTTTTGCAGGTAATGCAACAATCACAGATGCTTCACGTGGAATGGCATTTCGTAAGCTACCACCTTGGAACTCAATGACTTCAAGCCCCAGTATTTCAGCCGATTCAGCAAGAAAGCGACCAAGGATTTTATTAGCATTACCACGACCAGTATGGATATCACAACCAGAGTGACCTCCTTTAAGACCTTTTATTGATAGTTTCTGTTGTATAGCATCACTTTTAATGGCCGTGCGCTTAACATCAAAGATTAACGAAGCATTCACGCCGCCAGCGCAGCCCATGTAGATCTCGCCTTCTTGCTCTGAATCGGTATTAAGCAAAATATCAGCGCTAAGCCAGTTTTTTTCTAAACCAAAAGCGCCAGTCATTCCCGCTTCTTCATCGATAGTGAGTAATACTTCTAGTGGTCCATGCTTTATATCATTTGATGCCAATACGGCTAAGCAAGATGCCATGCCCATGCCATTATCAGCACCTAGAGTGGTTCCTTTAGCCGTTACCCATTCTCCATCAATATAAGGTTGAATAGGATCAAGTGCAAAATCATGATCCGTTTCTTCATTTTTTTGAGGGACCATATCGATGTGGGCTTGTAGGGCAACGGATTTTTTGTTCTCCATACCTATTGTTGCTGGTTTTTTTATGAATACGTTACCAGTTTGATCGCGACGTACTTCTAAGTTTTGTTCTTGTGCCCACGATATGATGTATTGAGCTAATGCTTCTTCATGTTTAGATGGATGGGGAAAAGAACAGATTTTGTCAAAAAATTGCCAAACAGGCTGTGGGGATAATTGGCTTATTTCAGAATGAGGTTTAGACACAAATAACTCCTAATGCAGTAAAAGCAGTGGAAATGAACGGGATGAATTCGAATATTCTAGAATAATGCACTTTGAATGAGAGGATGTACAGAGGTGTTAGTCTTGCTAAATACTATTTTCTATGAGGGATAAGAGCTACCCAAATGAAAAATTATAACCGGTAGGGATTTAAATTACGAAATAATGTGATTAAAGTCTAAAATATCTATGATCTAAATTTAAATTTATGCTGTAGTTGTAATTAAATAACTCATCTGGTATATTTACACAACTTTTTTGATGTTAGTAGCTCGTGCGGCTAATGATTGATGAGTATAAAGTGAGTTGGTGCTTCAATCTTGAAATATATTGTTCGATCTGAACAGTATTTCAATAAACGTAATACTCACTTTAACTGTGTACTAAATACCCCTTATGATTAGGAATTACTTTAGCCGTTTGGCTTTGTTAAATTCTCCTGCCACCTGCCTTAGGTGGTATTTTTTTATCTGTTAATAAATCCCTCAATAAATTCAGATACAGTTTGCTTTGTTCCCTTTTTTTTGGAAAAATACGCATCATTTTTACAATCGATTGCGCAATCGATTGGAGTCGACGGATCGTTCACTTTTTAGGAATAAAAACATGTTAGAAAAGTACTTTAAGCTATCTGAATATGGTACCAACGTTAAAACCGAGATTTTGGCAGGGATGACTACCTTTTTGACGATGGCTTATATCATTTTCGTCAATCCTGCTATTTTATCAAGTACTGGTATGGACCATGGCTCTGTCTTTGTAGCGACTTGTCTTGCCGCTGCAATTGGTTGTTTCATCATGGGACTTTATGCTAATTATCCCATTGCCCAAGCTCCGGGTATGGGATTGAATGCTTTCTTTACTTATACCGTTGTATTAGGCATGGGGCACACATGGCAAATGGCATTAGCCGCAGTATTTTGTTCTGGTGTGTTATTTATTCTCTTAAGCTTATTTAAAATCCGTGAATTGATTATTAATTCGATTCCAGTCTCTCTACGTTTAGGTATTTCTGCAGGTATTGGTTTATTCCTAGCATTAATTGCTTTGAAGAATGCTGGCATTGTCGTGGGCAATCAAGCGACTTTAGTTGGGGTGGGTGATTTAACCTCTATCCCAGCGATGCTTGGTGCACTAGGTTTTGTATTGACTATTGTGCTTGTTCAGCGTGGTTATCGTGCAGCGGTTATGATTGCTATTTTGGCTACTACGGCCTTAGGTATTCTTGTCGGTAATGTTGAATATCACGGCATTGTTTCTATGCCGCCAAGTATTGAACCTACTCTCTTAGAGTTGGATTTTTCTACGATTACCGATGTTGGTATGATCTCAGTTATTTTTGCTTTCTTATTTGTTGATCTATTCGATACGGCTGGCACTCTTGTTGGTGTAGCCAATAAGGCCGGCTTCATTGGTAAAGATGGTAAGATCCCTCGTTTAAATAAAGCCTTACTTTCTGATTCAACCGCAACCGCGATTGGTGCTTTGTTAGGGACATCTAATACCACTTCGTTCGTTGAAAGTACTGCGGGTGTGGCCGTTGGTGGACGTACAGGTTTAACTGCGGTTACCGTTGGCGTTTTATTCTTATTTGCATTATTCTTCTCGCCATTAGCTGGTATGATCCCTGCCTATGCAACGACTGGCGCATTGTTTTATGTTGCTATATTAATGATGTCAGGCTTAGTTAACATCCAATGGGATGACTTAAGTGAAGCAGCTCCAGTTGCGGTTGTCTGCTTATTAATGCCTTTAACATTTTCAATTGCAGAAGGCATTGCAATGGGTTTTGTGACTTATGCAGCGATTAAGCTATTAAGTGGTAAAGCACGAGAAGTGAATATGGGCGTGTGGATTCTAGCGGCTATTTTCTTATTGAAATTCATTCTTACTGGTGCGTAATCATTTTTGATACGGATTAGAACTATAAAACAAATGTACCAACCATTAAAAGCTATCATCGAAAAGGCGGTAGTTTTTAATTAACAGGGCATAAAACAGGTTTCTACTATGAGTAATAAATTTATCGTTACTTGGGACAATATGCAGATGTATTGTCGTCAACTTGCTGCTAAACAAATGCCAGCAGAGCAATGGAAAGGTATTGTTGGTGTAAGCCGCGGTGGTTTAGTCCCAGCTGCAATTCTAGCGCGTGAGTTAGGAATACGTTATGTTGATACGATTTGTATTTCAAGCTACGACCACGATCATCAACGTGATATGAAAGTTCTTAAAACCATTGAAGGTGATGGTGAGGGATTCTTAATCGTAGACGACTTAGTGGATAGCGGTGATACAGCTCGTCATATTCGTAAAATGTACCCAAAAGCGAAGCTAATTTGCGTGTGCGCAAAACCTGCTGGTCAAGAATTAGTTGATGACTATATTGTCGATATTGCGCAAGATACTTGGATTGAACAGCCTTGGGATATGACTCTGCAATTTGAAGAGCCAGTAAACCGCAAGCAAAAATAACTTCTTTGCTCTATATTGAAACCTCATACAAGATTCTCATTTGAGAGGATGTATGGGGTTTTTGTGTTTATGGATAAAATAAATAGGGGAATAAAGATGGCCATATTTACTCATGATCCACTATTAGGGCGTTATCAAGTTGAAGTCGAGCCTAATTATTGGGCACATCTAGATTATTATTTAAATGACGATGTTTTGGTTATTACTCACACTTTTGTGCCTGATGAATTAAGAGGTAAAGGGTGTGGTAAAATTTTAATGGAAACGGTATTGAACGATATTGATTCGTTAGGTAAAAAAATTTTACCAGTATGCAGCTATGTTAAAGTCTACTTGCAACGATACCCTCAATGGCAACATCTATTAACGGATTAACGCAGATGTATCTTTAAATATCAGTTAAAATGCTTTAACCCTGTCAGATTGAAGTCTGTTGACTTTTAAGGAATACAACTTGGAAGCGCAAAGCAAGAATATATCCGAATCGCTATTTAAAAAACATCAGCATGCGAGCGAAACCTCGAGCTTGGTTCAGTATTTAAAAGATAGTCAAATCCAGTTGGACTTAACCCAAGAGCGAACAAAAAGTGCGTGGTATCGAACATTACGACGTGTGGAGTGGAGTTGGCAGGGGTTAGATCCCATTGAAACTGAATCAGTATTAGCTAGAATTGCTAGCTCTTCTAATCAATGTCAGCATCCAATATGGCTTGATACTATTGCTGGTTATCGCCCGGGTAACTGGTCATATGAATGGACGCAACAAGGCATGTTGCATCAAAATAAAGCGACCTCTCTCAAAGGTGAGGCGGCTTCTAATGAATGGTATATCGCAAGCTTATGTTTTAGTATTGCAAGCTACCCACATTTGAATTCCGATACGCTATCTCTCCAAGCTCAAATTCTAGTCAATAAAGCGTATTCTCAAGTGATGGAGCACAGCCCGTATATTATTAAAAAACTCAAAATCCCGTTTGATAATAAAACCATTGATGCAAATTTACATCTTCCACATACGGAAAGACCGTTGCCTGTGGTGATAGTTTGTGCGGGAGTTGACACATTACAAACCGATATGTGGCGTATTTTTAATGACTATCTCGCTCAACATGAAATCGCTATGTTAACTATCGATATGCCTGGTATTGGAACGAATACCTATTGGAAACTTACTGAGGACTCCTGCCGTTTACATCATGCTGTACTTAATGATTTACGTAATATCCCATGGGTTGATCATTTTAAGGTCGGTTTGATCGGATTGCGATTTGGCGGCAATTTAATGACTCGCATGGCATTTTTAGAGCCAGAAAAAGTACATGCTTGTGTCACATTAGGAGCGCCCATTCATGGCTTGTTGTCGACCCCTGATAAATTTACAAACATGCCAAAAATGCATATTGATGCCATTGCATCTCGTTTAGGCCGTAAGTCAGTGGATATTGCGAGCTTGGCTAAGCAAATGAGTGCTTGGTCGTTAAAGTCGCAAGGTCTATTAGCCAGCCGGAAAACCCCCGTTCCTATCTTAGCATTAGGCTTAGAAGGCGATCCTGTTGGCTGTAAGGAAGATAATCAAAGTGTGGCTCGATTTAGTCAGGGAGGGAAAGCGATGCAATTGACGAGTAAATCAATTCATCAAGGGTATGAGCAAGCGCTCAAAATTGCAGTTGATTGGTTAAATGATGCTCTTAAAGAGTGACAAAAGCTGGTAAATGGTTAACCATGGTCAAATAACATTTATGCAACAAATGATTGCATTTATATAATAACATGGGGAATTCTATGACCAATATTGCTGCTGAACCGACACATTTTCGTTTATTGACCGCCTTAAAGGCTATTGGACCTTATTTGAGAGAGGCAGAGTGTCAACCAGGTATATACTTGTTTGATTGTCTGTCCGTCTGTACGGATGAGACGAAATCTCCAGAATTGCGTGAATTTTGGGGATGGTGGCTGAAACTTGAAAAGAGCGAACAGAACTTTGTTGCTAATTATTCTTATGGTCAATACGATGAAAAAGGTCAATGGATAGAAGTTGCTATCCCATTGAAAGCTCAATCAGAAGTAGAAAGAACATTGGAAGCTTTTCATCAAAAGTTAACCAATGCTTTATCCGGTCAGTATTCATTTACACTTAGTTTGCATCAAGATTCGGTCGATATGGCGTAATAATATGATGAAAGGTTGAATAGTAAATTTATCCAGATAAATAGATTTTTATTCATAATTAAAAAATATTCTCAATTAAAGGCGCATTGTTGCGCCTTTTCTGCTTGTTTAATTCGCTCCGTATTGATAAAACAAAGGTAATAATTCCATTACTTAAACGTCTCTTTGACAGGAAACACATGTCAACTCAAATACATCACGAATCTTATACGGTCGTCATTAAACTTGGTACAAGTGTGCTGACTGGTGGGACATCAGAAATTAATAAAGCTCGAATGGTGGATTTGGTCCGTCAATGCGCAGATTTAAAAGAGAAAGGTCATAAAATTGTGGTGGTTTCTTCTGGCGCGATTGCCGCTGGGCGTGAGCATTTAGGGTATCCTGCATTGCCGAATTCAATGGCAAGTAAACAGCTATTAGCCGCCGTTGGGCAAAGTCGATTGATTCAGGTATGGGAATCATTATTCGCCTTGTATGGTATTAAAATAGGTCAAATGCTACTGACTCGGGCTGATCTGAAAGACAGGGAGCGATTTTTAAATGCACGCGATACTATCAATGCGCTAATTGACTACAATATTATTCCAATCGTGAATGAAAATGATGCAGTCGCCACTTCAGAAATTAAAGTCGGAGACAATGATAATCTATCCGCATTGGTCGGTATTTTATGTGGCGCTGATAAATTGTTATTACTCACCGATCAATCTGGTTTATTTACGGCTGACCCACGCAAAGACCCAAAGGCAGAGTTGATCCGTGAAGTCAAAACTATTGATGAAACGTTGAGACGAATCGCAGGTGGGAGCGGCACTACACTAGGAACCGGCGGTATGGCCACAAAATTGCAAGCGGCAGACATTGCGCGCCGTTCTGGTATCGAAGTGGTTATTGCAGCAGGAAGTAGTCCTAATGTGATTTTGGATGCAGTAGGCGAGCACCCTCAAGGAACTCGTTTTCTTCCATTAGCAGAGTCATTAGAAAATCGTAAGCGTTGGATTTTAGCGGGGCCGGCTTCGGTGGGGGATCTAATCATTGATGATGGTGCTTCTAAAGCGGTGGTTGAGCGAGGAAGTAGTTTATTAGCCAAAGGTATTGTCATGGTTCAGGGAAGCTTCTCTCGTGGTGACGTGGTCCGCTTACGTGATCAGTCCGGGCAATTACTTGCAAAGGGGATTGTGAGTTATTCGAACAGCGAACTAGAACAAGTTATTGGAAAACATAGTAAAGATATAGAAGCCATTCTTGGTTATGAATATGGCTCGACGATCATCCATCGGGATGATCTTGTTGTGATCCAAGAGTAAACGCTCATTCACTTATATTAATGTTATTAAGGGCAGATTGTGGACTTAATTAAAATGGGCCAAGCGGCCAAAAAAGCTTCATTTCAATTGGCAACTGCGCCGACCGCTCAAAAAAATAAAGCATTGGCTATTATTGCTGATGAACTAGAAGCGAACGCCGCTGCAATTTTAGCTGCGAATATTAAAGATATCGAGTTAGGGCGGGCTGCTGGCTTAACAGACGCATTGCTTGATCGTTTATTGCTTAATCAACAACGATTGTCTGATATTGCCGCCGATGTGAGAAATGTTATTCATTTGAATGATCCTGTTGGTTCAGAAATTGATAGTAAAATACTTGAAAATGGCATGTCTTTAGCGCGTCGCCGAGTACCACTTGGTGTAGTGGGCGTTATTTATGAAGCTCGTCCTAATGTAACCATTGATATTGCTGCTTTATGCCTTAAAACGGGCAATGCGAGTATTTTACGTGGCGGAAAAGAGACATTTTTTTCTAACATGGAATTGGTCAAGGTTATTCAAATCGCATTAGAAAAAGCGGGGTTACCGACGTCTTCTGTACAATATATTGAAAAACCAGACCGTGAGTTAGTTTCTCAACTGCTTAAGCTTGATGATTATGTTGATATGATCATTCCACGCGGTGGTGCTGGTCTGCATAAAATGTGTAAAGAAAACAGCACTATTCCAGTTATCATTGGTGGTTTTGGTATAAGTCATATTTTTGTGGATGAAAGTGCAGATTTAGTCAAATCGGTTGCGGTAGTTGAAAATGCTAAAGTACAACGACCATCGGCGTGTAATTCTCTGGATACTCTATTAGTACACGAAAAAGTGGCGAAAGAATTTCTTCCAATGTTAGTCGCTAAAATTAATCAGCAAGTCACATTTGTGTTAGATAAAAGTGCTAAATCTTTTATCAATGCAGATAATCAGCGTGATGCGACAGAAGGCGATTTTGATACCGAGTGGTTAGGTTATACATTAGGTATTAAAGTGGTGAAAACTATCGATGAAGCCATTGATCATATGCAAGTTCATAATGCCAGCCATTCAGATGCTATTATGACTGAGTCACTACGCAATGCTGAACTATTCATAAACTCTGCAGGTTCTGCTGCTGTATACGTTAATGCCTCTACACGCTTCACCGACGGTGCACAGTTTGGTTTGGGTGCAGAGGTTGCAGTCTCTACTCAAAAGTTGCATGCGCGTGGTCCTATGGGCTTAGAAGAGCTAACAAGTTATAAGTGGGTTGGAAAGGCAGATTACTTAGTTCGTAAGTAGATTGTTTATATACGATGGATGTTAGTTAATTAGCCATAAGCAAAAAAAAGCCCAGATCAAAGTGATTTGGGCATAAAACAATTTTAGGAATTAATATGAAAAAGCAGAAGTAGGATATATTTTGGTTAACTTGACGGCCGTAACCAAAAATCAGAATCTTGCTTGCTACATATTATATGACTGACCTTTTACGGATAAGTTCAAAATTAAATTCAAAAAATTAAAAAAGGCGAATGCTTCATTATGAATCATTCGCCTTTTAGCGTTTAAGTTATTGATAGTTATTTAATTTCAATGCCTTGCGCTTGCATATCTGCATGATAACTCGAACGTACAAACGGTCCACATGCTGCGTGAGTGAATCCAAGTTCAAGAGCGATATCTTTCAATTCATCAAATTCAGATGGTGGAACATAGCGTTCAACTGGTAAATGATGACGACTAGGGGCTAGATATTGCCCAAGAGTCAGCATCGTCACGCCATGAGCTCGTAGATCTTTTAAAACTTCAACAATCTCTTCTTTAGTCTCACCCAGCCCCATCATTAAGCCAGACTTAGTTGGAATGTTTGGGTGTTGCTGTTTGAATTTTTGAAGTAATTGTAATGACCATTTGTAATTTGCACCAGGTCGTGCGCGGCGATACAAACGCGGTGCAGTTTCAAGGTTGTGATTGAATACATCCGGCGGATTATCTTTCATTAAATCTAATGCCACATCCATACGCCCACGAAAGTCAGGCACTAAGGTTTCAATTTTGATATGTGGACTATGTTCACGAATGGCTTTATTACAATCAGCAAAGTGCTTTGCACCACCATCACGTAGATCATCACGATCAACAGAAGTGATTACTACATACTTTAGCTTCATATCTTTAATGGTTTGCGCTAGCTTTTGAGGCTCATTGGCTTCTGGTGCGTTTGGACGACCATGGGCAACATCACAGAAAGGACAGCGACGTGTACAAATTGCGCCTAAAATCATAAAGGTAGCGGTGCCATGGTTAAAGCATTCCGCTAAGTTAGGGCACGATGCTTCTTCACAAACAGAATGAAGATCATTTTTACGCATTGCAGCTTTAATTTCTTGAATACGAGTGCTATCGGCTGGCAGTTTTATCTTCATCCATTCAGGTTTACGCAAAACGTCGGTTTTTTCTACCGTTACTGTTTTGGTTGGGATGAGTGCCATTTTATCAGCGTCACGATATTTAACGCCTTGTTCCATTTGAATTGGTTTGCTCATGCTACCTACTTATCAAAGCTTTTGCTTTCGGTGGTGTATTCAACTTGGTCGTAACCAAGTAGCTCTGTGATTTTTTTCATTAAAACAATTTCAACTTCATTGATGTTATTTGGTCCATTCACATCTTTTACTTGTACCATTTCCATACCAGCATATCCGCATGGGTTAATGCGAAGGAAGGGGGTAAGATCCATATTAACATTGAGGGCAAGGCCGTGAAATGAACATCCTTTTCGAATACGTAACCCTAGAGAGCATATTTTCTTTGCTCCTACATATACGCCAGGAGCATCAGCGCGGGCAGTTGAATCAATATCAAAAGTAGCGAGAGTTTCAATGATGATATTTTCAATATGAGTAACAAGTTCACGGACACCAAGTTTTTTACGGCGTAAATTTATTAAGAAATAAGCGACTATCTGACCTGGACCATGGTATGTCACTTGGCCACCACGGTCACTTTGTACCACAGGGATATCACCAGTATTGAGTAGGTGTTCTTGCTTACCAGCTTGACCCTGGGTAAATACTGGATTGTGCTCGACTAACCAAACTTCATCAGGGGTTAAATCATTACGCTGATCGGTAAATTGATGCATATCTTGCCAAACAGGAGCATAGTCTTGCTTACCTAATCGGCGGATGGTCAATTTTTTTTCAAGTAAAGAATTACACGGATTTAGAGTGAGGGGTGAATCCGATTCGTTGCACATAAATCGTTTATCCTTAATCCGACTTAATAGTATTAAGCTGATTTTCTTCAAATTAAATTGATTGAATAGAGCCGGAATCTAATAATTTTACTGACTAATGATGTTAGAAACACAGTATAAACCCCTTTAGCTAGACTCACTACGGGTAAGCGTTAGGGGTATAGTTTAATTGATACAGGTATCACTCAATCTGGTTTGTGACACCTTAAAGAACCATTCGGACAATATCGATTTCGCCTAGTTCTTTGTAAAGAATCTCGACTTGTTCAATTGATGTTGCGGTGATGGTGACAGAAACGGCATTATAAGTTCCTTTAGCGCTCGGCTTTACACTTGGAACATAATCACCTGGAGCATGCTTTTGAATAACAGCAAGAATAAGATCAGGTAATTCTGGTTTCGCATAGCCCATCACTTTATAGGAGAACTTACATGGAAACTCGAGTAAATCTTTTAGTTTTGCTTGCTCTTGCATAGTGGCTCCAAAGAAACATTGAGCATGAAAGGTCGAATAATAAAGCTATTAAGCTGAAATCTCAACCTAGATAGTGGGGTGTAAGGCTGGTTTTGGTGATTAAACTATTAAAAAGTACACATAATTATTAAAATTTTGTTATATAGAATAAAAACTTATTTGATATTTTATAGATAAAATAAGAGGGGAAATATTTTTATCTAGGGGGCAAAAAAAGCCACCGAAGTGACTTTTTGTTTTATTGCTTTATTAGGGCTGGATTAATTAAAACCAGCTTTTGAACAGTAAGACAAGGTAATCAATTAAGCGGCTGAAAATACCACCTTCATTAACATCTTCCTGAGCAACTAATGGGTATTGAGCGACATCGCTGTCATTCAATTGATAAAAAAGCTTACCTACAACTTGGCCTTTTTTGATGGGAGCTTTTAATTCTTTATCCAAAACAAAACTTGCCGCTAGATTTTTAGCTTGTCCACGCGGCAGGGTAACGTAAGTATCTTCGTTGACACCTAAAGAAATCTCACTCTTATCACCCATCCAGATTTTTTCTTTTACAAACTCTTCACCTGATTTATGAGGAGAAACAGTTTCAAAGAAACGGAAGCCAAAGTTCAATAATTTTTTACTTTCCGCTTTACGGGCATTTTCACTTTTTGTTCCCATCACAACAGAAACAAGACGCATATCACCTTCAGTTGCTGAGGTGACTAAGTTGTAACCAGCTCCGCTTGTGTGTCCGGTTTTAATACCATCTACATGCATGCTTTTATCCCAAAGTAGACCATTACGGTTGTATTGGGTTATACCGTTGTAAGTAAAGGATTGCTGAGCGTAGATTTTATATTCTTCAGGAACATCGCGAATTAACGCGGCACCTAAAATAGCCAAATCGTGAGCGGTCGAATAATGGTCATCGTTATCTAAACCATGAACATTCACAAAATGTGAGTTTTTCATACCAAGTTTCTGAGCCCATTGATTCATTAAATCAACGAAGGAATCTTGTGATCCAGCGATATGTTCAGCCATAGCAACACAAGCATCATTACCAGAATCAACGATGATTCCTTGGTTTAATAAATCAACTGTGACGGTTTTACCCACCTCAATAAACATTTTTGATGAGTCAGGGAAGTTTTTAGCCCAAGCTGCTTGGCTGATCACAACTTCATCTTCACGCGAAATGCTGCCAGATTTGATTTCTTGGCCGATAACATAACTGGTTAACATTTTTGTTAAACTAGCCGGGTGGCGTCGGTCATCCATGTTTTTTTCAGCAAGGATTTTACCTGAATGATAATCCATTAAGATGTAGCTTTCTGCAGCGATATCTGGTGCATTAGGTACAACGATTGGATCAGCAGAGGCATTCAGTGAAGCTAACGATGCTGATAATGCTAATGACGGAATTAGCAAAGACTTTAAATATTTAACAGTATTTTTCATGAGATATATACATCAAGGTTGTAGGTGAACGTAAACTATCCGCATCTTACCAGATTCACTTTTGTAAATCAGATATGGATTGTGTTTTCCGAAAATGAAAATTAAAGGTATATGTTTTACCGTTTATTTCCGAGTCTGGTGTTTCATAAAAGCCGTTCTATAGCCTGAGCTTTGTAATTTAATCAATACGACATTAGCTGAATTTTGGTCTTTCCATGGTCCAAGCATAATGCGGTTTATTTTGTTTGTTGTTTGTACGCTGTAGTTAATCGAATAGCTTTGACCTAATTGTTTCGCTAAAGTTTCCGCTTTATTTTTATCCGAGATCGCGGCGACTTGAATTAGGTATTCTTCCTTGGAGTAGGCTTGGTCTACTTTCGTTTTTGCTGTGGTAATGTATTCAACTTTAACGGGCGCTGTACCTGCTTGGTAAACTCCTAATTTATAGGCAGCTGCATAGCTTAAATCAATAATTCTCCCATCATGGAAAGGGCCACGATCATTCACTCTTACAATAACGGTTTTACCATTCGCGGTATTAGTAACTTTGACATAACTAGGTATTGGCAATGTTTTATGTGCCGCGGACATAGAATACATATCATATACTTCACCATTAGAAGTTAAGTGGCCATGAAATTTCTTCCCATACCATGATGCATAACCAGTTTGAGTAAAGTCTTTAGTCTCTTTAACGATTTTATAATCTTTTCCACGTAAGGTGTAATCACGATTTCCGCTGCGGCTGAAAGGTTCATATCTTGGGTGAGCATCTTCAACATGTGCAACCGATAATGGCTTTTCAGGCGCTACGTCATCATTAAGTGAGTATCTATTGGTAGAAGATGAACACCCGACTAAAACCAATAGTAAGGTGAAAAGTAAATAGGTTGAAATGCGTTTAATCAATTTAGTTCGCCTTAGAAAGCATTTTACGGTGTGTGTGAATAGACATCAGAATACCAAAACCCGCTAATAGGGTAACCATTGAGGTACCACCATAACTGATCAGCGGTAACGGTACACCGACCACTGGAAGAATGCCACTCACCATACCAATATTGACAAAGACATAAACAAAAAAGCTTAATACAACACTTCCACTCATCATTTTACCAAAGGCTGTTTGAGCCTGTGTGGCAAGATATAATCCGCGTACGATAATAAATAGGTAAACGCTAAGTAGGAAGCAAACCCCAATCATTCCCCATTCTTCGGAAATAACAGAGAAAATAAAATCGGTATGACGTTCAGGGACGAACTCTAATTGTGATTGAGTGCCATGTAACCAACCTTTACCTGTCAAACCGCCAGAACCAATAGCTATTTTACTTTGTATGATGTGATAGCCTGCGCCCAGCGGATCTGATTCTGGATTAAATAAAGTTCGAACTCGTACTTTTTGATATTCATGCATCAAGAAGAACCAGAGGATAGGGATAAATCCACCAATGGTTAAAGCGGCTGCAGTAATAATTCGCCAGCTTATTCCTGCAAGGAAAATAACGAAAATACCAGAGGCTGCAATAAGAATTGATGTGCCTAAGTCTGGTTGCCTTGCAATAAGAATAGTGGGTAGGCAGACTAAAACCAAAGAGACAACTAAAGCTTTAAAAGTAGGCGGCAAAGATTGTTTGCCAATATAGCGAGCCACCATTAACGGAACTGCAAGCTTAAGTAACTCTGACGGTTGGAAGCGAACAAAGCCTAAATCTAACCAACGTTGAGCACCTTTTGAAGTCTCACCAAAGAAGAGCACACCCAGTAGAAGAAGAACACCTAGTGCATATAATACTGGTGCTAATGATTCAAATGTTCTAGGGGTAAGTTGAGCCAGAAATATCATCACGCCCAGTGAGATCAACATACGCATAGCTTGGCGATCCATCATTTCTAGATTCTGGCCGCTAGCACTGTACATGATGACAAGACCGATCCCCATCAACAATAAAATACCAAGTAATAATGGTAGGTCGATATGTAGCCTTTCAAAGAATGCACGGTTTTTGCCGTTGGATAAATCCATACTCATATTATTTGTTATCCTGTGAGGAATCGGTTTCATCGTTATTTAAAATGACATGATCGAATATTTGGCGAGCGATTGGACCACCGACACTAGAGCCGCCACCTGCATTCTCAAGCACCATTGAGACGATTACTTTAGGATCATCAAGTGGGGCAAATCCCATTAATAATGCATGATCTCTAAGACGTTCGACAATTTCATCGGCATTATATTTTTCGCCTTCTTTCAACCCATACACCTGAGCGGTACCCGATTTAACCGCCGCTTCATATTGTGCCCCGTAAAAAGAACGTCTTGCTGTTCCTCGACTACCGGTTGCTACTAAATGCATACCTTCTTCGGCAAGGTTCCAGTAAGATTCTTTTACCCCTGTAATTGATGGATAAGTTTTAATTGGACTGAGTACAGGCTTGGCCGAAGGTGCTGTTTTATCTATCGTGGCACGTAATAAATGAGGCGCACGAACCTTACCGTGCGACACTAATACAGACAGAGCTTTTGCGATTTGCATAGGGGTAGCTGTCCAGTAACCTTGGCCAATACCGACGGGGATAGTGTCTCCTTGATACCATTGCGTACGATGACGAGCACGTTTCCATTCGCGAGTCGGCATGTTGGCACTGCTTTCTTCATGCAAATCGATACCAGTTAGCTCACCATAGCCAAATTTATTCATCCATTTCGATAGACGATCAATCCCAAGATCAAAGGCCACTTGGTAAAAGAAAGTATCAACCGACTCTTCAAGCGCCTTTTTGACATCAACGACGCCGTGTCCCCAGCGGCTCCAATCTCGATAACCTTTATGGCTACGAGCATTAGGGATATACCAAATGCCCGGATCATTACGTGTCGTTTCAGGTGTGATCACACCCTCAGTCAAGGCGGCGACAGCGATAAGAGGCTTAACCGTTGACGCGGGTGGATAAATGCCTAATGTGGCCCGATTGACTAGTGGCCGATCGGGATTATTGAGTAACTTGTTGTAGGCTTTGCTGCTAATACCATGGACAAAGGCATTAGGGTCATAGCTTGGACTTGATATCATTGCCAATACACCATTGTCTTTAGGGTCGAGAATGATGATAGAGCCACGACGTTTATCCATTAACTTAAAGGCATATTGCTGTAAATCAATATCAAGATTTAAAACCAAATCTTTTCCCGGAATAGGGGGGACATATTGTAATGTCCGAATGACCCGCCCACGACTATTCACTTCAACTTCTTGATAACCAGAAGTGCCATGCAGAGTATTTTCGTAAAAACGTTCAATCCCTATTTTCCCAATATCATGAGTGGCTTGATAATTAGATATTTTGTCTTCTTCAGTTAAACGGCGGATATCTCGGTCGTTAATTCGGGAGACATAACCTAAAACGTGGGTGAGTGCTGAACCATAAGGATAGTAACGTTTCAATACTGCCGTGACTTCGACGCCAGGGAATTGATATTGGCGTACTGAAATTTTTGCGACGTCTTGTTCACTTAATTGAGTTAAGAGAGGAACAGATCTGAATCGCCGTGTTTGTAGGCGTTCTTTTTTAAAGGTTTCAACTTGTTCATCGCTGATCGGAATTATTTTACGTAAACCCGCGATAGTTTGATCTATATCTACGACTTTCTCTGGCGTGATTTCTAAGTTAAAAACAGGGCGGTTAGAGGCGAGTAATTTTCCATTACGATCGTAAATTAGGCCACGGTTAGGAGCGATCGGAACAATTTTAATACGGTTATCGTTAGAGCGAGTTTTATAATCTTGATATTGTTCGATTTGGATATAGTACAAATTACCCAATAAAACGCCGACCAAAGCTAAAATACTAATAAATGCCACAATCGCGCGGCGAGTAAAAAGTTTAGCTTCTGCGGTGTAATCGCGTATTTGGCTACGTCTGCGTCTCATTATCGATTATTCTCGGTGATAAGGGTGATTAGTTGTGACGCTCCAAGCGCGATATAAGCTTTCTGCCATAATCACTCGCACAATTGGGTGTGGTAGTGTTAATGGTGATAATGACCAACTTTGATCGGCTGCGGATTTACATGCAGGAGATAACCCTTCCGGACCTCCAATCAATATCGAAACATCACGCCCATCGAGTTTCCATGAATCTAATTGCGTTGCAAGTTCTATGGTATCCCAACGTTTACCCGGAATATCTAATGTTATAATGCGACTACCTTTAGGTACAGCCGACAGCATGGCTTCACCTTCTTTTTGCAAAATCCTAACAATATCTGCATTTTTACCTCGTTTCCCTGCCGGTATTTCAACGAGATAAAGTGGCATATCACTAGGGAAGCGGCGTTGGTACTCATGAAAACCAGCTTCAACCCATTTGGGCATTTTGGTTCCGACTGCAATGAGTTGGATCTTCATGTGGAATACTCCATGGTCTTATTGCTTACCCTCTATCAATTTAAAAATAAAGATTTAAATTGATAGAGGATTAAAGGATGAGCATTGGATGGGTTGCTAGCTCCACAACTTCTCTAGCTGATAGAGTTCACGGTGTTGTTGCTGCATGACATGAACCATAACTGAACCCATATCGACCACAACCCATTCACCTTCGCTTTCACCATCCATACCAAGTAGATCAAGGCCCGCGTTTTTGGCTTCACTTGCAACGTTCTCAGCGATAGAAATAACATGGCGCTTAGAGGTACCAGTACAGATAACCATAAAATCGGTCACGCTTGATTTTTCAGTGACATCTAGAGTGATAATGTTTTCTGCTTTCATGTCATCAGCTTTATCGGCTAAAAAGTCTTTTAATTCGTTTATTTGCAAAGTGAAACCTCATTTATAAAATAATAATGCAAGCTGACGTGAGCTGCGGGGCAATAATAATAAAAAGTCGCTAAGAATAACATGGATAATTGTAGTGAAAAGCATACATCCTGCGAAGACTACAATTTAAAGGTGTTGGTAGGCTGACAAAACATCAATGAGAGCTGCGCAAGTTGAGGCCAATAATCTTGACTAAAGGTTGTTTTTACATCGAGCTCTAATTTGGTTAACTGCTGGATGAGCATTTGCAGATGCTGCATATTTAAACGTTGTAATGCAGCAGAATAAAATGGGCGTTTATTTTGCCAGATACGATGTTGGTCAAAAATATGGGCAATGGACTGCCGTGCCAGTAAGCTTTGCTGCATGTCATATAATAAAAACAGTTCTTTCTGAATCGTTCTTAATAAAATAATGGCTTCTTCACCTTCAGCTTCAAGTTGTCGTAAAATTCGTTGAGCTCGTTTTGCTTGGCCTGAAAGTAGTGCATCGGTCCACTGGAATGGGGTGAAATGATTGTGGCGGACGAGCGCTGATTCTACTCGTAATAACGTAAGCTTACCGTCCGGATAGAGTAATGCTAATTTTTCTAAACTTTGAGCTAGAGCGAGTAAATTACCTTCATGCCACTGTGCGAGCATTTGTGTCGCTTCAGCATCGGGAGTGAGTTTTAATTTTTGGCATCGTTGTTGAACAAATTGCGGTAAATAGCGTAATTCGGGGCCATTGCATGATATAAGAATGCCTTGATTGTGCATCGCTTTAAACCACTTGGCACTTTCTTGCGCTCGAGTGAGTTTGTTACCAATGATAATTAGCAAAATATCAGGGTTTAGCATGGTTGATAAGTTGGCTAATTCTTTCGCGTTCGAGGCACTAACCCCAGCTTCTGGGATTTCTAGTTCGATGATTTTCAAGTTTGAGAATAAGCTTAAAGTTTGGCAGCAATCGTAAACATTATTCCAATCTACTTGTTTATCTAAGCTAAATCGCTGCTTTTCTAAAAAGCCTTTTTGTTTTGCATCGCGATTGATTAAATCTCGACTTTCTTGAAGTAATAACGGTTCGTTACCCATAACTAGATAAACATTGTGGTGCTTATGTTTTAAATGATCAGCCAGTTTATCTGCAAAAATACGCATCGTGATTATTGGTCTTGATTATTTGTTAGTTCATCATTGGTTTTTGCATCACTTGTTTTTTCGTTGTCAGTTTTCAAGTGACCAGTATTTGAGTCATCTGATGCTGAACCTGTCTGCGTACCTTCTGAGGTTACTTCTTTCGTTGTACTGGTTTGCTGAACACCATTATCAAGATCTTGAGTTATGGTGGTATTGGTATCTTTCACTTCAGTTGGAAAGTCTTTCTGTTGGCTAGGATCTGGGCTACCTACAGCAATGAGCTGGGTTTTTAAAGTTGCCATTTGGCGTAGCATTTGCTGAGACGCTTGAACTTTCATTTCTTCTAAAATGACATCTCTTTCGACCGATTTTGCTAATGCCGCCATTGGGTTATCAAGGTAACTACGAGTGATATGAATACTATACATTTTTGTATTGTAGCCTGGCACAGTGACTTTATAGCTGGTGTTATAAAATAACTCGTACTCTGCGGCGCGAGCATTCTGGTAAAGCGAAAGGGTTCGATCTCCATCACTATCATTAATGATATGAAGATTTGGAACATTAACCCCCGGAGAAACAACGTTGACGCCATTTCTTGCTAATTGTTTTTTGACTTCACGAGTGATCATCGCATAGTCATCAAAACTGGTAACCGATAAAGTATCCACTTCATCTGGGAGTAAATAGTTGCCACGGAAATGGAAACCACATGCAGTGGTCATCATGGCTAAAGCAGCAATCATGAAAATACGGAAATGTGTATTAGAAAACAAACGAGTCACCAAGTTATACCTCTGTGGCTATAGAGCAGGATTGAAAAACTTATCTTATTCACTCTACTTGAAGCTGAAATTTCAATTATTTTGAGTATAAATATAATTAAGAAGCAAGAAAAATGAATAAGATAAGCGTAAGCAGAAGTTGGTATACCACTACTTACGCTTCAGTTGGGCTATTTAATAGGTTGTAAATACATCCTCAGTAATTAATTAGCCACAATATTCAGCAGTTTACCCGGAACATAAATCACTTTACGTACCGTTAAACCATCAGTGAACTTAATGACATGCTCGTTGGCCAGTCCTAATGTTTCAACTTCCTCTTTACTTGCGTCAGCTGATACGGTGAGCTTGGCTCGTAATTTGCCATTGACTTGAACAATGATCAGTTTTTCATCTTCCACTAAGGCTTTTTCATCGAACGTTGGCCAATCACAAGTATCGACTTTTTCGCCGCCTAACGCAGCCCACATTTCAAAACAAATATGCGGTGTGATTGGGTACAGCATACGAACCACGGCTTTTAATGCTTCATCTAAAATCGCGCGATCTTGTTCACTGGCTTGAGGCGCTTTACCTAGTTTGTTCATTAATTCCATGATAGCGGCAATGGCGGTATTAAATGTTTGGCGACGATCAATATCATCGGTTACTTTTACAATCGTTTTATGTACATCACGACGAAGGGCTTTTTGATCGCCACTTAATGATGCGGTATCAACGACAACTGTCTCACCTTGAGAGGTGTGTTCACCGACCAGTTTCCAAACACGTTTCAGGAAGCGATTAGCCCCTTCAACGCCAGATTCTTGCCATTCCAATGTCATATCAGCAGGTGAGGCAAACATCATAAATAAGCGAACAGTATCGGCGCCGTATTTGTCGACCATTTCTTGTGGATCAATACCGTTATTTTTCGACTTAGACATTTTGATCATGCCTGAGTGTTCAACGTTACGACCTTGATCATCTACAGCTTTCTCTATGCGGCCTTTACTATCACGCTCAACTATTACATCGTTTGGTGCAACCCATTCTTTGGTACCTTTTTCATTGGTGTGGTAGAAAGCATCTGCTAGTACCATGCCTTGGCAAAGTAATTGTTTGAATGGTTCATTTGACGTGACATAGCCCGCATCACGAAGTAGTTTGTGGAAGAAGCGAGAGTATAATAGGTGCATACACGCATGCTCAATACCACCAACATATTGATCAACGGGTAGCCAGTAGTTGGCTTTTTCAGGATCGAGAACATCGTCTGCTTGTGGGCTGCAGTAACGCGCGTAATACCAAGATGACTCCATAAAGGTATCAAATGTATCGGTTTCACGTAGCGCATGTTCACCATTAAAGGTCGTTTCTGCCCATGCTTTGTCAGCTTTAATTGGGCTTGTTACGCCATCCATTACAACATCCTCCGGTAAAATAACAGGAAGTTGGTCTGCAGGAACAGGGTGAACAACACCATCATCGGTTGTCACCATTGGAATTGGTGCGCCCCAGTAACGTTGACGAGAAACACCCCAGTCACGCAGACGGAAATTAACGGTTTTCTTGCCTTTATTTTCGCTTTCAAGTTTTGCAGCAACGGCATCAAATCCAGCTTGGAATTCAAGACCATCAAACTCGCCAGAGTTAAATAGTACGCCTTTTTCAGTATAAGCGACTTCTGAAACATCTGGCTGATTGCCTTCGCTATCTAAAATAACCGCGTCAATATCTAAACCGTATTTAGTGGCAAACTCAAAGTCACGTTGATCGTGAGCAGGAACCGCCATCACGGCGCCTGTGCCGTAATCCATTAACACAAAGTTAGCAACGAAGATTGGTACTTCACGACCATTTAATGGGTGAGTAGCTTTAAGGCCGGTATCCATGCCTTTCTTTTCCATCGTAGCCAGTTCAGCTTCAGCGACCTTAGTGTTTTTACATTCGTCAATGAATGTCGCTAATGAGGGATTATTCTTAGATGCTTGAGTTGCCAAAGGATGGCCCGCAGCGATAGCCACGTAGGTTACGCCCATGAGGGTATCAGGACGCGTGGTGTAGACTTCTAGATCGGTTTGATTTATTACTTTAAATGATAACTCTACGCCTTCAGAGCGGCCAATCCAGTTGCGCTGCATGGTTTTCACCATTTCAGGCCAGCCATCAAGGTTGTCTAAATCATCCAGTAATTCTTGTGCGTACTCAGTGATTTTAATGAACCACTGTGGAATTTCTTTTTGTTCAACTGGAGTATCACAACGCCAGCAACAACCATCTTCAACTTGTTCGTTAGCTAAAACTGTCATGTCATTCGGACACCAGTTTACAGAAGATGTTTTTTTATACACTAGGCCTTTTTCATACAGCTTAGTGAAGAATTCTTGTTCCCATCGATAGTATTCCGGCGTACAAGTGGCGAATTCACGAGTCCAGTCATAACCAAAACCTAATAATTTAAGCTGGTTTTTCATGTATTCGATGTTTTCGTAAGTCCAAGGTGCTGGAGCTGTTTTGTTTTTTACTGCCGCATTTTCCGCAGGAAGGCCAAACGCATCCCAACCAATTGGTTGCATAACATTCTTGCCTTGCAGACGTTGGAAACGAGAAATTACATCACCGATGGTGTAATTACGAACGTGGCCCATATGCAGACGTCCACTTGGGTAAGGGAACATAGATAGGCAGTAGAATTTCTCTTTATCGGCATCTTCGGTGACTTCGAAGATTTTATTATCATCCCAATATTGTTGAACTTTTTGCTCAATATCTTGTGGGTTGTATTGCTCATTTAATTTAGCTACTGGTTTTTGCATCTGGGAGGGTATCCGGTTTCGTAAATTTGTGAGATCGGTTAGATCAGGTCATACTTGATCAGCATAGAATACCTTAAAGCGGTGATGCTCAACAATAGCCAGAGCAATAAATGGCGATGCAATGAAAAATAATAGACAGGAGTCTCCGATGCCAAAGCGTAAACACGATTACAAACAGGTTTTAGACCACTTGATCGATAACGTAAATAAAACGCCAGCAGAAGCTGATAAAGCAGTCGATACCTCTAAAGGAATGCTTGATGCTGTTAAAGATATGACCAAAGATGAATTGGAACTTATCAAGCAGTATGTGAAGTCAGATTTAAAAGAATTCTCTGATAGCTATCAAAAGAGTAAAGAAGGAAGAGATGATGATCCGTTTATGACGGTAGTCGCTGAAACGATCTGGGGAGGGTTACTTGAAATTACGGATAGAACGCAAGTGGAATGGCGTGAAGTGTTCCAGGACATTGAACATAAAGGTCTATATGAAGTCGGCGATATTATTGGTCTTGGAGCATTAGTGTGTGAGAAATGTGGTCATCGACAAGAATATACTCACCCCTGTGAAGTTAAAGCTTGTTTCCAGTGCGGTAATGGCGCCTTTACTCGAGTGCCTTTGAAACCGTAATGTGAAAATATTAACTGAATTGGCCTCAATCATCGATCTTTAGGTTTTTTGTGGAGTTTATGTTTCATTTTGGCTTGAAGGGCGCTGTTAACGTTATGTCAGTGCTGTTTGTTAATCTTGTATCTATAAAATATCGTGTTACAAAGAAAAAATTGATAGAGATTAATATTTGTCATTGATTCATCTGATGGCCTAAATTTTTTATATTTTCCGATACCCACTGCTTTTAACGAAAGCAGTGGGTATTTTTTTGAAATTTATAAAACTATGGAACCAAGTCGGAATTTAATTTGATTTCGAAAAAGCGCACTGAAAAGATGAACTAATTTTTAGTGGTGTTGTCTCAAAGACAGCTATTTTAGCCACTGTACTAAAACGTTTGTCAATATGATTGAAAGAGCTTAAATGTGCAGGTTTCATATCCTATTTTTCAGTATTTATTGCGTAATGATTTTTTATGCGCAGCTTTGCAGAAAAATAACATAAGCTCATGGGCAGTATAAAGCGATAGATGTTATCTATGCGCCCCATTTTTTAAATAACGAGAACCTTAATGGATATTGCAAAGCAACTTTTAGGTGTGCTATTTCCTATTATCGCCGTTTTTATCGTCGGCCTTATCATTTTAACCACCTCACGTATCGCTTTGTGTATTTGGAAAAGAGATCGCGTTAAGAAGTCGAATGGTCTGAAGACGATTTTGATCTCTGGACTGCGTATGGATGTGGTCACACTCTGCTATTTACTAATATTACCAAGCTTATTGACCTGTTTATTGACCGGGTTTGAAGCGATTAGCGGTGTTTGGTTAATCATTTTGCGTATTTGGTTTGTCGCAGGGCTATGGTTGTTGGTGTATATGGAAATCTCTACACCAACTTTTATTGAAGAATACGATGTCCGTCCGAACCGATTTTTTGTTGAGTATTTGATTTACCCAAAAGAAGTGATGAGTATGCTTTGGACTGGCTATAAATTGGAGCTATTTCTAGGTTTCGTCGTGACATTATTAACGTTGTATTTTGGGTGGATGTTCAGTGGCGTAATTGTCTCAGATATCTCAAGTCCAGCCTGGTATTGGCGATTACCTTTAGGCTTAGTTGCAGTCGCATTATGTGTGTTGGGTGCACGTTCTAGCTTTGGTCATCGTGGTATTAATCCTTCGATGATTGCTTTTTCAAATGATAATTTAATGAATGACTTTACGTTAAACTCTACTTATTCAGTGCTTTACGCGATTAAGTTGATGAAAACAGAAGAAGATTCATCAAAGTACTACCCGAAAATGGAACATGACAAGGTGATGGATTTAATTCAAAAATCGACTCATGTTGAGCAATCGCAATACACGCATCAAGAATTGCCTACGTTAGTTCGCCGTCCTGCTAGTTATAAAGGAAAGCCGAAAAATATCGTCATTTTATTGCAAGAAAGCTTGGGGTCGCGTTTTGTTGGTGGGCTTGGCGGTTTACCTCTAACGCCGAATCTGGATGAGATAATTAAAGAAAGTTGGTATTTCACCCGTTTGTATGCAACTGGCACTCGTTCTATTCGTGGCATTGAAGCGGTAACCAGTGGCTTTTCCCCAACACCGGCTAATGCGGTTGTTAAGCTGCCAAAAGGCCAACAAGATTTTTATACCATTGCCCAAACGCTTTATCACAATGGCTACCATACTCAATTTATTTATGGTGGTGAAAGCCATTTTGATAATATGAAAGGTTACTGTTTAGGCAATGGATTCACCGATATTCAAGATCTCCCAACCTTTATTAAGCCACAGTTTGTTGGCTCATGGGGAGTGTGTGATGAAGATTTATATGAAAAAGCGCATCAACAATTTACAGAACTAAATAAAAGCGATAAACCGTTCTTTAGCTTTGTATTTACCACGACTAATCACTCGCCATTTGAATATCCTGAAGGCAAAATCGAACCTTACAATTCACCCGCCGCGACACGTGAAAACACCGTAAAATATTCAGATTTTGCGTTTGGTGAATTTATTAAGCAAGCGAAAGCCTCTGATTATTGGGATAATACGATTTTTGTTGTTGTCGCTGACCATGACTCTCGTGTGAGTGGCGATCAATCGATTCCTGCGGATTACTTTAAAATTCCAGCCATTATTTTTGGCGGTGGAGTTGAAGCAAAGCAAGATGATCGTATTGCCAGTCAAATCGATTTACCGCCGACATTACTATCTCTCGCTGGGATTGATAATTTTGGCCCTATGATTGGTCATGATTTAACTCAAGACATTGAAACCTCTAAGTTACGTGCCATGATGCAGTTTCATAACACCTTTGCGTGGATGAACAATGATAATCAAGCGGTAGTCTTTCAAGCAAATAAGCCAGTTGAAACGTATCAATATGATACTCAAACTCATGATTTGAATCCGATGACCTTACCTCAAGATATTATTGATATGGCAAATGCCAATGCCTTATGGGGAAGTTTAGCCTATAAAAATGATTACTATCATTGGGGTAAAGTGAAACAGGCAATGTAATTGAATCAGTAAAATAACGGATGTTGATAGATAAAAAGGTGGCGTATCTTGAGTGATACGCCACCTTTTTGATTACATCGTAATAAGTTTACAAGTGCTGATCGAGATGATTGATCTCTAGCTTCGTTTTGACCATATAAAGATAAACCCTACAGCCGACCATAAATACAGCAGCCAAGAGCCTAAAGAGCGATAAGGAGTGTTGCCTGTCGTTGACGTTACCTCCGCATTCAAGACGGCGGTTTGAAACTGTGGTATTTTTTTCGCTATATGGCCCTTGTAATCCGTGACTGCCGTAATACCGTTATTGGTTGCACGGATTAATGGTTTACCAAGCTCTAAAGCTCGCATACGAGCGATTTCCATATGTTGTATTGGACCAATAGAGTCCCCAAACCAAGCATCATTAGATAAGGTCAGAATGAAATCCGTATCATCAGTAACATTTTGCCTAACTTGCTCACTGAAAATAATTTCATAGCATAGAGCCGCTAATAGGTGACGACCATTGGCAATAAGGTTGGGTTGAATAAAGGCGCCACGTTGAAAGGAAGACATGGGTAAATTAAAGAAAGGTGCGATTGGGCGTAATAAATCACCAAAAGGAACAAACTCACCAAAAGGTAGCAAGTGGTGTTTACTGTAACGCTTGGCAGTATCGTAATTGTATGGACCTTGGTCATCCTTGCCTAACGTTAATATATTATTGTAAAAATGCCCTAAATCGTCTTGTGACAGCACGCCGGTTATCAGCGCTGTATCATTATTACGTGCGGCTGTATCTAGATTTTTCAAGAAAGCCGGTAAGTCGGATTCTAAGGCTGGAATAGCAGCTTCGGGCCAGATAACAATATCGGCTTTCCAGTTTTCACGGCTCATATCTGTATATTTCATCAGCGTTGGCCAGCGATGACTTGGTAGCCATTTTTTCTTTTGATCAATATTACCTTGAATAAGAGCAAATGAGGTTTTTGTATCAGGGTTGGGTGTAACCCACTGAATTTTATTTAACCCATAACTTAAAGCAAAAACCCCAACTGGAATACAAAGGTATTGCCATTTTTTACACAATAAAGAATAGCTCACACTGCCAGCAATCAGCCAGATCATTAAGGTGATCGCTTCAACACCTGAGACAGGAGCAAAGCTACTCAGCGGACTATCTATTTGACTGTATCCAAGCCATAGCCAAGGAAAGCCCGTGAATACCCAGCCGCGTAGCCAATCGGTTATTAACCATAAAATAGGAGCCGCGATCAATAATCGACGGCGGTTAGTTTGTGGGAAAAAACGGTTCAGTAAGCCACCAAATAAAGCCGGATAAATGGCAAGGTAAGAAACCAATAATGTCATTAAAAAAACACTGGCAGGCTTGGGCAGTCCACCAAAAGTATCAATACTGACGTGAACCCAATTAATGCCAGTACTAAATTGTCCTAACCCCCAAGCGAAAGCGATCCAAGCACCCGCTTTAGCGGATTGTTTATTGAGAAGTAGGAGGAGTAAAAAAGGGCTGACAAGTGCTATAGGCCAATAACTAAAAGGGGCAAAAGCAAGGGTGGTCAATGCGCCAATAAAAGCGGCCAAAAGAGGCCGCCCTATGCGCAGAAGAAAAGAATTATTCATTCGTGATATGACTTCTACTATCTAAGGATTCGCGTGCTCAGGTTCAATATTTACTTCTGAGTTATTTGGAATCGTAACTTGGAGTTGATTTACTCGGCGGTTATCACAGGCGGTCACTTTAAAAGTATAGCCATCAATTTCCACTGATTCGCCACGTTCAGGCAAGTGACCAAAATTAATCATCACTAAGCCACCGATAGTATCAACTTCTTCATCACTGTAATTTGTATTAAAGACATCGTTAAAATCATCTATGTCCGTGAGGGCTTTTACTGAAAAAGTGTGTCTATTAAGTTGGCGGATATCGGCGCTTTCTTCATCATCAAACTCATCTTCAATTTCGCCAACGATTTCTTCTAAGATATCTTCAATGGTAACTAGGCCGGAAACGCCACCAAATTCATCGACCACAATAGCCATGTGATAACGTTCTTCTCGGAATTCTTTCAGTAATCGATCAACACGTTTACTTTCTGGCACGACCACTGCTGGGCGAACCACTTCACTAAGGGTGAATGGTGTGCTGTCTGATACTAAGTAACGCAGTAAATCTTTCGCTAATAATATGCCTTCAACGTGATCTTTATCTTCATTGATAACAGGGTAGCGAGAGTGGGTAGCGTCGATAATTAATGTTGCAAGAGAATCCAAGTTATAGTCACGACTGATAGTGACCATTTGGGAACGTGGGATCATAATATCCCGTACGCGCATTTCTGAAATTTCCATCACTCCTTCAAGCATATCTCGTGTGTCAGGATCGATTAAATCGTTTTCTTCTGAATCACGGAACACTTCCACAAGCTCTTGACGATCTTTGGGATCACCTTGAAATAATTGAGCTAAACGGTCGAAGAAGGACTTTCTACTGGGACCTTCAGGTTTGTCGTTCTTACCTTCTGAATGAGAAGGTGAGTTATCATTGTTCATGTCTACTCTTTAGTTATTACTATCAACAGCGGATAGCGCGCTTTACGTGGCTCGTATAGGGTATTTAGTGGCGCAAAAAGGTAATCTTGGATCACAAAATAGATTCTATACGAGATACGGTAGTTTACTCTTTTTCAGAGATATAAGGATCATCAAAGCCAAGTTTTTGCATGATTTCAGTTTCGATGCTTTCCATCTCTTCGGCTTCTTCATCTTCCATATGGTCATAACCTAACAGATGAAGTGAGCCATGTATAACCATATGTGCCCAATGGGCATTAAGTGGTTTATTTTGTTCGACTGCTTCTTTTTCCACCACTTGTTGGCATATGATTAAATCGCCTAATAAGTCGATTTTGACCTCTGGTGGTGCTTCAAATGGAAAAGATAACACATTAGTGGGTTTATCTTTTCCGCGATAGTCACGATTTAATTGCTGGCTTTCATCCGTTTCAACAATACGAATAGTGACTTCCGCTTGGGGTTGAAATAATGGAATAACCGCATCTAACCACTGTTGGAATTGATCTTGACTCGGCAAGGCATCGTCATTTTTGACTACGATTTGAAGATCGAGTTCAATGCTCATGAGATAGTCTAATCCTTTGTTTTTGGTTGTACTTGAGACTCAATATTTGAATCCGTCTCAATAGTCGTTTTGGTATTATTAAAAATAGCGGCAGTTTGTGCTTCTCGCTGTTCTCGTTCTTTACGATGACGCTGTTCGGTAAGCTGGCGCTCTTTTTGATCTTTGCTTTCCCATTTTTCATAGGCATTAACAATGCGAGCGACAACAGGATGACGGACTACATCATCAGCAACAAAGAAATTAAAACTGATTTCATCTACTTCAGATAACACTTCTACAGCATGACGAAGACCGGAACGAGCACCACGAGGCAAGTCAATCTGCGTCACATCTCCGGTGATCACAGCACGAGAATTAAAGCCAATACGTGTTAAGAACATTTTCATTTGTTCAACCGTTGTATTTTGGCTTTCATCTAAAATGATAAAAGCATCATTTAAAGTCCGTCCTCGCATATAGGCAAGAGGAGCGACTTCAATGACATTACGCTCAATGAGTTTTTCAACCTTTTCAAAGCCAAGCATTTCAAACAATGCATCGTATAAAGGGCGAAGATATGGATCAACTTTTTGGCTCAAGTCCCCCGGTAAGAAACCCAGTTTTTCTCCTGCTTCAACTGCAGGGCGGGTTAATAGGATCCGGCTAATTTCTTGGCGTTCAAGCGCATCAACTGCCGCGGCAACAGCAAGGTAGGTTTTACCTGTACCAGCTGGGCCAATACCAAAAGTAATGTCATGGGTAACGATATTGACCAAATACTGCCCTTGGTTAGGTGTACGTGGTTTGATAATACCTTTTTTTGTTTTGATAAAGACTTCTTTGCCGTATTCGATCACTTGTTCTTGCTGCTGCTCTAAAATGCCAGACTCTTTTACTGCAAGATGGATTTTTTCAGGTTCAATATCTTGGATCTCACCACGAATAGGTGAGGTGTCTACATATAGATCTTTAAGAATATCTAGACCCGCGGCGGCAGTATGAGGTTTACCCATAATAGTGAAAAAATTTCCACGATGGTTGATCTCAACGCCTAATCTACGTTCAAGATGTTTGATATTGTCATCAAAAGGGCCGCATAAACTAGAGAGTCTGCGGTTATCGGAAGGTTCTAAGTTGATTTCAAGCGTGACGATTTTATTGCTCACAGTGTCCCTCTCAAAGTTAGCGGTTCAATAATTTGAACCGCTATTAGCTTAATTATAGAAGGATATGGAGTTAAGGAACGAAAGTCACAACCCCTAAATCATCTTCTTTACGTGTTTTTTTGATCATTTCTGCTGGAGACACTGCAGAACGTAAACCCATTTCAGCTTCTGTGCGTACTAATATACCGCGCAGTGAGTTTGGTAGTACTTCTGTGATTTCCACATCAACAAACTGACCAATCAGGTTCGGTGAACCCTCGAAGTTAACGACACGGCTATTTTCAGTACGTCCACTAAGTTGCATCAGATCTTTTTTCGATGGTCCCTCAACTAGAATGCGTTGTGTTGTACCTAACATCAAACGAGAGTATCGCATAGCTTGAGTGTTTATTTGTTGTTGCAGCTCATACAATCTGTCTTTCTTCTCTTGTTCCGGAGTATCACAAGGATAATCAGCGGCTGGTGTGCCTGGGCGTGGTGAGAAGACAAAGCTAAAGCTCATATCAAAATCAACCTCTTTGATAAGCTTCATGGTATCAGCAAAATCTTGTTTCGATTCACCAGGGAAGCCAACAATAAAGTCAGAGCTGATCTGAATGCCAGGGCGTGCTTTACGTAACTTGCGAATAATTGATTTATATTCGATAGCCGTATGCGGACGCTTCATCATAGTTAGAATACGGTCTGATCCACTTTGAACCGGTAAGTGCAAAAAGCTTACTAGTTCAGGTGTATCTTCATAAACAGCGATAATATCATCGGTAAATTCTAATGGGTGGCTTGTGGTAAAGCGAAGACGATCCACACCATCAATAGAGGCTATTAGACGAAGTAATTCAGAGAATGAACAGATCTCGCCATCAAAGGTTGGTCCTCGATAAGCATTTACGTTTTGGCCAAGTAAATGGATTTCACGAACGCCTTGCTCGGCAAGTTGGGCAACTTCAAATAGTACATCATCCATTGGGCGGCTGACTTCTTCACCGCGTGTATAAGGAACCACACAGTAAGTACAGTATTTTGAACAACCTTCCATGATCGAAACGTAAGCGGTTGGGCCTTCTGCTTTTGGCTCTGGCAAATTATCGAATTTTTCAATCTCTGGGAAAGAAATATCCATAACAGGACCAGATTTAGATTGAGATTGTTTGATCATCTCCGGCAAACGGTGCAATGTTTGTGGGCCAAAAATAACGTCAACATAAGGCGCGCGGTGGCGAATATGAGCACCTTCTTGGGTCGCGACACAACCGCCCACACCAATAATAACGCCTTCCTTTTTATCTTTTAATGTTTTCCAGCGACCAAGCTGGTGGAAAACTTTTTCTTGTGCTTTCTCACGAATCGAACAGGTATTAAGGAGTAATACATCTGCTTCCGCTGGATCTTCGGTTAGCTCATATCCATTTGCGGCACCTAGTAAATCGGCCATTTTAGATGAATCGTATTCGTTCATCTGACAGCCCCAAGTTTTAATTAGCAGTTTCTTACTCATTATCACATTCGCTCGTATTAAATCAGGTTTGGGTTGAGCTTTTGCTCATCATAATTGTGCAGATTAACATTGCAACAGCTGCGCTAATCTAGCAAGCCGCGTATTGTACTGCTTTAAATCTCAGCTGACTAGGTCTAAGCGCAATATGGGAGTTTGACGTATTTTTATTGTGGGTTTATTTATTTTGGAATCAGAATAATTTGAATGAGATAGCGGAAAATGCCGGTGAAATAAGTAGAATAGAAAAAAATAGCGAATGGTAGTGTATATGTCTCAGTTTGATGTTGTTGTGATTGGTGGTGGTATGGTCGGTGCAGCCGTTGCACTTGGCCTTGCGAAACAAAAAAAACGTGTTGCGTTGGTGGAAGGGCTGAAGCCGATGTTCTTTGAGGCTTCTCAGTCAATGGATTTACGGGTTTCCGCTATTTCAACAGCATCGGTTGATTTATTGCAACAGCTTGGCGCTTGGCCAAATATCAAGTCTAAAAGGGTACTGCCTTACCTCGGTTTAGAGACTTGGGAAAATTCTGAGTGTCGCATTCGTTTTCACGCCCATGACCTGAATTTAGATAAGTTAGGTTATATGGTCGAAAATCGATTGTTGCAGCTAGGCTTGTGGGAGGAATTTGAGCAACACTCTAATCTAGAATTGTTTTGTCCTGATAGTCTTGATTATATTGAGTTTCATGAATCGTATAATCAAGTCGTCTTATCATCAGGAAAAACACTTGATGCTCTGTGGGTGGTGGGTGCGGATGGCGCTAATTCTAAAGTACGTCAGCAAGCGAATATTGGTGTGACTGCCTGGGATTACCGCCAGCGCTGCATGCTGATTAATGTCGAACTGCCATCTCAAGATAATCAAATCTTGCGTGATACAACATGGCAATGGTTTACGCCGAATGGACCACGTTCATTTTTGCCATTAGCCCCACTTGCTAATGGACGAGAGCAGGGTTCGTTAGTTTGGTATGATTCACCAAAACGAATCAGACAATTACAAAATCTGTCATTAGATAAGCTGCGTGAAGAAGTATTGAACCACTTTCCTGCTGAATTAGGTGATATTAACGTGTTGCAATCGGGTTCATTTCCATTAACTCGTCGTCATGCTCAGAAGTATTTTGCTAAACGTTGTGTGTTAGTCGGAGATTCTGCTCATACGATTAATCCATTGGCGGGGCAAGGAGTAAATCTTGGCTTTAAAGATGTATGGATGTTACTTGAAACGATTGCCGATAAAGGCTTAGAGTCGGAGCAGGCTTTTATTGACTACCAAAAATGCCGCCGTACAGATAACTTAATCATGCAAACGGGAATGGATTTTTTTTATACGACGTTTAGCAATGATATTACGCCATTAAAATTTATTCGTAATGCTGCGCTAAAAGTTGCGCAGCATTCTGGGGATATAAAAAAGCAAGTCCTTAAATATGCATTAGGTTTATAAATTAATTCACTCGCTGAATTAGTAAGCCATCCCTTTTATATCCAATCACCGAACTTTATACATACCGGCA
>NZ_VHKO01000060.1 GCF_015223435.1 Vibrio hibernica
TTTCATAATGTCGGCTTTTTTTGCTTTCATTAATTTAAGATTATCTCAATAATGAAAGGGTAAACCTTGTGTGTCGCTAGTCTTTCTCTGGCAGTTGAATATTTAATTCCAATACAGAGAGATCATCATCACCTTGCTCTAAAGTGACATTGACCATTTCTGGGTCAACATTTACATATTTACTGAGTACTTTTAAAATGTCTTCTTTTAGCTGTGGTAAATAAGAAGGACTAGTACTGCCTTGATTGCGGCGTTCAGCCACAATAATTTGTAAACGTTCCTTGGCTAGGTTAGCGGTATCATTTTTCTTAGGACGGAAGAATTGTAATAGCGACATAGTTAACCTCCAAATAAACGTTTAAAGATGCCTTTTTTCTCTTCAGTTAAGAATCGAAACGGTTTTTCTTCACCCAATAAGCGATCGACAGTATCACTGTAGGCTAAACCTGCATCAGATAGGTCATCATGGATCACCGGCACGCCTTTGTTCGAAGCATTCAAAACGGATATGCTTTCAGGGATCACACCTAATAAAGGAATATGAAGAATTTCTTCAACATCTTCGACACTTAACATCTCGCCAGTATTGACTCGCGCAGGGTTATAACGAGTTAATAGTAAATGTTGTTTAACGGGCTCTAAGCCTTGTTCTGCGCGTAATGATTTTGAATCCAATAAGCCTAAAATACGGTCTGAATCACGTACAGAAGATACTTCAGGATTGGTCGTGATCACTGCCTCATCTGCAAAGTATAGTGACATTAATGCACCCTGTTCAATGCCAGCAGGGGAGTCACAAATAATGTAGTCAAAACCCATATCGTGTAGTTCTGTTAACACTCGTTTTACGCCCGTATGGGTTAATGCATCTTTATCACGAGTTTGTGAGGCTGGCAAAATAAACAGATTATTACAGCGTTTATCTTTAATAAGAGCTTGATTTAATGTCGCTTCACCGTTGATAACATTAACAAAGTCATACACAACACGGCGTTCGCAGCCCATGATTAAATCTAGATTACGTAGACCAATATCAAAATCGATAACGGCTGTTTTTTTACCTCGTAAGGCAAGACCGGTGGCAATAGCGGCGCTAGAGGTAGTTTTTCCTACGCCGCCTTTGCCTGATGTAACGACAATAGTACGTGCCATTTTGTTTCCTTTTAAATACTGAGAATGTCAAATTGCAAACGCGTGTCTTGCAATGTAAGTAAGATTTTCTTTTGCCAATATTGAGTATCGATTTGGTCCATAAGCTGATAGTTTCCAGCAATCGAGACCAGCTCAGCCTGTAAGTCTTGGCAAATAATACTGGCTTGTTTTTGTCCGCTGGCACCCGCAATAGCTCGACCTCGGCAGGTGCCATGTATATGAATGCTGCCATCGGCAATGACTTCGGCTCCGGCACTGACATGATTTAAAATCACCAAATCCCCATCTTTTGCATACACTTGTTGCCCTGATCGAATCGGCGTTCGTATCACTTTTGTTGGTGCCATCTCCGCGGGAGCTTGATAAGGAGTTTTACTCGTCGACATCACGGCAAAACCAGCATCGGTTACATGATTTTTTATTACGTTGTCTTTTGAGCCGGTGACACCAACAGGTATCATACCAGATTGGACGATCCCTTGATGTAGTACCTTGAAATCAATATCAATTTGAGCAGTATTTTCAATATTAACAACCAAGGGGGCGTGAGTGAAAAAAGCAGGTGCTTGGGCTACTTTGTTGTGCAAGAATTGCAGACAACTGTCTACATTGTCTTCAGTCAGTTGTAAGACAGAAAGTGCAAAGCTACTGCCTTTTAAATCGGGTTTTAAAGCCATGTCAGTTAATACTCTGGTTGTTGAATAAAATAGTGAAATACCAAACTGGCCAGTACCAGTATAGGTCTATCTAAAATGACACGATTTACTAGTGTTAATTGTAAGTCCGTTATTGTTATAGTCTATCTAAATTCAAACTGAGTTAAGTACTTGTCAAATGCGACAATAATGAGCAAAAAGTCTGAAAAAACCAAGTGAAACTCGAATAATTAGAAGCGAGTGCTTAGTTAAACGTCAATTAAGGATAAGTTATGTTGTGCTCTGTTTATAAAAGTGGAAAAAAGGAAGGTATGTACCTTTATATTTCCAAAAAGGATGATTTTTCAAAAGTGCCAGAAGTATTGATGCAAATGTTTGGCAAACCAAGTTTTGTTATGGTTATGAAGATGGAAGGGCGCAAACTCGCGACAGTTGATATAGAGAAAGTGAAACAATCGTTACAAGACGATGGTTTCTTCTTACAACTTCCGCCACCGCCTATTAATTTATTAGAAGAATATAAAGCTAATAAAAAAAACCAGTCATAACGATGAGTTCAATTGAGCACGGTAAGGAAGTAGTCATGAAAAAAACATCGGTCAGGATTGCCACATTGTTGCTAGGTTGCAGTGTGAGCTTGTCATCCTTTGCGACAGAGGAAGATGATTTTCAAGCGTACGTTAAAACATTAAAGCAAGAAGCTTCCCAAGCTGGAATTACTCAACCGACGATTGATTTGGCATTTAAAAGCGTCACCTTTAAGCCTAAAGCGGTTACTGCAGATAACAATCAACCAGAAAAAAAGCTGACTCTAGATGAATACATACCAAGAGCCGTACCCGATTGGAAAATTAAACAAGCGAAAGATCTTTATCATGAGAATTTTGATGACTTACAACGTATAGGTAAGCAATACGGCGTGCAACCTAGATTTATTGTGGCCTTATGGGGAGTGGAAAGTAACTTTGGTCGATTTACAGGCGGCTACAATGTTATTGATGCACTCACCACCTTAGCATTTGATGGTCGTAGAGAGGCCTTTTTCCGCAAGCAGACGATAGCAGCCTTGACTATTATTGATGAAGGGCACATTAGTGCAGAAAAAATGAAAGGCTCATGGGCTGGTGCAATGGGGCAATGCCAATTTATGCCGACGTCATTTTTGTCTTTCGCTCAAGATGGCGATGGTGACGGTAAAAAAGATATTTGGACAACCAAAGCGGATGTATTTGCTTCTGCGGCTAATTATTTAAAGCAAGAAGGTTGGGATGATACCTATACTTGGGGGCGTCAGATTCATGTGCCAGCAGGTATTGATGAAAACTTGCAAGGGCGTGATGACGATAAAGGTAAGTTATTACAACAATGGAGTAAGTTAGGTATTACTAATTTAGATGGTTCACCATTGCCTAAATTAAATCAAGATATTAAAGCTTGGCTGATTATGCCTGATGATGAAGCTGGTCGCAGTTACTTGGTCTATAACAATTATAATGTGTTGATGAAGTGGAATCGGTCGTATTACTTCGCCCTCGCAGTGAGTACATTAGCCGATAGTATTTAGTAGTGATTTCATTCAATGTAATAAAAAAGGCTTGTCATTATCGACAAGCCTTTGAGTTCTTGGTTTCTGTAGAGGATTAATGTTGTGAGAACTTCTCACACGCTAACATCGTATTTTCAATCAAGCTGGCAACAGTCATCGGTCCGACACCACCCGGAACCGGAGTGATGTGACTCGCTTTCAATTTAGCCACATCATATTCAACATCACCAATTAACTTACCATCATCCATGCGATTAATGCCAACATCGATCACAATCGCACCTTCTTTAATCCAAGCGCCTGGAATGAAGTTAGGCTTACCTACGGCCACCACTAAAAGATCTGCTTGGCGAACATGACTTTCAAGATCTTTTGTAAAGCGATGGCAAGTGGTCGTGGTGCAACCTGCAAGTAATAATTCCAGAGTCATTGGACGGCCCACAATATTTGATGCCCCTACAACCACCGCGTGTTTACCATTAGTTTCAATGTTATAACGCTCAAGTAGAGTAATAATTCCCTTTGGTGTACATGAACGCAGCTTAGGCATACGTTGGCATAAGCGACCTACATTGTATGGATGGAAACCATCGACATCTTTTTCTGGCGAGATGAACTCTAAAATCTTGGTACTATCGATACCCGCAGGTAGAGGAAGTTGAACTAGGATGCCGTCAATTGCCGGATCATTATTTAATTGCTCAACGATATCGAGTATTTCAGCTTCAGTCGTTGTGGCTGGTAAATCGAAAGATTTAGAAATAAACCCAACTTCTTCACAAGCGCGGCGCTTACTACCTACATAAACCTGAGAAGCGGGATCGCTTCCGACCAGCACAACGGCTAAGCCAGGTGCCCGTAAACCTGCTTCTAAACGAGCTTGAACTCGCGCTTTTACTTCTGTGCGGACCGTTTGTGAGATTAACTTTCCATCGATAATTTGAGCAGTCATGAGATTCCTTATTATCTTCAACACCAGCTGCAGCTGACAACGCGCGTATTGTCGCAAAAAATGTGATGAACATCCATAGCGCAAACGTTTGCGGTGGTGGGTTATTTTCATATTATTAAGTAACCAAATAACTTCAGTGTTTCTTTTTTCAGCATTTAGACCTAGGAACAAGACAAAACCTTGACCTATCACGCTCAATTCGTATAATCCACCCACAAAGCGCCCTTAGCTCAGCTGGATAGAGCACGTCCCTTCTAAGGATGTGGCCGCAGGTTCGAATCCTGCAGGGCGCACCAAATATAGAAAACCTGATAGCTCTTCTGAGTTATCAGGTTTTTTTGTTTTGTGCATTTATGATGGTTTATTTATGGCTATTATTGTGGCCGCTTATTTCATCATGTCAGTTACAATCCATTCAATAACGTCCGTGTGTTTAGGTTCCCAGCCGAGAATGGCTTTTGCTTTATGTCCTCGTACACGACTGTTTGAACCTAATGCGTAAGATGCCATTTCGTAACCCCATTCTTGTTTGGCTTGATCTAAAGGCCAATCTTGCGCGGGTGATAAATGAAGTACTTTGGCGATGGCATTGCTCATATCTCGGAATCTAGCTTCACCACTTTCAATAAAATAAAAATTACCCGCTTGTGTTTTAGTTAGCGCGAGCTTGTAAGCTTGTACCACATCATCAATATGAACATTCGACCAAATATTTTCCCCTGGGCCAACATGGCGAGCAATACCTGATTTTTGTGCCTGTTTGAGTAGGCGAGGGAGTTGCACGCTATCTCGGCGGAAGCTGCGACCATGACCATAGATTAACGTGTTGCACATTACGCTTGAACGAATGCCTTGCTTTGCCGCCTCAATAACGGTGTTATCTAATGCGACTCGAGCAGCTTTGTCTTCTGTAGGGGCCGGTAGTTTATCTTCATAGAAAATATTATCAGTTCCTAAACCGCCGGAAGCATCTCCAACAATGCTTGATCCGCTAGTGTGCAGAAAGACTTTATTGGATCCTTTTAACCCTTCAATAATGGCTTGTACTGCGCCTAAATGATCGCTGCTGGCAGCGTTAATGACTGCATCAGCTGCTTGGGATTGTTCTTTCAATAATTGGCTATCATCTAATGAACCGACGATTGGCGTTATCCCGAGTGTCTGTAATGCTTCTGCTTGTTGAGGATCTCGAATAAGTCCGATGACCGTGTGGCCTTCTTCTGCAAGTGATTTAGCAATAGAACCACCAATAAAGCCCGCTGCACCTGTAATAAATAAACGCATTATGTTATCTCTTTTATGTTTGAGTGATATTCCGTTGTTGATGCGCCTAGTATAGAGATTTCGTTTTTGCGAAAAATAGCCTTATAAGCAAATCATTGTTGATATAAAATCAATAGTAGATGTGAAGATATTGATTGGTGACTATGAAATGAAAAGCTCGACAGAAGAATTATTGGCATTGATAGCTGTGGTCGATACCGGAAGTATTACCAAGGCGGCAGAATATTTAGGGCAAACCACATCTGGCATCAGTCGTGCGTTGAGTCGTTTGGAAAGCAAGCTGAATGTAACCTTACTGACAAGGACAACACGACGGTTAACGTTAACCGCTGAAGGGCAACGTTTTGTGGTGTCGGCCAGAAAAATTGTGGCGTCGATAGAGGAGGCGGAAGAAGCATTACTGCCCAATGATGAGCAGTTGAGAGGGACATTAAGAGTGGATGCCGCATCTCCTTTTGTGCTGCATTGTATTGTGCCGTTTGTGCCAGAATTCCATCGCTTGTATCCGTATATTCAGCTTGAGCTGACCTCACACGAGCGTAGCATTGATCTTATTGAGCAGAAGGTGGATATTGCGATTCGTATCGGATCTCTCACCGATTCATCTATGCATGCTCGATACTTAGGCGACAGCGCTATTCGAGTTTTAGCCAGTCCGGATTATTTAGCCCAATTTGGTGAGCCTCGCTCGCTGTTGGAATTACAACAACATACACTGATTGGGTTTACTGCTCCGAGTTATTTGAATGAATGGCCGCTCAGTGATAATCCGCATTCAGAGAGCTTGAAAGTTGAGCCAAATATTAGAGCGTTAAGTGGTGAAACCATACGGCAATTAGCCTTGGTAGGGGCGGGGATAGCGAGTCTTTCTCATTTCATGACCTATAAAGATATTGCCGATAGTAGGTTAATCCCCATTATGCTGCCATTTATTCAGCCGAAAAGTCGTGCGATTAACGCTATTTATTATCGTAATAAGCAACAATCACGGCGTATGACGTGCTTCTTAGATTTTATTCAAGAGAAGTTACGTGAAAGCGATTTGGTGGTGATGAAGTAAACGTGGCGTCTGTATATCAAGCAATAATATCTTTTAATCGATACGCTAATGCTCGGCATTCTTCCTCGGTTTTAATATTGGTAAAACTAAGAATTAAGCTCGGATGAACAGGGCGCGATGACCATTGTGATAAACCTTGCGAAAATAATCCGGCTTTCATCATGGTTGTCGATAAAGCTGCATCATCAATAGTGGGGTCGTTTAGCTTTACGATCATGTGCATTCCTCCGGGTTGTGGCTCAATGGATACACTTTCACCTAATACTTGATTAAAGACTTTAGCGGCTAGTTCTCGGCGTTCTCGATACAGTTTTCTCATTCTTTGGATATGGCGAGAAAGGTGACCTTCTTGCATAAAAGCCAGCACCGAGCTTTGAATTACAGCTGATACATTGCCTGCGTAAAGCTCAGAGCAGTTTTCAAAATCAGCGACTTTACTTGTTGGAACCACAATATATGCCATTCTTAAACTTGGAAACATCACTTTGCTAAAGGTGCCAGAATAAATAACGCGATCTTGAGTATCTAAGCTTTTTAATGCGGGTAAAGGAAGCCCTGTATGACGATATTCACCATCGTAATCATCTTCAATAATCCAACTCTGGTGTGTGTTCGCCCAGTCTAATAATGCTTGTCGGCGTTGAAGAGATAAAGAAACACATGTTGGGCTTTGATGGGCGGGAGTGACGATCACGGCTTCTGCTTGTAAATTTTTCTGTATATTGATGCCATCTTTATCTACCGAGATTGGAATTGTTTTGAATTGATGGTTGTTTAAGATTTGTCGTGTAAGTGGGTAACCTGGATCTTCGATACCGACATTAGCCTGTTCACTTAGCAGCACCTTAGTGATCCAATTGATTGAATTAACGTATCCTGAAGTGATAAATACTTGGGTAGGTTGGCACTGAACGCCGCGTGAAAGCTGGAGGTATTGAGCAATGGCCACTCTTAATTGAGGAAGTCCATAAACAGAAGGATAAGCAAGGTCGTCTATGCCGATGTGCCTAGAGCATCTTGCCGCCATTCTAGACCATATTTGGCGAGGGAATTCATCTAAAGCTGGAATGCCTAATTGGAATGGTAAGACCTTTTCCGTTTCTATCTCAGGGTTAAACCCGGGTTGGCGAGTATTGACTTTGGTTGTTTGAATGTGTGAAAGGTCCAGCAATTTGGTACTCACGACAGTGCCTGCTTGGGCTTTCGATTCAAGGTAACCTTCAGCTTTGAGTAGAGCGTAACCTTCTTCCACTGTGCCGCGTGCAATGCCCATTTCTTTAGCTAAGCTTCGAGCGGAAGGAATGCGCTCTCCCGGCTTTAAGATGCCTTGTAAAATAGCAGCATGAATACGCTGATACACTTGCTTATAAGCAGGGACTTTAGTGGTCAATTTTTCCATTCTCAATATGGCCTATAAAAATAGTTAATTTATGGCTCTTATTGCAAGCCATAACACTTTGTATCATGACAAACTTAATGGCTAAACTTATATTTGATTTTATTTACAGTTAGAGAGACATCATGAAGGTTTTGTTGATAAACAGTAGTCCGCAGCAGCGTGAGTCTTCAACTTATCGTCTAGCACAAGAAATGCTTAATCAATTATCTGCTAATGCAGGAATGAATGTGGTTGATGTGTCTTTAGAAGAGGTGGATGCAACAGTGTTGCCTCATATTGATAGTGCTTATGCGGCAGCATTATGTGCACCTCACATTGAACATGATGAAAGCGTGGGAAGTTTAGCCATATCAAATCGATTGATTGAATCACTGGAATCTGCGGATGTGGTGATTATCACTTCTCCTATGCACAATTATTCTTTGCCTTCAGGGTTAAAAAGTTGGGTTGATCATGTGGTTCGCGCTGGAAAAACCTTTGCAATAACTGCAGAAGGAAAGCAGGCGTTATTAACTGATAAGCCTGTTTATATTCTTGTTTCCGCTGGTGGTATTTTTTCAGGTAAAGAAGCTTATCAACCGGATTTTTTTACCCCTTATCTGAAAGAAGTATTATCGTAACCGTTCACCGGGAGTGTATTGACAAGCATTCTGGAGTATGCCTCAGAGCGTTTTAATGCTTATTCTCTGGCATTTAGAAAAGTTTTAATGCCCGTACGTTATAAAAACACATAATTCCTTACTTTTCACCGTTGTCAAGCCCCTCCCGGTGAACGCTTACGTATTATCCACTATAGGATTAACCAGTCTTCAATTTATCACTATTGAAGGGACGGCAGGCGAGCATGATGTTGTGCAGAAAAAAATTGACAATATTCAGCGTCAAGTGAGTGACTATTTACTTGCGCTATAAATACCATTTACCGTTTTTCGTCTGATTCGCACTCATCACAAAGACGTTATATTTACATATTTTATCTTAAAAATAGGAAGCTCGTTATGAGATCACGTTTTATTCATTTAACGAAAGTGCCACTTATTGCGCTTTTATGCTTATTTTCTTTAGCGCAATATGCACATGCGGAAGATGATTATTCTGCCGATGGTGAGCGTCGTGCTAAATCGGCGGGTGAGTCATTAGTGGGCACGCCAGCGCCACAAATGAAAATCACCACCATTGATGGCAAAACGATCGATCTTGCTCAAGTGTATGGGAAAAAACCGGTTTATATTAAATTTTGGGCAACGTGGTGTGTGCCATGTCGTGAACAAATGCCGGGCTTTGAAGAGATCTACAAAAAGTATGGCGATAAAGTACAAGTCATCGCAGTAAATACCGGCATTAGTGATAATCTTGCATCAGTCACTGCGTTTCGTAAAAAAATGGGCCTTACCATGCCAATTACGATTGATGATGGCAAGTTAGCGCGCGCATTTCATTTACGTGTGACCCCTCAACATTTATTGATTGATAAAAATGGTAAGTTCGCCTATTTCGGTCATATGGATGATAAAGAATTCCATCAAGCATTGGATAAAGTAGTCGCAGAAAAATCCAATGGTAAGCCGTTAAATAACCCAACCTTTGTGCCAAAAAATTCAGGTTATAAAGTGGGTGATACGGTGCCAGATTTAGCCTTTTCTACCATTGATGACAAAGCCGTAGATTTTAAATTTAACGCACCTAATAGTAAAAAAATTGGCGTAGTATTTTTTGGTCCTTGGTGTGAATGGTATTTAGAAGACACTGAGCCGAAAACATCGAAAGCTTGTACTCAAGTGCGTGAGTTATTAGAGAAAAAATCGAAAGCTTCAAGCATTGAATGGGTAACCGTTTCAACTAACTTGTGGTCATCGATTGCTGATTTACAAGATTACCGTAAGAGTTATGGCGCCACGTTACCAATCGTATTTGATAATGATGGTGAGTTATTCAAACAATTTGGTGTCAATCAAGTGCCAACGATTACGCTGATTGAGCCAAATGGTAAAGTGAGCCTGAAATCCTCGATTCAAGATGATGATTTCCAAGCGACGTTAGAGACAATTTCAAAGCTTAAATAAATAGTTATTATTTGAATTTTTGCTTGAAGCACTGTTTTAGTGAAGCTGCTTTTTGATGAAGTACGGTGTATGGCCTACTTTTCTTAAAAAGACAGCTTCATTTATTTAGAAGAACTATTTAGTAATCGAGATAAGACATGATGATAAGTATGAAACGTTTTGTTCAATTAGTGTTGTTTAGCGCTAGCTTGATATGCGCATCACAAGCGCTCGCTAACCAACAAGGTAATAACCCTAGTCTTATCTCGATTTCTATTCAATCGGAATCCAATCAACCAGCGGCCGGGAGTACGGAAGCACTCGCGATCACTATGACACCAAAAGAAGAGTGGCATGGCTATTGGGAAAATCCTGGAGATGCAGGTTTTCCAACCAGCTTTAATTGGACGCTGCCAAAAGGCGTGAGCATTGGAGAGGTTCAATATCCGGCGCCAAGCCAGTTGGTGACCAGCGATATTATGAATTACATTTATCACGGTGAATATGCCTTACTGACCTCTTTAGTGATTGATAAAAGTGTCCCGCAAGGCACGAAATTACCGATTAAACTGGATATTAGTTATTTAGTTTGTAACCCACAAACCTGTTTACCTGAACAACAAACGACTGAAAAAACACTCACCGTGGGTGATGGGAAAGTTACTCAAAAAAGCCAAAAGATTTTTAATCAGTGGCGTCAAAAGTTGCCAAAGCCCTTGGATGCCAAAGGTCAGTTTTCAGTTGAAGATGGCAAATTTACCTTATCTTTACCACTGCCAAGTTCTATTCAAATTAACAAAGCTCATATTTACCCTCTAATTAACAATACGATTGTGAATAATGCTAAACAAGCGTTGGCTCATAATGGCGATGTGTTAACGATGCAGACTCAAGTGGGCGAAGAAAAGAGTGATGAATTCAAAGGTGTTCTGGTTTTAGATAATGGTATTTCACTGTCTTTTGAGGCGAGTAAAACACAACATATCGCTTTTACACCGAGCCAGCATTCTGATGATAGCAATGTTTCTCGTGAGCAAGGCACTAGCAGTACATGGTTGATTGGTTTGACGGCCTTGTTAGGTGCGATTATTGGTGGTTTGCTACTGAATATTATGCCGTGTGTTTTTCCTATTCTAAGTTTGAAAATTTTAAGCCTTTCTCATCAAGGATCTGAAAAGCAAGCTAAAGTAGGCTCTGTTGCGTATACCTTAGGTGCGGTTCTGGTATGCGTCATATTAGGTGGAGTGATTTTAGGTTTGCGATCACTTGGTCATCAAGTTGGTTGGGCATTCCAATTGCAAAGCCCTGCTGTTATTGCAGGATTGATCGTTTTAATGAGTGCAATAGGATTTAACTTAGCCGGTTTATTTGAAATTGGAACGTTAACTTCTGGCTCTCGTTTGCAAGATCAAAAAGGTCCAATGGGTGATTTTTGGACGGGCGTTTTAGCGGCATTCATTGCCACGCCTTGCACTGGCCCTTTTATGGCAACTGCATTAGGTGCCGCCTTAGTGCTTCCTATCGGAATTGCCTTCATTATCTTTGCGGGCTTAGGCTTTGGGATGGCACTGCCATTTTTATTAGTAGGCTTTATTCCTGCGCTGAGGACTCGTTTACCAAAGCCGGGCGCATGGATGATCACCGCCAGACGTATTTTGTCCCTGCCGATGTTTATTACCGTGTTGGGATTGGTATGGATATTAATGAGACAAGCTAATAATGATTTTGTGTTGCTGGTGTTAGCGGCCACTATGCTATCTACTTTTGGCTTATGGCTGACGGGGCTATGGCAACATTCACAACATAAAGGTAAATGGTGGCCTGCATTATTGCTGACTTTGATCCCATTTTTGGCTGTAGTTTATGGCGTACCAAGTGCGTTATCTTCCGCATCAACATCACAAAAAACTGATTCAAGGATCGTCGCTTTTAATCAAGAGAAGCTAAAGGAATTGCGATCTCAGGGCGATGTATTTGTGTATTTCACTGCCGATTGGTGCTTAACCTGTAAAGTGAATGAGAAAACCTCGATTGATCGTGAAGAGGTGCAAGCGGCATTGAAGCAAAATAATGTCGTCACCATGGTCGGTGATTGGACCAATGGCGATAGCGAGATCACGGCATTTTTATCACAACAGGGTCGTTCGGGTGTGCCTTTGTATTTATGGTATAAAAAAAGCGTGGATGAACCGATTGTGTTACCGCAAATTTTGTCGCCGTCGATTCTAATGGAGAATATAAATCATTAATCGAATCAAGCTTTAATCCAGTCAGCTCACGTTTTTAAATACTATGTTGTCGTGAGCAATTTAAGCTCCTACTATATTCAAACTAATTAAGTTGAGTTTTATTAGGTTCAAAACTCAATCTCAACGTATTTTGAAGGCAAGGATGGAATAATGGCTCGATTAGGTATGATTATACAGGCGATTTTAGCGGCTTCAATTTTCTACTTGGGGTATA
>NZ_VHKO01000061.1 GCF_015223435.1 Vibrio hibernica
GTTTGCAACCTGCGGTTTTAATTTTTACTCAAACTATTAAGTTTAAAGTAGGGAACTCAGCTTAATGTATACCCTGATGTTGCTTATCCAGTTTACGCATTAAAGGTAATACAGCTAAGGCAATAAATGTACATACCACAGCGGCCATTCCTAGTTTATTAAATAGACTAGTATAGATATTAAGCGTTTGCAGTGGATCGGTCATATCGCGTGGAATACTGGCAAAGTTTGCCACGACACCACCTAAGTATTGTGAAATACCGGAAGCAACAAAGTAAGCGCCCATCATAAAGCCGCCCATACGCTCAGGAACATAGCGAGCAATCATGGCTAATCCAAGACCACTTACTAGCAACTCACCTAGCGAGTAGGCGCTATAACCGGCAATCATCACCCAAGAACTCGTTTTACCATTGACTGCAAAGTTACCTGCGAAGCTATAAATGAAGAAACCAAGCGCTACTACTGCGAAACCTAAGGCAAATTTCCCTGCAATCGATAAGTCTTTATTGTTCTTACCTGCTTTGGTGTAAATAAGAGCAAGAATAGGACTTAAAATCATGATAAATATTGGGTTTAAAGCTTGGAACTGAGCAGGTGACCAAGTTAATAAATGGGTCCCGAATACCGTGAAGTTCAAATCAACATTACGCAATGCAAACAGCGCTAATGACGTTGACATTTGTTGATAGAAAATAAAGAAAAACACGGTTTGTATAATCAATACTAGGGCGGCAATAAGCCCTGCACGTTCATGTTTTTCACTATTACGAATAAGGTGAGTAAAAATAGCCAGTACTACGATACCCGCGATATATACGAATAGACGAGCCAGATCTTGATATTCTAGAATTAATGCTGAAAGGCCAACGGCAACCACTGAACCCATTAAAACTAACGCAAGTTTTCCTTTATTTACAGGTTTAGTGTCTGGTTCAGAACCGTATTGCGCTAAAGCATTACGCATTAAGAAGTAGTTTGCCATTCCGACTAATAAGCCCACACAACAAACCGCAAAGGCGGCATGCCAACCAAATTGATTGCCATAGTGCTCGTTTACGTAATCTTTTATCCATGGTGTTAATAACATTGAAAAGGTCGAACCAACGTTTACTGCCATGTAGTAAATAGTAAAAGCACTGTCAATTTTTGAATCGTCGCCTTCATAAATTTTACGAACTAAATTACCCGCATTAGGCTTAAACATACCGCTACCTACAACGATAACGCCTAAAGCAAAGAATAAGACCCAAGTATTGTCAGAAGGGATGGTCATTAAAGCATAACCAAGCGCTAGAATGGCCGAACCAATCAGCATGGTACGTTTTGTACCTAAAACTTTATCTCCAATCCAACCACCAATGGCTGGTGAAACATAGATAAGTGCAGCACAAGCGCCCCAAACTAGGTTGGCGCGGCTATCTTCAAAACCAAGTCTCTGAATCATGAAATATACAATTAACGCTTGCATGCCGTAATAGCCGAAACGTTCCCAGAGCTCGATAAGTGAAACGGTCATAAATGACTTGGTTTTACTCACATTTACTTGCTGTGTTGTCATGTGATATGTCCAAATTTAAAATAATTGACCTGTACTCCATTATGTACAATGAGTCATAAATTTTGTTGTGTTTATGCTTTTTTCTAAAAGCTATAATTATTCTGTCCAAATCCATTTGAGAACAAACATCCGATATTTTCACATTAGTTTTGCTAATCTAGACAATTGCAGAATCTAATGTCAGAGTTATATATACCCCTCAAAATAAAAAACTACAATGATTTCGAACGCCAGATTTAATAACTGATTATTAACTGAACAAAAAGACACCTATCTGTTATTTGTTACGGTTATATGTAAATAGTAAGTTAGTATTTCTATATTTCATTGGGATTAAGAATACTCATGGTTCGGGGTAGGTTTTTAATCGACAACTGATAGAATGTGGCGGGATTTAAAAAGGGAAGAATATGAAGTCTTGGTATTTGTTGTATTGTAAACGAGGTGAGCAGCAAAGAGCGAAGTTGCATTTAGAAAATCAGAACCTGACTTGCTATTACCCTGAAGTTGAAATTGAGAAAGTCGTGAGAGGTTCGCGTAAAGCGATGAATGAACCTTTGTTTCCATCTTATGTGTTTATTGAGTTTGATGAAGAGCTGGGGCCAAGCTTTACGACCATTCGCTCAACTCGTGGTGTGGTTGATTTTGTTCGCTTTGGAGGCTTGCCAACTAAGGTGCCAGATACGCTAATTATGGATCTGAAAAAAATTGAAATTCATAATGAGGCGGTGTCTACTTTACCGAAAGCCGGCGACGTGGTTCAGGTTAGTGGTGGGCAATTTTCTGGCTTTGAAGCAATTTACAAAGAATCAGATGGTGAAAAGCGTTCAATTCTACTTGTCACCTTGATAAACCAACAAGTTAGAGTCCCAATAAGCAACAAGGACATTACTTGGGATAGAGACAAATAATAGGTAGATATGATTTCGTAGCGTATTTTTAACTAGAATAAAAATGACCGCGGCAATTTTTCAATTGTCGCGGTCATTTAATTTTATAGTACCAGTTTAGCTATGATTAATAAGCGTTATTATGGACGGCTTTAATTGCTCGGCCTGATGGGTCAGCGTTATTTTTAAATGACTCGTCCCACTCAATCGCGGTTGCAGATGAACAGGCAACCGATGGACCACCAGGAACACATCGAGCAGCCGATTCTAATGGAAATAGTTCTGCAAAGATCTCACGATACACATAGCCTTCTTTTGTTGTCGGTGTGTTGTATGGGAATTTAAATGCAGCGTTTTCTAACTGTTGAGCCGTCACTTTCTGCTCAGCTTGTTCTTTTAGTGAATCAATCCAGTTATAGCCTACACCATCAGAGAATTGTTCTTTTTGACGCCATGCAATAGATTCTGGTAAGTAATGTTCAAAACATTCACGCAGTACATGTTTTTCCATCTTGCCATTACCGCACATTTTGTCAGCAGGGTTTAAGCGCATTGCCACATCGATAAATTCTTTATCAAGGAAAGGTACTCGGCCTTCAACACCCCAAGCGGCCAGTGATTTGTTAGCTCGTGCACAATCAAACATATTAAGTGCTAATAATTTACGCACGGTTTCTTCATGGAATTCTTTCGCATTGGGTGCTTTATGGAAGTATAAGTAACCACCAAAGATTTCATCAGCACCTTCGCCAGACAGTACCATTTTAATTCCCATAGCTTTGATCTTGCGCGCTAAAAGGAACATTGGGGTTGAAGCTCGGATCGTGGTGACATCATAGGTTTCAATGTGGTAAATCACATCGCGGATGGCATCTAAACCTTCTTGAATGGTGTAAGTCATTTCATGGTGAACAGTGCCCAGTTTATCGGCAACAGAGCGTGCAGCAATAAGATCCGGAGCGCCTTCAAGCCCAATCGCAAATGAATGTAGTTGTGGCCACCATGCTTGAGATTGCTCATTATCTTCAATTCGCATTGCCGCAAAACGTTTTGCTACTGCGGAAGTAATTGAAGAGTCAAGGCCTCCTGAAAGTAGTACACCATAAGGTACATCGGTCATTAACTGACGCTTAACCGCATCTTCTAACGCTTTCGTTAAGTCTTCTTTACTGGTTAAGTTACCTTGAACGGCAGCATATTCCATCCAATCACGTTGGTAGTAACGAACCGGTTCAGCATCATCAGAGCTATAGTAGCTACCAGGAGGAAATTCACTGATCGTTTTGCAAACAGGCACTAAAGCTTTCATTTCGGATGCGACATAATAGTTACCATGTTCGTCATAACCTTGATAAAGAGGAATAATACCAATATGGTCACGGCCAATTAAGTATTTGTCTTTGTCTTCATCATAAAGAACAAAAGCAAAAATACCATTAAGCTCTTCAAGTAACTCTTCGCCTAATTCTTGGTATAACGCTAAGATGACCTCGCAATCAGAATCCGTTTGGAAGTTAAATTTGTCTGCGTATTTAGCGCGAATTTCTTTATGGTTATAAATTTCACCATTAACGGCAAGGATGTGTTTTTTGTCTTCGCTGTAGAGCGGTTGAGCGCCACTATTCAAACCAACAATAGAAAGACGCTCGTGAGCTAAAATCGCATTGTCATTGGCATAAATACCAGACCAATCAGGCCCACGGTGGCGAAGTTTTTTCGACATTTCCAACGCAGTAGAGCGCAGTACTGTTGGATCTGATTTGATGTCTAAGATGCCAAAAATTGAACACATACTTTATCCTTAAATCTATTTGAAATGATATTTTTTCATTGCTTCCAATTTGCCAGTATCAATAAAAAAAGCAATAGAATGATGATAAATAAATTATAAAACACGCTTGGAGGTGAATAATTTCTTATTAAACCTGTATTTTAATGAATAATACCTACAGTCGTCTCATTTAAAGCTAAATCTATACGCACTCACCCGATCAGTGATCTTGAAGGTCAACGCTTTTATCCCAGTTACCAACATTGATCTGTTTAAATTGAGGGTTGAGTTTTTCGCAAACGTGACGAGCAAAACCAGCACCTGCCTCGTTATAAATATTAAACGCAGCATCAACACCATTTTCACACAGTTCGGTTACTTGGTCTGAGTATGCAGCAATGGCCGCGATTTGCCCTTGGTAGTTTCGAGCTTTGAGCTGTTCTAATGCGAATTGATTTCCTTGGTGATGCGGCATGGCTAACAATACGAGTTGTACGTTAGCAATATCTAAAATACGCTCCCAAAAGTCGGAGTCAGTAGCATCACCCTGTATAACATTACGTCCACTGCTGCGGTGGGTTTGTGCAATATCTTGACGAGTTTCTATACCTAAGCAAATTTTACCGTAGCGGGTACGAATTTCATCATAAGCACCGGTTCCAATTCGACCCATACCTAAAATTAGGACTTGAGCATTTCCTGGGTTGATTCGTTTATCATGTAAATTCAATTTTTCATCTGTTTGTTCTTTTAACCAACTAGAGCAATGGCGATAAATCTTATGTCCCATATTATTAATTGGTGCTGAAATGATAAAGGAGAGTGATACCGCAATGGCTATGGCGGCCATCATTTCGGAAGGTAGCCAGCTAAGTTTATAAGCAAGGGCTGAAACAATTAATGCAAATTCACTAAAATTGAAAAGCGTTAATGCTGTTAATAATGAGGTTCGGACACGAAATTTGAATAAATTTATGGTTAAGAAATAAAATATCCCTTTAATTGGGAGTAGGAGAAGGAATATAAGTGCCAAGATGGCGGCATCTAGAGTGGGAGCACCTGACAAGCCGATATTTAAGAAGAAGCACACTAAGAATACTTCTTTAATGTTAAACAAAGACTTAGATAACTCTGAAGCTTTACTGTGTCCAGCAAGCAGCATACCTATGACTAAGGCCCCGAGATCTGCTTTTAACCCAACCAAGGTAAATAGACCGGCCCCCATGACTAGAGCCATGAAAAAGCCGAATAAAACAAGCATTTCGCCGTGCCCACATTTGTCTAATAGTTTGTAGAGTATTGGGCGAAGAAAAGGAAGAACAAATAGGCAAATAGCATACCATTCTGGGATTTTACCTGTTGATATGGTCAAGAAAAGCACGGCAAAGATGTCTTGCATAACTAATATACCAATAGAGATCATGGCATAGGTTGAGTTCATTGCCCCTTTTTCTTCTAATGTTTTAATTGCAAATACTGTGCTGGAAAAGGATAAAGCAAACGCGAGTAATAATAATTGTGGAACTTGAACGCCATGGAGCAGGTTAACGCCGATAACTTTTAAGCCTATTAAGATAGCAGTAAAGAACAGTGTGGAAGCAATATTATGTAAAGTCGAGCTTGCCCAAATCTCTTTATTGAGCAGTATTTTGATGTCTAATTTCAGACCAATAGTAAATAGTAATAATGTGACACCTAAGTTAGATAAGGTATCGAGCGCAGGCGTTGTTTCTATTCCATAATGTTGCAGAACAAAGCCTGCAATTAAAAAGCCAACAAGAGGAGGGAGGTTGAGCCGCAAAGCCAGAAAACCAGACACAAATGCGGTGATGATTAAAATAATATCCATATATGACCGTAGATTAGTATTACTGATTAGCTTGGCTAAGTTCGAATTCGCATTAGAAGTGATGGTATCTAAACACGTTATTTCACAAGAACATGTTTAAATACATTACGCTGTAGTTAGTTATGTTCTAATAGTTTTTGCAATAACACGCCATTCAACATGGCTCTTTTTATCATAGCAAAAGCCCCCATGGTTGGCTGGGTATACAATTGTGATTCTACAATAGGCAGGTTTTTATGGAATGCTTTTAGCGAATGATTTTCGATATTACGTTGAATAGCGTGGAATATAATTTCTTTAGATTTGACAATTTCGCCTGCAATAATGATTTTTTGTGGGTTAAATAAATTAACCGTCATCGCAATGGCTTTACCTAGATGGTTACCGACTCGGGTTAGAGCTTGAGTGGCTAATTCATCACCTCGGTTTGCATGTTCACAAATAGCCGTCATATCAAGTGGCTTTATATTCGCTAGTGAAGATGGATAGCCATGGTCTAACCGCGACTGTATATGTGAGATAATTGCTGGATTAGCCGCTACCGTTTCTAAACACCCAAAGTTACCACATTGACATTGATCGCCCAAAGGCTCAATTTGTATATGTCCAATCTCACCTACATTACGATTTGTTCCTAGAAATACTTGGCCATTGACGATAATACCTGCGCCGGTGCCGCGATAAACACTCACTAAAATCGAATCTAGGCAATCTTTACTGGCACCAAAATAATGCTCAGCCAAGGCTAGTCCTCGAATATCATTACCGACAAATGCTTTTACGCCAAACGTTTCGCTGAGTAGATTCCCGAGAGATAAATTATCAATATCTGTATTGGGCATGTATTCGACGACCCCGGTTTCAGGGTTGACTAATCCTGGGAGGATCAAACCAATGGCGATAAATTGTTCGATAATGTGACGATTTTGGTCAATGAATTTTTGTGTATACAGAACGATACCATCCAGTAAGTCCTGTTGATTATCGTATTTGAAAAGGGAATGCTGCTTAGCTAATTCATGTCCACTTAAGTCATACAAACTAAACTGAATATAATCTCGACCTAAGCGTATCGCGACTGAGTGAAAAGGATCCGTTTCAGTCATTAAAGAAATTGCACGTCGCCCACCAGTGGAAGCTTGTTGTGCAACTTCTTTAATTAGTCCTCGCTCAATTAATTGACGAGTGATTTTAGTCACGCTGGCGGGTGCTAGTTGGCTAACATCTGCAACTTGTATCCTCGAAATTGGACCTTGTTGATCAATTAAACGATAAACAGCTGCGCTATTGAGTTGTTTTACTAGGTCTACGTTGCCAATTTGTCCGCCATTCATGTTATGTCTGCTCGTATTGTCCGTTCACTATTGTCGCTTTGACTTTGAAGTTACGATCAAACACTGTTAGGTTTGCCACCATCTCAGGTTTAATTTGGCCTAGTTTATTATCCACGCCGATTGCGCGCGCAGGATATAGTGTGGCCATTCGTAATGCTTCGTCTAGAGCGATCCCTACATGCTCAACTGTATTTTGTACAGCTTCGATCATGGTTAAAGCTGAGCCACCAAGTGTGCCGTTTTCATCTACACACTTACCATCTCGATAATACACTTTCTTACCAACAAAAATAAAGTGATCCATATCGGCACCTGCTGGGGCTGTGGCATCCGTCACTAATATTAATTTGTCACCTTTTACTTTATGGGCAATTCTTATATTTGCATAGTCGACATGGAAACCGTCGGCAATGATACCAGCATAAATTTCTGGAGTATCATAAATTGCCCCCACAACACCAGGCTCACGTCCAACCATTGGAGTCATCGCATTAAATAGGTGAGTTGCGAAACTAATTCCATTAGCAAAGCCTTGACGAGCTTCGGCATAAGTTGCATTTGTATGTCCAATAGACACAACAATATTCGCATCACTCAGGCGTCTAATATGCTCTGGTGAGTTTTGTTCTGGGGCTAATGTTACTTTAGCAATTACGTCACTATTGTCGCAGATGATGTCAATCATATTGCTATCTGATTTTCTTATAAAATCAGGACGATGGATGCCTTTTTTTAATACATTAAGGTAAGGTCCTTCAAGGTGTAAGCCCAACGATTGATTTTGGTATTGTTGTTGGTAGTTACGCTCAGCTTGTATAGCTTGCTTCATCTCTTCATCAGAAGATGTGATCAAGGTTGGTAAGAAACTGGTACAACCTGATTTCAAATTGGCGAGATGCATAATCTGCATAGTGTCAGCTGTAATTTGATCATTAAGCATGACTCCACCACAACCATTTAGTTGTAAATCGATAAAACCAGGACTTAATATGTCACCATTTAAGTCAATGGTTTCGATGTCTTTAGGAAGTTCATCTATTTTTACGACAGAATGAATCTTTCCTGCTGCGATCAATACTGCATGCTGAGTAAGCATGTCATGACCAGTGTAAATTGTTGCATTCAGCAGAGCGTACATGGGAAATACCCTTCTAATTTATTTAAAATCTTTTTATTGTCAGTTTATTCTTATGTGTAATGAGGTCGTTCATTACAGATTCGTCGAAGAATGAAAACTGGCTCTCTATATACTTTTTTCAACTATAAACGTTTCGAATTCTGTTTAAGGTAAAGTTATTCTCATTAAGATAATAAGATAAAACTTATGCGTTAAGCATACTTTGCTATTGGTTACAGTCGCATTAATTGATATTTGTAACGCATAAAACGGTGAAGATTATTCATTATTTTTAATGATAAAATAAGTTTTGGAAACTATCTAGTCAAAATAAGCTAAATTAGTCGCAATTTAGCCTGGTGTCGTAAATATCTCTTGATTGAGATCACAAATAAGACCGCTTTAATTTGCGGACTAAAATTAATTACATAGACTGTCGTTTACTAAATTTTTTATTAAAAATAAGTTATAGAATTCATATCAAATCCTTAGGGGGGAATTACTGTGAATATACTTGGATACGCTCAAAGACTAGGTAAAGCACTGATGCTACCTATTGCAACTTTACCGGTTGCAGCACTTTTATTACGTTTAGGTCAACCTGACCTATTAGATATTGCATTTATGGCTTCGGCAGGTAATGCGATTTTCAGTCAATTGCCTTTGCTATTTGGTTTAGGTATCGCAATTGGTCTTTCTAAAGATGGAGCTGGTGCTGCTGGTCTTGCTGGCGCAGTTGCTTATTTTGTTCTTACCGCAACAGCAAAAAACATTAATGCAGAAATCGATATGTCGTTCTTCGGCGGGATCTTTGCAGGTATCATTGCAGGCCATTGCTACAACTCTTTTTATGCTACACGTTTACCTGAATGGCTTGCTTTTTTCTCAGGTCGTCGTTTAGTTCCTATCATGGCTGGCCTTTTTGCTTTAGTTGCCGGTGCAATCTTTGGTGTAGTTTGGCCAGCGATCCAGAATGGTCTTGATGTTCTTGCTCACGCAATCTCTACGTCAGGTGCTATTGGCCAATTTATCTATGGTACATTGAACCGTGCCTTGATTCCGGTTGGTCTACATCATGTTCTTAACTCTTACTTCTGGTTCGGCATGGGTACATGTCAAGAAATCATGGTAACGGGTGTTGGCGCATTCTCTAATATTCATCAGTTATGTGTGGATCCTACGGTTGCTAAATCACTTGTGATCGGTCAAGAGCATACATTTACCTTTGTAAATGCAGTAACTCCTGAAATCACAGCAGTGGTAAACAGTGTTACCGATACGATTAAAACGGGTGATTTAAACCGTTACTTTGGTGGTGATAAATCTGCTGGGGTATTCATGAATGGCTTCTTCCCAATCATGATGTTTGGTCTTCCTGGTGGTGCATTGGCTATGTACTTAGCTGCTCCAGCTGATCGTCGTAATCAAGTGGCAGGTGCATTGTTCTCAGTAGCTTTCTGTTCATTCCTAACAGGTATTACCGAACCTCTAGAATTTATGTTCATGTTCTTAGCACCTGGTTTGTATGCTGTTCACGCCGTATTTACGGGTCTATCATTAGTTGTTGCTAACATGTTTGGCACACTACATGGATTCGGTTTCTCTGCAGGTCTTATTGATTTCGTATTGAACTGGGGCTTAGCAACAAAACCAGTAACGCTACTTATTATTGGGCTATGCTTTGGTGCATTATACTTCTTTACTTTCAGCTTCCTAATCCGTGCGTTCAATATGAAAACACCAGGTCGTGAAGATGAAGAGCAAGCAGTAGTTGCGCCTAGTGCAGATAAAGGGAAGGGTGCTGTTGCTCGTCAATATCTAAAAGCGTTAGGTGGACACAGCAACGTAACCACGATTGATGCTTGTATTACTCGACTACGACTAACCTTAGAAGATCGCTCAATTGTTGATGAAGCGGTACTGAAAAGACTTGGTGCGAAAGGTGTAGTGAAACTAGGCGAAAATAACCTTCAAATTATTCTTGGGCCATTGGCTGAGATTGTTGCTGGTGAAATGAAAGAAGTCCCAGTTTCTGATGACTTATCAGATGTTGTTCTTCCATAGTCTGTTTTAAAAAGTATTGAACTAAGCCCCGAACTTCGGGGCTTTTTTTATGCTTTGAATTTGAGATGAACTTTGAATCGGCTAGAGCTTTGTAATAGCGATTAAATTGATTGGAATTAGAAAGAAAATGACGGTTGTTGTTGTGTAAAGGCTCAGAATTGTGGATCATTAGCCTCTATTAAAAACACTCTATTATTTTTACTGAGGTACTGTCGATGAGTGAAGTCGAGGCTCGTCCATCTAATTTTATCCGTCAAATTATTGATAAGGATTTAGCTGATGGCAAACACACTGGAATTCATACGCGTTTTCCGCCTGAACCCAATGGCTATTTGCATATTGGCCATGCGAAATCTATTTGCTTGAACTTTGGTTTGGCACAGGATTATCAGGGGCAGTGTAACCTTCGCTTTGATGATACTAACCCTGCAAAAGAAGATATTGAATACGTTGAATCCATTAAAGCTGATGTTAAATGGTTGGGCTTTAATTGGGATGGTGATATTTGTTATTCTTCGAATTATTTTGATGATTTATATTCTTATGCAGTCGAATTGATTGAGAAAGGCTTAGCTTATGTTGATGAACTTTCTCCTGATGAAATTCGCGAATATCGTGGTAGCTTAAAGCAACCTGGCAAGAACAGTCCATACCGTTCACGTAGTGTTGAAGATAATTTAGCGCTCTTTGAGAAAATGCGTGCTGGTGGTTTTGAAGAAGGCAAGGCATGCCTGCGTGCTAAGATCGATATGTCATCATCATTTATTGTAATGCGTGATCCTGTTATTTATCGTGTTCGTTTTATTGAACACCATCAAACAGGAAATAAGTGGTGCATTTATCCAATGTACGATTTTACTCATTGCATTTCGGATGCGTTAGAAGGCATTACACATTCTTTATGTACACTTGAGTTCCAAGATAATCGTCGCTTGTACGATTGGGTGCTGGACAATATCACTATAGAATGTAAGCCGCATCAATATGAATTTAGCCGCTTAAATCTTGAATACACTGTGATGTCTAAGCGTAAACTAAATCAATTAGTAACTGAAAACTTAGTGAATGGTTGGGATGATCCACGTATGCCGACTATTTCAGGTTTGCGCCGTCGTGGTTTCACTCCGGGTTCTATTCGTGAATTTTGTTCACGTATTGGTGTGACCAAACAAGATAATATGATTGAGTTTGGTTCTCTTGAAGCTTGTATTCGCGAAGATTTAAATGAAAGTGCGCCTCGCGCAATGGCAGTGCTTGATCCTGTTAAAGTTGTGATTGAGAACTTTCAATCTGAAGAAATATTAACAATTTCAAATCACCCGAATAAACCTGAAATGGGAACTCGTGCCGTTCCGTTTACGCGTGATATTTGGATTGAAGCGGATGATTTTCGAGAAGAAGCCAATAAAAAATACAAGCGTCTAGTTTTAGGTAAAGAAGTCCGTTTACGCGGTGCTTATGTTGTTCAAGCTAATCGTATAGAAAAAGATAGTGAAGGGAATATCACGACAATTTTCTGCTCTTATGATCCTGATACATTAGGTAAAAATCCTGCAGATGGCCGTAAAGTGAAAGGTGTTATTCATTGGGTATCTGTTGATAAAGGTATTGCTGCGGATGTTCGTTTATACGATCGCCTATTTACGGTGCCTAACCCTGCTGCAGAAGATGACTTTGCTGCAACGATAAATGCAGACTCTTTGATTGTGAAGCAAGCATTTATTGAGCCTAGTTTGGTCGGTGCTAGCGAAGGCCAAGGTTTCCAGTTTGAGCGTACAGGTTATTTCTGTGTAGATGCAAAAGATTCTACCGATGATCAACTTGTATTCAACCGCACCGTTGGTTTACGTGATACTTGGGCTAAAATAGACGCTGAATAAGCTGATCTTTGTAAGGTTTCTTCCTAGAAGCCTTACTATTAATAACGCATTATTTATTATTGAGTATCAATAAAAAACGCACTCAT
>NZ_VHKO01000062.1 GCF_015223435.1 Vibrio hibernica
CCTGGAGAAATTTCCGTACTAGGAATAGATAATGAAGAGATTGGGACTTTCTTCTCCCCTGAACTCACAACCGTGGATATTCCCATCCAGCAATTAACAACCTTAGCAATGGAGAAGGCCCTCGCATTAAGCTCAGGGCAACAGATCCAACCTACAACAGATATTTTAAAAGGGTCACTTGTAATCCGGAACTCTGTTAGTATTTGTAAAACTTACTAACTAAAGTCTGCCTAGTATTTAATTGCTCTTTTAATCATCATGTCAAAAATGGACATTTTCAAGTTACAATAACAAACAATATAACTAACTTTCAGATAAGAAAATATAGAGGAAAATCTAAAGCTGTGACCAAATTTAATTGGCCGCTACACATTAAGTTCTTGAATAGGCTTGGACGCTCTACAAAAAAAACCGACAATACATCAATATTCATTGCATACATCAAAAAACAAGGTATATACTATTTCTAATTCCACTATGGAGGCGGAAATGGATACCAATCACACCACACAAGATTTTCAGCAACTTAAAGAAGGGGCTGATCAATACATCAAGCGCCGTAACTTACGATTACTGGCTAATCACCGTAAAGAGCTGCGTAATTTTACGCGAGCGGAAGCATCAACCTATTTAGGTATCGATGCCAAAACGTTAGATAAGTATGTCTCTCATGCGGAAATCGACCCACGTCGCCATGACGACTCGCAATGGTCGATTGATATTGAAGAAATGTATCGTGTGCGTGATTTGTTACCAGAGACCCTACGCAAAGAAGTAAAGTTTCAACGTAGTGACAAACAAACGGCTCAAGTTATCGTGATCCAAAACCAAAAAGGTGGTGTAGGTAAAACCGTTTCCGCTGCCACTATAGCCTCTGGTCTAGCCACAGAATTTCACCAAGAATACCGCGTTGGTTTGATTGATATGGATGGCCAAGCCACCCTTTCAATGTACTACGCACCAGAAGCCGCCCAGGAAGGTTGTTTGTCTGTTGGTGACTTAATGATGCGCAATTTTGATTTAGATGATGGTGAAACTTATGAGCAGGCAGTATCCGAAGCGTTCTTACCGACCACCATTCCAAACCTGCGCATTTTACCTGCATCACAAACCGACCGAGCTATTGAAGGTTGGTTTCATGAGCAAGTCTTTACTCAACAACTACCCTCCCCTTACTCCATTTTAAGTGGGATCATTGATGCAGTAAACGACGAGTTCGATATCATCATCATCGATACGCCTCCATCATTAGGTTATGCCACCTACAATGCATACTTTGCGGCTACCAGCGTGGTATTCCCACTATCGATTACTGAAAATGATATCGACGCCACTTGCTCTTACTTTAGCTACATTCCACAAGTATGGGCGTTATTGAAGAATGCTGACCATGCTGGTTACAACTTCATGAAAATTTTACTCACCAATCACAAAGATGGCTCAACTACGACTGAGTTGATGAACAGCCTTTATGATCACTTTGCGCCCTACTTATACTCCAAAGAGTTTAAGAACAGCGAAGCGATAAGACAATCATCATCCCTACTCTCCACGGTGTTTGATATGTCGAAAAGTGAGTACCCTAAGAGCAAATCAACCTTTCAAACAGCACAACAAAATAGTTACGAGGTCACAAGTCAAATTCAACGTGACATTCACAATGTATGGCGTGAACAGGAGCAAGCATAATGGCGAAGAAACGCGGCGCAATCAGCCCACTAGGCAATACTGTTGGCTCACAAGCAGCCCAACAAGGTGCCACTCAATCCAATATTGAATCCCTTTCTCGTCAGTTGACTACTGAAGTTGAAAAATCTGGCCAATCCGTTCACGACTTTTTAGCCCAACAATTTGGCATCAATGCGGTAGGCCAAAGCATGGTGTGGGAATTAGCTTCTGGCACAAAAGCCACTTTTCATGAAGTCACATTGAGCTATGAACAAGTAAAAAATGACACCAAAGTCACCTTTGATGTGAATGGCCGTGATCAGTCTTTACTAACAAAAGAATCTCTACAAGATTTAGATTCAATTCAGTTCCAGCAGTTCTACCCTGCTGTTGGCCATGAAGTAAATGGAAAAATTGATGTACTGGATGGCTCTCGTCGTCGTGCTCGTTTTTTATTGGAAGAAGGCAAGCTCGACCAATTTAAAATCCTTGTCACTAAAGATGCCCTTTCTACTGCCGATGCCAAAGCTCTTGCTAAACAATTACAAACCGCTAAAGAGCATAACTTGCGTGAAATGGGGATGCAGTGCTTAGCATTGAAAAAGTCGAATGATGAAATCACCCAAGCCGAGATCGCACAGCAACTTGGTTTAAGCCAGGCAGGTGTAAGCAAAGCAATAAAAGCCGCCAATGTAGACGCTAAATTAGTATCACTTTTCCCTGTCGTCAATGACCTATCACATCCAGACTACGCCCTGCTTGATAAAGTGATGAAAGCCTTTTCTGATAAGGTTTCTTTCACTTCATTTGTGAAAACCATTCAGAAAAAAAGTGTCAATATTCAGGCTGAATATTCACTAGAAGATCAAAAAGACGCCCTACTTTTAGCTATAAGAACTGAGTTAAAAATTGCAGAAGCAAAGCTAGAAAATGATAAAGCAGAAGTCACGCCTTTAGCTGAGTTTGACACTAAAGGCTTGTTTGCTCGCAAGCGTGTTAAAGGGCGTAATTTCTCGTATGAGTTTGGCCGTTTGCCTAAAAAAGTTCAGGATGAGTTAGATAAAGCGATTGAAGCTGTACTTTATAATATGAAACAGTAAACCTATTCTTTATCAATGCTAAGGATCTACCATGACTAAACCAGTCAAATCTTATCGCCATCTAATTGATAATATTTCGAATAGCTTTACCCAAGGTCAGCAAAAAACCATTGCCGCTATAAATGCAGGCTTGGTGATGACCTACTGGGAGATTGGCCGTCATATTGTTGAATTTGAACAGAATGGTCAAAGCAATGCAGAGTATGGGAAACAGTTACTTAAAAGTTTAAGCCACGATTTAAAACTCAAGCACGGTAAAGGCTTTAGTGTGAGTAATTTACAACGGTTTCGCCAATTTTATGTACTCAATACAAATTATGCGACAGTGTCGCACAATTTGAGTTGGTCACATCATGTCGAATTATTAAAAATATCTAATCAATTTGAGCGGGAGTTTTATACCAACCAAACTATTGATGCTAAGTGGAGTGTTAGGGAATTAAAACGTCAGAAGGAATCTGGCTTATTTTTACGCCTTGCTGTAAGTAAAAATAAGACTGAGGTACTAGCATTAGCTAAGCAAAATGCCTTAATAACCAAACCTGAAGATATTCAAAGAGACAGTTACATTTTTGAGTTTTTAAACCTACCAGAGCCCGATAGTTACAGTGAGCGAGAACTTGAATCTGCGCTATGCAATCATCTAGAGCACTTTCTCTTAGAGTTAGGTAAAGGGTTTACCTTTGTAGGAAGACAATACCGAATTACATTGAATAACACACACTACAAAGTAGATTTGGTTTTCTATCATCGGATCCTACGCTGCTTTGTTTTAATTGACCTAAAAATTAACGATGTAAAACATCAAGATATTGGTCAAATGAACATGTATATGGGCTACTTTGCGGCCGAGGAAAATGTTGAAGGTGATAATCCCCCTATTGGTATTATTCTAAGTAAAGATAAAGATGAGTTGTTAGTTGAGTATGCCACTTACGGTATGGATAAGAATTTGTTTGTTCAAAAGTACCAGCTTTACCTACCCAATGAGGAAGAACTACGTCGAGAAGTAGAAGCTACGCTTGTTGATCATAAGTCTAGCTGATTATACAAACAGAGCTTAAAACCATTGATACCAAGCAGTAATGATAACCATAAACAAAGATATCGACATCTGAACTGGCGACTTTATCAGGTGTAGGTGAAGCAAGCTTAATTCGTTTCTGTAAAAAATGGGATATACCAGTTTTAGGATTTTAAAATATTACTATCAAAAGTAAATATTCCAATTAAAGTTGAATATAATGTACAAACTCCAGCAGTGGCAAAGCGTTGCTTAGAGTTAGATGGCCATGCTGTTGTTATGGGTGGTGCAATTACTCGACCAAAACACATAACTGAACAATTTACTTCTATCATGTAATTATCATTTCCCCCCTAAAAAAGCTGTCATTATTCAGCCTGAATAATGACAAATCATATCAGTCTAAATCGGTTGGTTTTCCATTCTAAAGCGTCAATTACACCCTTCTGATATAAGCCGCTCCAATCCTAGAAAAAAGGTGCAAAACCTTGACCTCCTGTTAGTTGCATCAGACCAATGCAGGCAATCACTACCCCACCTGATATCGCATATTCAATGGGATCACCAGTGCGCAATCTTCCACCAAATAGGTGAAACCTCCTATCAATATATGGAGAGAATGGCACACCTGAAACGGTCATCGCATCAGTCAATATGTGGCTAACGCCACCCCAAGCAAATGCGGTTCCAATTCCGTGGTAATCCCACACAAAAGTAAACGTTATCGCAGCTATCAACCAATGAGTCAAAATATGGGTAGGACCTCGGTGTTTTATCTTTCGATTAAACGCTTTAAAAACATATTCAAGCCAATCTGGTGCGGTTGCTCCTGCAACACACACAGCAACATGAGGAGGTGAAACAGTGGCACAAATAGCACCGGCAACTGATATATGGTTAAGCCAATTCATTGATGGCTTTTCATTTTAGGTAAGGTAGCCACTTTCAATAAGTAACTGTTCATGGCACCTGCTTGTTCCTTGTTACACATCGACACTAAAGCTAATCGATACTCATCAAAATTAGCACGAACGCCAGCAATCAAATTAAGGTCAATTTTAAACTTACTTTTTTCTGGGTAGCACCTAAGTACAGAGTTAAAAATAGTATCTGAATCTACTTTAGGAGCAGGCAAAAGAGCAGGTATAGGATCGTTATAATGTGGGCTACTACCTTTTAATGATGGTAATTCATAGGGCTTAACTTCTGGCGGCGGCACGCTAGGCTCATCCCAAGGCGTTGCAATCCTTGAGTATCAATTAAGTAGTCGGCCAGTAAATCGGCTTTCTGCTGTAAGTTCAACTTTGGCCAAGGCGTAAAATAATCCACACTTTCATTTTTCAAGGCATACCACTTATCAATCCCTTTAATTTTAATCCAGCTCGATAGCGGCATCAAACCTTCTAAAAGAACAGGATGCGATTTTCCCCCCCAGATTTGATGCCTATTATCTTTCAAGCGTATAAGCCCACGACTTTTCCCCGAGTCATGGGCACCTGAAATTAATTGGCACTCTTTACGGCGCAAGCTGGTTTCTTTTCGATCTGAGCTAGGTGCAAAACGGCGAGGTGAGTCCACAATTAAGGGCGTCACGTATTTGGTGCCATCTTTACGCACTCTCTTATGATCGGTTCTGAGTTTTAAAAATCGCATCCTGTAACCTCTAAAATCAGATTAACGCAATTAGACCGTTAGAACAGAGTAGGTAAGGGGAGTTGTGAATCGATTCATGTTGCAATGTAATTGATGTGTTTGTTATTTAATTTATGCGAATTATTTTGTACAAGTATCATCGGTTTTCTCCGCACAAGAAAAAAAATTTCAAACCAAAGGTAAGGGGTAAACATTTATAAGGGATGATGATAATGACCGACTGCATACAAAAAACGATTAAAGTGACCGTTTTTTTTCGCACAGGGTATCTATGACGTGGCTGGGTTATGCAACATAAAAGCGTTAACATCAACCGGCTCCACCAAGAGATATAAGATGTTGGTTCTTCTTTGTGATGAATTATCAGGTACGATAATTTGTGACAGATTAATTAGGGCTGGGCATAGTCACACGGCTCGTCACTCCGTTGCAGGCTAAGGCGTTACTCTTTACCATTTCCAAAGCTGGTTTGTGTACTGGATCGTATCACCCTAACAGCTAGGCATCACCTTGAAACCTATTTATCCACACCATTGGCTAACGGCGTCCCCCGTAGACGTCATCACATTGTCACTTACTTTTTCCTTAAACCACTTACTTAAGTAGTTTCCTCCCATTTATTTCACTTCGCTGGCGTTTGCCTTACTTGGCGAAGGCTAGTAAGAATCAAAGTATTCTAATTATCGATCATCGGCTCCTATCAAGATGAAATCTTGCTAGAGAAACTACTTATATATACGACCAAATTGACAAATATACGTCTTAACCGATCAGGAGCAATTAAATTAAAAACACATAACAAAATCTAGGTGTTTTTACCTTAATTTTGTTATCATTGCCTATATTCTGTTATTTGAATGACTGGTAGTTGTATGGAAGAACAAGAGTTTTATTACCCGGTAGTTAGCGATAAGCTCCCTAAACATATAAAGAAAGGGCACCAACTTGTATTTAGTCGACAAGACTTATCAGCACGAGAAGCTGATCTCTTTGCTCTTATGATTGCAAACATGAAAGTTACCGACTGGGATGGAAATACACCTCATTATGAATTCACCTCACATCAACTTTCTGAATGGTTAGGTATCAACTCTAAACACATAGGTAGTAATTTAAGCCCTGTAGCTAACCGATTAGCTAGTCATAAAATTGGGATAAAAGTAGAAACGAGTAGGGGAGAAGTGGAATTTGACTACCGTCCTTTGTTCAAAAATATCAAATACAAAAACGGCATACTAACGATGGTGCCAAATGATATGCTTAAATCCGAATATATTGAGTACAACCAAGGGTTTGCACTTATCAATACTCATAACTTTCTTGATCTTAATAAAGAGTATTCAAAACGACTCTATGAGTTATTAAGCCGTTTTAAAGACCAAGGTTTTGAAATGCACCCTCAAAAACTGAACGACTTGAAGGGTGTGTTTGGCTTGCTTGATGAATCAGGAAAGCTTAAGAATGATAAAAGTTCATTTAAAAACAATAGTGTATTTATGAAACGCTGTATTCGTAACAGTATTGAAGAGCTTTCTAAACATCCAACGATCAGAAAAGAAATCTTATTTTTAGAAAGTAACAATGGCGATAAAGGCTTTGAACTTATCAAAAAAGGAAATCGTATCGTTGAGATAAAGTTCTTATTCCGCTGGCTTAAACAAGGTAACGTGGAAGAACTCAATCAACATGATGCAAAAAACACTATTCAAGTTCTTGAACTAAAACGATTACAACATAAAGAACGTCTAACAGATTCAGAACTTATCAAGCTTTCAATGGCATACCGATACTTAGGTAAAGATGAGCACGCAGATAAAGTTGACCAAAGCTTAGCAAAACGGCAAGCAATAGTAGAGCCGGAAGAAGTAGAAGTTGAGTCCGTTTTAGAGAAGATAAATACTCTCATTGAGATAAATGACAATCCAGATTATTGAGATATAGGTAACACTTTTTAGGTGTGTATACCGAAATTATGTCATCTACCTACGAAAAAGAAGCCTTCATAACACTTTTTAGGTCATCAAGACGGATAATTAGCAGATCAATGAGGATCTAAGCAGACAGATAACATAATTTAGGTAAACGATAGAAAAAAAATGCTTTTGTCATTGGCAAAACCATTAATTACCTAAATTATGTTATCTAAAGACCTAATAAATGATCAAAAACACCTAAAATGTGTTATCGACACACCTAAATTAAGATCAAAGAAACCTACTATGTGATCATGAACACCTAAAACATGTGATCAACCCACCTAAAAAGAGATCAGAAAACCCATAAAATCACTTAACTAACAATAACTTATAATCACTATAGTCTTTATAGATTAAATAGATATTATAGTTTTAATAGTATTAAATAGATCTTATAGCTGATGTGGATAAGTGGACAATCTACGATTGACACACTTCACCACATCACTCCAATCATTTCTCTTTCTTGTCTTTTAAGATAAAAGCCTCTCATTTATAAATAATAATCTTCTTTTGAATTCATAAGCTTGTTACAACCTATACCTCTAAATGGAGGAACTATGAACTACGCATATTTAAGAGTTTCAACAGACAGCCAGGATGTTGCTAATCAAAAGCATGGTATTTATGAATACGCAAACCGTGTTGGAATCGCCAATCTAGTTTTTGTGGAAGATATTATTACCGGTAAAAAGAAATGGCGAGAAAGACAATTAGGTAAGCTCATTGATGGAATGGGGCAAGACGATAAATTGATCTTTGCCGAAGTCAGTCGCATTGCCCGTTCGACTCTACAAGTGCTAGAGGTATTAGAGATTTGTATGGAAAAAGGGATCTGCGTTTATATCGCCAAACAAAACATGCAGCTTGATGGCTCTATGCAATCGAAAATTACTGCAACCGTGCTAGGTTTAGCTGCTGAAATTGAGCGCGAATTTATCTCTATGCGAACCAAAGAAGCATTAGCCGCTAGAAAACAAAATGGCATGGTGCTTGGACGCCCTAAAGGACAAGCAACTCAATTAAAACTCGATACCAAGCGTGACCAAATTGAAAAGTACCTTAATATGGGATTAGGGTTACGCCCAACGGCAAAGTTAATCGATGAGGCGCCGAGCACTTTACGTGATTATATGAAAAGGCGAGAACTGAAACTTCAACCATAATAGTTGGAAGTGAGTGTCCATAAAGGTGTACTTTTGATGCACCGAAAATATCCTTACACATAACTGTTCAAAAAGTCCTAATATGATATCGTAAACATGTACACTATTTTAATTATAACTTATTGAGCACTTTCTTATGTTAATCGGCTATGCACGAGTCAGTTCCAAAGAACAATCCTTAAAACTCAAATTGAACAGCTCAAGCAACTGGGTTGCGATAAAGTTTTTCAAGAAAACGCCAGTGGCAAAGATTCAGAACGAGAACAACTTAATGCCATGCTCGATTTTGCACGAGAGGGCGACACTATTCACGTCATGAAAGTCGATAGATTGGCTCGTAATACCATTGATGCGCTGCAAATCGCCGACCAATTATCACAAAAAGGCGCAGGCTTGGTTTTTCATGATCTCGGTAATGTGGATATTAACAGTGATGTGGGGCGAGTTATCTATACCACCATATCTGCTTTTGCTGAAATGGAAAGAAAACGTATCTTACAGCGTTGTAATGAGGGCAGGGAGCGCGCTAAAGCAGAAGGGCGACATCTTCCGTTTTCCTAATGAAGCCTTACATCAGCGCATACAAGAGCTTGCGGGGCAGGGCATGAATAAGCATGCAATCAGTAAAGAACTGGGATGTAGTCGGACGACGGTTTATAGAGTGTTGGATATATAAATTACCCAAATTTTATTATCGATTTAGAAATCTTTTTTTATGCTCATCCATCGCTTTTCGCTTTCTTTCTATGCTGTCTTTATTTTTATCCAAATAATCAATTAAAGCATTATCTATATTTTTCATCCTAGAATTTGCTTCTTCTAGGACGATATTAACACCTTCAAGAGACCTTATTAGACCAGTGTTTACTATATCTAAAGTCGATGTATTATCACTTGATTGTTCATTAATAGACTTCACTATTGTGTCTTTCAATTTAGCCATGTTTGAATTCCTGGTTAAGTTTAACAATACACTCAAAGATCAACACTAGCCCCAGCGACAGACGACTCGGTCATAATGGCTTTATTATAATCATGAATTGCACTAGAAGCGGGATCTATCATCACTAACTCAGAATTCCTTAATTCAGCCATAATACTTAGGTCGAGACTTTTACTATCTTCAAAGTTATAGAGCGTAATTGAGGCTCTATTTATGTCAGTTAACGCCCATGGTTCAGGTAGTTCCACATGTATTGTCTTTGATGCCTTAGTGACTTGAAAAACATTGATGATATAAGGAGTTATATCATTACTACCATTTAACTCGCTTTCAATAACGTTGTAACGGAAATTATTGGTTATAAATGATATGGAGTCATCATCATTTATAGTCATCGAATCTATTGGTTGCGCTGATGGGAAATTGACATTAAATTGGCCATTTTTAGGCACGACTCTTTGCTCTGACCAAACCTTAGCATCTAAGGAGTATTCACTTCTGAATGCTGTCATTTGGCTGATTATATCTATCTCTTGAGGTAAATAAAGTTCAGAATGAGAAGTTGATGTATGGGAAGTATTTATTCTAGAAAGTACATCATTTACGCTAAGAGTAGAGTTATAACTGCTGATTTTTTCATGATCTCCCACAATCGGGTAAGTAACGACAGGTTTGTTGATTGTTACTGTCTCAGTATTGCTGACACCATAACTTGAATTTCCAGTAATATTTCCAACATCATTTAATGAAAAAGTAAAGAATGATGCTTCTTCACCCAACAAAGAAGCAGGAACACCATCATACATAGGTGTTCCATTATCTGGAGATACTGTAACGGTATTTGGGTATTCATCGGCGTTCGTGACAACTGTTGTACTAGAATCGTCTATCGGGAGTGTTATACAGCGCTGACCCAGTATGAAATCGTAATTATTATATCCTTCAAAAAAAAGCATCCCATCTTGGCTAATTGCTTCTTTTTGAATGCTAGTGACTACATAAATATAATTTGGATTATTCCCGCCGGAACTTCCACCTTCATCATAAAGCTCTCTTGTTGTAATGAAACCATTTTCAGGAACATCATCTAAATCTAAAACGCCTTCATCTAGTGTGGCAAGCCTAGGGGAAGAGCCATCGGCATCATTGATATACACTTCTGCATTTAGTGCTGCACAATATTCACCATTATAAACAGACATACTCTTGCCCATAAATGTTAATTTACTGGCACTTTTCTCAGGTGATGTGCTTGAATTATTACAACCATTTAGGAGTATACTTGTGGCTACAATACATGCGGTTAAAAATTTCATAGCTTCCTTTGCTGTCAAATAAACTAAAAATAATTCAGTTTTGGGCTTGCCTCCTTACCCAATATGTTTCAATTAAACAAAATAATATAGATAATTTTATTAATAGTCATTTATTCGATACATAAAATATATCCAAATCGTTCATGCTTCGCATCAACTCAAACCACGCACCTTGTTTACAAAAAACGTAAACAAAGTGCGTTAGCCTTCTTCACTATCATTTTGTCCATTATTGCGGATATTGATTACAATAGTGCCATATTGCTAACCACTCCAAGCCTATCGGGCCACTTCCTGCCCCTTTTCACGTAAAAACGCATCATGGGCAAAAACTGTTACGCTACGCGCAACTGCCCATCATGCAACCGCCAAAAAGGGCAGGGCGGCACCGCTAGACTTTCCGTAGCAACATGCCTTAAAAGCTTTATTTTCAACCCCCATCCCCCAAGCTTGGGGATATGTGCTCAAGTTCAACATAATGTGGAATAATGCAAAATAACACGTGCCTTTCGCCAGCAAGCTGTCGGGCACTGAGTTACTTCAAGCATTATTGGACATTATGTTAAATTTTCGCCACCGCACAAAAGACGTGCTTTTTTGAAGCCAGCAGAGCTGGCGCTTATTCATCTGCCTTGCCCAAAAAAACGGGCAAAGCAGGGTAATTGGTGGTCGCATCAGGTACAAAAACCGTGCCTCATGCGGTAAGGTTCATCATGTTCCTTTTGCTGATTTGTTGTGGTGCGTTCTTAATGTTGCCCGTTCCGGCCAATCCATAAAAGGCGCAAGCTGTTTTATGGAAGAACCCACCACATCCCCCGCCCACCCAGAGCTGCGCCCCGTCTTGGTTAAAGTGTGCTTAGAGGTTGTGGATATTTGGGGATTTTTCTTTAGCTTCTTTGGTGTTGGTAAATCCGCGGTTGGTCGTGCCGTGGTGGTTACTCCACTTTATCTTCTTGCCTTTTCTATCAATATCCTTAAAAATAGAACTGTGTTTTTATACAGTATCATTTTTAGGTGTTTGCTATGAAAGTTATCCCCATTTCTGCTGGAGCCGGCATTACCGGTTTTGAGTCACCTGCTGCCGAATATTCTCAACTGAGCTTATCGCTCGATGATTTGTTGGTTGAGCACCCGAGTTCGACTTTCTTATGCAAAGCCTGTGGCGATTCGATGCAGAACGTCGGCATCTTTAACCAAGATATTTTGATTGTTGACCGCCATGAGACCTCTAAGAATCTTGACATTATTGTGGCGAACTTCAATGGTGAGTTTGTTTGTAAGATCCTTGATATAAAAAACCGCTTGTTACTGTCAGCAAACGAACAGATTCAACCCGTTTCTATCTACGATTATGACCAGTTTTCTATTGAGGGGGTTGTTGTTCGCTCTATACGCTGTCACCGGCCAAGTTATTTGTTTGCGAACTAGCCTATGTTTGCCTTAGTCGATGCCAATTCTTTACCGCAACAGGTCGATTCTAAAATAAATCTGGAAAGGTATGTGTGATAAGGCTTCTCAGCCTTTTCCAGAAAAACAGTAGTTTTTGACTATTTTTCCTAAAATTCGAATTTTTAGAATACCAATTTCCAGATAATTTGTCACTTCCCAAAAGGCGAGGCTTAAGGTGTGGTGGGCTGATGGATAGCGCCACCAAACTCAT
>NZ_VHKO01000063.1 GCF_015223435.1 Vibrio hibernica
TACTTTTTCATAAAAAATTTAAAAATAAGTGCCAAGTGGCTAGTTTGCATCCAAAGCCTTATTTATACGCATTTTGACCCATTATTTTCACAGCTTATCCACAGGGTTGTTATGTTCTATTAATATTAATCACTTTCTATCATTAACAAACATGGTCATCTAAAGCATATTTTGACCTAATTGAAGCAAAAAAGGTTATCTATAAAAATAGATAACCTTTTTTGTTTAAGTAAATTAATGTAATGCCTATTAATTATATTCCTGATCCATCGGTTTCTGGGGTTCCATTATCTTCATGTAGACCACACTCTCGCTTTAATCCGAAAAAACGCGTTTCTTCTTCTGTCATTCCAGGTTCCCATTTACGTGTAGTATGTGTATCTCCCACAGATAAATACCCTTCCTCCCAAAGAGGGTGATAAGGCAAGCCTTCCTTCTCCAAATATTCATGTATGTTTTTATTAGTCCAATCAATAATAGGAAGAAATTTAAATACACCATTTTGAATCGCTAAAATAGGAAGGTGATTACGAGAACTAGATTGATCTCGACGCAAGCCTGAGAACCAAGTTTTCACTGCAAGATCTTTTAAAGCTCGGCGCATTGGTTCTACTTTATTGATTCGATTATATTGCTCTATTCCCTCAATACCTTGCTCCCACAATTTGCCATAACGAGCTTCTTGCCAATTTGGACCTTGTTCTGCTCGAAATATTTGTAGGTTGAGGTTCAACTTTTCTGTTAGCTCATCAATAAAGCGATATGTTTCAGGAAATAGATATCCCGTATCAGTCAATATAACAGGCACAGCTGCTTTTATTTTGGTTACTAAGTGAAGCATAACGGCTGCTTGAATACCAAAACTTGAAGATACTGCAAATTCACCATCTAGATTTTCTAGCGCCCAAGCCACCCTTTGTTCCGCTGCCAGTTCTTCTAGTTGGGTATTAATTTCAGCTAGCTGTAAACTTTGCTCTGCTTTATTTAGGGTCAAGAGTTCTGCCAGTTCAAACTTACTCACTAATTCAAATTTTGTTTCAATGGAATTAAGCATAGAAATCCCTTTTCGAGACAAAAACTTCATCAACAATACCGCTACGAATAGTAAAATCACCAAATCCTTCGTTATCTTTACGCTCTTTAGCCCAACGACTAACGAGGCTATCGATTTCCTCCAGAATTTGTTTATCGGTAATATTCTCTTTATACATCTTAGGGATACGAGTTCCACTACGATTACCACCAAGATGTAAGTTATAACGCCCAGGAGCTTTTCCCACCAAACCAATTTCAGCCAACATCGCCCTACCGCAACCATTTGGGCAACCTGTCACACGTAAGATAATATTTTCTTCTTTCGGCAATTGATGTTTTTGTAATATCCCTTCGACATTCGTTACAAATGCAGGTAAAAAACGCTCAGCCTCAGCCATTGCAAGTGGACAAGTAGGAAATGCCACGCACGCCATCGAATTTTTACGTTGCTCACTGACCGATTCATCCATTAAGCCATGATCGACAGCAATTTTTTCAATTCTTGTTTTTTGATCTGCAGGAACCCCAGCAACAATCAAATTTTGATTGGCGGTAATACGGAAATCACCTTTATGTATTTTTGCCAATTCGGCCATACCAGTTTTTAACGGCTTACCAGGTAAATCTAGTATGCGTCCGTTTTCAATAAATAATGATAGATAATGTTTCCCATCGATACCTTCTGACCAACCAATACGATCGCCTCGTTCTGTAAACTCATACGGACGACTCACTTCAAACTCACTTCCTGCGCGTTTTTCTACTTCCGCTTTAAATACATCAATCCCGACACGATCTAAAGTATATTTCGTTTTGGCATTTTTACGGTTAGAACGATTACCCCAATCACGTTGAGTTGTTACGACGGCCTCTGCAAATTTCAATGTATTTTCAACTGGAATAAAACCAAAATCATCAGCACGACGCGGGTAAGTTGATGTATCTCCATGAGTCATTGCCAAGCCACCACCGACTAACACATTAAAGCCAATTAATTTTCCGCTTTCTTGGATTGCCACAAAGTTAAGATCATTTCCATGCACATCCACATCATTTAATGGTGGAATAGCAATGGTCGTTTTAAATTTACGTGGTAAATAGGTACTGCCTAAGATTGGCTCTTCTTCTTTTACCGTGCTTTCAATTTTATCTGCATCTAACCAGACCTCGGCATAACCTGCAGCATGTGGCAAGAAATGCTCACTGATTTTTTGCGCCCACTCATAGGCTTCTTTATGCACTTCTGATTGATATGGATTTGCAGTACATAATACATTTCGGTTCATATCAGCAGCAGTACCGATAGTATCGATTCCAATTGAATTTAAAGCTTTATGCACTTTTTTAATATTGGGCTTTAAAATCCCATGGTATTGAAATGTCTGACGTGTTGTTAAGCGAATGCTGCCATATAAAGTATGTTCATCAGCCCATTGATCAACACCAAGCCATTGAGCTGGCGTAATGACACCCGCGGGCAAGCGAGCCCGAACCATTAAACTATGCAGCGGTTCTAATTTTTGTTTAGCTCTTTCAGCACGAATATCACGATCATCTTGTAAATACATACCGTGGAAACGGATCAAGGTGAAATTATCTCCCGTGACCGCACCTGTAATTGGGTTACTGAGATCTTCTGCAATCGTGCCACGTAAAAAATTACTTTCTGCTTTTAAACGCTCACCATCAGAAAGCGGTCCTAATACTTCACCTAATACGACTTGTTCTTTCGTGCTCATTAGTAGACATCCCTTTGGTAACGTTTCGCTTTACGTAAATCATTGATAAATTCTTCGGCTTGATCGTGAGTTAATTTCCCTTGCTGCTCTACCACAGTAATCAAAGCATTATGTACATCTTTCGCCATATGAGTCGCATCACCACAAACATAGAGATAAGCGCCTTCTTGCAACCATAACCACAACTGCGCAGCATTTTCTAAAATACGATCTTGCACATACACTTTTTTAGTTTGATCTCGACTAAATGCCACATCTAACTTATTCAAAACACCGGACTTAAGGTGTTTTTGCCACTCAACTTGATAAAGAAAATCTTGGGTAAAGGTACGGTCACCAAAGAATAACCAGTTTTTACCTTCCGCATCACACGCTTCACGCTCTTGAATAAAACTACGAAAGGGGGCGATACCAGTACCTGGGCCTATCATGATCACAGGAGTGCTATCATCTTGTGGTAATTTGAAGTTGTTATTGTGCTCGATAAACACTTTAACTTTATCGCCCTCCTCTAAGCTATTAACTAAAAAACCAGAAGCACCACCCAATCGAGCCTCGTCACCTTGCTGATACTCGACCAACCCTACCGTTAAATGAACTTCATCTTCCACTTCTGCTTGACTTGATGCTATGGAATAAAGTCGAGGTGTTAATCGACGTAATAAGCTCATTAACTCATCAGCTGTTAGCGTCGTTTTCTTCTCTTTCAATACATCGATAATCTGAGTGCTACCGGCATACTCACGCAGTTTGTCCTTATCTTGAACAAGATCTTGTAATTTTTCACTTCCAGAAAGCGCAGCATATTTTGTTACAAACTGAGGGTTTGCTGAAGTAATTTCAAATTTAGCGACTAAGGCGCTATGGATAGATAAACTATTAGCATCAAGATCAACACTTTCAATACCAGATAAACCGACTTGTTCTAAAATAGCCGTAACCAATTCAGAGCTATTTTCATACCAAACCCCTAGAGCATCTCCTGGTTGATACGTTAAACCAGAACCATCTAGATCAATCTCAATATGGCGAACATCTTTGCCTGAGTCGCGGCCTGTTATTTTTTGACTCGTTAATAAACTTGCCGTGTAAGGATTTTGCTTATTCCATTGACTTTCCTTATGGTTAAGTTGGCCAATAGGCAGTTGCACGACTTCAGCCTCACCACGCGGCAACATTTCTTTTACTTTCTCTAATGCCTGCTTACGCCACTCAGAGGCGGAAACCTCATAATCAACATCACAATCCAAACGCTCAAGAAATGGAGTAGCACCTTGCTTGCTTAAGAGAGCATCGAAATCTTTACCTGTTTGACAAAAAAACTCATAACTAGAATCACCTAAACTGATCACTGCATATTTCAGGTTAGGCAACTTAGGTGCTTTCTTTGATTGTAAAAATTCATGTAACTCAAGCGCATTATCTGGAGCTTCCCCTTCACCATTGGTCGAAGCCACGAAAATCACATGCGTTTCTTTCGCTAAATTTTTGCCTTTATAATCACTAGCATCAAAAAGATCGACCGCGATATCATTAGCCTGAGCTTCTTTTTTTAGAGCTTCCGCTACCCCTTTCGCATTGCCTGTTTGAGAAGCGAAAATAATAGTTAATTTACTAGCCGGTTTAGCTGCGACAGACAATTGAGTTTGCGCAGAGTGAGCCCCTATCACTTGATTGGTTTGGCTTAGCCCCCAAAAATAGCCACTTACCCAAGACAACTGTTGAGTCGATAACTCAGATACGGCTTGTTGTAATTGACTTAGTTGTTGATCATTAAGTGGACTGGCGAGAGCGGAAAGTTCTTTTGGCAACATGTATGACATCCCTATCTATATTTCATCGCTTATAGTTAATCTCGATAGATTAACCACTATGATTCATGGCGAGAAAGAATTGATAAGTATGTTTTATAACTTTTTGGAAATAGACTTGAACATAAGAAGGGAATACGGATAAAAACTCCGTAAAGTAAGTCACTCAGATTAAGTAAATTACAAAGATACAAAAGGGTAAGAGGTAAATATTATTTATTCGCAATACTAACTTGTTTAAAGCCCACTTTTTGCGCTAAACGCGAAGCATCCTCCAGATCATGGCAATGACATTCTTTACCATAAATATCAGTCAGCAACACTAACCCACCACGACTATCGCGAAATTCGACAATCCATGCATTTTCTTCAGCTGAGGATTCGATAATAGCCTCAACCAATAGATGCTCTTGATATAATCGTTGTAGTTCCGAAACAGTCATCATCAATCCCACTCAGAAAAAATATCGAAGCATCTAGCATTAACATTTTTTAATCATGACTCATATTTAGAATTGTGCGACTTTATATAGAGATATTGTGATCACATACTTTTGCTTACGGATAGGGATCTGGCTTATTGTAATACTTGTAGATATAAAGGCCGATAAGCGCCACTATAATCCAGGGCAGTAATTTCACCACAGTGCCAATCATAACAATAACCAAAGCAAGTAGAAGCGCAACTCCCATAGCAATAAAAAATGACACTATCGTTGCACCAGTCAATACAAAAATACTAATAAGCATTAAGATAAATAATAATTCAAACATACATAGATCCTCAATATAACCCCATAATGCAGCTTTCAAGCCAACTAAGTATATTTATAAAATCAAACAGTTAAAAAACTATAAATTTAGCCTAAAAATTAAAATGGCGAATTTCACCAATTAAAGGCTCAACTCACCACTTGAAACCATCTTCACTTAGTTAAAATATTCTATACATCAAGCTCTGCTGGGATTTTAGCTAGCGCAGCCTCCACCACTTCAATACCTGAACCTTTTTTATGTGCATTTTCACTAATATAACGGCGCCATTGACGAGCACCCGGCATGGCTTGAAATAACCCTAACATATGTCTAGTCATATGCCCTAGTGAAGCACCATTTAATAATTGTTGTTCAATATATGGATACATTTCCTGCACAATTTGGCGACGTTTTTTAATCGGTTTATCACAACCAAACAAAAGTTGATCGACCTCTGCAAGCATATATGGGTTTTGATAAGCTTCGCGTCCTACCATCACACCATCCAGATGTTGTAAATGCAGCAAGGAATCCTCAAGGGTTTTAACTCCACCATTAACGGCAATATTAAGCTGAGGAAAATCTTGTTTTAATTGATAAGCACGTGGGTAATCCAATGCTGGTATCTCTCGATTCTCTTTTGGACTCAAACCGGATAGCCAAGCTTTACGCGCATGGATAGTAAATTGATCCACACCACCTTGCTCGTTCACTATACTAATAAAGCGAATCAGAAATGCATAAGAATCTTGATCATCAATCCCAATACGAGTTTTCACCGTAACAGGAATATCTACCATATCGCGCATCGCGGAAACACACTCTGCAACCAGTTCAGGCTCAGACATTAAGCAAGCACCAAACTTTCCATTTTGTACACGATCTGATGGACATCCAACATTCAAATTCACTTCATCATAACCACGATCTTGAGCTAATTTAGCGCAATAGGCTAAATCTTTCACATTCGAGCCACCTAACTGCAACGCGATCGGATGTTCTTGTTGGCTATACTCAAGAAAATCACCTTTACCATGAATAATCGCGCCCGTGGTCACCATTTCGGTATACAACAAAGCATGCTCAGACATCAAACGATGAAAATAACGACAATGCCGGTCAGTCCAATCAAGCATAGGCGCAACAGAAAAGCGGTTAATATTGAAATAATGCATAAAACACCTAAAAACAGAATTAAAAGCTAAAAATAAGCCACGCTATAGATTTAAACTCTAAATGGCATTTCTTGGATCGTTATTATAACAGAAAAAATGACTAAAATTGGATGTTTTGGGGTCAAAAATGGGTCAAAATAAATGCATAATATGTCATAAAAAATATGAATATAATTTCTACAAAAAACACATTAAATTTAAAATCAATGAGTTAAAAATATGTACCTACCGTGCGTCTCATCAATCATAATTCCCCCTATTATAAATAGGATTAAATGATAATAATGAATAAACCACCACAATGCTTAGCTATCAGGCACAGTAATTATATCCGCTAGCTCTCCTTTCAGCATAAATGTCGGTATACCTCCAGACTAATCTAGTCGCCATACTCCCTAAGCCAATTTAAAAGCAAGGGGGTAATTTCGTTTAGTTCGTTACGTCGCTGGTTTCATAGCACTCTCCAATGTTAAGTTTGGAAAGTATAACCTGATTTAGGATGGGATATTAATACAAAAAAAGCCAGTCATAGACTAGGCTTTTCTTTTTAGAGATTTGCATAATCATGCAAATTGTATGGCAGGGGTGGAGAGATTCGAACTCCCAACACGCGGATTTGGAAAACCACTAAACAATAAACAAAATCAACGGCTTACAAAAAATAAATTTATCACTTGAGGCGTAAGAGGTCGTAAGTGGGCGTAACCAAAATAAAAGGCAACAAAAAAGCCGAATCCAGATAAAAATCAAGGTTCAGCTTTAAAAATAGTTATTCAATAAAATGAGTTAAACTTGCAATGCATTAGAAAAACAAAACCCTCCACGAGGGAGGGTCTGAAATTACATTCTAGCCAGCTTTTCAAAAGTTTTACGGTGCATTTTTAATATTCGTCTGGCCTCAGATTCATACTCAATACAACCGATCCAGTTAATAGGCATCAAAGGCCTTTAATCCAGTCGAATCGCTGCTTTTTTATAAGCTTGCTCTTTATCTCGCTTGACAATAGCAACCACCAGCACTGTGATAGTGTCATCATTCACTTGATAAATCATACGATAACCAGATGTGCGTAATTTAACTTTATAACAATTAGGAAGATCCCTAAGCTGATTTGCCGTCACCTTAGGTGAGTCTAATATCTCTTTTAGCTTTTTCTTAAATTGAAGCTGTACAGTACTGCCTAATTTTTTAAATTCCTTTAATGCTCTTGCGTCAAACTCTAACTCATAGGTCATCCAACGATACCTTTATGCGTTGAGGTGCGCTTAACCTCTGCTTTGCGATTGCAAGCAATTCTCGGTCTTGGTCATCCACTAAAACAGATTGGAAAGGTAGCCTGTTATTTTGCGCTACATATTCAAGCGTTTGACGCAGTACATCACTAGGGCTAACACCTAGCTCTTCGAGAGCGGCATAAGATTTTGCTTTCAAATTATCATCAATTCTAATATTAATTGTCGCCATAATATTGCTCCTTAATCGCCATAACAACGTAATTACATACGTGTATACATTGGTCATTACAACATAAAAAGTCAATACACCTAATCATCATTGATGTTCATTTAATGGGTTCAGTCTAACCGCATCATTCAAATGGCTCGGTGCTAAATGGGCATACCTCATTGTCGTGGTAATTTCGCTATGCCCTAAAATATCTTTTAACACCACAATATTCCCACCTTGCATGACAAAGTGACTCGCAAAGGTATGTGTCACCACCAGTGCAAAAATGATCCACTAACACCAATTGAAAATTGATCCACTTGGTATCATTCAGTTTTAACAAAACTGGATGGTGATTATGTTAACCAAGGAGATTTTTGTGGACATTATTACCCTATATCGACAAGGAAAAAGCATGCGGGCAATAGCTCGTGAGTTGAATATTTCACGCAATACCGTTAAAAAATATATCGTTGAACCAGATGCTTATCCCCAATATAAAGCAAGGCTTACGACTCAAAGTAAACTTACTCCATATAAACAATACAATCTTCACCTTTACGGATCCATCCATAAGTAATTTTCGCCGCTTGGCTTGGATGCACGGCATCCATGAATAAAATAGGCTCATCACGTTGTTTCAGCTCACGATAGTATTCAATGAACGCTTGTTGTGCCTCTGGATTGAACTTATGAGGGACGCCTTTAGGTTTCTTATAAGAGAAGCCATTGTGATGTAGCCACTTGTTCATACCAGCAACGGTGTAGATAACTTCAAATTCAGACAGAACATAATCAACAATTTGATGGGTATGAAAATAGGTTTGTTCAGAGAGATGCCCAATGAGCGCCATCGTTTCTATCGAGTTGAGCTTACTCTGAGAGCCACCATTTTCTGGTGTGAGCTTTTCAGATTGTAAGTACTCATTGATATGACGAGTTACGGTAGTTTCATGAATTCGTAAAGCTTGAGAAATCATCGTATTTGTCCAGCCTTCAGACGCAAGCAAGACCGCTTTAATGCGGTCTCGCACTCGACCATCACGCGCAGAGTCGTGCATGCGTTCGAGTTGTTTCTTTTTTTGGTTGGATAGTTCTATTTTCATGTTGGCTAGCATGATCCTGTTAAACGATAAAATCAAGCATCTTCAATGATCACGGGTATAGATAGTATCGAAGTGCTGTGTGGAATACACTCCCCCAGTATTGTTGATCAAAGAGTTTAGATGTATTTTTATACTGTCCTATTAGCCAATTAAGTTGATCAAATAACACTGAATGAACACGACTCTCTTCAACTGCTGGAATATCAAAGGGAACCTGAATGATTTTCTCTAGAAAATCGCGCCCATCTTGAGAATTAGTCGTTAATTTTTCTTCAACTATATTTCTTTGGAAGATAAGTAAAAAAACAACATTTGGGAAATCAGCATTTGCTTTTTTCAGAAGAATCCTTACGGCCAACAGCTTTTGATATCTCAGTGAAAAAAGATGATGTAATCTTATCTTGGGCAGCCCATTCCCATGGATTAAACTCTATGACATCTAAAGGTTGAGACGATTTTGATAATTTTTCTAACACCATATTTTTAATCGATGACTTCCCGCTACCCCATCGACCATGAAGAGCTACGACTAAACTATCTATCCCTTTCCATGATGAAAGTGCTTTTGCAAGATTATCCGAAAAACTAGCACGTCCGAGTAAATCGTCTTCAATTTTAGATATTGGCCTATCTGCTGAAAATTTTTGCATACCTATTTAAAGCGCCTAATTAATTATTGGTTATCAAAATTATCTGAATATTTTTAATTCATGCGCATTTACGCACAAAAAACGCACGTTTGCGATCCTGCCCATTTTAAAAATACAGCTTGAACCCTTTATGTTGCTTGGTTTTAGGCCTATTTGGTGGTGCGCGTAATTTTGCGTTTATTTCCGCGCTGAATTTTGATGGGGAGGAGGGGGTGAGCCCTCTTTAGGTCTAAGCGACCCATTCTTGCATTTATTTTCGCCCCTACTGTCCTTATGGATTTTTCCTAATTCCATGATATAGAACGAGGTTCTATTTTCCAAATCTAAAACGTCCAGTACCTTAGCTTTATTCTAAATTGTGACCTAGAAGAGGAAATGAGCCGTGTATGTAACCTGCCCTGTGTGTCATTCCAAAGCCAGAACCGTTGAACAGAGAAAAGAATCGAAAAGCAAAGAGGTGAGCAAATGAATACTTGCCCCAAATGCACACAACGTACGCGAGTCTTAACCTCTCGCGCTATTTCAGCCGAAATAAGAGAAACCTATTGCCAGTGCACACACTGTGGCCACCGCTTTCGCCAACTCGCGGTGTTTGAGAAATTCATTGTCCGAAATCTACAGGCCACGGCTCCTGACCCGACGTTACAACCTGACATTGCCAAAAGACGGCAGTCAATGCTTGAGAGCCTTGGCTTACTTCAATACACCCCAAAGCCTTCGCCCACTTCGGCAATGACCTTTATTTAACCCAGAACATGACTAATTGGATAGCCCTATGAATATTGAAACAAAAAAAGAAATTCACCGCACTGCAAACTGCCCTAAAAGAGACCTATGCCGTATCATCGGTGAATGAAACCTTTAGCGTTAACCCTACTGCGGCTCAGTTCCTGATTGAAGACATCAAGAAAACCGATGACTTCTTAGAGCGCATTAACATCATCACCGTTAGCCAACAATTTGGTGATGCGATTGGTTTAGGCATTGGTGGTTTAATTGCCTCGCGCACGGATACTGGTTCGGGTAAGGAGCGTAAGACACGCTCTGCGCATGAAATGAGTGCCATCAAATACGAATGTGCGCAAACCAACTTTGATACACACATCACCTATAAACAATTGGATGCGTTCGCTCACCTAAAAAACTTTGAAGAGCGAGTAAATGACAAAATTCGTATTCAATCGGATTTAGATAAGGTGCGTGTGGGGTTTTATGGCGTAAGTGCGCAAAGCGATACTGACGTTGAAGCCTATCCAAATGGGGAAGATGTTAACCAAGGTTGGATTGAGTTATTGCGAAAATACAAATCATCACAAATCCTGTCAGAAGTGGTGGTTGATTCAGGGGAAATTCGCATTGGTGAGGGCGGTGACTTTGTAAACCTTGACCTTGCCGTGTTGAACGTAAAAAACAAACTGGATGATGTGTTTTTATCGACGAATGATTTAGTGGCCATTGTGAGCAGTGAGCTTATCGCGACTGACCAAGCTCGCCTCTACGCTGAAAACGGCAACACGCCAAGCGAGAAATCTAAGATTGAAATGCGCCAAGTCATTGCGACCTATGGTGGTCTACCGACCTTTGCGGTATCAAGCTTCCCACCTCGCGGTATTATGGTGACAAGCTTTGATAACCTATCTATTTATATTTTAGAAAATTCCATTCGTAAATCGGTTGGTGAGCTAAATGACAAACTTGATCGTGTTGAGAACTTTGAATCGGTTGGTATGGCTTACATGGTTGAGCAACCAACCAAAGCGGCTGCATTAGAATTTAAGAATGTGAAGCTCAAGCAAGCAGGCTCAGACATTTGGGCGTAAACCATGATAGTTCGCTCAAGCTGGGCGACTACATGAACCACTAATCAATCAGCATAGAGTAAAGGTATGTTTCACTCAGAGCCCATTTGTATATTAACGGCTGGTACGACCGTCGATGGTCGCTTCATTGAGCAAAAAATCATTGATGATATTGCTGCAACCTACGACCCCGAAAGGTATAACGCTCGTATCAATGCGAATAATCATAAGAGGTCGATTCGATATGGTTCGGTGTTATCCGTTGAGAAACGAGGCAACCAACTATTTGCTGTATTACAGCCGAATTCAGCCTTGCTAGAAACGATTGAAAAAGGCCAACTTCTTCATACTTACTGTGAAGTTGATCCGGATTTTGCAGGCACAGGAAAAAGTTACTTAACAGGGTTAGCGTTAACGGATGAACCTGTTTCATTAGGCACGACGCAAATGCACCTATCGGTTGATAATGCAAATAGCACCAAAGAACCGACCAACCGTATTGATCGTACTGGCAAGCCTATTAATTTAAGTCAGCAGCAAAAGAAAGAATTGGAAGCGAAGGTAGATAAGTTAGAGGCTCAGCTCGACACTATAAGTGAGTTATTGAGTCGACAACCTTATTATTAAAGTATTGCTCGGCCTTTAGTCGGAGCGCGCGAAGTGCTGTAAAAGTAGCACAGTAAAAGAAGTACCTTAAATACGAAAAAAGCCTAGTCAAATGACTAGGCTTTTCTTTTTGGAGCTTTGCATAATTATGCAAATTGTATGGCAGGGGTGGAGAGATTCGAACTCCCAACACGCGGATTTGGAATCCGCTGCTCTGCCAGTTGGAGCTACACCCCTAAAATTTGTGGCGGAGTGGACGGGACTCGAACCCGCGACCCCCGGCGT
>NZ_VHKO01000064.1 GCF_015223435.1 Vibrio hibernica
TTATTGTAATACAGTGAAAGGGGATTTACTATAACGGCCATAGTGCGAACCCAGATTTAGACACAAAAAAGCCTCCCCAAAGGGAGGCTTTTTTGTTTTGGGAAGTTATGACCGGTTAAAAGGATCATTGAGATCAATCGCTTTTGGGATTAATCTATTTCCCAGATGTGAAAAAACCAGCTTTGGCGAGCTGGCTTTTCGGAGTACTCAAACGATTTCACAACCCGTTAAGTCCTTTCATGATAGCCATATCACGTAAGCACTTCAAGTACTCCTGCACTCTGTTTGGACTCAAGATGTTTTGGACAGAGCGAAGCGCATCAGCCACCGACCAAGGGATATTCCAAAGGTGGCATGGTAAAGGCACTAATCAGAACTAAGCAAACGCTCGATAAATCCGCCCCTTGTAGCTGCTAGAGGGGATAAGCGGGAAAGGAATAAATGATTAGTGTTGTGAGACCGGAATGGGGGCGTAAAGCCTAACTCACAGCGCAGGGCAGCCCGAAAGGGTAAGAGAAAAATCCCAATCTGAAAGCGACCATATCGGTACCTAAAATCACTCAAATTGAGTTTGAAAAAAGGTAGGGGTCGGCGCAGCCGAAAGGGCTGGTTTTTCGCCGCGCTTGTACCCTTGTTTCTTCCATTTATACCGCTAGGCGCAGTGTGTGAGTAAGCGTAGCGTCCGAACACCTAGCAAGCGGTAAGCCACTTCATCCCAATCTTTGGCACTGTCCCCGTATCTCTATTTCTATTCTTCTTTAGCTCAATTTTTATGCTAATCACGCGCTTTTGTTTTAAGCCAGCATACACAGAGTGCACTCGCTGCGCTCATTTCTCTGTGAGCTGGAAAGGGGTGCTAACGCCCCCTTTACCCCTGTTAACTGCCTCTTCGGAATGGCGGAATTTTGATTGTCTGGGCTGCCAACTCCTCAACTAAAGCTTCTTGTTCTTTTTTTAATTTCTTAGCGTCCTTGATTCGCTTCGCTTGTCTTTTCTCATACTCAAGTCGAAGTTTTTTTTCCTTTTTGTTCTTCTCTTTATTGTGCGTAGGTGGTAGATTTTTAACCGAGATTAGTACGTATTTGTGAGGTTTAGTATCATGTGTTCATGTTTCACTTATAAGAGTTTAATATGTCTAAGAGACCCGTTCTTAGCTTGAAGCCTAAGTCAGAATCAATCGAAAAAACAAAGTTAGAAGTTTCTGAGCAAGAAAAATCAAAGCCTAAATTTGATCAGATCGCTTTTGAGAAGAAAGCTAGAAAAGAGAGAATGAAGCGTAACCATGCAGCTCTTAATGTTGTTAAAAGCTTAAACCTACCTATGCCTTTAGCTAAAGGCATAGGTAGATCCATAGTTCTGCAATTAAGAGAGCAAGGGATTAGTAGTAAGGCTGCTAGTTGGGCAATACAAAGGTGGACGCATAGTGATGTGTATCTGAATGCGGTTATCAACGGTAAACGTAGATTGAATTTGGATGGAACAGAAGCCGAATTAATCACTGATGCAGAAAGAGAATATTCACGTTCTATCCTTGAAGCGCGTAATTTAACGTAACGGCACTTAATACGAATTTAACGTAACACCCGTAAGCTGCATTGAAGAAAGGTCGCCATTGGAGACCTTTTTTATCTATCTTTATTTACATTTTCGATGCCAAGAGTTCTTAAGTAACTTCCAAGAGGAAGGCCCATTTTTTTAGCTCCCTCCTCTATAATATTTAATTCATAACCATTTACCGGAACTTGAAGAATTTTTCCTGATAGCTTAACTCGCTTCCCTGTTTCTTTGTCGATGTAGCTTGAGCCTCTGCGCTCATTTTTTTCGAATGAGGAAGTGTCAGTATTACCATCAACCTTTGCCGATTCAATGAAGTCTGATTTAGATATGTTGTTGTTCTTTTTTTTGATATCACCAAAAGGGTTATTTTTCATTAATAGACTCCATTAGTTCATCAAATAATGCTTTAGCATCTTCACCGGCCTTTGGATCTTGCTTCCACTCAAGAACACTTAAACCTGATTCATCTGCATCATCCCATCCATTTAAATTACGAGTGATATGACTTAAGGGGTTTAGCTCTAAAGAGGTTAAAAGGTTCTTCGCTGCTTGGATTCTATATCCTTGACTTGGGAGTGTTGGCGTTTGCGTAACACACGAAAAAATTCTTAATTTTGAATTTAAAGCCTGAGCAGTTTCGACAATTTCAGACATGCCAAGAGCAACTTTTAGATCTCTTCTTTTAGGTCTAAAAGGCAATAGAGTAATATCAGCAAAGGCTAACGCTGATCGCATGGCTTTTGAATCCGCACCACCGCAATCAATAACGATAGAATCATATCGAGTATTTAGATCTTGTAAGGGTTTAGTGATGTTACCGGTTAACTCTATGCATGGGATTTGAGGTAAATCGCTTTCAGCTCGTTCAGCGGCCCATTCAGCTGTTGTCCTTTGAGGATCTGCATCTATGAGTAAAGGGTCTTTCGACTTAATTAACTTTAAATAAACCGATAAAGTTTGAGCAAGACTACTTTTTCCTGAGCCGCCTTTTTCATTACAAATAACGTAGATCATACGTAAATTATACCTATAGTATATGTATATTTTACGTATAATATACGTATACTTTCGTTTTTTGCTAGTGTTTTGATGGGCATAAATGAAAATTTGATGGGAAATAGATCATTGAGATCAAATGATTTTAGATTTATTCTTTATTCCAGATGTGAAAAAGGCAGCCCTGCAAGGCTGCCTTTTTCGAAATACTTCTGCACCGAAGTCCTTTCAGTTTAACCACTCAAATGACCTCTATCAAGTATTTCTGCTCTTTGTTTGGATTCAAGATGTTTTGGACAAAGCGACGCGCATCATCCACCGACCAAGGGACAGTCCGATAGGTGGAAGGTAAAGGCACTAATCATAACTTGCGTTAAGCACGATAAAACCGCCCCTTATAGCTGCTAGAGGGGACATGCGGAAAAGGAATAGTTGATTAGTGTTGTGTGACTTGGATGGGGGGCGAAAGCCTTTACACACAGCGTAGGGCAGCCCGAAAGGGTAAGAGAAAAATCTCCACGGAAAACGACCAAAATGAATACCTTAAGAGCTGAAAAGTCGCTCTGTTTGGGTAGGGGTCGGCGTAGCCGAAAGGGCAATATCTTTTATGCTCTTCTCACGTGGTTGAGGTACTTTGATCTTTTCATTAGTGACCTCAAAATATTTTTTCAATATGTTGTATTTTTCTCTCCTGGTTTGAGGGCTTTCGTGTTCGGTTCTTCTCCAATATCCAATTATTTGTCTTTTCCCTATTGTTTTTATTTGGCTTGTTCCTTCATTTTGTAATATGTCTTGAATGATTCTTATCAGGCGTTTCATTTGTTTCTTCTTATTTGCCTAACTTTGAAGTGCCACAAGTTCAATATCGCTTGCTCGGCAGTGAAAAAGAAAACTGGGTGGATTTTCAAGGCTCACAGTTAACCTTTGAACATTTAGAACCTGGTCGCTACACCTTAGAGTTAAAGACCATGTCTCAGGTTGGAACCAATCATTCTGGGGCAAGGTATAGCTTCATCGTGAGTAAGCCTTGGTATTTGCTTCCGAGTAGTGTGGCTATTTTTGCGGTATTGCTTGTTGGTAGCATTGTACTGCTGATCGCATGGCGCTCTAAAATTGTGGTGAAAACTAACTTAAGGTTAAGGCGTTTGATTAATCTGAAAACTCAGCAATTAAGGCATCAAAGTCAATTATTGGTTAGCAGTAATATGCAGTTAAGAAAGCAAGCTCAAACTCGACGTATACTGGTCGGTGAACGAGTGATTAAAGCGAAATTAAACCTTGATGGTTTGAAAGACTACCTACATAAGAGTGACCAAAAGAACACCCCCGCTTTAGATTATGCAGAGCAAGCACTAGAGCCTTTAGAGCAAATCTTATCTTTATATGATAATAAGACACCGGAGTGCACGGTATTTGATGGGCAAGTGGTGTCCTCTGTTGTTAAAGCAGTAGTGAAAGGTTGGCAACAAGAAGCGGATAAAGTCGGGATCACTTTGCTGGTTGAAGATAGTAGCCAAGGTTGTTTGGTTAAGGTTAAACACTTCAACCTCGATATGATTTTAAATACCTTGATGGCGAGTGCTTTGATCCGGTCGGATGCCAATCAAATCATTCATCTCTCCGCTAAACTTGATGATGGTCGTCTCCTTATCGCTATCGAAGATACGGGGGAAGGTATCTCAGAAGATGAAATACAGGCTTTTGAAGCTCAGGAATTTGGTAGAGTGGGCTATGAATCCCAATTTACGTTATCAGATACCTCTTTATCTGCTATTGCCCAAATGGCGGAGCAGAGTGGAGGGCATTTTGATTTCCATTATAATCAACTGATACATCGAACGCGCTTATCTATCTCATGGCCAGTTGAAGCGTGCACTCCCTCGACGAATATTGATGAAGGTGCCTGCATTGTCGACACACCCGCTTCTCAACAGGAAACTCACAATATAAATAAACAAGTGAATAATGACGTTCAAAATGATTGGCTTGATAAAGTTTATCAATTGGTTGAGAAGCATTATCCCGACCCTGATTTTAGTACCTGCCATGCTGCAAAGATGCTGTTTATCTCGGAGAGAAGCTTGCAAAGAAAGTTTAAATCTTTGTCTGGCGGGTCTTTTATGGACTATGTAACAAAAGTTCGTTTAGAGAAGGCCTGCGAGTTATTAATTTCAGGTGAGAAAATATCAGATACAGCTTTTGAAACAGGTTTTAATGACCCGTCATACTTCAGCCAAAGGTTTAAGCATTACTTTGGTTTATCACCGTCTAAATTTATTGAAAATTCAATAGAGTGATTTTGGGAACCGAATAGTTCTAACCTCATCAGAGATTGGCTCACCATAAAGCTCAGATCAAATAAGGGCGTGTTGCTTAAAACAACACGCCCTTATTTATGAATAAAAAAACGTGACATAACCGGGGGGATCATGTCACGGGTGTAATGACACCTTCGCTTGCTGCCGGAGTGCATTGAGAACAATACACATCAGGAATAAAAGGGTTAGATAACGTGTGCCGTTATCGATAGATATATTTATACGGGAATGGACTTATTTTTCGTATAAAAATAACGACAATGATCTATGAGATTAGCGACAAGTTTATATTTTTTATTTTACTCTTTTATTTTCAATGGCTTATTTGTTTGTAGGGAAGGGCATTTTTTCTGGGGAATCTTTTAAATTGACGTTTTTGACGTAAACTTAAAAACAGAGCTGACGGTTTTGACATTCAATCCAGATGCCATTTTTCCCATAACAGAGAATTTAAGTGACAAATAGCCATTTCATTACAATGTTAAATTGACCTAACGCAAGAAATGAAATGTAATAAAGTGTATTATACATGTAAATGCTAATAGTTCTCATTAAAGGTTTTGTTACAGTATGAAATTAAGTGAATTAAAAATGGGTCAAAGTGCCAATATTGTGCACTTAAATGCGCTTCCAAATGACATTAGAAAAAAGCTAATGATCATGGGTATGCTACCCAATACTCCAGTGACCTTAATTCGTAAAGCCCCTTTAGGTGATCCATTGCAAGTTGAAGTGCGCGGAGTGTCTTTAGCAATAAGGGGCAAAGTAGCTGAAGAAATTGAGATTGAGGTGGGCCAATGAGCTTTAATATTTTAACCGTTGGTAACCCAAATAGTGGTAAAACAACACTATTTAATGGCTTAACCGGTGCTAAGCAGCATGTTGGCAACTGGGCTGGTGTGACTGTTGAGAAAAAGACCGGCTCTTTTAACCATAAGCAAACGCAATTTAATCTGACCGATTTACCTGGTATTTATTCATTAGATAGTGCCAATGATGCCAATAGTATTGATGAGTCGATTGCCTCTTCAGCGGTTTCGGCTATGCAAGCTGATCTGATTATTAATGTGGTGGACGCGACTAGCCTTGAACGCAGTTTATATATGACTCTACAATTGCGTGAGTTAGGTCGTCCAATGATCGTGGTGCTGAATAAACTGGATGCATTACATCGTGAGCGCCAAGAAATTGATGTTGATGCTTTATCGAAAGAACTCGGTTGCCCTGTTTATATTCTTTCTGCTATCAATAAGCAGCAAGTCGCCAAATTTAAAGATGACCTCCATAAAATATCCCAAACTCCTATTGAGCTTGCAAGTTTGAACCTTGATTACGGTTCTCAAATCGAATCCGCTATTGCTGAATTAAACCCTCTATGGCCTGCTGAGCGTATTATTTCTCCTCGTGCCATGTCTATTCGTGCATTAGAGCAAGATGGTTTAATGCTATCTCACCTTTCAGCAAATGATTTAGAACTGCATAAAGCATTATCAGAAAGATTAGCGGCGGATTTTGATATCGATCTAGCGATCACAAATACCAAATATAGCTACTTACATGAGGTATGTAAGCAAGTTCGTATCCTGGATTCCGCTTTAAGTAAAAACTTCACTCAAAAAGTTGATCAGATTGTTTTAAATAAATGGTTTGGCATTCCATTTTTCTTTTGCGTTATGTACTTAATGTTTATGTTTTCTATCAATATTGGTAGTGCCTTTATCGATTTTTTCGATATCGGTGTAGGGGCAATATTGGTTGATGGCGGGCATTACTTACTTGATGGACACTTACCTGTTTGGTTGGTTACGGTTATTGCTGATGGTATTGGTGGTGGTATTCAAACGGTTGCTACCTTTATTCCTGTTATCGCTTGTTTGTACTTGTTTTTATCGTTACTAGAAAGTTCCGGCTATATGGCGCGAGCAGCTTTTGTACTCGATAAAGTGATGCAAAAAATTGGCTTGCCGGGTAAAGCGTTTGTGCCATTGATTTTAGGCTTCGGTTGTAACGTGCCGGCAATTATGGCGACACGTACCATGGACCAAGAGCGTGAACGTAAGTTATCGGCAGCAATGGCGCCATTTATGTCATGTGGTGCACGTCTACCGGTATATACACTGTTTGCCGCTGCTTTTTTTCCGAACAATGGTCAGAACGTTGTATTTGCTTTGTACATACTCGGCATTTTAGCCGCAGTATTTACCGGTATGCTACTTAAGAAGACGCTTTATCCGGGTAAAAGTAGTAGTTTCATAATGGAAATCCCCGATTATGAAATTCCAACCTTGCGTAATGTTGGATTAAAAACATGGCAAAAACTAAAACGTTTCGTACTTGGTGCAGGTAAGACGATTGTAATCGTGGTCGCGGTATTAAGCTTCTTTAATTCACTCGGAACAGATGGCTCATTTGGTAATGAAGATAGTCAGAGTTCAGTGCTTTCTAAAGCCGCACAAGTGGTTACGCCTGTGTTTGAACCAATGGGCGTGGATCAGGATAACTGGCCAGCGACGGTTGGTATTATTACCGGTATTTTTGCTAAAGAAGCGGTAGTGGGAACATTGAATAACCTTTATTCAGATCCACAAGAAGACGCCGCAGAATTTAATCTAGTTGATAGCCTTAAAGAGGCGCTACAAACTATCCCCGATAACCTTGCAGGTTTGAGCTTTAGTGATCCTCTAGGCATTGAAGTTGGCGATCTTGGTGATTCAACTGCGGCAGCAGAGGAACAAGGCGTAAGTTCAGGGATCTTTGGTAATTTACAAGCCTACTTTGTGACGGGTGGTGCAGCCTTTGCCTACTTATTGTTTATATTGCTATACACACCATGTGTAGCTGCGATGGGGGCGTATGTTCGTGAATTCGGTCCTAAGTTTGCTCGCTTCATTGGTTTGTGGACCATGTTCTTAGCTTATGCCTCAGCGGTGATTTATTATCAAGCAACCAGCTTTGCTGCACATCCATTATCGAGCAGCTTATGGATAGGTTTGATGCTGATTGCTTTTGTGATTGTGTATATTCGCTTAAAGCAGATAGGACAAAAAGAACAAGCATTACGAATTGATGTGGTCAACATTAACTAGCTGACTGCTGAATAATAAGAAAGGCTCAGAATGTGAAAGCTCTGAGCCTTTTTTATTGCTGCTAATCTTTTTTATGAGGGCGAATCTTTTTTATTGGTATCAGCTTAGCGGCTAAATTGCGGGTATTGACTCTTAAATGCATCCGCAAGAGTTTGAATCAAGCTTTCGCTCTCTTGTGGTGAGCGTTGTTTCCCTTCTGTATTTCCCCAAACTGGACCCGGCCAAGCGACATCGGTTTCAAAACGCGCAATATGATGAATATGCAATTGTGGCACCATGTTTCCAAGTGCGCCTAAATTGAGCTTTTTAGGATTAAATAACTTTTCTAAGTTTTCGAATACCGTTTGAGATTCAACTAGGAATTGCTGCTGCTGTTCCATTGGTAAATGATGCAGCTCTTGAAGGTCATTAATTTTAGGTACTAAGATCACCCAAGGGCCGATATTTTCTTTATGTAGTAGTGCTAAGCAAAGAGGGAATTCACCGATAACATCGGTATCTTTTTGCAATTGTGGATGCAGTGTAAAGCTCATAATCAGTCCTTTAAAATGGATATTAAAAAATCATATCACCAAATGGATAAAAAAATCCCCTCGATTGCTCAAGGGGATCATTTATATATTAGTAACGCGTATTGATTACATGCGTTCTAAGGTTTTAATCCCTAGTAGATCAAGACCTTGTTTGATGGTCTTAGCTGTTAGAGCAGCCAGTTTCAAACGGCTTTGCTTCACAGCTTCATCTTCAGCGCTCAAGATAGGACAGGCTTCATAGAAACTAGAGAACTGACCTGCTAGCTCAAATAGGTAGCTACACATTAGGTGAGGTTGACCTTCACGAGCGACTGATGATACTGCTTCATCAAATTGAAGAAGTTTAGAAATCAGTGCTTTTTCTTTGTCATCACCTACCATGATATCACCAGATAGGCTGTTCATGTCGATGCCTGCTTTGGCAAAGATAGACGCGACACGAGTGTAGGCATATTGCATGTAAGGGGCCGTGTTACCTTCGAACGCTAGCATGTTGTCCCAGTCGAAGATGTAATCGGTGGTGCGGTGCTTAGAAAGGTCTGAGTATTTCACTGCGGCCATTGCCACTGTGTTAGCGATGTTGGCTTTTTCTTCCGTCGAAAAACCGCTTTTTTTACCTTTTCGGTAATACTCACTCATGCTTTGATAGATACTTTTTACTGTTTGTCTGTTCATTTGGTTTATCCAAGATAGTTATTGGTAATGGATATTCTGTTATGCCCGAGTTCTCTTGATATTTGTGCTCTTACGGTGTGATCTCTTTGTTTCGCATCTTCGACTGTGCAGGCTAATTGTTTACTTAAGTATTGATGGTGGTCTTTGTGAGGGATATTCGCTTGGACTGGACACGATTGACCTAGTAATGTTTGGTAGCGTTCGTGGGCATAGCTGTGTCTGAGATCGTGAAAATTAAATGGTTTATTTTCCATCTCCTTATAACAAGTATTCTGATATTGAGCCCATGTAAGGGCTTTAGGAATTAGAGACCGGTTATTTTCTTGGACTTTACTGGCATTTTCGAGTGCATGGATTTGAGGTTGGCCGGTAATAGGAATGATCCTTGCTCTTCCCCCTTTCGTTCCATTTTCAATGGTCACTTTTCCTGTCTCAATTGCTTCGGTTAAACTTTTTTTTGCATCGATTAGAGCGGATTCTTTAAACCTTAATCCTAATGTTTTTTGAAGATTGAGTTGCGCTGATAACCTAGCGGGGAGTTCTCTTTTTACTTCCTCTAAAGTTTCGTAAGTGACAGATTTATTCATCTCTGCAATACCTGACTTCGTGGGAAATCCTGAGTCCTTTACTGGGTTGATATGGCATTGTTTGTCCATCCGCGCGTTGCTCATCGCAACATTGATAGCGGAGAGGTAGTTTTGTGCTGTACTGGCACTGATTGAGTCATTTTCATAACGCTCTAATAATTGTTGAGCGTATGCTTTTACGTGCTCTTTTTGGACGTTCTTAAGATCTCTTACTCCTGATTCTTTTAGAAATTGAGCGAATTGATGCAATGAAGTTTTGACGGTTGCGTTTGCCGTATATCCATTCCCATTTTCTTGATAAGCATTATGTAATGCCCTTCCCATATCGCGATTTTTCAATCCAAAATTTCTTAGGTTTAAATTTCTCATAAGCCACACATTTGCTCGATTTACATCGTTTTAAGTTAAGTGATAGGCGCATTTGGTTTTTAAAATCAGCCCTGTTGCGCGTCAGGAAACGGCCTTATTGCATGCCTCTGATCATGTGTGTGCCTTTTGGGCGGTGCTTTTTTTTCTCTTCATGCATTTGGTTTGCGTTGCTATACGATCGCCAGTGACGAAGTCACGCATCGTATGCCCAAATCGCCGATGAAGAGTGTGCAGGGAATGAAAACGTCGCAAAACGTCAGGTGAAGGCAACATGTAATATGATGTTTTAAAAGCTTATTTTGCGAATTCATTCCAGTCGTCTAATTTCCTATCGGAAATTAGACGACTGTTCTGCACGACTGGTGCAAGCGTTATATCGGGTAATAGGCCGCACTGAGCCAGTGAGCACAGTGCGGCTTGATAGCCTGAATTAACCAGGCGCTGTATTTATTAAGGATAGTTTTATGGCTTGATGTGTTTGAGCTAAAAACTATAGGTGATTTGAGAGCGTGTGAGATTAAAACAGGGCACTGTCGCGTGCTTCACTGCTTGATTATCTTACATCTCTATATTTATATCCTGATTCCGCAATGGGATGGTGCCGGTTAGTGTCCCTTTACTACGCGAGGTAGCGCCACTTTCAAGAGGTGTGGACTCAACGTCAACGACGTGTTGTTTTCAATATATAAAATGATTCATAAGTAATCAAATAATTAATAACGTAACTGCCGATATTAACGTTATAAAAAAGCCTTTAGAGGCGTTTTTCACTCCCAAATGAACTCGGAATAGATTACGGATAAAACCCACCTGAAACTGTCATAAACTTACAGGGGGTTTAAGTGGTAGATAGGTGTGGGTTATATGGATAAAAGATGTCTAAGCGCGTTTTAGACGCTCTAGTGAGTGTTTTTGATAGCTAACTGGGCTATTTAACATATTACCCATATAGCGAACCTAAAAAATATGCGAGAAAATCTATTTTATTTGCTATGATATACATGTATATCACTTATGGAGTGTACCTATGTTAGCTATTCGACTACCTGAAGATATTGAAAATAGATTATCTCATTTAGCCCAAGAGACAGGCAGAACGAAAACTTACTATGCGAGAGAGGCAATACTTAAGCATCTTTCTAATCTTGAAGATTACTACCTGGCGGAAAATGTTTCTCAAAAAGTGAAAAATGGAGAAATGGAAACTTATTCAGCTGATGAAGTAAGGAAAGAACTTGGCTTGGACGATTGAGTATTCTTTAAAAGCAGTAAAAGAATTAAAGAAGCTCGATAAGAAAGCAGCATCTACGATTATTGATTATTTGGATGGTATTGCACAATTAGATGACCCTCGTTCAAAAGGTAAATCTTTGAGAGGAGATAAGCGTCAATTTTGGCGGTATCGAGTGGGTAACTATAGAGTATTATGCAGTATTGAAGATGATGAACTTATTATTCTTGCTACACACCTAGGGCATAGGAAAAATGTGTATTTATAAAAACCTGCTATTGCAGGTTTTTTTATGGCGGTATTATGTTGATTCTACATAACGTCCATAAACTGCATTAATGAAAGTTTACTATAGTAACCTTTCATTGTTCTTTACCAAAAATCTGGTTGAGACATATTGGTAGGAAATACTCGCAATATTTCAATGCAATTATCTTTTACTCGATAAGGTATTAAGTAAGGGAACCGCTGTAAGATAAGTTCTCGAGTGCCAAATACTCTTCCTGTTCTTCCCATTGCAGGATTTTCTTTGAGCAGTTCCATTAGATCGTAAACTTCCTTAACAAAGTCTCTTGCTGCTTGAGGATTATGTTCATTTAAGTAATCCGCGGAATGTTCTAGGTTTAGTAATGCATTTTTGAGCCATTTAACCTGCATTCACGCCCCACTTAGAGAAAGTTTTTTTCACTTCACTATCAGTAGAAAACTGTCCAGAGTCTGCTTCATTAATAGCTTTTTTGATTTCATTGACCTGCCAAAGTTCGCGATCTAAGTAACTTTGAATGGCTTGGTTTGTTAGCCATGACTTTGTTCTACCTGTTGATTCAGCAAGTATGACTAATTTTTTTTCTACTTCTTCAGGGATTCTAACGGACATAGACGGCATACTTTTTACCTCTTTGTATTACGGTGTAA